>NZ_JBFUCQ010000004.1:0-449289 GCF_056405135.1 Devosia sp. P1_H9
TCGTCGCTGCGTTCAGCGCCCTTCACCTCGACCTCGAGGTTACCCTGGGCCAGCGCGCCCATCGTATCGGTCAGCCGGCTGATCGGCTTCGAAATGCTGCGCGAGAACAGGAACCCCAGCAGCGCCGCCGCTGCGAGCAGCCCGGCACCCACCAGCAGCATCGTGTTGCGCATCTCGACCACCGGCGTGAACACTTCGTCCTCGCCCATCGTGGTCACCATGGCCCAACTGGTGCCGTTGAACGTCACCGGCGTGGCCGTTGCCAGCATCCGCATGCCGCGGTAGTTGGTGGTAACGCCGTTGCCATCGGCGCCGGCGAGCGCCGCGTCCACCACCGGGCCGTCATAGCTCGCGGTGAGCGTGTCGTCGCCCTCCGAAAATACCGAGTCCGAGCGCAACAGCTTGTCGGCGCCGACGAGGAAGCTCTCGCCGGTCTGCCCGAGGTTGGCATTGTCCTGCATCATGGCATTGATCGACGCGATCGGCATCTCGATCGCCATCACCCCGACCAGTTTGTTGCGCGGATCGAACACGGGCGTCGCGAGAAAGCTCGCAGGCATGCCGGCCACTGCGTAAAGGCTCAGATCCTCGAAGGCGACCTTGCCCGGCTCGGTGAATGCCGCCGCGGCGCGGAATGCCCGGCCGAGACCGCTATCGGCGAGATCACCACCTTCACCGAAGTTTCGGGCGAAATCGTCGTTCTTCATCACCGAGTAGACGAGGTTCCCCTTGGGATCGAGGAGGAACAGGTCCGAATAGCCGCGCGCTTCGAGCTGGCGGCGGAAATTCGGGTGCACCTTGGAGTGGAGGAAATCATAGTTCCACTTCTTGGCGCCCGGCGCCTGCACCGGCGTATCGAGCGCCTGCCGAGCCCCGGCGGCGTTCGGGTTGTTGTCGATATAGTTGCCGCGCAACGTGGCGATCGGATCAACCGCCGGCTTCGAGGTCGCGAACTGGCCCCAGCCGATGGCGAAGTCGCGTAGCGTCGTCTGCACGCTCTCCGCCGCCGCCTGGTTCACCAGGTCGGACTGGATGGTCTCGAGGTAGGTCTCGAACGATTTCGCCCGGTCATCGGCCACCATCTGCATCTGCCGGATGCTCATCCGGTCGACCGTGCTCGAGCCGATGAGATAGCTGGCGATACCGACCCCCGCGCTGACCAGCAGAGCTGACCCGACCAGCGCCAGCGGCAACTTTTGCGCGATCTTGAACTTCGGAAGCCAACCCATGCCATCCTCCCCCAGAGTGGCGGCCTGCTGAGGGGTGGAAACGTTGAAGGCAGGCCGGAATCGTCCGCCCGCCACTACGTCGACCTCATCCCCCAAGGCCCATGCACGACTGCGCAAAGACTAGGCATGGCGGATTAATTTCGTGTTACGGAACGATGCGTAGCCGCCCCAGCGTTTCCGGGCGTGTAGTCGATTACATCGGGCGCAAAAACAAAGGCCGCCCGGAAGGCGGCCTTGGCGGTTTCGGCGCTAGGCGGAACGCCCTAGGACAACACCCCGATCACCGCCTCGATGCGCTTCTTCATCGTCGAGGCGTCGAACGGCTTGATGATGTAGTTGTTCACGCCCGAGGAGATCGCTTCCTTGACCTGCTCCTTGTCGGAGCGGCCGGTGGCCATGATAAAGGGCATCGCCTGCGTCTTGGGGTGTTTGCGGATGACGCGCAGCAGCGTCAGCCCGTCGATATCGTCCATGTTCCAATCGGAAATGATCAGGTCGACACTGCTCTTTTCGAGCTTGCCGAGGGCATCGCGCCCCGATTTGGCTTCGACGATGTTGGTGAAACCCAGCTGGGTGAGGATGTATTTGCAGATGCCCCGCATCGACTGCTGGTCATCCACGATCATCACGCTAACTGCACTTGCCTTCGGCATTGTTACGCTGCGCCTTCTAGCTGCCCGGGAAACGCACGGGTCGCGTATCGAAAAACCCTAGGCACTTTCCGTTACCAAACCTTCAATCGATAGCCGCGTTATGCTGCGGATTTGAGCCGCGTCAGTGCCGCCGCCAGCCGGGCCGCGATACTCTCGACGGGCGCCTGCTCGATCACCGCGCCCTCTTCGAACGCCACGCGCGGCATGCCGTAGACCAGCGCCGAGGCCTGGCTCTGCCCCACCGTGTAGGCGCCGGCATCGCGCATCAGCTTCAGCCCGCGCGCGCCATCGCGACCCATACCTGTGAGGATCGCGCCCACCGCCATCGACCCGACGGTCTTGGCCACGGATTCGAACAGCACATCGACGCTCGGCCGGTGTCCCGACGCCAGTTCGTCCTGTGTGACCCGGCACTTCAACTGGCCCGAGCTGCGCTCGACCCGGAGATGGAAATCGCCCCGTGCTACGTAGGCATGCCCCGGCAGCAGTGGCAGCCGGTCCTCGGCTTCGACGACCGTCAGCTCGGTCAGTTCGTCCAGCCTGCCGGCAAAGCGCGTCGTGAACCCCGCCGGCATATGCTGCGCTATGACGATCGGCGGACAGTCCGGCGGCATCTGGCTCAGCACCACGCGGATCGCTTCGACCCCGCCGGTTGACGCGCCGATGGCGATCAGCGCACCGTTCGGCGCGGCAGCAGTGCGCACCGGCACCTTGGCCGGCGGTGCCTTCAAGGCGCGGCCCTTCACGTCGGAATTGGCTGCCGCCCGCACCTTCTGGCGCAGGTTCTCGCCAAACGCATCGAGCCCACCCGACAGCGTGGCATTGGGCTTGGCGACGAAATCCACCGCGCCCAGTTCCAGCGCCAGCAGCGTCTCGCTCGCACCCTTGGTGGTCAGGGTCGAAACCATCACCACCGGCAGGGGATGGAGCCGCATCAACTTGTCGAGGAACTGTAGCCCGTTCATGTTGGGCATCTCGATATCGAGCGTCACCACGTCCGGGTTGAGATCCTTGACCTTGCTGCGCGCCTCGATCGGGTCTTCGGCCGTGCCCACCACTACGATGTCGCCGTCCTTGCCCAAGGTGCGGCTCAGCACCTCGCGAATGAGTGCGGAATCGTCGACGACCAGCACCTTGATGCTCATGCTGCGTCCCTAGCCTTCTGCTGTGTCCGGGCCTGGTAAATGGTCTTGCCCACCAGCCGGAAGTTGCTGCCGCCGGCACCCAGGTTCTCCGAGTGCCCGATATAGAGGAACCCTTCCGGCACCAGGATCGCCCCGAGCCGCGAGAACAGTTCGCCCTGTGTCTTCTTGTCGAAATAGATCGCCACGTTCCGGCAGAACACCGCATCGAACGGGCCCCGCATCGGCCACGGGTTGTTCATCAGGTTGAGCGGCTTGAACGAGATCAGCTCGCGCACCGCCGCAGGGATCTGCACCTGTCCGGCACCCGCTCGCTCGAACAGGGCACTTCGTTCCCGCGATAGCCCGTTGAGCTCTGCCTCGGGGTAGACCCCGCCGGCCGCCTTCGCCACGACATTGGTGTCGATGTCGGTCGCGAGGATGCGGAAGTCCCAGCGCTTGAGCTCGGGAAGGGCAGCGAGCAGGCCCAGCGCGATGGTGTAGGGCTCCTGCCCCGTGGAGCAACCTGCCGACCAGATCCGGAGCTTCGGGCGCCCATTCGCCCCCATCCGTGGCCGCTGCGCCATCAACTGGCGCACGTAATTTTCGAGATGCTCGAAATGGTGATCCTCACGCCAGAACCGCGTCAGGTTAGTTGTCAACGCGTTGACGAAATCCTGCGCTTCGGCCGGTGTTCCCCGCTGCTCGAGATAGTCGAGATAGGCATCGAACGAGTTGAGCCGCAGCGTGCGCACCAGCTTGCCGAGCCGCGACACGACGAGCGTGCGCTTGGCCTCCGACAGCGATATCCCGGCTTCCTGATAGACGCGTGCCTTGACCCGATTGAACTCGCGGTCACTGAGGGCAAATTCGCCCTGTTCCATACTGCCCCCTGCGGCCCGTTCTAGGCCTGTCGTCTGCGCGCCGGGAGTTGCAGGGCTCTTGCCGCCTCCGACCCGACCGCAGCTACGCTGCCGTCCAGCCGGGCGATGGCGCCGCTGCCCTCATCCAGTGCACCGGCGATCATGTCCGTCTCATTGCTTAGATTCTCTAAATGCCCGCCGAGCCCGGACAGTATTTTTTTGAGCGATGCGGTCTCCGCCACCGACGCACTCGCCTCGCGCCGCGACGCGCCGACCAGCGACTTGATCTCCCGTGCCGCCTTCTGCGTCGCCTGAGCCAGCGTCCGGACTTCGGCGGCCACCACGGCGAAGCCCGCTCCCTTCTCTCCGGCCCGCGCCGCTTCGACCGCGGCGTTGAGCGCCAGCAGATTGGTGCGGAAACTCACGTCCTCGATATTGTTGACCATACGGTCGATCTCGGCCGTCGTGCTCTCGACGCCACCCACCGACACACTGGTGCGCTGCACCGCCAGCGCGGCATCTGCCGCCAGGGCCACCGCCTGCCGCTCCAGAGTGCGCACCGATTGTGCCTTGACCCGGCCTTTCTCGATGGCGCTCGACGCGACAGTGAGCCCTACCCTGCTCTGGTCCGCCAGTTCCGCAAGACTGCTGACACTGGCCCGGTAGCGGTCGATGGCTCGGAGGATCGCCTCCATCTTGGCTTCGAGCTGTTCCTTGGCCGCCACCGCCTCGTCGCGCTCGTCGAGGATGGCTTCGAGCATCGCACCGAAGCGCCGCACCTCCGGCGCTAGGCCACCCGAGCCCATCAGCAACAGCGCGTCGACCTCTTCGCCTGCCAGCAACTGCCCGATCGCCTTCACGCCGCGATCGAGCTGTTCCAGCGCCCCGCCCAGCGCCTTCAGCGCGGGCGAATGCTGCATGCCCCAGTCGTCGAACCTGAAACCGGTTCGGCCGTTGCCGAGCGCCGTGACGAATGCGTCGAAGTCATCGTCGGCAATGTGATGGCCCGCCGGGGTAAACTCGATGATCGAGCGGCCGCCTCCCAGTTCCCGCCGCTCAGCCACGTAACGCCGGTCGCCCACCACGGCGATACTCTCCTCGGCCATGTCCTCGAGCAGCACGCCGCCGCCCAGCACATCCGAAATCAGCCCGCCCTCCTCGGCCCTCGGCTCCACCAGCGCCAGGCCATTGCTGACCCCGAGCACCTCGCCATCGGCATCGACCAGCGCCGCTGGTTGCCGCATGCTGGAGAACGCTGACTTGAAGTTGTAGGCCCGATCCAGCCGGGTGCAGAGGCTTTGGACGATCGCCTCGAGGCTGGTCGCCTCGCCGGCCCGCACGCCTACTGCTTGCCCGATTGCCGCAAGTCGCCCGGCAAATGCATGGTCAGCGCGCAACGCCACGATCATCGACCCGGCCATCGCGCCAAGTGTCGCCAGAACCGCCAGCGCCGCGCTGGCTAGACCGACGCCGTACAGCAACACGCCGCCGAGCGCGATCAGCGCGGCGGCAAGCCAGCAAAGATTAGCGATGAGCGCTACGCTGAAGCGCCGCACGAATCACCGAGCCCCGACGGGCCTCCCCAGGCCCTCGCCGCGACCCTAAAACCGGAATGGTTAATCAAACCTATACTGCGCGGCCTACGCGTAACGACTTGGTAAGGCTGCCCACTCAGAACAGTTCGATGTCGTCGACCACCGGCTTGGTGATGATGCTGCGGCGGCTGGCGGCAACCGCCAATTCTTCCTTGGCGATCGAGGCGTTGGCGGTGTTGTCGAGCCGCTTGATGAACGCCCTGCCCGAGTAAGGCTTGAACATCACGCGGCGCGCGTAGGTGCCGCCGAGATCTTCCTTGGCCATCTCGTAGCCTTCATTGGCGAGGAACTCGCGCACGAACTCGATGTTCTTGAGCCCGATATCGTCGAGCGCACCGTTGATCTTGCCGCCCCCGAAAACCTTGATCTCGAGGTTGGCCTTGCGGCCCGAGCCGCGCGTCAGCACCTTGTTGATCAGTTGTTCCATGGCGAACGCGCCATAGCGCGCCGAGGCGCCGTAGCGATCGGCCGCCGACGCCGACTGTTCGGCGAGTAGGAAGTGGTTCATCCCGCCGACGTTCGCGACGCGGTCGCGGACGCAGGCCGAAATGCAACTGCCCAGCACGGTGGAGAAGGTGAGGTCGGGCTCGTTCGACACCAGGCAATCACCCTGATGTACGGTCGTCACCACACCACGATCGAACTCGGGAGGCAGTGAACTCGACAAGACCATAGTAACGTTCGACCCGAGAAAACCTAGTATGTCATCGTTACCGTCAATTCGTTAGTGAAGCGCTAACCAAACCGCTCGCGTTGACCCTGACCCGCCGCATTCGCAAGGAGCCATTCAGAAATCCGCGCTATGGTCGAAACGTACTACGGGGGTTTAGCTCTACATGTCTCTCCAAAGGCTCGCCCGCGAGCTCGATGAAACCGCACGTCAGACCGCCGGCATGGTGGAAGGCGTCACGCAGGCCCTCGAACTCCTCGCCGACAGGTCGATGTCGGCTGACGAAGCGCGACGCGAGGCGGCCCGGATCATCGTCAACGCGCTCCAGGGCCAGGACCGGATCGAGCAGCGCTGCCAGAACATGGCACTGGCCGTGCGCCAGTTCGCCCTGCTGCCGCCGACCGCGCCGGATTCGGTCTATGAAGAAATCTGGTCGAGCCTGGTGCTCGACGAGTTGCGCGTGCCTACCCTCTCGGGTAGCGCCGCTCATGGTGTGCACGGCGAAGCCGAACTGTTCTGAGATTGCCGCGCCAGCGCCGCCCGATCGCCGCAACGATGAACAGCAATGAACGCCCTTGGCGTCAGACGACCTTGGCTCGCAGTTTGTACTGCGGCCGGTCCCACGCTCCGGTTCTCATCACCTCCCCCAGAATGCCCGCCGCCCTCTGCACATCGGCGAAGCTGAGATAGAGCGGCGTCAGCCCGAAGCGCAGAATATCCGGCTCGCGGAAATCGCCGATCACCCCGGCGGCGATCAGTGCCTGCATCACCGCATAAGCCTCGGGATGCCGCAGTGATACCTGTGTGCCGCGCCGAGCCCAATCGGTCGGCGTCGCAAGTTGCAGTTCCGGCGCAAGCCGCGCCACCTCGCTGGTGAACAGCTCGAACAGTGCATCTGCCTTGACGCGCAGTGCCGTGAGATCGACGCCATCGAACACATCGAGCGCGGCATCCAGTGCCGACATCGACAACACTGACGGCGTGCCCACGCGCATCGCGCCGATGCCCTCGGCGGGCCGATATGTCTCGGCAAAGCTGAACGGCGCTGCATGGCCCAACCACCCGGTCAGCGGCTGCTGCAGTCCGTCGAGATGCCGTGGCGCCGCGTAGATGAATGCAGGCGCCCCCGGCCCGCCGTTGAGATATTTGTAACCGCACCCAACTGCGAAATCCGCATCGGCCCGGCCGAGATCGACGGGGAACGCTCCTGCGGAATGCGCCAGGTCCCACACTGTTAGCGCCCCGGCAGCGTGCGCCGCGGCAGTCAGCCTAGCCATATCGAGCCGCGCCCCGGTGCGGTAGTCGACCTCGGTCAACATCAGTACGGCCACGTCGTCGCTCAGCGCTCCGGGAATCTCTCCGGCTTCCACCAACCGCAGTTCGTGCCCCTGCCCCAAGAGTTCGGCCACACCCGCCGCGATGTAGGCGTCGGTTGGAAAGTTGTGCCGCTCGGAGAGGATCACCTTGCGCCCCGGCCGCAGCCGCAGCGCCGTCACCAGCGCCTTGAACAGGTTCACCGAGGTGGAGTCGGCTACCATCACCGTCCCCGGCGCCGCTCCGATCAGCTTGGCGATGCGCTCGCCGACCCGGCTCGGCAGGTCGATCCAGTCGTGGGTGTTCCAGCTCCGGATCAACCCCTCGCCCCATTGCGTGGCGACGACGTCGTTGACTCGCGCCTTCACCGCCCGCGGAAGCGCTCCCAGCGAGTTGCCATCGAGGTAGATGATGCCATCCGGGAGGTCGAACAGCGTCCGGGTGCGGGCGAACGGGTCTGCGGCGTCGAGAGCGGTGATGTCGGTCATGCCTTGATCAATAGCGGCTCGAACGGGAAGGGCAAGCCAGCCCGCCAACAGGTCTCTTCGCCACACGGTATGCTACTTTAGTATTAGAGTTTTCTTAGACTTTGGTATTATGCCGCACGAACCCGCCTTGACGCTGGCCGAACCTGTCGCCGAAGGTGCGGGGGAAAGCGGGCACACTCCCCGCGCTAGGGACGAGGAACCTCATGGCACCTGTAACCATCAACAAGGCCGGCAAGCACTACGGCGGCTTTGAAGCGCTGAAGGGCGTGTCGGTCGACATTTCCGACGGCGAATTCGTCGTGCTGGTCGGCCCGTCGGGCTGCGGCAAGTCTACCCTGCTGCGCATGATCGCCGGCCTCGAGGAAATCACCTCGGGCGAGATCGGCATCGGCAATCGCGTGGTCAACGACCTGCCGCCCAAGGAACGCGACATCGCCATGGTGTTCCAGAACTACGCGCTCTACCCGCACATGACGGTGGCGCAGAACATGGGCTTCTCGTTGAAGCTCAAGGGCGTGCCCAAGACCGAGATCAAGGCCAAGGTCGATCGCGCCGCGCAGATCCTCGGCCTCGAAAAGCTTCTCGACCGCCAGCCGCGCCAGCTCTCGGGCGGCCAGCGCCAGCGTGTCGCCATGGGCCGCGCCATCGTGCGCGATCCGCAGGTCTTCCTGTTCGACGAGCCGCTGTCCAACCTCGACGCGAAGCTCCGCGTGCAGATGCGCTCCGAGATCAAGGAACTGCACCAGCGGCTGAAGACCACCACCATCTACGTGACCCACGACCAGGTCGAAGCCATGACCATGGCCGACAAGATCGTGGTCATGCGCGACGGCGTCATCGAGCAGATGGGCACCCCGCTCGACCTGTATGATCGTCCGCTCAACACCTTCGTCGCCGGCTTCATCGGCTCCCCGTCGATGAACTTCATCAACGGCCAGACCACACCCGAGGGCTTCAAGACCACCGACGGCATCCTGCTCCCGACCATTCCGGGCGCCACCGACGCCGCCATCTACGGCATCCGCCCCGAGCACCTGCACCTCGATCCGAACGGCATCGAGATCGAGGTCATCGTGCTGGAGCCGACCGGTTCGGAAACCCAGGTCATCGGCCGCATCGGCACGCAGTCGATCAACGGCATCTTCCGCGAGCGCATCACCGCGCAGCCGGGCTCGAAGATCAAGGTGGCCCCGGACCTCTCGGTCGTCCACTTGTTCAACAAGGACGGCAAGCGCGTGAACTGAGGTTCAGCGTAGAATTGAGTGAGACCGCCGCAGGGAATTGCGGCGGTCTCACTGTTTCTAGAGCACCCGCCGCCCTTCGCGCCACACTGTGCGCACCACGGGCACGCCCTCGAGGCTGGCGACCTGCACCAGATCGGCGCGCTTGCCGACGGCGATCTCGCCGCGATCCTCGAACCCGGCGGCACCGGCCGGATGGCGCGTCACCATCGCCACTGCCTCGGGCAGGGTGATGGTATCTTCCAGCGAGAATACCGCCTGCATCAGGCTGAACGGCACATAATCCGACGACAGGATGTCGAGCAGCCCGGCCTCGGCCAGCTGGCGGGCCGAGACGTTCCCCGAATGCGAGCCGCCACGCACGACGTTGGGCGCTCCCATCAGGATCGACATGCCGCCATCGCGCGACGCCTGCGCCGCTTCGAGGCTGGTGGGGAACTCGGCGATCCTGATGCCGCGCGCGGTGGCGTCCGCCACCTGCTCGACCGTCGCGTCGTCGTGGCTGGCAAGGACGATGCCCATCTCTCGTGCTTTGCCGGAAATCGCGTCGCGATGCGGCAATGCGAACTCGGCCGACTCACGCGTCCGCCGCTCGGCGAAGGCTTCGAACTCGGCGTCCGACATGCGCTTTTTCTTCTGGTAGTAGTTGCGATAGGCCTCGACCGAAGCGAACTGGCGCTGCCCTGGCGAATGGTCCATCAGCGAAGCGAGCTTCACGAGCCGGTCGCCCTCGAAGGCGGCGAAAGACTCAAGGCAATCGGGCGCCGCCACTTCGCAGCGCAGGTGGATGTAGTGGTCGGCACGCAGCCACCCGGCATCGACGCCGGCATGAATCGCCGCGCCGAGCTTCAGGAAATCCTCCGCCAGCATGCCGCTGTCATCATTGAGCCCGACACGCAGTGCGTCGAACACCGTGGTGATGCCGGAAGCCGCGACCTGCGCGTCATGCGCCTGCACCGATGCGATCGGGTTCCAGCGCACGCCGGGGCGCGGCGCGTAGTGACCTTCCATGTGGTCGGTATGGAGCTCGACGAAGCCCGGCATCAGGTAGTCGCCGTCGAGATCGATGCCACCGGCGAACGGCGCGCCGACATCGGTGATGCGACCATCGGTGACCTTCACCGAGCCGAGGATCACCTCGTCGGCAAGCACGATGCGGGCATTGGTGAGGATCAGTTCGTCGGTCATTGGAGGTCGCTCCCGTTAGGCCCCGCGCCTAGCGAACAATTGTGACAGCCGAAAGAAGGCGAGGCGAAAGCTACTGCTGCCGGCCGATCAGTCGCGAGCGCAGCGCATTCGAGATGTTGTCGAACACGAACACCACGATGAGGATCAGGATCACCATGTAGAAGACGTTGGCCCAGTTCGAATTGGTGCGCATCGCCTCCCAGAGCTTCAGCCCGATACCACCGGCGCCCACCGCACCGATGATGGTCGCCGAACGGGTGTTCGACTCCCACTGGTACAGCGTCTGCGAGATCATTACCGGCAGCACCTGCGGCACGACACCATAGCGCTGCACCTGGGTCGGGCTGGCGCCCACCGACTTGATGCCCTCGCGCTCCTTGTCGTCGATGTTCTCGAGTCCCTCGGAGTAGAGCTTGCCGAGCGTCCCGACCTCGGTGAGGAAGATCGCGCCGATGCCGGCGAGCGGTCCCGGCCCGAAGGCGCGGGTGAAGAACAGCGCCCAGATCAGCATGTCGACCGAGCGCAGGAAGTCGAAGAACCGCTTCACCCCGTGATTGGCAAAGCCGGACGGTGTGATGTTGCGCGCGGCGAAGAACGCCAGTGGGAAAGCGATCAACGACGCGAACAGCGTGCCGACCAGCGCCATGACGATGGTCTGCAGCAGCTTGACCCACACGTCGCCATGCTGCCAGGAGCCGTTGTTCCAGATGTTGTCGAAGGCCAGTTCGAGGTTGCTGTGATTGGGGTCGAGCCGCTCTGGGTTCCACAACAGCGCCCACACCTCGCCAGCCGATTTGCCGAAATAGGGCGAGTTCGTATCGAAGACAAAGTTGGCCCAGCCGAGCACGCGCTTGTTGATCTTGACCCGCTCCGGCGACACGCGAACGTTACCGGCAAAGCCGAAATCGGCCACGACGTCGCTCCCCTTGATGGCGAGCCAGTCGGGTTGCGGGCCCTCGATGCGCGGCACCTCGCCGCGATGGATCACCACCGTCTGGCCTTCGTAGGTTACGCTCACATTGGCCTTGGAGAACGTCGTCGCCGTACCCGGCCCGGCAATCTCGACCGTCGTCGCGCCATTGCCCTCGGCGATGATCCAGTCCGGATTGGGGTCGTTGCCCAGCGGTCCGAAGCGCGGCCATTTCGGCTCGATGGTGGCGCCGTCGAGCCGGAACTCGGTGGAGATGTCATAGCTGATCCACTGCGCCAGCATGTTGCCGGCACGATCCCACTTGGCGTCAGCCAGGACGCTCGACAGCGCGAAGAACCACACCGCATAGGCGAAGTAGAGCACCACTCCAATGAGCAGGACCAGCGGCAGGAAGCGCTTGGCCAGCGATTGCCGGAATACCGCAGGAAAGCGTTGTTCGATGCTGAGGTCGGTCATTTCAAGTTCACCTCAGGCCGAAACGAGGAACGCATGGTCGCCGACGAGCTTCTTGCGAAGCCAGCCGGAGAACTGGTCGATGACGAAGATGGTGATGAACAGCAGTGCGATCAGCGCCAAAGTCTTGGCGCCGAAGCCGCGCGAGATCGAGAGCTTCAGCTCTTCGCCGATACCGCCGCCGCCTACCGCACCGATGATGGTCGAGGCGCGCACATTGATCTCGAAACGCAGCAGCGCATAGGAGGTGAAGTTCGGCGTGACCTGCGGCATGGCCCCGAAGCGCACCCGCTCCAGCCAATTGCCGCCGGCCGCCTTCAGCCCCTCGTCGGGCTTCATGTCGATGTTCTCGATCACCTCGTAGAACAGCTTGCCGAGCGCGCCGATCGTATGCATGCCCACCGCAAAGATCGCTGCGATCGGGCCAAGGGAAAGGACCGCGGCAAAGAACCCGGCGACGACGATTTCGGGGAAGGCGCGGAGAATTTCCATGAAGCGGCGCACAAAGAAGCGCACCGGCGCGATCGGCATCATGTTGCGGGCGGCGAGAAACGCCAGGCCCAAGGCGCCGATAAAGCCGATCATCGTCGAGACCAGCGCCACGTTGATGGTGATGACCATCAGGTGCAAGTACTCGGGGATGTAGAAGTCGGGGGTAACCTGCAGCCGTCCGTCGGGGAAGTTGGTCTCGAAGGTCCCGGTGTCGTTCGGCGTTGGCAGGTCGAGCAGAGCGCGCCAGACGTCGTTCCAGTCCTGCGGGATCAGCCACGAGGTGAAATCAAACAGATGCGGCAGGCGCTCGACGAAATGGCCCGCATTGCTCTCGTCGGCGAACTTCAACGAGAAGAACAGCACGACGGCGAGCAGCCCCAGCCCGATGAAGCTGTAGAGCCGGCGCTGGGCGCTGAGCTTGCGCCAGGCACTGTCGACGTGATGAACGACGTCCGAGCCGGCGTCGGGTGCGGTGAGGGTCATGGGCTGGGTCTGGCCTGTCGCTGGATAGACTTGGGGCGGGTGCTCGTCGCACCCGCCCCAAACGATCCTTGGATCAGCCGCCGATCGACGCTTTGCGGGCGTCGATGATCGGCTGGTAGAACTCCGGCTTCACCGGGACATAGCCAGTGAAGTCGCCGCCTTCGATGGCGTTGAAGCAGGCCACGTCGGTCTTCGGCAGTTCCATGTAGAAGTCGTTGATCTTCTTGATCCACTCATCGCCGAGCGCGGTGCGGGCGACGGTCGGGCCGTTCGGGATCAGCGGCGAGCGCCACACTTCCACGACGTCGTTCATGTCGAGCATGCCCTTGGCGACCATCTTGTGCGCGGTGCCCGAGGTCCAGCCGTCGGTGAACTCGCCAACGCCCGAGGCGTCGTCAACAGCCACGTCGACCTTGCCGTCGAGCATGGCAAGCACGTTGTTCTCATGACCGCCATTGAACGAGGTCGCGGCGAAGAACTTGTCGTTGGCCTCGCCCGTGGTGGTCGGGATCTGGGTCAGCGGGATCAGATAGCCCGAGGTCGAGTCCGGATCGGCGTAACCGAGCTTCTTGCCCTTGGCGGACATGATGTCGGTGATGCCCGAGTCCTTGCGAGCCAGCGCGATCGAGTGATAGCCGGTCGAGCCGTCGGTCTGCTGGGTGGTGAACATCGGCACCACGGCCTTGGGGTCGGCGAGGAAGATCTTGGCATAGCCCGAGGCGCCGAGGCCGGCGACGTCGAGGGTACCGCCGAGCAGGCCCTGGATCACGCCATCATAGTCGGCGGCCGGGAACAGCGAGACCTTCTCGAAGCCAAAGGTTTCCTTGAGGTGGTCGGCGAGGCACTGGTAGTTGCGCAGCCGGTCGGCTTCGTTTTCGCCGCCAAGAATGCCGATGCGGAATTCCTTGATTTCCTGGGCGAAGGTGGTGGTCGCAGAGGCGCCCATGGCGACGAGCGCCACGGTGCTCAGAAGAATGTTCTTCAGCATAAATCTCTCCTGTTGAAGGTTTCCGCCCCGCCTTGCATGTGCGGGATTGGGAAAGTCGCTACGCGCCGCCGTCAGTTGACGAGTACGGGTTCGGCGCGGATTTGAGTGACCGGCGGCGGCGTGAAGCCCCGGATCGAAGTCGAGGTAATGGCCTCCGAGAAGGCCTCCTTCAGGCCATCGGCACCGTAGATCTCGCGCGCCGCGGCCTCGGTCAGTTCGTCCGCCGTGCCGTCGAAGACGACGCGGCCCTGCGCCATGCCGATGATCCGCTCGCAGTAGTTGCGGGCGGTATCGAGGGTGTGGAGGTTGGTGATGACGGTGATCTTCTGCTGCTCGTTGATGGCCTTCAGCGAGTCCATGACCACCTGCGCATTGCGCGGATCGAGCGACGCGATCGGCTCGTCGGCGAGGATCATCTTTGGCGTCTGCATCAGCGCCCGGGCGATGGCGACGCGCTGCTGCTGGCCGCCCGAAAGGGTGCCGGCCCGCTGCAGAGCTACCTGGGCGATGTCGAGCCGGTCGAGCGCCTTGATGGCATCGACGCGCTCCTGGTGGGTGAAGACGTTGAACAGGCTCATCAGCGTCGAGCGGCCGTTGAGCCGGCCGAGCAGCACATTGGTGAGCACGTCGATGCGCGGCACCAGGTTGAACTGCTGGAAGATCATGGCGCAGTCGGAGCGCCATTCGCGCAGCGCCGCGCCGCCCAGTGTGGTGACGTCGCGGCCGCCGAAGGCAATGGTGCCTTCCGAGGTATCGGTGAGCCGGTTGATCATCCGCAGCAGCGTCGACTTGCCGGCACCTGAGCGGCCAATGATCCCGACCATCTGGCCTTGGGGGATTTCCAGATTGACGTTGTCGACCGCCGTCTTTGCGCCGAACCGTCGCGACACCTTGGAAATCTTCAGCATGCGCGTGCACCCCGCTAGCAACGGGACTGACACCTAAGGCCGCAACGCGAAGCACGGATGAAGGTTCGGTGACGTGTTCATGACAGTGGAAAAGGGCAGAGTCACGTCCGCTAAAGCATTGAGGGCGCAGCATTTTCGCCACGCCATCAACTGATCGATAGTCGTCACAACGCCGCTTCGGCGCTAGTTTTCGTACGTCTCGAGGAATGCTTCGATCTCCAGCGCGCGGAAATCCGGCAGCGCCTGATGCAGTTTCTCGTGCTCCCAGTCCCACCAGCTGAGCGCCAGCAGGCGATCGGCGATGGGGCTGGGGAAGCGTTGGCGGATCGGCTTGGCGGGAACGCCGACGGCGATGGCGAAGTCCGCAACGTCCTTGGTGACCACCGCGTTGGAGCCGATGATGGCACCGTGGCCGACCCTCACCCCGGGCATGATCACCGCGCCGTGGCCGATCCAGGTGTCGTGGCCGATGCTGATGCCGTTGTCGGCGCGCCAGTCGAAGAACGCTGCGTCATCGGCCTCGCCTTCAAAATACCAGCTCGATCGATAGGTGAAGTGGTGCAGCGAGGCGCGCTGCATCGGGTGCTTGGATGCATAGATCCGGACGTTCGCCGCAATGTTGGCGAACTTGCCGATCTCGGCATAGGCGACCTGGGTACCGTCGACGAGGTACGAATAGTCCCCCAGCGTTGAGCGGTGAACGTCGCAGTTGGCGCCGATCTCGGTGTATTTGCCGAGTACGGAATCCTTGACGCTGGCGGTCGGGTGGATGACAGGCGTCTCCGAGAGTTTCACGCGGCTTTCCTTGGGGCGAACTGGGTGACATCGACGATCCGGTCCGCGACCTGACCACGGACCTCCTCGTCGTGGAAGATGCCAAGGAGCGCGACGCCGGCGCGCTTCTTTTCGGCGATCATCTCGACGACTACGGCGCGGTTGGTGGCGTCGAGCGATGCCGTCGGCTCGTCCAGCAGCAACACCGGATGCGGGGTGATGAAGCCGCGGGCGATGTTCACGCGCTGCTGCTCGCCGCCGGAGAAGGTGGCGGGTGGCAGCGACCACAGCCGCCCCGGCAGATTGAGCCGGGCGAGGAGTTCGCGGGCCTTCGCGGTGGCTTCGTCGCGCGAGGTGCCGCGGCTGACCAGGGGCTCGGCCACCACATCGAGCGTCGAAACGCGCGGCACGGTGCGGAGGAACTGGCTGACGTAGCCGATGGTGTCGCGGCGGAGGTCGAGCACGGTACGCGGGCTGGCGGTCGCGAGGTCCACCGGTTGGCCGTGGTGGATCAGCGAAATCGAGCCGGCATCGACGCCGTAATTGCCGTAGACCATCTTGAGCAGCGACGACTTGCCGGCGCCGGAGGGGCCGCCGAGCACCACGCATTCGCCTGCACGGACCTCAAAATCGACGCCGTTGACCACCGGCAATACAATACCATCCCGCAGGTGCATCGTGAAACTCTTGGCGACGTCGCGAACAGTCATAAGTGCGGTCATCGTCACACCTGCAGGATCGAGGAAACGAGAAGTTGGGTGTAGGGCTCGCGCGGATCGTCGAGCACCCGGTCGGTGAGCCCCTGCTCGATCACGTAGCCGTCCTTCATCACCATCATCCGGTGCGACAGCAGCCGCGCCACCGCCAGATCGTGGGTGACGATGATGGCCGAGAGCCCGAGATCAGAGACGAGCCCGCGGATCAGGTCGAGCAGGCGCGCCTGCACCGACACGTCGAGCCCGCCGGTCGGCTCATCCATGAAGACGAGTCGAGGATGGGTGACGAGGTTGCGGGCGATCTGCAGCCGCTGCCTCATGCCGCCGGAGAAGGCGCGCGGCTCGTCGTCGACGCGATCCTCGGCGATCTCGACGCGGCCGAGCCACTCGATGGCGGTGGAGCGGATCTTGCCATAGTGCCGGTCGCCCACCGCCATCATCCGCTCGCCGACATTGGCGCCGGCGGAGACGGTCATACGGAGGCCATCGGCCGGGTTCTGGTGGACGAACCCCCAGTCGGTCCGCATCAGGAAGCGGCGCTCGGCTTCGCTGAGATCGTAGAGATTGCGCCAGACTTCATCGCGCATCCGATACTCAGCGACGCCGGAGGTCGGCTCCAGCCGGGTCGAGAGGCAGTTGAGCAGCGTCGTCTTGCCCGAGCCGGATTCGCCGACCACCGCCAGCACCTCGCCGGGCCAGAGTTCGAACGACACGTCGGCGCAACCCATGCGGCTGCCATAGAACTTCGAGAGTTCGGTGACCCGAAGCAACGGTTCGGTAGCTGAAACTTTGGTGGTCATTCCGCTGCCTCCAGGGCATGGCCGGCGAGCTTGCCGCGATGGCCATGCTCGCCGCGGTCCTCGCAGTTGTCGGTGTCCGAGCAGACGAACATGTGCCCGCCCTTGTCATCGAGGATGACCTCGTCGAGGTAGACTCCAGTGGCGCCGCAGAGCGCGCACGGCTCGTCGAAATGCTGGATCTCGAACGGGTGATCCTCGAAATCGAGGCTCACCACTTCGGTGTAGGGCGGCACAGCGTAGATGCGCTTTTCGCGGCCGGCGCCGAACAGCTGCAGCGCCTCCGACATGTGCATCTTGGGGTTGTCGAACTTCGGCGTCGGGGAGGGATCCATGACGTAGCGGCCCTCGACCTTCACCGGGTAGGCATAGGTCGTGGCGATGCGGCCCTGCTTTGCGATGTCCTCGTAGAGCTTGACGTGCATCAGCCCGTACTCCTCGAGCGCGTGCATCTTGCGCGTCTCGGTTTCGCGCGGCTCGAGGAAGCGTAGCGGCTCGGGGATCGGCACCTGGTAGACCAGCACCTGACCCTCGGTGAGCTTGGCCTCCGGAATGCGGTGCCGCGTCTGGATGATCGTCGCTTCTTCTGTATGCGTCGTCACCGCGACATTGGCGACCTTGGCGAAGAAGGCCCGGATCGAGACGGCATTAGTGGTGTCGTCGGCGCCCTGGTCGATGACCTTGAGCACGTCGTCCGGCCCGATAATCGAGGCGGTGACCTGCACGCCGCCGGTGCCCCAGCCATAGGGCATCGGCATTTCGCGGGAAGCGAACGGCACCTGGTAGCCGGGGATGGCGATGCCCTTGAGGATGGCCCGGCGGATCATCCGCTTGGTCTGCTCGTCGAGATAGGCGAAGTTGTACTTGGCGATATTCATTATCGGCTAGCCTCTTATCGCGGGACGCATAGGCTCAAGGAAGACCTGATGGCTGTGGAATTCGACTGGCGCTGGATCCCGGTATTTGCTGTCGCGCTCGTGATTTTGTTCTTTGCCGCGCGCAGCAGTGGCCGGCGTCCGCGCGGTAGCGACAACGGTGACGCTGGCGGAGCGAGCGCCTCTGGGGCGGACGCCGATGGGGGTGGCGACGGTGGTGGTGATGGCGGCGGAGAGTGAGGTCATTCTGCCGCCTCCGGGTAGGCTTCCGCTTCGTCGGCGATGTCGTGCTCGGCGCGCATTTCGCGCAGCAGCCCGAGTTCGCCCTGGAAATCGACGTAGTGCGGCAGCTTCAGGTGCTCGACGAAGCCGGTCGACTGCACGTTGTCGGAGTGGGAGATGACGAACTCCTCGTCCTGTGCTGGGTGGTTCACGTCCTCGCCGAGTTCGCCGGCGCGCAGCGAGCGATCGACCAGCGACATCGCCATGGCCTTGCGCTCGGCCTGGCCGAAGACGAGGCCGTAACCGCGGGTGAACTGCGGCGGCACCTTGGCGTTGCCCTTGAACTTGTTGACCATCTGGCACTCGGTGACCCGGATGCGCCCGAGGTTCACGGCAAAGCCGAGTTCCGGGATGTCAAGTTCGACCTCGACTTCGCCGATGCGGATTTCACCGACGAACGGGTGCGAGCGGCCATAGCCGCGCTGCGTCGAATAGCCGAGCGCGAGGAGAAACCCCTCGTCGCCACGGGCCAGTGCCTGCAGGCGCCGATCGCGGTTGAGCGGAAACTCCAGCGGCTCGCGGGTGAGATCGCCGATCTCGTCCTGCGGCTCAGACACGTCGGGCTCGATCAGTCCCTGATGGTCGAGCAGGTCGGTGACGCGCGGCGCATGCTCGTCGTCGCTAAGCCGGGCCGCCGGGTCATCGACCTCAGCGCCTTCGGCGATCGAGGGATCAAGCAGCCGGTGCGTGTAGTCGAATGTGGGGCCGAGCAGTTGGCCGCCCGGCAGATCCTTGAACGTCGCCGAGACGCGCCGCTCGATCTTCATCGCCGCCGTATTGATCGGCTTCGAGTAGCCGAAGCGCGGCAGCGTGGTGCGATAGGCGCGAACGAGGAAGATCGCCTCGATCAGGTCGCCGCGCGACTGGACGATGGCGAGCGCCGCGAGCTCGCGGTCATAGAGCGAGCCCTCGCCCATGGCGCGATCGACTGCGAGGCCGAGCTGTTCGATGATCTGGTCGAGGCGCAAGGCCGGCACCGAGCGATCGCCGCGGCGGCGATCGGCGAGCAACCGGTGGGCATTGGCAATGGCGGCCTCGCCGCCCTTGACGGCAACATACATGGCTCAGGCCTCCGAAATGCGGGTGGTGCGCGGCAGGCCGACAACCGTGCCGTCGCGAACGAGCAGCAGGTCGACGCCACGCGGAAAACGAGTGCGATTCTCGGCCCACTGGTCGAGGAAGTCGCCGCCGGGGAGCGGCAGCTCGGTGGTAAGCTGATCCCTGATACCGGGGCCTTTGAGGGTCACGGCCTGCTTGGCCGTGTCGACAGCCAGCACGACGGTGGTCGAGCGATCCGGGTACTCGTCGGTCCCCTGCCCGAAGGCTTCGAGGCGCGGCAACTGGCTTGCATCGGTGGCCAGCGCGAACGCCGCCTCGCCGATATCTGATGTCAGCGGCGCGCCGCAGTGGAAGGCCAGCCACTTCACCACGGCCTCGTTAGCGGCGAGGACGGGGTCCAGCCAGACCAGCGTGTCGTGATCGCAGAGGGTCAGCGCCACGGCGCCGAGTTCCGGGGTGAGCGGTGCCGGCGGTGCAGCGTCCGAGGCGATCGATTGCACCGTGCCCGGACGGGCCAGCGCGTTCATGACGGCGCGGAAGACGTTCTGCGCGCCGAGCACTAGGTCGGCGAAACCGCCCTCGATTGTCGTCTCCATCAATTGTCTCCCCGGACCATGGTGAAGAAGTCGACCTTGGTGGCCGCGGTCTCGTCACGGAGCTTGGCATCGGCCGCCGCCTGCTCTTCGCGCAGCGGTTTCAGCACCAGCGTTTCGACGGCTTCGGCATCGCGCTGCAGCAGCGCGTCGAACAGCGCCGACTGCACCGCCTTGTCGCCGTCGCGTCCGAGGCAATAGGCATGGCCGACCTCGCCGGTTTCGAGCCGCACCGTGGCGCGGGTCACCGTCGCTTCGCCGAGATTGAAAGCATTGCCGCCGCCACCGGCGCGGCCGCGCACCATCACCAGCCCGGTCTCCGGACCCCGCACCTTGTGATAGGCGGGCTTGTCGGACCAGGCGGCCCAGAGCTCGCCGAGCCGCTTCGGCGTGGCGTGGCTCAACACCGCCATCGCCTCCTGGCGGGGGTTATTCGCAGGCGCCTCAAACATTGGCTCTTGCTCCAACTTGTATAGTAAAATAGACAAGTACTGTCGTTTCGCCCCGCTATAGGCCGACCGTGTGAAGATGCAATGACAATCTTGAGCCGAACCGAAATCGCCCCTGCCGGAGGGGTGGCGCTGTGGCGCCAGATCGCCGACGCCATCCGCCTCGAGATCATCGGCGGCAAGCTGGAGAGCGGCGACAAGCTGGATGGCGAGCTGACGCTGGCCGAACGCTTCGGCGTCAACCGGCATACGGTGCGCCGGGCCCTCGCGGTGCTGGAGGAGGAAGGCGTGCTGCGCGCCGAGCATGGGCGCGGCACCTTCGTCGCTGAGGCACGACGGCTGAGCTATCCGATCGGGCGGCGCACGCGGTTTTCCGAGGGCTTGGCGGGACAGGTGCGGCAGCGCAGCAGCCAGTTGCTGTCATCGAAGATCGAGCGGGCGACGGCGCGGCTGGCGGAGGCGTTGGCGGTGAAGCTGGGGACGCGGCTGATCCGGCAGGAGACCGTATCATTCGCCGATGGCCGGCCGCTGGCACGCGCGACGGGCTGGCTGCCGGAAGCGCGGTTCGCCGGGTTCGATGCGGCTTACGTGGAGGCCGGGTCGGTTACGGCGGCGCTGAAGCGCTACGGCATCGAGGACTATTCACGCGGCTCGACGCGGATTTCGGCGCGGCACGCCACAACCGATGAGGCGCAGGCGCTGAAGCTGGCGCCGGGGTCGGTAGTGCTGGTGTCGGACGCAGTGGATCTGGATGCGGACGGGGTGCCGATCCACGCGATGTTGACGCGGTTTCCGGCGGACCGGATGGAACTGGTGGTTTAGCTCTTACGGACAAATGGAGGGGAAAATGGAAGCCAATGCCGATCACGACGGTCACCGCGTAACCCACCGGCACCGCCTGCACTGGTTTGAACGAACGCTGGCCGTCCTGACGACGCTATCGGCTGTAGGGATCATGCTGCTGGAGGTTGGGCGAAGCCTGGTGCTCTGGCCTTAGGTCTCCCTCCCCCTTGTGGGGAGGGATCAAGGGTGGGGGTGGCCCCACGCACTACCGCGCCAGATTGATCCCCGCCTCCGCCAGCATCTTGTCCACATCCACGGTCTGCCCCGACGCAATCGACGCGTTCGCCGCGATGCCGGTGAGGATCGACCAGGCGCCTTCCTTGTGCGTCGAGGCGCGGTTGTAGCGATCCGGTTCCATGCTCTCGGGCTCGAACAGGTAGCCCAGCATGACCGGGTCGGCACCGCCGTGGTCGCCGTGGCCGGCCCACACGTCGACAGCCTCCGGCAAGCCGCCGGCGAGGTGCAGCGTCGTGCTCATGGCGTCTTCCTGCACCTTGTCGCGCACGCCGCCGAAGACGCCGTGCACTTCGACATGCCGGTGTGTCAGCTCGCCCTTGGTGCCGTGGAACTTGATCTCCAGCCCTTCCCAGGGGCTGTAGGCGCAGAGCGTATAGTTGAGGAACACGTCGTTGGCGTATTTCACCTGCACCTGCATGGTGTCTTCGATGGTGATGTCGTCGGCGAACACGCACTTGTCGCGCAGGTACCCGTCGTCACCTTCGGCATCGAGGTACAGCTCGCGCAGCGCTGGGTCACCGGCGAGATCGAGCCGGTAGTCGCATTTGTCGAACACGGGGCAGCCGTGGCAGCGCTCGCCATGGCCACCGAGCCCGAGCTCCTCGGCCATCTCAGGTGTGTAGAACACCCGCTTGCCGTTGGCGCTGACGGTCTTGGGGGTCGAGGCGACCCACCAGTTCATCAGGTCGAAATGGTGGGTGGATTTGTGCACCAGCAGCCCGCCGGATTTCTCCTTGTAGCGGTGCCAACGGCGGAAATAGTCGGCGCCGTGCACGCGGTCGAGGTACCAGCGGAAATCCACCGCGGTGATGTCGCCGATGACGCCCGACATCAGCAGGTCCTTGAGCTGCGTGCGGGCCGGCGTGTAGCGATAGTTGAAGGTGACGGTGAGCTTCTTGCCGCTCTGCTGCTGCGCTTCGAGCACTGCGCGGAGCTTCTGCAAATCGACCGTCATCGGCTTTTCGGTCATCACGTTGCGGCCGGCCTTCAGCGCCGCGACGATGTACTCGTGATGCAGGTAATCCGGCGTGGTGACGATCACCGTGTCGGGCTGCTGCTCGGCGATCATCCGGTCGAAATCGGCTGCCTCGTAGGTGGCGATGCCGTTGCCCTGCTTCGGGATCTTGCCGGCGGAGAGGGCGAGCCGCGTCTCATTCACGTCGCAGAGCGCGACCAGGTCGTTGCCCTCCGCGTGCGTCTGGGTGATCGCTTTGCGGAACATGGCATGGCGCCCACCGACGCCAACTATCGCGTATTTCAATTGGGTAGTCCTCGTCCGGATGGATACGACCCGGATTCCTCCCGCAGGCCGCCCATGCATAATTCACCGTCTGGTTACTTAGTCAAGTCGGCCCTTCGTCGGTTCCGGGTGCTTGCTTAGCTGGGGGCGGATGGTCTCTACTCCCGGCCGGACAACGGGCCGCGATTAGAACGGACAACACCCCGCGCGATGACGGACGATCTCACTCTCAGCGTCGACCTCGGCACTTCGAGCGTCCGCGCCGCACTGGTCGACCGGCGCGGCACCATCACCGCATTCGCCAGCCGCGGCTTCGCGCAGACCATCCCGCGCTTCGCCTGGGCAGAGCAGAGCGCCACCGCCTGGTGGGCGGCGACGGCCGAGGCGATCCGCGAGGTGGCCGGCAAATCGGACCGGCGGATCGGAGCGATTTGCGTGTGCGGGCAGATGCACGGCACGGTGCTGATCGGCGCGGGCGACGGGCTCGCGAGCGACAGCGTGCTGCTGTGGAACGACAAGCGCTCGACTGCGGAAGTTGAGGCCTGGGAGCAGGCGCGGCCGTACGAGTCCTACGCCTACCTCACCGCCAACCCGGCGACCCCGGCCTGGCCCGCGTTCAAGCTACAATGGCTTCGCGACCATGCGCCCGAGGCCTATGACGCGGCCGAGACGGCGCTGACGCCGAAGGATTTCATCAACCTGCGGCTGACCGGCGTGCGGGCCACCGACTGGAGCGAGGCCTCGACCAGCTTTCTGACCGATGCACGTTCGGGCACCTGGTCGGATGAGCTGGTTTCGGCGCTGGGATTGAACCGCGACCTTCTGCCATCGATCCATGCCGCTGCGGACATCATCGGCGCCGTCACCGGCGGTGCGGCGCGGGAGACCGGGCTGCGAGAGGGGACGCCGGTGCTGGCCGGCGGCGGTGACATGCCGCTGGCGCTGCTGGGTTCCGGTGCCGCCAAGGCCGGCATGGCGTCGGACATTGCCGGCACTTCGTCGATCGCCACGCTGCTGCGGACGGACCCGCTTCACGATCCGCAGGTGGCCAATATGGCAGTCCCGGGTGGGCTGTGGGGGGCGTTCACGCTGGTCGACGCCGGCGGCGATGCCATCCGCTGGGCGACGAACGCTATCGGCAACGGCACGACGGAGACCTCGGCGGAAGCGGCGGTGGCCGGCTCGGACGGGCTGTTCTTCCTGCCGTTCCTATCGGGTGCGCGGCTGGGGCCGGCTCGCAATTCGCGGGCCCAGTTCTTCGGGCTGACGGCGACGCATGGCAAGGCGGAGCTGAACCGCGCGGTCCTGGAGGGTGTGGCGATGGCGCTGGGCCGGCAGTTCGAGCGGATTACCGCGCATGGCGGGCGGCCGGAGCGCTTCATTGCGGCCGGTGGTGGTGGACGGTCGGACCTGTGGCTGAAGATCAAGGCGAGCGTCTACGGGACGCCGATCCTGGTACCGCGGGTGCTGGAATGCGGCGTGATCGGCGGCGCGATACTGGCGCAGCACGCGACGGCGGGGGTGAGTATCGCAGAGGCGATAGCGCAGATGGTGTCGATCGAGCGCGAGGTGGCGCCGGTGCCCGAGTGGGCCGAGACCTACGCGCGGATGATGCCGCTGTTCGGGCAGATCGAAGCGGCGATGACGCCGCTCTATGGAGCGCTGGATCGGCTGTAACGAGCAATCAGTAGGTGGCGCGCCCGCCGCTCAGGTCGAACACCGAGGCCGTCGTGAAGCTGTTTTCCTTGCTCACCAGCCAGGCGACCATGTTGGCGGCTTCCTCGACTTCGAGGAATCGGCCGCGGGGGATGCGGCTCAGCATGTAGTCGATGAACTCGGGCTTCAGTTCGTCGAGGATGCGGGTTTTGGCGGTGGCCGGGGTGATGGCGTTGATGGCGATGTCGTATTTCGCCACTTCCTTGCCGACCGCCTTGGTCATGCCGATGACGCCGGCCTTGGCCGCGGCGTAGGCGGAGGCGTTCGGGTTGCCTTCCTTGCCAGCGATCGAGGCGATGTTGACGATGCGGCCGTAATTGCGAGCCTTCATGCCCGGCAGCACGGCACGGTTGACATAGAACGCGCCGTTGAGATCGATGTCGATGACGCGGTGCCATTCGTCGAGATCGTACTCGTCGAGCGGGGCGTTCTTGCCGGCGATCCCTGCGGAATTGACGAGGATGTCTAGCTTGCCGAGGCTCTTTTCGACTTCCGCGACGGCGGCGGCGATCGCCTCGTAGGAGGTGATGTCCACAGCAATGGTCGACGCAGCGGCGCCGAGCTCGGCCTTGGCGCTCGCGAGCAGTTCGGCGTTCATGTCCCAAAGGCTGACCTTGGCGCCCGAGGCGACCAGGCGCTTGGCGATGGCGAAGCCGATGCCCTGCGCACCGCCGGTGATGACGGCCACCTGGCCGTTGAGATCAATCTGGTTCATGAAATTTTCTTCCTGGGTCAGGCGAATGGCTTAAGCAGGCTACGATCAGCTATTTCCATGCCGAAGCCCGGCGCGCTACTGACCTTTAGTCGACCGTTCTGCGGCAGGTCTTCACCGGTGAACAGCTTGCCGAAGATCGGACGGATCGACCGCCCATCCGGACTGGCCGCCACATACTCGCACAGCGACTGCGACGGCTGGCTGGCAATGAACTGGTACGAGTACGGCCCCGAGCCGTGCGGAATCACCGGGATGTCGTAGGCGGCCGCTTGTGCCGCGATCTGTAAGAGCGCCGTGAGCCCGCCCACCCACATCACATCGGGCTGCAGCACGTCGATGGTGCGCTCCTCGATCAGGCGGCGGAAACCGTAGCGGGTGTATTCGTGCTCGCCGGTGGTCCACTTGATCGTCGGGTGCGCCTGCTTCAGCAGCCGGAACCCCTCGATGTCATCGGGGTGCAGCACCTCTTCCCACCAGTAGATGTTGAGGTGCTTGGTCCTTTCGGCGAGGCGGATGGCGTAGGGGACGGTCAGCGCCATGTAGCAATCGACCATCAGCGGGTAGTCCGGCCCCACCGCTTCGCGATGCGCGGTGAGGAACTCGATGTTTTTGATCAGCCCATCTTCGCCGTCGAAATGGCTGTAGGGCAGCGGCACCTTGGCGCCCCAGAAGCCGAGCGCCTTCACCGCATCGGGCGCGGGGCCGGTGCAGTAAAAGCTGATCTCGTCGTGGCATTTGCCGCCGATCAGGTTGTAGACCGGCTCGCCGCGGAGCTTGCCGATGAGGTCCCATAGCGCCAAGTCGACCACTGAGATGGTGGCGATCGGCATGCCCTTGCGGCCATAGGGCATCGAGGCGCGGAACATCTGGTCCCAGATCTTCGAGGTGTTGCGCGCGTCTTCGCCGACGAGGAAGCGGCTGAAGTGGTTGGTGACCAGCCAAGCCGCCGGATAGCCGCCAAAGCCGGTGGCGACGCCGGTGACACCGCTTTCGCTCTCGATCTCGACGACGATCGAGCCCATCACGCCGATGCCCCACGACTGACGCGATGCCTTGTACTGCGCGTAGCCCGACATCGGGTTGGCGATCAGCGTATCGATCAGCCAGTGGCCGCGGCCCTGCTGGAAATAGTCGCCGCCATCCCCCTCGCTCTCGACGAGCGAAACGCGCAAGGCCTTGATGGTGAAGTCGGACATGGGGACGGGCCGATCAGTCGGAGTCAGGGGAGATGGAAGACCTGGTTTAGGTTCACGACGTGCGGCGTGCCGTCGTCGTTGTAGTCCATGATGTCGTCCATGAACTTCCACCAGCGCTTGTTGATCTCGGTTTTGGGGAGATCGGCCATGGTGTGATCGGCGGTGCGGACCAGCGTCGCGAACAGCTCGTTGGTCTCGGGGTCATGCCAGATCGAATAGTCGGAGACGCCGGCGTCACGCAGCGCCTGGCTGAGCTCGGGCCAGATCTCGTCGTGCCGTTTCTTGTACTCAGCAATCTTGCCGGGATGCACCTTCATGCGGAAGGCGATGCGCTCGGACATCGGGTTCTCCTATTGCAGGTTGACGTAGAGCCCGCCATCGACCAGCAGCGCCGCGCCGGTGACGTAGGAGGCCATGTCGGAGGCGAGGAAGGCGACGACCTTGGCCACATCCTCGGGCTCGCCGAAACGGCCGAGCGGGATGCGGTTGTTGAGGTACTCGCGCTTCTTGGGGTCGGACCAGTCGTCCTTGTTGATGTCGGTGGCGATGGCGCCCGGCATCACCGAATTGCAGCGGATGCCGTAGGGCCCGAGCGCAATGGCGACCGACTGCATCAGCGAATGAACGCCCGCCTTGGTGGGCGTGTAGTGCGTCTGCATGGCGCCGCCGACCAAAGCAGAAATGGACGAGGTGGCGACGATCGCGCCGCCCGTGCCCTGGTCCTTCATCCGGTTGGCCGCCGCCTGCACGGCGAAGAACGCGCCGCTGAGGTTGACCCCGACCACCTGCTGCAACAGCGCCGGCGGCATGTCGAGAAAGGAGTGGAACGGGCAGATGCCGGCGTTGGAGGCAAGGATGTCGACCCCGCCAAACGCATCGACCGCCGCCTGCACCAGGTCGGTGCTGACCTGCGGATCGGCGATATCGCCTTCGACGGCGATGGCGCGACGGCCCAGTGCCTCGATCTCGGCGACCGTCTCGTCATGTGCGGAATCGCGAGCGAAGCCGTGGTCGGCGCCGGCGAAATAGTTGATCACCACATCGGCGCCCTGCCGGGCAAGCTCGACCGAAATGCCCCGGCCGATGCCGCGGGAGCCGCCGGTGACGATGGCGCGCTTGCCTTCGAGCAGCATCAGTCCGCGCCTTTCGCCTGCATCACTTCGAGGGTCGAGCGGTGCACGCTGAGCAGGTGCGCCTGCATCGCTGCTTCCGCCGCGTCGGCATCGCGGGCTTCGAGCGCCGCAACGATCACCTTGTGCTCCGCCAGCGAGCGTTCAAGCACGTTCGGCGTCTCCGCGGCGATGCGCCGGTATTCCATCCCCAGCACGTAGAGTGAGTGCGAGATGGTGACGAGGAAGGTGTTGCCGGTGGCGGCCGCGATGGTCTCGTGGAACTCGGTGTCGGCGAGCCGGAAGCCGAGGGAATCGTTGGTCAGGTGCGTCTGCGCCTCGACCAGCTTGTGAAGCTTGGCGATCTGCGCGTCGGTGATGAGCCCGGTGGCCATCCGGGCGATCGAACCGTCGATCATGTGCCGGCTCTCGTAGAGCGAGCCGAGGTTCTTGCTATCGAGGGTGATGAGGAACTGCAGCGGGCCCAGCAGGTCGGACGCCTCGAGCCCGGTGACATAGATGCCGCCGCCCTGCCGCATCTTCAGGACGCCGAGGATCTGCAGCCCCCGCAGCGCTTCGCGGAGGCTCGGCCGGCTGACCTGCATATAGGTCGCGAGCTCGCGCTCCGGTGGCAACTGGTCGCCCGGCTTCAGGCTCTTGGTCCGCACCATCTCGAGCAGGCGCTTGGCCACCTGCTCGGCGACGGAGCTGCTCCGTTCTATCGGGGCGTAGGCCTCGACTGCGATCATCATTCACCCAGGGCGCGATTGCGCAACTGATCCAGACTCACCGCGAGCATCAGGACGACGCCGCGCGTCACATCCTGCCAGAAGCTCGATACGTTGAGCAGGGTCAAGCCATTGTTGAGTGTGCCCAAAATCAGCACCGCCAGGAGCGTACCCCAGACGCTGCCACGCCCACCATTGAGGCTGGTGCCGCCGAGAATGATGGCGGCGATCACGGTGAGCAGCTGCGAGCCCGCGGCATTCGGACCGGCGGCGCCGAGCATGGCGCCGAGGATGGTGCCGGCGACGGCGCCGGCCAGCGCCGAGATGACGTAAAGCACGATCACCGTGCGCTCGACCGGGATGCCGATCAGCCGCGAGGCCTCGGCGTTGCCGCCAGCCGCGTAGATGAAGCGGCCGAACTTGGTCCTGGTCATCACCAGCCAGAGGGCGAAGAACGTGATCACCATGATGATCAGTGGGATCGGGATGGCGAACAGGCGGTCGCTGCCGATCCAGTTGAAACCGGGGATCATCAGCGGCCGGGTGAGGCCACCGGTCAGCACCAGCGCGATGCCCGAAACGATGCTCATCATGCCCAGCGTGGTGATCAGCGGATTGAGCTTCAGCCGGGTGGTGAACAGCCCATTGACTACGCCGATAGCCGCAGCCAGCGCCAGCGCCAGGCCGACCGCCACCCAGACCGGCACGCCAAGGCCGACCAGCAGCGAGATCATCACCCCAGTGAGGCCGGCGATGGCCGCGACCGAGAGGTCGAGCCCGCCGGCGATGATCAGAGGCGTGCCGGCAGCCGCCATCAGCCCGATATAGGCGACGTTCAGCCCGATCTGCAGCATGTTGCGCGCGTTGAAGAAGAACGGCGACAGGATCGAAAACACCGCGATCAGGATCAGGTAGAACACCAGCAGCATGGCGACGCCCGACCACGGCTTCGCCAAGAGCTCCATGAAGCGGCGCTTGAGGGATGGGCTAGCGGTCTCGACGGTGGTGGCCATGACGATCCTTCAGGCAGTTTGGGTTTCGGCCGTGGCGGCCATTAGCGCAGCGGGGGTGACCCCGCGCGGGAATTCCTGGACGATGCGGCCGCGATCGAGCACCAGCGAGCGGTCGGAGATGCCTGCGACTTCCTCGACGTCGGACGAGAGGATGATCACCGCATAGCCCTTGGCGGTCAGCTCGCGGAGCTTGCCGTAAATCTCACGGCGGGCGCCGATATCGACGCCGCGCGTCGGCTCCTCGAGGATCAAGAGCTTCACGCCATCGACCAGCCAGCGGGCGAGGCAGACCTTCTGCTGGTTGCCGCCCGAGAGCGTACGGAGCTTCTGCTCCGGCCCGCGGGTGCGGATGCCGAGATCGCGGATCCAGTTCTGGGCGTGGCCGGATTCGGCTTCGGTCGAGACGAACAGGCCGCGGGTGAAGCGGTTCTGGAACGGCAGCGCGATATTCTCGCGCACCGTGAGGTCGGCGATGATGCCTTCCTTCTTGCGCTCGGCAGCGACGAAGCCGATGCCGGCCTCCTTGCCGTTCTGTGGCGTCGACGGCCGATAGGGGCGGCCATCGAGGGTGACGCTGGCGCCGCGCTCACTATGGACCGCGCCATAGAGCGCGCGGCCCAGCACCTCGACGCCGGACCCGACGAGGCCGAAGATGCCGAGGATCTCGCCCGAGCGGACGGCGAAGCTCACGTCGGCGATCTTGCCGCGCACGTTGAAGCCATCGACCTTCAGCACGTCGGTGCCCGGCGGGGGCGGCGCGTCGACCGGATAGAGATCGCCGGCTGTGGCGCCAAGCATGGCGGCCAGCACTTCGGCCTTGCTGGTGTTCGCCGTGATGAAATCGCCGGCGTTGCGCCCGTCGCGCAGCACCACGATGCGGTCGGAAATCTCGAACACCTCGCTCATGTAATGGGAGATGTAGACCACCGAGACGCGCTGCTCCTTGAGCCGGCGGATGATGGCGAACAGCAATTCGGCTTCTTGCTCGGTGAGCGCGGCGGTCGGCTCGTCCATGATCAGGATGCGCGCCTGCCCGGCAATGGCGCGGGCGATCTCGACGATGCGCTGCTCGGCGACGGAAAGGCGCTTCACGTCCTGCCGCGTGTCGAGCTTCTCGAAGCCCAGTTGGGCGAGCAGCTCGGTGGCGCGGACGTGGATGGTCTTGTAGTCGACCTGCTTGAAGATGAGGCCCGGCTTCATCGGGATATCGCCGAGGAGGATGTTCTCGCCGACGCTGAGATCGGGCATGACCGAGATTTCCTGCGGCAGGAGTTTCACGCCGGCATGGATGGCGTCGGCCGGCTGGTGGAACACCACCGCCTGCCCGTCGACTTCGACGATGCCGGCGTCGCGCGTGTAGAGCCCGGTCAGGATCTTCACCAGCGTCGACTTGCCGGCGCCGTTCGAGCCGAGCAGCGCGACGACCTCGCCGACGTCGAGCGCCAGGTCGACGTTCGTGAGCACCGGGACGCCGCCGAAGGACTTGTCGATGCCGCGCATCGAAAGCCGGGGAGTGCTGGACATGCCTAGTAACCTACCAGAAAGGACCGGGACGATGGCCGCTGCCACCGCCCCGGATCAGGGTCAGTTGGTCGGGATCAGGTTGAGCGAGTCCTGCAGCTCGGGGAGCTTGCGGATCTCTTCGAGGTGCGCCTTGTAGGCGGCCTCGGGCAGCTCGAAGGTGATCGCATCGGGCGTCGCACAGGCGAAGTCCTTGTAGTACTCACAGACATTGCCGTCGGTGACCATGTAGTGGGTCATCAGCACGGTGTCCGGGACTTCCTTGCCGGCGAGTTCCATCAGCGTCAGCGGCACGAGGAAGTTGCCGTAGCGCTCGGGGAAATAGCCCACCGAGGCGACGAAGGCCGGCTCGTCGATCATCGTCTGGATTTCGTCGGCGCCCATGCCCACGACGATGAGGTCGGCCTCGCGGCCCGCCTGCTTGACGGCACGCAGCATGCCGCTCGACGCCTGGTCGTTGATCGCCGTCACCATGATCGGCACGCCTTCGGGGATGCGCCCGATGACGTTGTTCATCTGGGTGAAGCTTTCTTCGAGCGTGTTCTTGGTATCGATCTTGATAATCTGCGCATCAGGGAACTCACCGACCGCGCCCTTGAAGCCGGCCACCTGGCCGTTGGTACGCATGGCCGGTACCGCGCCCGACTGCGGCAACTCGCCGACCACCAGATAGCCAGTCTTGACCTTGTCTGCGCCGAACTTCTGGATTGCCGCCTGGCCGAGGTAGGCGCCGCCCATGAAGCCCGACTTCGGGTTGTTGGCGCCGAAGAAGGTGGCGCCCGGCATCGGGATGTCGATGGCGATGACCTTGGTCTGCGCGTCGTTCATCTTCTGCATGATCGTCGCGCCGAAATTCGCATCGGTCTGGAATTCGATCACGAAGTCGACGTTGCGCTGCAGGTAGCTCTCGGCGTTGGCGAGCGCCGTGGCGCCATCGAGCCGGTTGTCGGTGATCTGCAGGTCGATGCCGGCGGCTTCGGCATTGGCGACGATGCCCTGCTCCACCTTGAGGCAGAACGAGATGTCGCGCTGCAGGTTGGCAAAGCCGATGGTCAGCTTCTGGCCGTTGCGGGGCGCGTGGGCGGCGATAGCGTCGACCACCATGGCGGCCAACTGGTCGGCGCTGAGCGCGTTGCCGTCGAAATTGGCGGGGTCGAAGCCGTGGAAATCCTCGGCGTAAGCGGCGCCCGACATAAGCGCCGCCGTCAGCCCGGCGATCGCCGCCAGGCGCAAGCTCTTCAGTCGCATGTTCTCTCTCCCATTCTTGGACAATTGGTCAGTCCAATTATCCGGACTCATATCGCGTCCGATTTTGGGGCGCAATGGCTATTTGGTCAGACCAATTGCTCGTTGACCGATCGCTGCTCCCGACCGTACCCCTGCTGAAAACGGGAGGTTCGAATGGCAGATCAGGCGTCCGCACCGCTGTCGGTGCTGGCTTATGGCGATTCCAACACCTGGGGCGCCGTGCCCCAGCCCTACCGCGGCGCCGGTGGACGCTTCGGCGTCACTCAGCGCTGGACCCGCATCATGCAGGCGGCGCTCGGGGTGGGCGTGAATGTGTTCGAGGAAGGGCTCAACGGCCGCACCACCTGCGTCGATGACCCGATCGAGGGCAAGATCCGCAACGGTGAGCGCTATCTGCCCGTTTCGCTGATCACCCACATGCCGCTCGACCTGGTGATCATCATGCTGGGCACCAACGACCTGAAGGCGCGGCTGTCGATGACTACCGGCGACATCGCCGACGGCGCGGGCAAACTCGCTGACATGGTGCGCCGCTCGACCGCCGGGCCGGAAGGCCTGCCGCCAGAAGTGCTGCTGGTGTCGCCCGCGCCGTTGGCAAAGCTCACCTGGCTCACCGAGATGTTCGAAGGCGGCAGCCCCAAGTCGCAGAACTTCGCCGCCGAGTACGCCCGCGTCGCCCGAGCTTACGACGTGCACTTCTTCGATGCGGGCAGCGTCATCTCTTCGAGCGATGATGACGGCATCCATCTCGATGCGAGCGCGCACCAGACGCTCGGCCTGGCGCTGGCCGGGGAGGTTCGCCGCATCCTGGAGTTCGCGCCTAGCCAAGGCTAAGGGCCTTCACCACCTGCTCGTCCACCTCGATGCCGAGGCCGGGGCGGATCGGAGCAAAGGCGAGCCCATCCTGCTGGCGGATCGGCTGGTCGACGAGGTCGGTCTGCACCACCACCGGGATGGGCTTGAACTCAAATAGCCGCGCATTGGGGGAGGCGATCGACAGATGGAGGCTCGCCGCGCTGAGGATTGCCGTGCTCCAGGCGTGGGCGTTGATAGTGATGCCAGCCGTGCCGCAGAGCTTGTCGATCTTCGAAAACCCCGTAACCCCCTCGGCGCGCGACGGATCGACGCCGAGCACGTCGACGGTGCCGGTCTCGATCAGCCGCCGGTAGCCGGTGACGGTGAACTCGCGCTCGCCGGTGCCGATCGGCATATTGGGCAGCGCCTGCTTCAGCGCCCGGTAGTCATCGATGCGGGTCGGGTAGAACGGCTCCTCGATCCACCCGATATCGCACTCGGCCATCCGGCGTGTCGTTGCGATGCCGGTGTCGCGGTCCCATTTCACCCCGTTGCCGATATCGACGATGATCTCGAAATCGTCGCCCAGCGCCTCACGCAACTCGCGGACGAAGGCGACGTCGTTGTCCGGGTCCTGTCCGATATTGGAGAGGCCCCGCTTGCCGAAGCCGAGCTTGGCCCCGCGATAGCCCTCGGCCTTGAAGCCGACGATTTCCTCGACGCAGAGCGCCCGGGTCGCCTTGTTGACGTGGCTGGAGGAATAGGCGGGGAGGCTGTCGTGCACCTTGCCGCCGAGCAGTTCGTAGAGCGGCTTGCCCTGCAGCTTCCCCTCGATGTCCCACAGCGCCATGTCGAGCGCCGAGTAGGCGAAGCACGCGATGCCGCCCTCGCCGTACCACCAGGCATGGGCGCGCATCTTGTCCCAGGCCTCGGCCACGGTAATCTCACCGGCATCCTTGAGCAGCGGGCCGAAGCCGGTGTCGATCAGGGTCTTGGTGGCCCAACAGGCCTCGGGCCACATGGCGATGCCCTCGCCCCAGCCGACCACGCCGTCCACCGTCTCGACCCGCACCAGCACCGTCTGGCGCAGGTTTCCGTGGTCGTTGGTGTCGGCATAGCGGATCACGTGGCTCTGGATCTGGCCCACGCGCATGGCGGCATCCTCCCTCGACGACCCGTTGGCCGGCCTCGGCATTGCGTGGCGTTGACTAGCACCGGCACCGCTGCTAGGTCAAGAAATGGTCAGACCACTTGGCCACTTTCGACAAGACTACCTAGAAGCCGCGTGCGCAAAACGGGAGCGAAACCAGTGCCAGTCAGCGATCTCAGCGGCGAAGTGCCCTTGCGGCGCTCGGGGCTGACCGAGATGTTGGTGGCGCGCCTGCTCGGCCTCGTCACCACCGGTAATCTGAAGCCCGGCGACCAGCTGCCCCCCGAGCGGAAGCTCGCCGAAACCTTCGATGTGTCGCGGCCGACGCTGCGTGAGGCGCTGCGCGCCCTGGCGGTGCTCGGTGTAATCGAAGTGCGGCATGGCGGCGGCGTCTTTGTCTCGCAGCTCGAAGCCTCGGACCTATTGGCGCCGCTGACCTTTTTCCTGACGCTGCGCGCTTCCGAGGTCGAAAAGCTCTACGAAGCGCGCCGGCTGATCGAGGGTGAGATTGCGGCGCTGGCCGCAGCGCGCGGCGACGAGGCGGCCTTCGATGAACTCGATGCCCTGATCGCGGCGCAGGAGGAGGCGAAGCTCGAGCCGGCGCGCTATCGCGATGTCGACGCGGCGTTCCACCTCCGGCTGGGCGACCTCTCCGGCAACGAGTTCCTGTCGCGGGCGGCGCAGAGCCTCAACGTGCTCGGCCAGGAGTTTCGCAAGACCGCGTCGGAAACACCCAACGTCATTTCTACCTCCATTGCCGACCATCGCATCATTGTCGCGGCGATCCGGCGGCGCGATGCTGCGGCGGCGCGGCAGGCGATGATCACCCACATGGACCACGTGCTGCAATCCACCGAGGCGTCGATGAAGGCAAAGAACCAATGACCGAAAGACGCTGGGGCCTCGACAAGGTCACCGAGGCCGACATCCTCGCGGGCGGCTTCTCCACCCCGTGGGACGCGCCATTCATCCCGCCCTTCCCCTTCACCTTCCGCAATGCCGAAGTGCTGACGGTGTTCTGGCGCACCGACCCCAAGGCGATGCAGTTCCTCGCTCCGCCGCCGGTGGAGGCTACAGGCGACGTGGTCTGCGTCCATATCTACAAGATGAACGACACCAGCTGGATCGGCCCCTACCACGAGGCCAACGTGATGTTCGGCGCCAGGCTGCCGAACGGCCGTTCCGGCGCCTATTCGCCCTATCTGTTCCTCGCCTCGGATGGCGGCGTCGCGCACGGCCGCGAGGTGCATGGCCAGCCCAAGAAGCTCGCCAACCCGTTCCTCGAGTTCCGCGGCGACCTGATGGTCGGCGGGGTCGAACGCAACGGCATCGACGTCATCACCGTGACGACGCCCTACAAGCAGCAGGCGGTCGATCCGGCGCTGATGCGGGCGCATTTCGACTTCGGCACCAACCTGAACCTCAAGGCGATCAACCACATCGACGGCACCCCGGCGATCCGGCAGATCACCTCGCGCAAGCTCACGGATGTGAAGGTGCACGAATGCTGGCGCGGCCCGGCGACGGTGGAGCTGCGGCCCAACGCCCAGGCGCCGGTGTTCCGCCTGCCGGTGGTCGAGCCGCTCGAGGCCTTCTACTGGCGCGCCGATTTCACGCTCGTCACCGGCGAGATCATCCATGACTATTTGGCGAAGAGCGCCTGAAGCGCCGGCCATGGGAGGGTAGCTTGAACGACAAGGTCAATATCGGCGTCATCGGCGCCGGCTGGTGGGCGACCCTCAGCCACATCCCCGCGTTGCGCGACAACCCGCATGTCGGGATCGTCGCGGTGAACCGCCCCGATGCCGAGGGCATGGAGAAGGTGGTCGCGAGCTTCCCCGGCGTGAAGCCCTATCACGACGCCGCGGAGATGCTGGCGAAGGAGACGCTCCACGGCGTCGTGGTGGCCTCGCCGCACGTCCTCCACGCCGAGCACGCGCAGCTGGCGCTGTCGCGCGGCTTGCCGACGCTGATCGAAAAGCCGATGGCGACCAGCGCCGCCGACGCCCGCGCGCTGCTGGCGACGGCCAACGCCAACAACACCCAGATCATCCTGCCCTACGGCTGGAACTTCCGCCCGATCGTCGAGACTGCGCACCAGCTGGTCGCCGACGGCTGGGTCGGCGAGGTCCGCCACATGGTGGCGCAGATGGCCTCGGCGCTTGCCGACCTGTTCGGCGGCGAGCCGATGATCGAGACCAAGGAGCACCTGTTCCGTCCGCCGGTTTCCACCTGGGCCGACCCGAAGAAATCCGGCGGCTATGGCTGGGGCCAGCTGACCCACGGCCTCGGCGCGCTGTTCCGCATCGTCGATCTCGATCCGGCGCGGGTGTTCGCGAAGACCGGGCTGTCGCCGGCCGGCGTCGATTTCTACGACGCAGCGGTGGTCGAATTCGCCAACGGCGCGACCATGGCGCTGTCGGGGTCGGCGACGGTGCCGAAGTCGCGCGGCTACCAGATCGACATCCGCATCTTCGGCACCGAAGGCATGATGCTGTTCGACATCGAACGGGCCCGTGTCGAGGTGATCCGCCACGACGGCAAGACCCACATCGCCGACCTCGGCCCCGATGCCGGCGCCTACGAGCAGGTCGCGCCGATCACCCTCCTGGTCGACCTGGCACGCGGCGAGAAGGTGCCGAACCCGGCCGACGGTGTCGTCGGCATGCGCTCCAGCGTGCTGCTCGACGCCATGTACCGCTCGGCCAAATCGGGGCGCATGGAGGATGTGCTGTGAAGCTGAGCGTCACGAGCTGGTCGTTCCCCGAGCTGACACTGGACGAGGTCGGCGGGCTGGCGAGGGTGCTCGGCCTCGAAGGCGTCGATGTCGGCTACTTCTATCGCTCGGCGCTCGACCGGACGCGATTGCTAGCAGCGCCCGAGGCCTATGCCGACGAGGTGCGAAGGCGCCTGCCGCTACCGGTGTCGAACCTCTACCACCTGTTCGGCAACTCGGTCGCCGACCGCAACCTCGCCGACCCGGCGAACCGCGCTGCGAACACTGCCGATTTTGCTGCCGTGCTGAAGTTCTGCGCAGCGGCTGGATCGCCCACGGTGTTCATCCTGCCCGGCGTGATCAATGGTGCGCAGAGCCGGGCACATGCACTGACCGAGACCGTCGAGTCACTGAAGCCGCTGCTCGATCTCGCGGCGAAGACGGGCGTGACCGTCTGCGTCGAACCGCACGTCCACTCGTACCTCGAAAGCCCCGCCATCACCGCCGAGCTGTGCGAGCGCGCGGTCGGGGTGAAGCTGGCGCTCGACTACGCGCATTTCGCCGTCGCCGGCTACCGGCAGGACGAGATCGATGCGCTCGCCCGCTGGGCCGGCCACGTCCATCTGCGACAGGCGAGGCCGGGTGCGCTGCAGGCGAAGCTCGACCAGGGTACGCTCAACTTCCCCGCCATGTTCGCGACACTACGTGATGCCGGCTACGATGGTTGGATCGCCGCCGAGGTCGTGCACCAGGGCTATTTCGATACGCTGCACGATGACGTGCTGACCGAGACCGTGAAGCTGCGCGACCTGTTCCGCGCGTGGAGTGCCCGATGAGCGCTGGAGCCATTATCGTCACCGGCGGAGGCGGCGGCATCGGCCGGGCCATCGCCAAACGACTGGTCGCAGACCACCACCGGGTGGTCATCGCCGACCGCGATGGCACCATCGCCGAGAGCGCTGCCAGGGCGATCGGCTGCGACATCGAGATCATCGATATCGGCGACGAGGCTTCAGTCGTTGCCGGGGTGAAGGCGGTGGCCGAGCGCCACGGCGGGCTGTTCGGGGTCGTCAACAATGCCGGCATCCACATGCAGGCGCTGGTGGTGGAGACCGCGGTCGAGGACTGGGACCGGATCTTCTCGGTCAACAGCCGCGGCACCTTCCTGATGTGCCGCGAGGCGGCCCGGATCATGGCGGCGCAGCAGAGCGGCCAGATCGTCAACATCATCACCAAGCTCGGCTTCGGCAACCCGTTCTCGTCAGCCTATCTCGCCTCGAAGAACGCCATCTGGGGCCTGACCCAGTGCCTCGCCATCGAGATGGCCTCGAGCGGCGTGCGGGTGAACGCCATTGCGCCCGGCCATGTCGGACCCGGCACCGGGATGGAGAAGGCGTTCCGCGCCAAGGCCAAAAAGCTCGGCAAGAGCTGGGGCGATTTCGAGGCCGACGTAGTCGCCACCATCCCGCTGCATCGCTGGTGCACCCCCGAGGATGTGGCCGGCGGCGTCGCCTGGCTTATGGGGCCGGACACCAGCTTCGTCACCGGCGAACTGATCAACATCACCGGCGGTTTCCAGGCCTATGCCTCGACGCCAAGCGCCGACTCGGTCCGCGATGCAGCACAGCGAGGCCCAGCCAAATGAGCGGATCGCTGCAGGGCAAGGTCGCGCTGGTGACCGGTGCCCGCGCCGGGCTCGGTGCTGCTTCGGTGCTGGCGCTGGCAGAACTCGGCGCAACCATCATCGCCACCGGTCGTAAGGCCGGCGACTGTGGCGACGTCGTCGCAGCGGTCATCGCCAAGGGTGGCACGGCGACAGACTTCGCGCTCGACGTTTCCGACCTCGCCACCATCCCCGCGCGTGCCGCGGCAGCCCTCGCGCTGCACGGCCGCATCGATATCCTCGTCAACAATGCCGCGACTATCGCCCCAATGGCGAAGCTCAGCGAACTCGACCCGCTGGCCTTCGACCAGTCCCTTACGATCAACGTCAGCGGCCCCGCAGCACTGGTCGCCGCACTGTGGCCATCGCTCAAGGGGGCTCGCGTCATCAATGTGGTGAGCGGCGCGGCGAACCACGCCATGACCGGTTGGGCCGCGTACTGCGCAGGCAAGTCGGCACTGCTGATGCTGACCCGGTCGATCGAACTCGAGGGTGCCGATATCGGGCTCCGTGGTTTCGCCTTCGCACCGGGCCTCGTCGACACCGACATGCAGGCCTCGATCCGTGCGGCCAAGATCAACCAGATCTCCGACGTGCCGCGCGAGAACCTGCAGCCGCCGGAGCGGCCGGCCAAGGTCATCGCCTGGCTGGCGAGCGGCGCGGCGGACGACCTCGCCGGGCAGTATGTCGATATCCGCCAGGAAGGCCTGCTGGCCCGGGTCGAGGGCTGATCACTCGCCGGGCTTGACCGCCAACTCCTCGCTGCTGCGTGCCGCCTCGGCGATGCGCCGGCGCGCCCGGAAGGCGCCCCATTGCTGGTCGACCAGGACGCCGATTAGGATCACCCCGCCCATCACCGCGAAGTTGAGCGACGAGGGAATTCCGAGGAGGTTCACGAGGTTCTGCAACTCCTGCAGCAGGATCGTGCCGAGGATCACCCCGACGATCGAACCCTCGCCGCCGCGCAGCGAGAAGCCGCCCAGCACCGCCGCCGCGATGGCGTAGAGCTCGTAGAAATTGCCCTGCGACGAGGGCTGCACCGAGCGGGTGTACATGGCGAAAAAGATCGCCGCGAGCGCCGTCAGCCCGGCGCAGATCACATAAGCCGAGGTGACCACCACATCGGTGCGGATGCCCGAGAAGCGCGCCGCTTCCTCGTTCTTTCCGATAGCGAAGAGGTAGCGTCCGAACACCGAGCGGTGCAGCGTGAACCAGGCGATCACCGCGACGACGGCGAGGACGTAGACCGAAACCGGAATGCCGCCGATGCGCGCGACGAAGAAATCGAGGCCCGGATACTCGCTGCCGAACGGGAAGCCGGCAGTGGCGTCGGCGGTATAGCCGCGCGCCACGCCGCGGTAGATCAGGAGGCCGCAGAGCGTCACCACGAATGGCTGCATCTTCAGCTTGGTGATGAGGAGCCCGTGCGCCAGCCCCAGCGCCAGGCCGAGGACGATCACGATAGCCGCGGCGATGGGCCAGGGCACGCCCTTGGCGCCGACCAGATCGACGAACAGCACGCCGAGCAGCGCGATCATCGAGCCGGCCGACAGCTCGATGCCCCCGGTGATGATGACGAAGCCCTGCCCGATGGCGAACAGGCCGAAGAGGCCGATCAGATTGGCGGTGTTGGCGAGGTTGTTCGGCGACAGGAACAGCGGGTTCTTGAGATAGACCCCGAGTCCAACGACGACGATGAGGACCAGGAGACCGAGATCCTTCTTGTTCATGCGCTTGTCCTCACCCGGCCCTGGCCAACGGCTTGCCGACGGCGAGCCGCAACACGTTCTCTTCGCTGAAATCGGCACGGTCGATGAGGCCGGAAATCCGGCCCTCATGCATCACCGCGATCCGGTCCGACACCCCGATCACTTCTTCCATGTCTGACGAGATCATCAGCACCGCGACGCCGGCGTCAGCGAGCCCGCGCATCAGCCGGTAAATCTCCGCCTTGGCGCCGACATCGATGCCGCGCGTCGGCTCGTCGAAGATCAGCACCTTGGGCTGCATCGCCAGCCACTTGGCCAGCACCACCTTCTGCTGGTTGCCGCCGGAGAGGCTGCCTGTGCGGGTAGTGACCGTCGGCGCCTTGATTCCGAGTTCGGTGCGGCTGAGTTCAGCCTGCGCCCGCTCCAGCGCCGGAGACACCAGTCCACTGGGCGCATAGACCGTGAGGTTGGGCAGGCTGATATTCTCGGCGATCGACATGTCGAGCAGGATGCCCTCGCCCTTGCGATCCTCGGGGATGAGGAAGATGCCGCGCGCCACTGCGTCCGAGGCGTTCCGCAACGTGATCGGCTGGCCATTGAGGGTGATGGCACCGCCATAGCGATGATCCACCCCGAACAACGCGCGCGCCAGTTCGGTGCGGCCGGAGCCGACGAGACCGGCGAGGCCGAGGATTTCCCCCGCATGCAGTTCGATGTTGATCTCGTGGGTTGGGTAGGTTGCGGTGCGAATGCCGCGGGCGGCAAGCACGACATCGCCTTTGCCCAGCTTCGGAGCGGCGTAGGCGACCTTGAGGTCGCGGCCGATCATCAGCTTGACCAAGCGGTCGTGGTCGATCTCGGCCTTCGGCAGCTCGCCCACCAGCACGCCATCGCGCAGCACCAGCACTCGATCGCAGGCGCGTTCGATCTCGTGCAGCCGGTGCGAGATGAAGATCACCGCGATGCCTTCGGCCTTGAGCCCGGCGATCACCTCGAGCAGCTTGTCGGTTTCGGCCAGCGGCAGCGACGAGGTCGGCTCGTCGAGGATGACGAGGCGCGCGTTGACCGACAGCGCCTTGGCGATCTCCACCATTTGCTGCTGCGCCAACGACAGCTTTGCCACCGGCGTATTGGGCAAGAAGTTCGCGCCGAGCCGCTTGAGATAGGGCAGCACATCGGCGCGCATCTGCTTTTCGTCGACGAGGTTCAGCACCCCGCCGCGACGCGGTTCGCGCCCGATATAGACGTTGGCGGCGACGTCGAGATTGTCGAACAGGTTGAGTTCCTGGTGGACGAAGGCGATCCCCGCCTTCATCGAGCCGCCGACGCTGAGGCCCGCATAGGGCGCGCCATCGATTTCGATGGTACCGCTATCCGGCGCGGTGACGCCGCCGAGGATCTTCATCAGCGTCGATTTGCCGGCGCCGTTCTCGCCGACGAGGCCGATGACTTCACCCGGCGCGACCACCATGTCGAAACCGCTGAGCGCCACGACACCCGGATAAGTCTTGCGAACGGCTGAGAGCTTCAGGAAGGGCCGCACCGGCGCTTCATGATCGCGGCTATCGAGCATCGCACCTCCCCGCGCGTTCCCGCCCGAACGCTACCAATAGCGCGGCGCGGACGACAGCCCCCTGCCGCCCGCGCCGTGCCGTCTACTATCAGCCGGCGATCTTGGCCTTCAGGTCGGCCGAGAACGCGTCGACATTGTCCTTGTTGATCACGGCCGTCGGCACGATGATCAGGCCGTCAGCCGGGATGCCCGACTTGTCGCCCTCGAGGTACTTGGCCATCAGCTTCATGCCCTGGTAGCCCCACTCGAACGGCTGCTGCACCACGGTGGCGGCGAACGAGCCTTCCTTCACTGCGCCCAGCGTCACCGGGTCTTCGTCAAACGCCACCACGGTGATCGCGCCGAGCTTGCCGGCGGCCTGCAGCGCCTCGTAGATCTTGGGCGGGTTATACGAATAGAACCCGACCATGCAGTTGATCTCGGGGTTGGCCACCAGCACGTCGTCGACATTGGTGCGGGCCTTGGTGAAGTCCACGTCGTCGCCGCGTACGTCGACCAGCTCGATGCCCTTGCCTTCGATCGCCTGGCGGAAACCGGCGATGCGCTCGACGGCATTATCGGCCCCGAGGAAGCCGACAAAGCCCATGCACTTGCCTTCCTTGCCGGCCATAGCCTTGACCATTTCCTCGCCAGCCTGGACGCCAGCCAGGGTGTTGGACGACCCGAGATAAGCGATGCGGTTCGATGCCGGAGCATCGGAGTCGGTGGTGAACAGCGGCACCTGCGCCGCGATGCGGTTGAACGCGTCGATCGAGTTCTTCGGATCGGCCGACGAGATCATGATGGCATCGGTGCCGGCGGCCACGAGGTCATCCATCAGCGCGTTCTGCAACGCCGCCGTGCCCTGGGCGGGATAGCGGAACTGCAGTTCGTAGTTGGGTAGTTCCGCCTGCGCCTTCTTCACGCCGGCTTCCGCCAGCTTCCAGAAGTCCGACGAGGCATTCACGACGAAGGCGAGCTGCTGCTTCTCTTGGGCGACAGCGCCGCCGACGAGCATGAAACCAGCGGCAACGATGGCCGCGATACTGACTAGGCTCTTCATCATTCCTCCCTGGCCGCCGTGACGGCGGCACCATTGGCTTCGTCTCGCACCCCTCTCTCCCCGGCCCTGTTCCGGGTCGTGTCCGCTTCCGTCGAAGCTGAGGTACGTATCTCAACCCGGCACCAAGAGAGACGGTGCCATCCCGCCGCCGCGACCGGCGGCGGGAATTCCGTGTCGCGGGGTTACTCCCCGATTTCCTTGTTGCGCAGCCGGTCGAAGGCGACGGCGAGCACAATGAACGCCCCTACGAACGTCCCCTGCCAGAACGTGCTGATGCCGAGCAGCGTCAGCGAATTGCGGATGATTTCAATGAGCGCCGCGCCGACCACGGCGCCAAGCGCCGTACCGGAGCCGCCGGCGAGATTGGCGCCGCCGATGACCGCCGCAGCAATGACCGTGAGTTCGAGCCCGGTGCCGAGCCCGGTGGTCACCGAACCCAGCCAGCCAGTTTCGAGGAAGCCGGTAATGCCGGCGCAGAAGGCGACGAACATGTAGACCGAGACCTTCACCGCCTTCACCGGCACACCGGTGAGGACTGCGGCTTTCTCGTTGCCGCCGATGGCGTAGAGGTGCCGGCCCCAGCGGGTCCAGCGCAGCGCGAAGCCGGTGATCAAGGCCAGGATGACCATGACGATGAGCGGGTTCGGGATCGGCAAGCCACCGACGATCACCGAGCCGCCGCCGATGGCGAAGAGAATCGGTTGATCCGGGCCGAACTCGTAAATCAGTGCATTGTTCGACATCACCATGCCGATCGAGCGGGCGACCGACATCATGCCAAGCGTCACCACGAACGCTGGCATGCCGGCGACCGCGATGAGCATGCCGTTGATGAGGCCAACCAGCAGCGAAGCCCCGATTGCCGCTGGCAATGCCAGAGTGATCGGCAGGCCCGCGTGCATGATCAGCGTCGTCACCATGGCCGAGATCAGCACCGTGGCGCCGACGGACAAATCGATGCCTCCGGTGACGATCACCGCGGTCATGCCGAGCCCGACAATGCCGACGAAGGCAAAATTGCGGGTGACGTTGAACAGGTTCTGCGGCGTCGCGAAGGTCTTGGTCAGCAGCATCATGGCGATGATGGCGATGACCACCGCGAGCAGAATCCAGAAGATTTGCCGGCTGATGAGCCAGGGCAGGAAGCCCTGGTGCGTTTGCTGGTCGATGGCGTCCCTGAGGGAAGTGTCGGTCGTCATGTCGGCAAGCTCCTCAAGCGCTCTGCAGCGCGCCGGTGATCAACCCGGTCACTTCCTCGGGCGAGGAATCGGCAACCCGCTTGTCGGCGACCTTGCGGCCGCGCCGCAGCACCACCAAGCGATCGCAGACGGCGAAGACGTCGGGAATACGGTGGCTGATCAGGACCACCGCGATGCCCTGCTCCTTGAGCCGGCGGATGAGGTTCAGCACCTCGGCCACCTGCCGCACGCTGATCGCTGCTGTCGGCTCGTCCATCAAGACAATCTTGGGGTTGGAGAGCCGCGTGCGGGCGATGGCCACCGCCTGCCGCTGGCCGCCCGACATTCGGCGCACCAGGTCGCGCGGCCGGGTTTCCGACTTCAGCTCGGCGAACAACTCGCCGGCCTTCTTGTACATGCCGCGGTAGTCCAGGATTTCCGGCATGAACAACCGCCAGCCGCGGCGGCGCTGCCAGAACGGCAGTTCGGCCTCCGCCGGAGTCCGCGAGATGGTCGTCAGCTCGCGGCCGAGGAAGATGTTGGCGGCGGCGGTGAGGTTATCTGCGAGCGCCAGGTCCTGGTAGACGATCTCGATGCCCTTGGAGCGCGCGTCCTTCGGGCCGTGCAACTGCACCACGTGTCCATCGAGGCTGATGCTGCCTTCCGATGGATGGAAATTGCCGGCGATGATCTTGACCAAAGTGGTCTTGCCGGCGCCGTTATCGCCCACCAGCCCAACCACTTCGCCGGCGTTTAGTGTCAGCGAGATATCGGTCAGCGCAGTGATAGCACCGTAGTGCTTGGCGATGTTCGCCAGCTCGAGAACCGCCATCGTTGCCCCTCCCAAGGCTGGAAGGCTTTGCCCTCCCGCAGATGTCGTTGGCAAATCTATGAGCGATGGCGCGCCCACCGTCAATCGACTTCGAGCATCGCCGCAGACGACGGCAAAGACACCCCTCGATTTGCTATTTGGCCAGTCTTTCCGGCGTCTTCTGCAAGATGTCTGACAACTTGGACGGCTTGAATGTGCACGTGCATCAGCGCGATTGACTATTGTTCGACGCCGCCCCAGTATCCGCCCCGATATGCGGTGCGCCGCGGCCCATCAGAGCCCGACAGAGGCTCAGGCCGCACGCCTGTGGAGGGACTGAGGAGCTCATCGAGGCGATTCGGAGCGGCAGCGGGCGGCTAGGGACCACCCGCACCTTCACGCTCCAACCGCACTTGATCGGGAGGCCCGATAAAGCGGGCCGGGACTGAACCCTAGGGAGGAGAACTATGCGTAAGACTATGTTTGTGCTCGCCGGCGCGGCTATTGCCGTTGCGCTCGCGGGCGGCGCCGTGGCGCAGGATAAGAAGATCCTGGCCGTGGTCGTCAAAGGCCTCGACAATCCGTTCTTCACGGTGATGGGCCAGGGCTGCGCCGATTGGAACACTGCGCATGCCGACAGCGAATACACCTGCCTCTACACCGGCCCGGCGCTCAGCTCGGACGAAGCCGGCGAAGTGCAGATCGTGCAGGATCTGATCAGCAAGGGCGTCGCCGGCATCGCGATCTCGCCGTCCAACGCTCCGGCCATGGCCAACATGCTGAAGGCCGCTGCGCCGACCATGCCGATCATCACCGTGGACGCCGACCTGCTTCCGGCTGACGCTGCCCTGCGCAAGACCTATTTCGGCACCAACAACTACGACATGGGTGTCGGCATGGCCAAGGAGCTGATGAAGCTCAAGCCGGAAGGCGGCACCGTGTGCCTGCAGCTCGGCAACGTCGCCGCGGCCAACATCAACGAGCGTGCCGCTGGTTTCCGCGACACCATTGCCGGCGCCAAGGGCACCGAAAAGCTCAACAACACCAACGGCTGGACCGAGGCCGAGGGCTGCCCGACCTATACCAACGACGACATCCCGACGGCCAACCAGCAGATGGCCGACGTGTTCACCGCACAGCCGGATCTCGATGCCTTCGTGCTCGTCGGCGGCTGGGCTCAGTTCGGGCCGCAGGCCTACGCCCAGAACACCGACCAGGTCATGGATCGGCTGAAGTCCAAGGACCTGGTGATCATCGCCGGCGACACGCTGCCGCCGCAGACCCAGGCGTTCCGTGAGGGCCGCAGCCACTTCCAGATCGGCCAGCGGCCGTACCAGATGGGCAACGAGGCGCCCGATATCCTGATCAGCCTGATCAAGGGCGAGACCGTCGAGGATCCGAAGTTCACCGGTCTCGACCTCTGCACGCTCGAAGATCCGGGTATCTGCGCAAAGTAAGGTGACGCCAAAAGACGGCGGACGATTGGGGCACGCTTCGGCGTGCCCCTTTTGCTTTGGTCGGGCGCGCTACAAATCCAGCGTCGCCAACAACTCGGCGGCTGCTGCGGAGCCGGCGCGGTTGGCGCCGATGGTGGAGGCCGACGGCCCGTAGCCGACGAGGTGGATGCGCGGCTCCTTGACCACCTGGGTGGCGAGCCGCCCGCCCATCAGGATGCCGCCGGAGGGCTCGCGCAGCATCAGCGGCGCGAGGTGATCAAGCGAGGAGCGGAAGCCCGTGCACCAGAGGATCACGTCGGCCCGCTGCTCGGTGCCGTCGGCCCAGCGCACCCCGGTTTCGGTGATCTCGGCGAACATCGGCAGACGGTTCAGCGCGCCGCGGGCGTCCATCGCCTCGATCAGCGGCGTGCGCGGCAAGCCGGTAACCGACACCACCGAGTTGGGCGGCAGACCCTGCCGCACCCGGTCTTCAACCAGCTTCACGGCGGCGCGGCCCGCTTCCTGATCGAACGGGCCTTCGCGGAACTGCAGCGGCCGCCGGGTCACCCAGGTGGTGCTGGTGACCAGCGAAATCTCGTTGAGCAGCTGGATGGCGGAGATGCCACCCCCGACGATCACCACGTGCTGGCCGGCGAATTCCGCAGCGGTTCGATAATCGCGGGTGTGGAGCTGCCGCCCCTTGAAGCGCTCACGCCCCGGATAGTCCGGGATGAACGGCGTCTCCCAGGTTCCTGTGGCGTTGATGATGCCGCGCGCCGAGAAGGTCTCGCGATCCGTCTCGATGCGGAAGCGCTCACCGCGCTGGCAAACCACCTTCACCTTGACCGGACGATAGACGTTGAGCCCGAAGCGCTGCTCGTAGGCCGCGAAATAGCTCGGCACCGCCACGGCGGCCTCGACCGAGTCATTGCTGGTATCGACCGCCTCGGAGAACTGCATGCCCGGCAAATCGTGCACCCGGTTCACGGTGCTGAGCGTCAGCGACGGCCAGCGGTACTGCCACGCACCCCCGGCTTGCGGGGATTGGTCGAGGACGACGAAGCCGCGGCCCACGTCGAGGCCCCGATGCTTGAGGTTGTAGGCCGATGACAGCCCCGCCTGCCCCGCGCCGATGACGACGATCTCGGTCTTGATGGCGACGCCCGTCGGCGGAGCGCTGGGAGTGGCGAGGGTTTCGGCGTCCATGGTGGGTCCTGTTATTGCCCCAGAGGTAGGGTGGCGCCACCGTCGGCGCAACCGTGCACGTTTGAACGGTTTGAACGCGTTTCGTTCAGTTCTGCGCGCACCATTATTTTCCCCCTCGCTTCTGAGCACGACCGGCAGTGTCGCATGGTGGCGAGTGGCGGGGATAAGGGCGACGACCTGGTTGGTTTTCCGGAAAGTTCAGCGCGGTCCGAGCGGGCCGCGACCTGCTTTTGTGCCTTGATACGTCAGCCTGGCTGACGTTCGAAATCCGACGGTTTGGGCGAAGATGAGCAACAGATGAACGGGATTTTCGCCCGTTTCGGCAGTTGTCACGCGCCTCCGGGCAGGGCGGCCACGCGTTCGCGCAGCTCGCCGAGCTTATTCGCGGCGAACGGCATGAGCGGCGGCCGGACGCGGCTCCAGCCTTCACCATCCGGACGATCCGCGAGAATCGCCTTGATGGTGGGAATCTGGCCGTAGCTGTTGAGCATCGCCCGCGCCGCCTCGATCCGCGCCTGCGCCGCATCGACATCGACTGCCCGGACCGGGTCGGCGTGGTGGTCGTAGATGGTGCGCAGTGCCGGGGCGACGAGGTTGCAGGTGGCGGTGATACAGCCGGCGCCGCCGATCTTGAGGAACGGCAGTAGCAGCGGATCAGCGCCGACCATCACCGCGAAGCCGGGATTGTCCTCGACCAGCCCCTGCATGTTGCCGTAGTCGCCCGACGAGTCTTTGAGACCGACGACAGTACCCGGAAACGCCTTGATCAGCCGCGTGACGAGCGGCCGGCTGAGCGGCACCGCCGAGGTCTGGGGGATGTGGTAGAGGATGACCTTGAGCCGCGGATCGGCTACCGCCTCGATGATCCGCGCATAGGCAGCGAAGATGCCGTCGTCGCTGACGCCCTTGTAGTAGAACGGAGGCAACATCACGACGCGGGTGATACCGAGACTCAGCGCGTGGCGGGTGAGGTCCACCGTATCCGGGATGGCCGCGACGCCGACGCCGGGTGCGAGTTGGTCAGGAGTGACGCCGGCCTTGAGCGCAGCTTCGAGGATGGCCTTGCGCTCACTGACCGAAAACGAATTCGCCTCGCCCGTGGTGCCAAGCAGCGCGATGCCGTGGCAGCCATCGGCGAGGAGGCTGAGGCAATGCGCGCCGAGTCGTTTCAGGTCAGGACTGAGGTCGGCGTTGAGGGGCGTGACCGCCGCGCAATAGACGCCCGAAATGCCGAAACCCATGCTGTCGCTCCTCAGCCCGCTGGCGTCATGGTGCACGAACGGACGAGGGCGAGGCAAGTTGCCGAGGACCGTGTGCTGGGCCGTCCCCTCCACCATGCTTCGCATGGTCCCCCTCCCCCGCCACGCGGGGGAGGATTAAGGAGAGATCGGGCCACAGCGGATCCTCCCCCGTGCAACGGGGAGGGGGACCGGCGGAGCCGGTGGAGGGGGCGGCCCCACGCACCGGCTTACGGATTACTCCGCCGCGACTGCAGTTCGAGCGTCGTCCAGACCCGACAGTGCCTTGGCGCGCGCGAGGCTCTCCGGCTGCTCGCGGCGATAACGGCGGCCGATTTCCATCATTGCCACGGTATCGGGCAGGAAGCTGAGTTCGGCGAAGATCTCTTCCCAGGCGATATCGCCCCAGCCGAGCGGCATGTGCAGGTCGCCAATGCCCATCGCGGTGTTTTCCTGCGGGTGGAACGGCTTGAAGAAGCCCTGCGGCCGGCCGAAGGAATCGTGGAGGTGGAGATGCCCGGCGACAGGCGCCATGGCGCGGATCTCGGCGCGGAAATCGAGGCCCTTGAACGTCGACTCGATATAGGCGTGGCTGAAATCGATCAGCGCCACGACGTTCGAGTGGTTAACGGCTTTGACCGTCTCGGCGACTTCTGTCGGAGTCTGGCGGTACTGACCGAGTTCGGTGGTGAAGATGTTCTCGAGCGCGATGCGGACGCCGTGCGGGCGGGCGAAATCGGCGAGCTCGGTCAGCGCTACACGCTCGCGCACATCGGCACCGGCCCAGTCGGAAATGGCTTCAGCGCGGAGGTTCCCGCCGTGCTGCACAAGGATGCCCGCGCCGATGGAATTGCAGACCTCGACCAAAGCCTTGGCGGCGTCGATCTGGTAGCGCTGCGTCACCGGGTCCATGAAGTTGGACGAAACGAGGCCGTGCACGGTGTAGCGGAAATCGAACTGCTTGGTGAGTTCGAGCAGCGCCTCGTGACGCTCCCGAATGATCCGGCCACCGGCGACCAGGTCGAGGCTGGTGACGCCGATCTCGACGGTATCGACGCCCATCTCGGCCAGCGCGCGCATATCGGCTTCGAGGGTGGCGAACTCGCCGTCGTCCGAACCGACGTTGAAGCCGGTCGCAATGATGTTGCTCATAAATTTCTCCGTTGGTCAGGATGGTTCAGTGCTGAATGCGGCGCCCGTCCTCGAGCGAGAACAGGTGCAAGGCGCTGTCGGCGAGGCTGAGATGCACCGGCGTGCCGGACAGAAGCTCAGAGCTGTCGGTATCGAGCGCGACGATGCGGCTGCCATTGGCATCGGCGTGGATCAGGCGCGACGCGCCGAGTTCCTCAACATAGTCGACGACGGCCGAAATCGCGCCGTGCGTCTCAGCACCGGTGCGGCGCACCCCTTCCGGGCGCACGCCGAGCACGACCTTGCGGCCCGGCACGCGGATGCCGTTGAGTTGGCTGACGTTGAGCCGCCCGCCGCTGCCATGCACGAAATGCCCTTCGGCGTCGAACTCGCCTTCGAACAGGTTCATCGCGGGCGAACCGATGAAGTCGGCGACGAAGCGGCTGGCGGGGTTGTTGTAGACCTCGGTCGGCCTGCCGATCTGCTCGACCCGGCCGGCATTCATGATGATCAGCTTGTCAGCGAGCGTCATGGCCTCGGTCTGGTCGTGGGTGACGAACACCGAGGTGACGCCGAGATCGCGATGCAGGCGCCGCACTTCCGAGCGCATGGCGACGCGGAGCTTCGCATCGAGATTGGAGAACGGCTCGTCGAACAGGAACACCTTGGGCTCTCGCACCATGGCGCGCGCCATGGCGACGCGCTGCCGCTGCCCACCGGAGAGTTCGCCCGGGCGGCGATCGAGGAACGGCACGAGCGACACGGACTCGGCAACCTTCATCACCCGTGCATCGCGTTCGGCCTTGGGGACCTTCGCCACCTTCAGCGCGTAGCCGATGTTCTTGCGCACCGTCATGTGCGGGTAGAGCGCGTAGTTCTGGAACACCATGGCGCAGCCGCGCTCGCGTGGCTCGAGCTTGTTGACGACCGTGCCGGCGATGGAGATCTCGCCCTCGGTGATTTCCTCGAGTCCCGCGATCATCCGCAGCAACGTGGACTTGCCGCAGCCCGATGGCCCGAGGATAACGACGAACTCGCCCGCTTCGATGTTGACGTCGACGCCGTGGATCACGGCGGTCTTGGCGTAGTTCTTCTTCACGCCCTTGATGGTGATCTGAGCCATGTTCTGTCCAATCATTTGTCGCGGGAAATGAGGCCACGCACGAACCAGCGCTGCATGAAGGCAACGACCAGCAGTGGCGGCAGCATGATGATGAGGGCGCCGGCCATGGTGACGTTCCAGTCGGGCGTGCCGTTCTGGGCCGGGATCAGCGCCTTGAGCTGCATCACCACAGTGCCGAAATGCTCGCGGTCGGTGGTGATCAGCAGCGGCCAGAGGTACTGGTTCCAGCTCGAGACGAACATGATGGTGGCAAGCGCCAGCATGTTGGTGCGGCTCAGCGGCAAGAGCACATCCCAGAAGAACTCGAGCGGATGCGCGCCGTCCATCTTGCTGGCTTCCACCAGCTCGTCCGGGATGGTCATGAAGAACTGCCGATAGAGGAAGGTGCCGGTTGCGGTGGCGACCAGCGGCAGGATCAGGCCGGTGTACGAGTTGAGCAGGTTCCAGTTGAGTGCGATCTGCACCCCGCTCATCGCCTGCACCAGCCCGGTAATCCCGAGCGTATCGAGGATCACCTGGAACGGCAGCAGCGCGTTGGCGGCGATCGAGTAGGTCGGCACGATGCGCACTTCGAGCGGCAGCATCAGCGTGATGAAGATCAGCCAGAAGCAGAGCATCCGCGCCTTGAAGTTGAAGAACACGATGGCGAAGGCGGAGAGGGAGGCGAGGATGATCTTGCCCACCGTGACGCCGACGGCGACGATCAGGCTGTTGATCAGCTTGGGGCCGAGGTCGCCACGGGTCCACGCCGACGCAAGGTTCTCGAACAGGTGCGACGACGGCAGCAGGCTGATCGGCACCTGGCTGACTTCCTGCAGCGACTGCGAGCCGGCCACCAAGGTGATCCAGAACGGGATCACCACCAAGAGGGCACCGAACGCCATGGCGACGTAGGTGATGAAATCGAAGAAGGGAGAACGCTCGATCACGGCTTCACCTCAGTTGTAGTGGACGCGCCGTTCGACCCATTTGAACTGGACGAACGTGAGGCCGATGACGAGCAGCATGAGGACGATCGACTGAGCCGCGGCACCCGAGTAGTCGAGGCCTTTGAACCCGTCGAAATAGATCTTGTAGACCATGACTTCGGTCTGCCCGATCGGGCCGCCCTCGGTCATCACGTCGATCAGCCCGAAGCTGTCGGTGAAGCTGGAGATCAGGTTCATGATGAGCAGGAAGAATGCCGTCGGGGCGATCAGCGGCAGCTGCAGGTCGATGAGGCGCTGGAACGGCCGCGCACCATCCATGGCGCCGGCTTCCGAGATCGAGCGCGGGATCATCTGCAGCGCCGCAAGGAAGAAGATGAAGTTGTAGCCGATGCCGAGCCAGGCGTGGCAGATGATGACCATTGCCAGCGCATGCCAGCCATTGGTCGCCGGATCCCAGATGCCCGGCCAGATCTGGTTGATCGAGCCGATCAGCCCCGATTCTGGCGCGAAGATGAAGCGGAAGGCGACGCCGGCCGCCGGGGCCGCGATGGCGTAGGGCCAGACGAAGATCGACTGGAAGATGCGGGTGCCCTTCAGCGAGCGATCGACGAACGCCGCGAGGGTGAGCGCCACGGCCATCGAGAGGCCGGTGGAGACGATGGCGTAGAACGCGCTGCGTAGCACCGTGGTCCAGTACTCGCGGTCACGGAAGATGGCGAGGAAGTTGTCGAACCCGACCCAGGTGTTACCGCCGCCCCAAGGCTGCTCGAGCGAGAACGCCCAGTAGAGCGCCTGCGTGGTCGGCCAGTAGAAGAAAACGAGGACGAGGATCAGCTGCGGCGACAGCAGCAGCCAGGGCATCCATCCGTTGCGGTAATAGGCGCGGCGTTCCATGGGGACCTTCCACCAAAATAGAATGCACGGACGGCCGGGGCCGCCCGTGCTGAAGTCAGGCAGAGATCAGAGCAGGTTCTTGCCGGCGTAGGTCGCTTCGAAGCGGCGCAGGATTTCGTTGCCCTTGGCATCGAAGGCCTCGAGGGCTTCCTTGGCCGGCACGTTGTTGAACAGCACCGACTGGATGGTCTTGACCATTTCGGCGCGGATCGAGGCGTAGTTGCCGAGGCGGATGCCGCGGGTGTTTTCGGTCGGCGGGGTGAAGGTCAGCGACTGGATGGCGAGCTCGCGGCCCTTGTACGGAGCGGCGTCGTAGAAGCCCTTGGCCTTCATGGCTTCAAAGCCGGTGTTGGTGACCGGGATGTAGCCGGTAACCGTCGACCACCATTCGGCCTGCTCGGGAGTAGCGAGGAAGGCGAAGAACGCCGCGGCGCCCTTGTACTCCTCGGGCGACTTGCCCTTGAGGGTCCAGAGCGAAGCGCCGCCCACGAGGCTGTTGGTGCGCTCGGTGCCGGCCCAGACCGGGATCATCGCGTTGGTCCAGTGCACGCCTTCCTTGGCTTGCTTGGAGAAGGTGCCGTGATCGGCAACCGACGACGAGGTGATCTGGCACTTGCCGTTGACGAAAGCGTCGTTGGCGGTTTCGCCGGCGTCCTTGGACTTATGAACGAAGAGACCTTCGTCATACATCTTCTTGATCCAGGTCAGCTGGTCGACGAACTTGCCCTTCGACACGACCATCTCGGCGTCCAGGCCTTCGAAGCCGTTGCCCTTGGTGGCGATCGGCTGGTTGTGGACGGCCGAGAACTGCTCGAACCACTGCCAGGCACCGGCCGGGTCGAACGCCACCGGGCACTCGTAGCCGGCGGTCTTCATCTTGCGGGCGACGTCTTCGACTTCTTCCCAGGTCTGCGGCACGCCGGTGAAGCCGACCTTGGCCAGCGCATCGGTGTTGAAATAGATCTGCGCGGTCGAGGAGTTGAACGGCATCGACAGCAGCTCACCCGTCGAGGTCGAATAGTACGAGGCAATGCCGGAGAAGTAGTTCTTCCAGTCGATCTGGTAGCCGTTCTCTTCCATCAGCTGGCGCACCGGGACGTAGGCGTCCGACAGCATCAGGTCGAGCGTGCCGGCGTCGAAGATCTGGGTGACGGTCGGCTGCTTGTTGGCGCGGAACGCGGCGATCGTGTTCTGCAGGTTGTTGTCGTAATTGTCCTGGCTGACGCAGACGATCTCGTAGTCGGACTGCGACGCGTTGAACGTCTTGCACATGTCCTGGATGCGTTCGGACAGGTCGCCCGACAGGCCATACCAGAACTCGAACTTGGTCGCAGCGGCGGCGGGCGACGCTACGAAGGTCAGGGCGGTCGCGGCCAGAGCCGCGCTGAGCAGCCAGTTGGATTTCATCTCAAATGTCTCCGAAGAAAGGGAATGCCGGTCGATTTCTCGAGCGGCGCACTCCTAGTCGGAGACCACGACGGTTGGATTTCAGCGCGATGAACGAGCCGTGACACCTCGATGACGATCTGGTGTCAGCACAGCCAAGCCATTGGCGGATCAGGCGCAGTCGACTGTATGGCGGTGCAGCGCTGCAGCTCTCTGGGGCCAGTTCGCTGTGCATAACCCGGTTAAGGACAGCGGGATCGCCGTCGCGACCCCGCTCCACTCTACCCTAGAGCGGGCAACGCTGGGGCAGGCCGCCCGCCAGATAGGTGTCGCTGACAGGGTCGTAGGTGGCGAAACCGGCCTGGCAGGCTTCCTGGTGCTCGGCCCAGGAGCCGGACGTTACCGCCAGCCGCGTTGCCAGCCACAGATTAGGCGGCCGCAGGCGCGACCTCGGATGGATCGCCAGTTCGGCGTTGATGGCCGCCGCTGCCGGGTCGAAGTTCGGGTAGTTGGTATTGGCCGGGAAGCCGTAGACGTAGTCGCCGCCACTGGGCAGCAGCGTAGGCAGGATGGTGGGCGTGCCGCCGCGCACGATGATGTTGATCGGCTGCGCTGCAACCGGGACGGCGGACAGGATTGTAAGAGTGGTGGTCACAAGGAGGAGCAGGTGTTTCATTTCCGATCTCCATGGCATCCGACACACAAACGTTGGCGGCAGCCAAAAGTAACACGCGTGCGGTCAATATTCCCGTCGCTTGCCCGGGCCGGTTAACAGGCCTCTTACAGTGGGGACCGTGTACTGGCATCACTCCCGCTCAGTCGCCCAGCGGCTCCAGCACCTTGCCTTTCCTGTGGTTCAGCACGGTGTACTTGATCCGGCGCAGTGTCTCGCGCGCATCGGGATCGAGCCTTGTGCCGACTGCGCTCGAAACGAGGTCGATGATGGCGAGGAAGGCGTAGCGTGAAGCGGTGGGCTTCAGCGGGTCGGGGAATTCCGGGATATCGACGGTGAGCGCCACATCGGCGGTGGCGGCGAGATCGGTATCCGGCGCGGTGATGCAGAGCGCCTTGGCACGGTAGTGCTTGGCGAGCTGCACCGCCTCCACCACTTCGCGGGTGCGCCCGGTGCCGGAGATTGCGATGACCAGGTCGTTCGGCTTCAGCGTCGAGGCCGTCATCTTCATCACGTACGGGTCGGAATGGGCGGTGACCACCACGCCGTAGCGGAACAGCCGGTTCTGCGTTTCCTGCGCCAGCGCGGTCGAGCTGCCGCCCAGCCCGAAAACCAGTACCTGATGCGCACTTGCCACCAGTTCGGCCGCCGCGATGATATCGACCGGGTCGATCTGCCGCTCGACGATGTTGAGCGCGTTCCGCGCTTCGCCAAACACTTCGGTCCAGAGCGGTGAGGCATTGGCGCTCGGCTCAGTCGGCGGGGCGGGCGAGAGATAGAGCCGCCCAACCACGACGCTCTGCGCCAGCTTCAACTTGAAGTCGCGCACGCCGTCGCAGCCGATGGCCCGGCAGAAGCGGGTGACCGTCGGCTCGCTCACCTCGGCGCGCCTCGCAATCTCGGCGTTCGAGGCGTCGACCGAGAAGGTGACATCGGCCAGCACCACGTCGGCGACGCGGCGCTCGGCTGGTCGCAACTCGCTGTAGGAGTCTTTGATCTGCGACAGGATGTCGGGGATCGGCTTGGCGTAGCCTTCGCCGCTCGGCTCGTCGCGCTTGTGCTTCCGCATGTCCGGCCTTCTGCCTGTGGGGTCCGACCCGACTTCTATCATTTCTGGCCAGCCAATGCCCTACCGCGCCTTGCGCGTGGGCGCCCGCTGCTCATTTCATCGGCAGAATGTAGGAAACTTACACATGACGCAAGCGTCAAGACATTAGCAAAAGCAGCGTTCTGTGCGAAGTGGAGGACTTGCGTGACAGCCGCTTGACTACGAAAGTAGGATAGTTACAAGGACTAGCCTAGTTTGCCCACCCCGCCGCGCCATACACGAACCGGAGACTATCGATGACTTCACCGGCCGCCGGCCAAGCCTTCGATATCGTGCTCAAGGGCGGTCGCGTCCTCGATGAGCGCAACGGCGTCGACGGGCTGTTCGATGTGGCGATCAAGGGCGGCAGGATCGCGGCGGTGGGCAAGGACCTAGCGACGGCGGGGGTCCGGGTCGAGGACGTGACCGGCAGCATCGTCGCGCCGGGGCTGATCGACGTCCACACCCATGTCTACCACAAGGCGACCTCGCTCAGCGTCGACCCCGGCTTCATCGCCCGCCGCTCCGCCTGCACCACGCTGGTCGATGCCGGCAGCGCGGGGGCGGGCAACTACGACGGCTTCCGCGACTACGTGATGATCCACTCGCCGTACCGGATCTTCGCCTTCCTCAACATCTCGTTCCCCGGCATTTTCGGCTTCGACAAGGGTGTCTCGATCGGCGAGGCGACCCTGCGCTCGATGCTGCCGGTCGACAAATGCGTCGCCAAGGTCGAGGCCAATCGTGACCGCATCATCGGCGTGAAGGTCCGCATCGGCGGCCCGGTGACCGGCGAGCTCGGCCTCGGTGCGCTGGAACTGGCGCTGGAAGCCGCCAATGCGCTGAACCTGCCGCTGATGACTCATATCGGCACCGCCCCGCCGAGCTATGCCGACGTGGTCGACATGCTGCGCCCCGGCGACATCCTCACGCACTGCTACCGCCCCGACCCGAATTCGGCCATCGGCCCCGACGGCAAGGTGATCGACGCGGTGCTGAAGGCGCGCGAGCGCGGCGTGCTGTTCGACATCGCCCACGGCATGGGTGCCTTCGGCTATGAAAGTGCCGAGGCGGCGCTGAAGGACGGTTTTTCGCCGGACCTGATCTCGTCGGACGTCCACGTCATCGCCGTCGAGGGGCCGGGGTATGACCTGCTGCACACGATGAGCAAGCTGCTCAACTGTGGGCTGTCGCTGCCCGAAGTTGTCGGCATGTCTGCTAACCGCCCGGCGCTGGCGATCCGGAAGCCCGAGCTGGGGCACCTGGGCGTCGGCACAGTGGCGGACATCACGGTGCTCAAGCAATACGACAGTAACTATGTGTTCGAGGACGTCGTCGGCAAACGCCGCCAGGGCTCGAGCCTGCTGCAGCCGGTGTCGGTGTACCTGGGTGGGAAGTCGATGGAAGTGAGCCGCCGACCGTTCGAGGAGAGCTTTCTGATCGGCGGGCATCATGGGCATGAGCACTAATCAGCACTAGGCCTAGGGCTGCCTCAGAAATCCTCGAGCGTCAGCTCGCGCGACATCACGATGTTGCCTGAGGTCAGCCCACAATCGACCGGGATCGCCGCGCCGGTGACGGCGCTCGCGGCGTCCGAGGCGAGGAAGGCGATCACCCGCGCCACCTCGTAGGGCTCGACGATGCGGCCGAGCGGATACCAGCGCTCCAGCGTCTTCAGCACATTCGGATCCTTGGCCTTGCGCTCGTCCCAGATCGGGGTGCGCACCGTGCCCGGGAGCACAATGTTGGCGCGGATGCCGTAACGGCCATATTCCTGCGCCAGCGAGCGGGTGAGCGAGATCATTGCCGCCTTCGCCGCGCTGTAGGCCGGATCGCCCAGCGCCGCGACACCGTTGACCGAGCCGACATTGACGATGTTGCCCGAGCGCCGCTCGACCATCTGTGGCAGCACCGCATGGGCGCAGGCGTAGGCGCCGCCGACATTGGCGGCCATATCCTCGTCCCAGCCCGCCGGGTCGGTCTTGGCGAAGGTGGCGTGGCGCGAAATGCCGGCATTGTTGACGAGGATGTGCACCTCGCCGAACTCCCTGAACGCGGCGGCCACCGACGCGGCATCGGCGATGTCGGCCACCGCCGGCCTCACCGTGATGCCGTCCTTGCCCAGCGTCTCGGCCAGCGCATGCACCTTGTCGTTGCGATCGAGCGCCGCGATGGTCGCGCCTTCCTCGCCGAAGAAGCGGCAAAGCCACTGGCCAATGCCGCCCGCCGCGCCGGTGATGGCGATGGTCTTGCCGGAAAATGCGCCGCTCATTTGTGCTCCCTCGATACGCGCACACCATGCCGCGCTTTCTGGCCAACACCAACAGGAGACGCACCACGCAGTTGTCGCTATGGTGCGCCCGCACCATATGTGAGGCCTGATGTTCCTCTCGGTTTTCGACGTCTTCAAGATCGGCATCGGGCCATCGAGCTCGCACACCATGGGGCCGATGACGGCCGCCAACCGGTTCCTCGACGAACTCCGGACCGGCGACTGGCCGCGCCCGCGCACCGCCGTGGTGACTTCGCTGAAGGCGAGTCTCCATGGCTCACTGGCCTTCACCGGCGTCGGCCATGGTACCGGCCGCGCCGTGGTGCTGGGGCTTTGCGGCCTCGCACCCGACACCGTCGATCCCGACAGGATCGATGCGATCGTCGCTGAGGTCGAGGCCGAGGGCATGGTGCACCCCGAGGGGCACCCGGCCTATCGCTTCCGCCCGGCGCAGGACCTGATCTACGACAAGAAGGAGCGGCTGCCCGGGCACACCAACGGGCTGCAGTTCTATGCCTACGAGGCCGACGGCACGCTGCTGCTGCGGCGGGTCTACTACTCTATCGGCGGTGGCTTCGTCGTCAGCGAGGCCGAGCTGGCGCGCGGCGAGGTGAAGGCCGATGCGGTCGCGGTGCCCTACCCGTTCGGCGATGCCGAGGAGATGCTGGCCATGGCCCGCGACTCCGGCCTCTCGATCGCCCAGATGAAGCGCGCCAACGAGGAGGCGCGGATTGGCCGCCGCGCCCTCGAGCAGGGGCTCGACCGGCTGTGGTCGGCGATGGATGGCTGCATCGAGCGCGGCTTGCGCACCGACGGCATCATGCCGGGCGGGCTCAACGTCAGCCGGCGCGCCAAGGCGATCCACCAGCAATTGCAGGACGCCTGGCAGCGCAACGAACTCGGGCCGCTCGCCGGCAATGACTGGCTCAGCGTCTTCGCCATGGCGGTGAACGAGGAGAACGCCGCCGGCAGCCGCGTGGTGACGGCGCCCACCAATGGCGCGGCCGGGGTCATTCCCTCGGTGCTGAAGTACCACCAGCAGTTCGAGGCCGGCGCCTCGCGCGCCAGCATCCACGACATGCTCCTGACCGCCGCCGCAGTTGGCGGCATCATCAAGCACAATGCCTCCATCTCGGGCGCCGAGGTCGGGTGCCAGGGCGAGGTGGGGTCGGCCTCGGCGATGGCCGCGGCAGCGCTCTGCGCCGCGATGGGCGGCACCCCCGCGCAGGTGGAGAATGCCGCCGAGATCGCGCTCGAGCACCATCTCGGCATGACCTGCGACCCGGTCGCCGGGCTGGTGCAGATCCCCTGCATCGAGCGCAACGCCTTCGGCGCGGTGAAGGCGGTGACCGCCGCCTCGCTGGCGATGAAGGGCGACGGCACCCACAAGGTGTCGCTCGATGTCTGCGTCGAGACCATGCGCCAGACCGGCCGGGACATGTCCGAGCGCTACAAGGAAACCAGCCAGGGCGGCCTCGCCGTCAACGTGCCGGCCTGCTGATGCCGAGCCCAACCTACGAGCTGTTTCGCGAGGCGATGGCCGGCAAGAAGCAGGTCGTCTGCGTGTATCGCGGACGTCGACGAGAGGTCTGCCCGGTGATCCTCGGCCACACAGAAGGGGAAGAAAAGGCGCTCTCCTACCAGTTTGCCGGTGAGAGCAATTCCAGTTTGCCGCCGGGCGGCGAGTGGCGCTGCCTGACGCTGGGCATGGTCAGCGAGGTCGAATTGCGCGATGGGCCATGGCTCACCGGTGACGGCAGCCATTCGGCGTCGCAGTCCTGCGTCGAGGAGGTCGATTTCGACGTCAATCCCGATAGCCCCTACTCCCCGAAACACCGACTTTAGGGCATCAATGCCCGCGAGTTTCGCGAGAGCCCGAATGACCGACCGCCCCAACATCCTCCTGATCTGCGCCGACCAGTGGCGCGGCGACTGCATCTCGGCGCTCGGGCACCCGAATGCGAAAACCCCGAACCTCGATGCGCTGATGGCCGACGCGGTGACCTTCACCCGGCATTTCGGCCAGTGCACGCCGTGCGGCCCGTCGCGCACCAGCCTTCTCACCGGGCAGTACCTGATGAACCACCGCTCGGGGCGAAACGGCACGCCGCTCGACCGGCGCCACACCAATATCGCGCTCGAGGCGCGCAAGGCCGGCTACGATCCCGCCCTGTTCGGCTACACCGACACCACCCCCGATCCGCGCGGCCTGCACCCGAACGACCCGGCGCTCACGGCGTACGACGAGGGGGTGATGCCGGGGTTCTCGACCCCGCTGCACCTGCCCGAGGACATGGACCAGTGGGTCTCGGACCTCATCGCCAAAGGGTACGACCTGCCTGGCGGCCGCCATGACGTGTTCCGCCCGCGAAAAGGCTTCGACAAGCCCGCCGACCGCGGCTTCCGCTTCATCCCCACCGTGTTCAAGGCCGAGGAAAGCGAGACCGCTTTCCTGACCGACGAGTTCCTCAAGTGGCTGCTGGTGCGGCGCGACAAGCCGTGGTTCGCGCATTTCGTGTTCTACCGCCCGCACCCGCCGCTGATCGCGCCCGAGCCGTACAACGCGATGGTTCACCCCGCCGACGTGGAGTTCCCGGTGCGCGCCGCCTCGCCGACCGAGGAAGGCCGGCAGCACCCGCTGCTCGATTACGCCATCGAGACGCTCCGCCAGCCCAGCACCTATGACGAGCACAACCCGCAGGATCTCGTCGCCGCCGACGAGCTCGAGATCCGCCAGATGCGGGCGACCTACTACGGGCTGATCGCCGAAGTGGACGCGCAGCTGGGGCGCATCGTCCAGCATCTGAGGGACACCGGCCAGTACGACCGCACGCTGATCGTCGTCACCTCGGACCACGGCGAAGTGCTGGGCGAGCACTATGTGTGGGGCAAGGAGATCTACTTCGATCCGGCCTTCCACCTGCCGCTGGTGATCCGCGATCCGCGGCCCGCGGCCGATGCGGCTCGCGGCCGGCGCGTCACCGAGTTCACCCAGGCGATCGACGTGATGCCCACGGTGCTAGACTGGCTCGGCCTCGACATTCCGCGCAGTTGCGATGGCGCCTCGCTAGCGCCATTCCTCCGTGGCGAGACCCCACGGGACTGGCGCGACGCGGTGTACTTCGAGCACGATTTCCGCGACGTCCGCACGCAGAAGCCCGAGACCGCGCTGGGCATTGTGTCCGACCAGTGCGCCTACGCGGCGATCCGCGACGAGAAGTTCAAGTACGTGCACTTCGCGGCGCTGCCGCCACTGCTGTTCGACATCGCCAAGGATCCGCATGAGCAGGTGAACCTCGCCGATGATCCGGCCTACACCGATGTGGCGCTCTACTATGCCCGCCGCATGCTCGACTGGCGGCTGAGTTCGGGCGAGCGGGAACTGACCAATATGTCGGTGGGAGCTGGCGGGTTGTTCGTCCGCAAGTAGCGATGTTCCGCGCGGCGGAACCGGCGGCGATTGACCCTGTGGCAGCGGGCTTCCAAGGTTAGGGCGACCCGTTCCGCAGGAGCCGCCATTCCCATGCGCCTGTTCATCGCCACCCTCGGCACCGAGACCAGCACCTTCGCCTCATTCCCGACCGGCATCGACGACTTCAAGGAGTGCTTCTGGGCCGATGGCAATATCGAGACCGTGCCGACCTCACCCTGGTCCGCGCCAGGACAGATCTGGCGCCGTCGCGGCCTCGAGCGCGGCTGGGAGGTGATCCAGAGCCTCTTCGCCTTCGCAAACCCGGCCGGGCCGACCATCAAGGCCGACTACGAGGCGATGCGCGACCGCATCCTCGATGACCTCCGCGCCGCCGGCCCGGTGGATGCGGTGCTCTATTACCTGCACGGCGCGATGATCGCCGACGGCTACGACGACTGCGAGGGCGACCTGGTGAAGCGCACCCGCGAGCTGGTGGGCAAGGACACCCGCATCGGCATCGAGCTCGACCTGCATGGCCATATCGACAACACCCTCGTCGACAACGCCGACATCATCGTCATCTACAAGACCTACCCGCATATCGACCACGCCGAGCGCGCCGAGGACCTGTTCGCGCTGATGCAGCGCACCCTCGCCGGTGAGATCGAGCCGAAGATGGCGCTGTTCGACTGCAAGACCATGGGCCTCTTCCCCACCACCATGGACGGGCCGATGATTGCCTTCACCCAGTCGCTCTATGACGGCGAGGGCAAGGACGGCGTGCTGTCGCTATCGCTGAACCACGGCTTCCCCTGGGCCGATGTGCCGCTGGCCGGCGCCAAGATGCTGGCCGTGGCCGACGGCGACCAGGCCATCGCCGATCGCGCCGCAAAGGAATATGGCGAGGCGTTCTACCGCATCCGCGCCGAGGCAACTCTGCCGTTCACGCCGTTCACGGAGGCGATCGAGCAGGCCAAGATCAAGGGTGACAAGCCGCTCTTGATCGCCGACACCTCCGACCAGATCGGCAGCGGTGCGCCGGGCGACACGACCTATATGCTGAGGGCCTTCATCGATGCCGGTATTCGCAACGCCGTGGTGGCGCCGTTGTGGGATCCCTCTGCGGTGAAGATCTGCTTCCAGGTCGGCGTCGGGGCGAAACTGAAGCTCCGCATCGGCGGCAAGTTCGAGCCGCAGTCGGGCCCGCCGCTCGATGCCGAGGCTGAGGTGCTGTTCCTCAAGCGCCACGCCCACCAGGACCACCTGCCCGGCGAGCGCATCGAGATCGGCGACGTCGCGGTGGTGCGGGTCGAGGGCATCGAGGTGCTGCTGACGACGCTGCGCACGAACCTCTATTCGCTGAGCTTGTTCTCGCTGCACGGCATTACGTTCGACGACAAGCAGGTCGTCTCGATCAAGAACCTCTACAAGCACAAGGACTTGTTCGTGACCAACACGCGGGGCCAACTGTTCGTCGCGACGCCGGGGACGAGCAACCCGAACTGGCATGAGCTGCCGTTCAAGCGCCTCACCCGCCCGATCTGGCCGCTGGACGCGGACCCGCTGGGATTGGACTGAACTAGCCGCGCTCCTTGGCCCGTTCCCTGGCGAAGTGTGCGGCGGTGGTGCAGAGCAGCGCCCAGGCCGCGCCCAGCGACCAGCCGGCCAGCACGTCGGTGGGGTAGTGCACGCCGAGATAGATGCGGCTCACTCCTACCAGCACGGTGAGGAGGATCGCGGTGGCGATGTAGAACAGCTTCAGCCGCCGCTCGGGCGTCGCTGCCGCTAGCATGGCGCCGATGGTCAGGAACACCACCGCCGACACCGTCGCGTGGCCGCTCGGAAAGCTCGCCGTGAACACTTCGGCGACGCCGGTGAGGTCTGGCCGCGGCCGGTCGAACAGCATCTTCAGCACGGTGCTGATGACGGTGCCGCCGACCACGGCGAACACCATGAACCAGCCGGTGCGGTGCTTGCCCACCAGCAGCAGATAGGCAAACACGACGAGGACGAGAATGCCCAGTACCGAGAAGCTGCCGAGCGAGGTCACATCGCGCACCGCTTCCTCGAACCATGCTGGCCCGATCGGATCGGCCGGATCGCCGGGCGTACGCAACGCCATCAGCACCGCGTTGTCGAGGTCGAGCGTATCGCCTTCCACCACCTCGTCGGCAAGCAGGCCGAACCCGCCGAGCAGCGCTGCAACGGCGAGCGCGCCGGCATAAACGGTGGAGGGCGTCTTGTGCATGGGTTCCCTGTGCGAAGCAGTTGCAGACTAGCCAACAGGTGGTGTTGCGGCCAGCCGCATGCCAGCCGCTACTTCCTGGCGAGAAGAACCTTAAAGCTGCCGTTCTCGGCCAGGACGGACGTCGTCGAGAAGGACGATCGCAACTCCCGCTCGTAGGGCAGGTGCCGGTTCGCCACGCAGACGAGATGGCCGCCAGTGCGAAGTGCCTCGGCGGCGACGCTCAGGAACCTGACCCCCAGATCGACATCCTGCGCGCCTTCCCGATGGAACGGCGGATTGGTGACCACCCAATCATACTTGCCGCGGCCGACGCCATCGCGGACATCGGACCAGTGATAGCCGACCGAGCGTCCGGCCGCCGCCGCCGCCAGGTTGTCTTCGGCAAGGTCCAGCGCCAGCTTTTCCGCCTCGAACAGATCGAGCTGCCGGATGCGATCGTAGCGGCTCAGCAGCGACGCGCTGAGGTATCCCCACCCTGCCCCCAGATCGGCAACCACCCCCTCGATGCCTCGCGGCAGGTTGGCGAGAAGAAAGTCCGATCCGGGATCGATACGATCCCAGCTGAAGATGCCGGGGACGGATTTGAACGCACCGTTGGCGATCGGCTTCGGCTCGCCGAGTGACAACCATTCGGTCCAGGTCTGGTCGCTGGCGCCAGCGACGCTTCGCGTCCCCCAGAAGACCCGGCACTTGGCCTTGGAAACGCGCCCCCGTATCTCGGTAAGCCTGGCGACCGCCTTTTCGTAGGTGGCGGCTCCGATGGTATTCTGCCCGGCGCAGACGAGGGTGCCGCCCGGAGCGAGATGGGCGTAGCCGCGAGCGATGTTAGCGTAGTTTTCCAGCCGGTGCGGCGTCAGCACGCAAAGCCCGACCTCATAGGTGCCCTCTAGCCGGGTCGTCACCCTGAGGCCGCCACTCCGCATGCGCTCGTAGGCCGGCTTGTAGGTTTGTTCCCCGACCAGCTCCTGGCCGAACGTCTGCTTCAGCGATGCACTGAAATCGCCCCGAAGCACGAAGGCGTTCTTCGGCTCAATCAGGCCATCCTGAAAGGGGATGGTAAGTACGTCGAAAACGCTCTGGCTCATCCCGCTTCCACTTGGCCGCCGCCAAGGCGGACGTGCGCGGAACATACATATCGGTCGGGCCGATGGCCATTACCGCCGGTTGAATACCGGGGTGCGTCTTTCCTTGAAGGCGGCGCGGCCTTCGCGCGCATCTTCGGTGGCAAAGCAGATGGTCTGCAGGTCGCGTTCATAGGTGATGGCGTCGGCAATCGACATTTCCCAGGCGGCGCGCAGGTTGAGCTTGGCGGTCTCTGCGGCAATGGGCGCCCGGGCAGCGATGGCGGTGGCGATCTTCTTGGCCTCGGCAAGGAGATCGGCCTGGGAAACGACGCGGCTGACGAGGCCCCAGCGCTCGGCAGTTGCGGCATCGATCGGGTCGCCGGTCATTATCATCAGCGCGGCATTGGAGGGACCCACTGCGTGGGCGAGGTTGACCGCCATGCCGCCGCCGCCGATCCAGCCGAGCTTGATCTCGGGGGCGGCGAAGCTGGCGTTCTCCGAGGCGATGCGGATATCGCAGGTCATGGCGGTTTCGAGGCCACCGCCGAAGGCGTAGCCGTTGACCGCGGCGATCGAGGGCTTCAGCAGGGCGCGAATGGCATCGCAATAGTCTGGGCGATTGCGGAACGCCCACGGCGTCTCGTAGTCATCGAGGGCGCGGATGTCGGAGCCGGCGCAGAAGGCTTTTTCGCCTGCCCCGGTCAGGATGACACAACGGACCTGGTCGTCGGTATTGAACGCATTGACGGCGGCGACCAGCGCATTGGCCATCTCCGGCGTCATGGAGTTGAGCTTTTCGGGCCGGCTGATGGTGATGATGCCGACATGACCGTCGCGCTCGACGAGGATGTTGTCACTCATGCGCTCATGCTCCGTTCTCTGCCACCGCGCCTTTGGCGAGTAGCCGCTCGATGGTGGCGTCGTCGTAACCGGCCTCGAGCAGCACGTCGCGGCTGTGCTGGCCGGTGACCGGCGCGCCACGCTCCACCTTGCTCGGGGTCTTGGAGAACCGGATTGGGAAGCCCGGGGTCTTCACGTGACCCTCGGTCGGGTGGTCGTACTCGACGAAGGTGCCGTTGTGCTTGATCTGCTCGTCTTCGACCAGGTCGGCATAGCCGTAGACCGGGCCGCACCAGATGTCGGCGGCGCGCAGCAGTTCGAGCCACTCGGCGCTGGTCTTGGTCTTCAGCCGGTCGCGGGTCTTGGCAAAGATCTCGTCGCGACGGGTCCAGGTGTCCACCTCGTCGTCCATATCGAGGAAGCTCGGCTCGCCGATGGTCTGGCCGAGATTGGCGAGCTTAGGGAAGGCGACGATGATGAAGCCGTCGGAGGTGGCAAAGGCGCCATAGGGCGCGCGGATGTAGACGTGGGCGTGCGGCTCGGCGGAACGAACTTGCGGCTTGTTGCCGACAGTGAACACCGAGAGTTCCTGCATCTGGATGGTGGTGATGGCGTCAAGCATGTTGACCTGCACCAACTGGCCCTCGCCGGTCCGCTCGCGATGCAGCAGTGCAGCAAGCGCGCCCTCGAAGGCGGTGTAGGCGGTGATGCCGTCGACCAGGTACTGTCCCGCCGCGTTGGGCGGTTCGCCCTCGCGGCCGGCCGACAGCATGGCACCGGACATGCCCTGCAGCACCAGGTCCTGCCCAGGGCGGTTGAGGTAGGGACCATCCTCGCCGTAGCCCGAGATTGAGACGTAGACAAGACGCGGGTTGATCTTCGACAGCGTCTCGTAGTCGACGCCGAGGCGCTTGGCGACACCGGGGCGATAGTTCTGGAGGAAGACGTCGGCAGTCTTCACCAGTTCGAGCAACACGGCCTTGCCGTCGGGGTCCTTGAGGTCGACGGCGAGCGAGCGCTTGTTGCGATTGAGCGAGAGGAACGAAACGTTGACCTTGTTGCCGCGCGCCCCGCCGGCGGCGGTGTGGCGTTGCCACTCACCGGTCACCGGCTCGACCTTCACCACATCGGCGCCGAGATCGCCCAGGCGCTGCGCCGCGAAGGGACCGGCCATGGCGATGGAACAATCGAGGACGCGATAGCCGCTGAGGATACCCATTGGGAGAACTTCCGGTGGTTAGTGCATGACCCAGCCGCCATCGACATTGATGGTCTGGCCGGTGATGAACGAGGAGGCGTCGGAGGCGAGGAACATCAGGATGTTCGATATATCCTCGGGCGCGCCGCGGCGCTGGATCGCCTGGTGGTCGTAGATGCGCTTCTCGTAGGCGGCGAGATCGGGGTGGATCTTTTCGGCATCGGTCGGGAAGGCGCCGGGCGAGACCGCATTTGCGGTGATGCCGTACTTGCCGAACTCGCGAGCCCAGGAGCGAGCGAGCCCGACCAGCGCCGCCTTCGACTGCACATAAGGCGTGAGGTCGGACCAGCCGCCGGAGAGGGTCACCGAGGCGATGTTGATGATGCGGCCGCGGCCGGCCACCTTCATGTGCGGCAGCGCCACCTGCACGCAGACAATGCCGGCATCGACATTGATGCGCTGGACCAGCTGCATCTCTTCGATCGTGTACTGCTCGAACGGTTTTGACGGATAGATCGCGGCATTGTTGATGACGATGTCGAAGCCGCCGACTTCGGCGGAGAGCTTCTCGAGGCCAGCGCGAAGGCCAGCGAGATCGGAGAGATCGAGTGTGGCGACGGTGAGGCCATCGAGGCCGGCCGCTGCTTCCCGCAGCGCTGCCACCTTCTCGGCATTGTTGTCGATGGCGACGACCCGGGCACCGGTCTTCAGGAAATTGACCGTGGTCTGCAGCCCGAGGCCGCCGGCGGCGCCAGTGTAGAGAATGGTCTTGCCGGCAATGGAGCCGAAGTGATCGCCACTCATGACCGCCCCGCTATCGGCAGGTGGTTGTTGGACGGCGTCGGGTAGTCGTCGTCCGGCTGGCCGGAGATAGCACGGATGCGGGCTTCCGAGGTGGCGATGGCGGCAGCATCGGGCAGGACGCGGAAGGTGGTGTCGTAGCGACGCTCGTCGCCATGCTGCAGCCAGATCATCTCGCCGCGATCTCGGGCCGCCTGGTTGCCGAGCACGTGGTGGGTCGAGGGCTCAATGCCGAGCGCATACTGGCCGGCTTGCAGGTTCTGCCACTCATAGAGGCAGGGGAACTGGTCCTTGCGGGTGGTCACTTCGAAGCCGAGGCCTATCCGGTCGTTGACCAGCGCCACGTGCTGCTCGCCATTGGCATCGGCGCCGAGCTCGTGCTGCCACACCTGTTCGTGGAAATCGTGCTGCGGTGCCGGCAGGGTGCGATAGCCGACGCCCTGCTTGCGGTAGCTGTCGCCGGCATGGGCGGCCCAGACCGCATCCTTGATCGGCGCGAGGTAGCGCGAGCCCTCGTCGAGCACCGGGTGGGCGACGTTGATGTGGTAGCAGTACATGTGCGGCGTCTTGTAGAAGCCGTGATTGACGACGCGATCGCTGAGGCGGATCTCGTTGCCGCCGACATCGGCCTCGATGCGGCGGATCAGGTGCAGGTCCTCGCCGAACACGGCGGATTGCTGCACCACGCCCTCGGCCCAGAGGATGCAGCGGTCACCCTCCCAGCGCTCGCCATAGCCAGTGAGCCGCGCCGGGATGGTGCCGACGCGGCCATGCAGCGAGTGCTTCACCGTCTGCTTCGGCGAATAGACGTAGGTCTCGGCCGACACCTCGTTCATGAACAGGATGTGGTCGAGGCCGCAGGTGACCAGCAGCCCCGAAAACGAGCGCGCCCAGGCGAGCCCGCCCTCCCCTTCGTACTCGTGGAGGCCCGGATGGCGGAACCCCGCGGGGGAGTGCCAGCCGATCGCCCGGCCATTGTGCTCGCAATCGGCGATGTCCATGGCGCGATCGACCAGCACGGTGAAGCGCAGGCCCGAGCCGGTGCGGAACTCGAGCAGGCGGATGCCGCGCTCGACGCCATCCTCGAGCGTCATCAGGCGGACGCCTGCGAACTGCGAGAGCATGCCCGAACGTTCAGCGACGGCGCGGCGCGTCAGCGTCTCCTGATAGAGCTCGACCAACAGGGCCTCCTAATCGAGGTGATAGACTTGCGGCATCATGCTCCACCACTCTGAGTCGGACGCGGTGGCGAGGCGGGCCTGGCAGGGGTCGGTGAGCGCCAGCCAGCGCTTGGTCACCGCGAGCTCGCCGAGGATCTTCATGTCGGCCGCATAATCGGTGCCGGCATATTCCCAGTAGCCGAAGAGCAGGTTCTCCGGCTCGCGCAGGTAGATCGAATAGTTCCGGATGTTGGCGGCAGAAAGCGCCGCATTCATCTCCGGCCACGGCTCGGCGTGCAGCTTTTTGTACTCGGCAAGCTTCTCCGGCTTGACGCCGATCACCATGCCCATGCGTTCAACCATTGCCTACTCCTTGGTGCCGCCGGCGGTCATGCCCGAGACCAGGTAGCGCTGGGCAAAGAGGAACACGATCATCACCGGGGCGATGGCGATCAAGGTGGCAAGCGCCAGCGCCGAGAGCGAGATCGTCGTGGACGCGGCATTGGTCGGGTTGAACGACGGCACGTTCGACAGCAGTTCGGCGAGGCCAACCTGGATCGGCGCCTTGCGGCCCGGTAGCGTCACATACGGCAGGAAATAGTTGTTCCAGTTGCCGGTGAAGTTGAAGAAGCCAACCAGCGCGATGACCGGCGTCGCCAGCGGCATGGCGATCTTCATGAACACCTGGAACTCGTTGGCGCCGTCGATGCGTGCCGCGTCGAGAAGATCGCGCGACACGGCCGTCGAGAAGTAGATGTAGGTGAGGTAGACGCCGAACGGGAAGAACGAGAACGGCAGGATGGCGGCGAGCGGATTGCCGATCAGCCGAACGGCGCTCAGCTCGAGAAAGATCGGCAGCACCAGCGCCGTGCTCGGCACCAGCATGACGACGAGCGTCGTCGCCAGCAAGGCCCTGCGGCCGCGGAATTCGGTGAGCGCCATGGCGTAGCCGGCCGGGATCGAAATGAGCAGCGTGATCACCAGCGCCGCGATGCAGTAGAAGGCCGAGTTGCCGATCCAGGTCCAGATCAGGCCGCCCTGGAAGGAGACGAGGCTCTGCCAGTTGGCGAAGAGCGTGCCGAGATCGCCGATGGCGAACGGCGCCTCGAGCAGCAGTTGCCGGTCGGTCTTGGTTGGGGCGACCAGCAGCCACAGGAGCGGCACGATGAAGAACAGGGCGAAGACGATGAGCAGCAGGATGCCGAAGACGCGGCCGAGCCACGCTCCCGGCGACAGATCCTGGGCGCGCCCGCCGACGAAATCCGAACTAGGCGCGCTCAAAGAGACCACCCTTGAAGACGAAGACGATGGAAAGCACCAGCGCGACAGCCAGCAGCACCAGCGAGATCGCCGCCGAGCCGTTGAAGTCGTTTTGTTTGAACGCGTAGAGGAACGCGAGCTGGTTGAGCGAATAGTCCAGGGGAACCACGCCCCGGCTCGCCTGGGAAAGGACGCGCGGCTCGACGAAGAGCTGGGTGCCGCCGGCGAACGACAGGATCACCATATAGGCGATCCACTTGCGCATCAGTGGGATCTGGATCGACCAGGCGATGCGGATGGCGCCGGCACCATCGACGCGGGCGGCCTCGATGACATCCTTGCTGATGTTGTTGAGCGCGCCGTACATCACGACGATCCAGCCGCCGGCACCGGTCCAGAACGCGATGACCGCGAGGACGAAGGGCAGCCGGGTGGCCTCGACGGCGCCCACCAGCGAAGTGATGCCCAACCCCTCCAGCAGGAACGAGACGGGGCTGACCGTCGGGTCGAGCACGAAGAGCCACAGCATGACGCTCGAGGCGCCCGCGAGGGCGCCGGGAATGTAGTAGACGAAGCGCATGCTGCCCGAGAGCCAGCGGATGCCGATCGAATGGACCAGCAGCGCCAGCACCACGACGAGGACCACCAGCAGGATCAGCCAGACGACGAGGAAGATGCCGACATGCTCGACCGCGGGCAGGAAGCGGTAGTCCTTGAAGACCTTGGCGAAGTTGGCGAAGCCGACAAAGGCGCCCTTCTTGGTGAAGGCCAGATAGACGGCATAGAGCGCCGGCATGATGCCGAAGAACAGCAGGAAGAGCGTGTAGGGCCCGGCGAACGCAACGCCGATACGGCGCTGCGCCCGTTCAACACTGCCGTTTCGCGCTCTGGGCCGCTGCCCGCCCTCTAGCGGGCGGACAGCGGATTGGTCGAGACTAGTCAAGTTGGCAGACTCCAGGACCCTTGCTCGGATTATTCGACGGTGTAACCGACGACCTGAGCTTCGTTCTTCATTTCCTGCTGCCAGTCGGCAGAGAGGTCCGTCATCGTCTTGCCGGCGGCGAGGCCGGGCGTGATGACCTTGGCCCATGCGGTTTCAGGCGAGAAGTTCGGGTAGCCCCAGCCGTTCCAGACGCTGGACGCCGCAGCCGAAATCGCCGCCTTGAAGTCGCCGGAGTAGAAGCCGCTGGCCGCCTGCGCATCGAGCCACTTCTCAGCGGCCGACTTGTAGGCCGGCAGACCGCCGGTGCCAGCCGTCTTCTCGTCGGAGACGATGAACTGCAGGAAGGTCTTGACCGCGTCGGGCTGGGTCGTGTGGCTGGAGGCATACCAGACGCCGCCGCCCACGTTGCCGGTCACCTTGTCGCCGTCCGTCCAGGAGAGCGGCTCGGCAGCCACCCAGTCGCCGGCCTTGGCATTGACGCCGCCCGGGTTCTGGAAGAGCGCGCCCGCGTACCAGGCCGGGCCCGGGATGGCGACGAGCTTGTCGGCGGTGGCGACGAAATTGGCACCAAAGACGCTGTCGAGCGTCAGGGTCTTGTTGGCGACCATGTGGTCGATGAGCGCACTCACCTTGACCGAGTTCGGCGCGGAGGTGTCCGACTTGAAGGTCTCGCCTTCGACCTGGAAGATCGGCGCCTGGCCGGACCAGTAGTAGATGTAGGGGCCTTCGAACGCATCACCGATGCCGCCGAGGAAATAGCCCGGGTGATCGGCGGCGAGCTTGTCGCCCAGCGCCTGATAGTCTTCCCAGGTCTTGGGGGCGTCGTAGCCGAATTCCTTGAGCAGGGCCTGATTGTACCAGAACAGCACCGGCGCGAGGTCATTGCGGAGGCCGTAGACCTTGCCGTCGATGGTGACGGGGTCGAGCGCGCCCGGCGTAAAGCCATCGAGGAAGGCCTGGTCGAGGAAGCCCTCGTTTAGCACCTGCGCGAAGGGCTGCACGCCATTGGTCTCACGCGAGACCCAGGCGGCGTCGTTGTTCTGGGTCGAGAACACCACGTCCGGCCAGCCTTCGCCGGCCTGATCGGCAAGGCCGATCTTGGTCTGGAAGGTGCCCGAGGCGCCCGACGAACCATCGTCGACGACGAGGTTCACCTTCACTTCCGGATGCGCGGCGATGAACGCCTCGACGGCCGGCTGGCGGGTTGCGTCGGCCCAGACGGTGATTTCCTGGGCGAGTGCTGCGCTCGCGGCGAACATCGCCGAAAGCGCAACAGTAATGCGCAGAAGCTTCATGGTGGTCTCCTCCACTTAGAGCGTTGTGGTTATTCGGCCGCGCGCTGGCTGTTGCTGACACGCGGGTTATGTGGGGCCTCGCCGAGTTCGGTGCGCGGCAAAAGCGTTGGGCGTGCCCAGTCGCGGCGGGCGGTCTCGTTGAGCACGAGGCCGTGGCCCGGCCGGTCCGGCGCGTAGGCCCAGCCGTCACGGATTTCGACGGGCTGGTCGACCAGGTGGTCGAAGTTCTGGAACGAGTATTCGAGCCACTGCACCTCCGGCAGCGCGCAGGCCGCGTGGATGCCGACTTCGAGGAAGGTATTGCCGAGGCTCACAGGAACGCCGCGATCGGCGGCAAGCCAGCCGATGCGCATGACGTCGGTAACCTGGCCGTGGACGTTCAGGATGTCGGTGCCACCGGCCTCCATCAACAGCCGCTTGCCGCGGGCATCGAGGTATTCGCCCGAATTGATCAGCGTCCAGCTGGCCGCGTCCTTGAGCATCTTGAGGCCGACGAAATCGTCGCGAAGGATCGGATCCTCGACCCAGAGCAGCTCGTGGCCGGCGTCGCGGATGGCGGTGAGCTTCACCAGCGCTTCCTTAGCGCCCCATGCTTCGTTGGCATCGACCATGACGAGAGCATCCTTGCGGACGACATCCTTGAGGATCTTCAGCCGGTTGAGGTCCCAGTCGAAATCCGGACTGCCGACCTTGATCTTGAAGGCACGGTAGCCGATCGCGTCGGCGTGGGCAAAGAAGCGGGCGAACTCTTCGTCGCTCAGGTGGAAATCAAGCCCGCTGGCATAGGCTTCGACGCGTTCGCGGCGGCTGCCGAGCAGCTTGTGCAGCGGCAAGCCGACTTCCTTGGCCGCCAGATCCCACAGCGCAACCTGCAGCGCTTCATGAAAGGGCAGCGTGTATGCACGCTGGTTGCCGCCGCGCGGGCGGCTGACGCGATGGACGAGCGCCGCCGGCGGCTGGCCTTCGAGACTTGGCCAGGCTTCCGAGCGGAATACACGCTCGATCTCCGCCTGATCGGGTAGCGGATGAAACAAGGTCTGGATAAACCCCAGCCCGACCGCGCCGGTATCGGCAATCAGTTCGAGCGCCGCTATGTTCACGTCGTCGGCGCGGACTTGGCTGTCGCCGATGACGCGATCGCGGGCAAACTGGAAGCGGGTGATGCGGAACTCGACAATGCGCATGCGATCGGTCTCTAATAGACTAATTGAGCCATCTGATTTATCAGACGGCGACGCTAATAGACCAGATCAGGGGGCGAGGCAAGTGGCCCGATACGAACAGACAATGGCAACGGCGGAAACCGGCGGCGCGGGCCGACTGAGCGACCTGGCTTACAGCCGCATCCTCGAAACGCTGTTCGACCGGAAGATTCCTGCCGGCGCGTTCCTGTCGCAGAACGATCTGGTCAAGCTGCTCGGCATTCCTGTCGGACCGCTGCGCGACGCGCTCAAGGTGCTCGAAACCGAAGGGGTGCTCACCGTGCATCCACGATCGGGCATCCAGTTCGTAAAGCCGGGGCTCGAGCTTACCCGCTCCACGTACCAGTATCGCGGCATTCTCGAGCGGGCAGCGGTGGCCGTTTATGCCGAGACCGCGGATGACGGCGAACTCGCTGAGATGGAGCAACGTCACCGTGCGGCAATCGCGGCGATCGAGGCGGCCGGCTTAACCGAAGCGAACAAGGAGGAACTGGAGAGCCTCGAACGCATCCTCCACAACGCCATCATCGGCAGCCTCAACAACCCGCTGATCGACACCAGCTACAAGCGCATGCACAACTACCTGCGCCTCGTGCGCCTCGATCGCAAGCTAACCGCCCCGCTCGCCCTGCGGTCGCTGAAGGAGCACATGGAAATCATCCTCGCCTGCCGCCAGCGCGACCCGGAGAAGGCGGTCGCTGCGCTCTCAGCCCATTTCACGGCAGCGCTGCAGCGGCACATGGGACTGTACTAGGTCGAGGGCGCGCCACGCCATTCCGACTGCGTTCGCCGGAATTTCCATCTGACGTCCCTTTGCCGAAAGCTAGACGTGCAACAGGGTCTTGATGGCGCGTCGCTCGTCCATGGCACGGTAGCCTTCGGCCACGTCCGCGATCGGCAGTTCGAGATCGAACACCTTGCCCGGGTTGATCTTGCGCGTGAGCACGAGATCCATCAGGTGGGGCAGAAAGCGGCGCACCGGCGCCGGCCCGCCCAGCAGGTTCTTCTGGGAGAAGAACAGGAACTGGCCATCGAGTTCGACGCCATGCGGCACGCCCACGAAGCCGATCGAGCCACCCGGCCGTGCCGCGTTGATCGCCTGCAGCATCGACTCGTTGGTGCCGACACATTCGAGCACCGAGTCGGCGCCGACGCCACCGGTCAACTCCCTGATGCGACCGACGCCCTCATCGCCGCGCTCCGTGACGATGTGGGTCGCCCCATATTCGAGCGCGAGATCCTGCCGGGACTTGTGGCCGCTCATCGCGATGATCTGCTCGGCGCCCATTTGCTTTGCGGCAAGCACGCCCATGAGACCGACCGCGCCGTCCCCGACGACGGCAACCCTCGAGCCCGGCTGCACCCGTGCGGCATCGGCCGCGTACCAGCCGGTGCCCAGAACATCGGACACCGCCAGCAAACTCGGAATGAGATCATCCGAGGGGATATCGGCCGTCGCCAGGAGGGTACCGTCAGCCAGAGGCACGCGAGCCAGCGGCGCCTGCGCGCCACTCATGAATTCGCGCTGTTCGCAGGACGACTGGAAGCCGTACTTGCAATGCGGACATGTATTGTCCGACGTGGCGAATGAGCCGACGACGAACTGGCCCGGCCTGACGGTCTTCACGTCGCTGCCGACCTCGACCACCACGCCGCAATACTCGTGCCCCATGTGCTGCGGGCTGGTGATGGCTGCGAGACCCCGATAGGGCCAGAGATCCGAGCCGCAAATGCAGCTGTAGGACAGCCGGATAATGGCGTCGGTGGATTTGAGGATTTTCGGTTCGGCGACATCTTCGTAGCGAACGTCACCGGGCGCATGGAGGACTGTTGCGAGCATGGGTATTCTCCTTGAATTCTAGGTGGTGGAACCGGCGTCCACACGCTCGATCCGCAGCGAAAATCGGCCGCGAACGAGCAGCGGCTCGAACCCGCTCTCGAGGCGACCGAGGCGGATAAGGCCGCGCGACCAGCGATATCCGGCGTAAAACAGCGCGAGGTTGCCCCAGGGCGCGTAGTAACAGAGGTCTCCCGGCTGCTCGTTGCCGAAGGGCCCGCTGCCCACCTCGGTGAGCTTTCGCGGGAGGTAGGCGATCTTCTCGTTGTCGGCATAGTTGTCGATGGTGAGGTCGAGCGGCAGCATGGAATGGAAGTCGCGCGCCGAAGGATTGTCGTGGAGCGCGGCGCTCGTGATCTGGCCGTTGAATACGAGGCGGACCTTGGTCTCAGTCATAGGTTCATCCGCTGGGTCGAGCGCCACGCCACGAAGGCCAGCAGCGAAGATCCGCAGAGAAGTGCGGCGCCCAGGGCGAAGGGGCTCCACCAGCCGGCCGAGTCGAACAGCAGCCCTCCCGCTCCGGCGCCCATGGTGATGGCGAACTGGATGATCGCGACCTGCAATCCACCGCCGGCTTCGGCGTCGTCCGGCAGCGTCTTCGCCAGCCAGGCGCCCCAGCCTACCGGCGCTGCGGTTCCGAAAAAGCCCCAGGCCAGCAGCAGGCCCGCGACGACGATCGGCATCCCGCTGCAGAGGATGAGTGCAACCGCGAGGACGGCCATCACCGTGGGGATGGCGACGACGATGCTGAACAGGCGCCGCTCGAGGAGGCGGCTGATCACCCAGGTCCCGGCCACCCCCGCCAATCCCATGACCAGCAGGATGGTGGAGAGGGTCGCCACCGAAACACCGGTCACCGTTTCGAGATAGGGCCGCAGGTAGGTGAAAAGGGCGAACTGGCCCATGAACAGCAGCATGATTGCAGCCATCCCCAGGGCGACGGGCGGTCGCTTCAGCAGCCGGAATACGTTGCCCTCGCCCTCCGCACCGCGGGGCGGCAGCGAAGGGAGCACCATCCACTGCCAGACGAGGGCAAGCGCGGCTAAGGGAACAACGAAGAAGAAGGCGCCGCGCCAACCGATCGCATCGCCCAGCAGGCTACCCAACGGCGCCGAGATCGTCGCTGCGATCGCATTGCCGGCGTTGAGCATCGCGAGTCCCTTCGGCACGTCACCGTCAGGAACGAGGCGCATGATGATGGCGGTCGACATCGACCAGAAGCCGCCGATGGCAAGGCCAAGCAGGGCCCTGCCCCCCATCAGCCACGCATAGTTGGGGGCGAACGCGACCATGGCCCCGGACACGATCAGCAGGGCCGAGAACGACAGCACGACGATGCGCCGATCGATTTTGCGGGTCATGTGAGCGACGAACAGGCTCGTGACGACAGCGAATAGTCCCGAGATGGAGATCGCCTGGCCCGTCTGGCCTTCGGTGATACCGAGATCGCCCGCAATCGGCGAAAGCAGGCTTACCGGCATGAATTCCGACGCGATGAGAACCGCGACGCACAATGCCATCGAGACCACTGCACCCCAGGCGGCGGGGGAGCGTGCGAGCTTGTTCTCGTAAGTGGCGTCCATGAGCTTCGATCTCCGGACACCAACATAGGTCGACGCCGCTCAGCGGATTAGCCATAGGAATTCGCATGGACCTATCGATCTGTGATATAAATCGAGCGGGGAGATCGACCGATGCGCAGACAAGAGCTGGCCGACATGCTCTGGTTCATGACCGTCGCCGAGGAGCGGAGCTTCACGAAGGCCGCGGCGAAACTGGGGACCTCGCAGTCGACGGTCAGCCACACGATCCGCAAGCTCGAGGCGCGCCTGGGACTGCGGCTTCTGACCCGGACCACCCGAAGCGTTTCTCCCACTGAAGCAGGAGAACGCCTTCTGCGCTCACTGTCACCACGCATCCGGGAGATAGAGGGCGAGATCGACGGCCTGATGTCGTTCCGCGACAAGCCGTCCGGCACCGTGAGGATCACTGTGTCCGACCATGCCTTCGAGAGCGTCGTCTGGCCGAAGCTGGGGCCGGTGCTCAAGGATTATCCGGACATCAAGCTCGAACTCCGCCGCGACAATGGCTTTCGAAACATCGTCGAAGAGCGCTTCGATGCCGGCGTGCGACTGGGTGAAAGCCTCGACAAGGACATGATCGCAGTGCGCATCGGTCCCGATTGGCGTCAGGTGGCAGTGGCGTCTCCCGCCTATTTCGAGACGCACCCCATCCCCCAGGCGCCCCAGGACCTTGTCGCTCATACCTGCATAGGCATGCGCTACGACACATCCGGGAGCCTCTATGCCTGGGAGTTCGAGAAGGACGGCCGTGCGTTGCGGGTGCGAGTGGATGGCCAGCTGACCTTCAACACCTCATACCCAATGATCGACGCGGCGCTGCAGGGGTATGGCATCGCGTACGTGCCGGAAAACCTCGTGGAACGGCAAATCGCGGAGGGACAACTGGTTCAGGTCCTCGACGATTGGTCCCCGATGTTCGCCGGCTACTACCTGTACTACCCGAGCCGGCGCCAGAACTCGCCGGCATTCTCGGTGGTAATGGAGGCGTTGCGGGCCTGATCAGCGACGCGACGCCCGGCCTGCTTAGGTCCCGCACTCCACCCGAACGTCCGGGATGCCCGGAGCGCTCAGTCGCAGAGTTGCTCGGCCGCTGGGCCGGACGAACACGATGATCCGGCCGTCCAGCGTTTGCCGATGCTGCGCGGCGTACGGGGTGCTGTCGCTGAGATCGCCGTTCTCGAGCCCCAGCAGCGCACCGCCGTCCATTTCGGCCGTCACGACCTTCTCGCCGCGCGCCACTTCGCCGCGCTCGTCGCGGAGCGTGCACTCGATCTGAATGATGCCCTCGGGCGTGAGGCCGGCATCAGTGCAGCGGCGCTCGGCGTCGGCAGGTGCCTGCCATGCGATGGCCTCGAGCCTGACCGCATCGCCCCGCGGCCCGAGCTCGTCCGTGGCGACAACCTCGCCGTCGCGGCGTGTCTCGAGCAGCAGGGGGAAGGGGCGCGGCTCGGTTACGGCGACCCAGTAGCCGTTCTCCTCGTTGCGGGTGAGCGGAAGCTCCACGCCCCCGCAGGTCAGTCTGGGTTCTCCGTTGCTGAAGCAGAGGACCTCGACGGCTGGCCCGGCAGTGCCGTCCCAGAGGCGCGACAGGGCTGGGTGCGACCAGAGGTTCTGCTGCTCTGCCTGCCCTTCATGCGGACGGGTCACGATGTAGGCCATGGGCTCGTCGGACCACCAACTGCGGCGGAGGTGGAAAGTGTGCTTGCCGAAGCCTGCGACCGTCAGCAGGCCCGCAGTGGAGCCATGCCAGGGCCACCCGCCCGTCTCCCCCAGGTAGTCGATGCCGGTCCACAGGAACTGGCCAGCGATGTAGTCGTTACGGACGACCGCCAGCCAGTCGGAGTAACGGTGCCAGTTCTCGCTGCCGAGCATCGGCTGGTTGGGGAACTGGCGGTGATCCGCCTCGTACAGGTGTTCCTTGTAGTTGTAGCCCACGAGGTCCAGCGGCTCGAGGAAGCCGGTATGGCGGGAGAGTTCCGGGAAGGCCGAGCCGACCGTCACTGGGCGCGTCGGATCCTTCCGCTTGACGATGTCGGTGAGCCGGCGCGCGATCGTCGCGAGGCGCCGGGCGTCGGGCCGATTTGGGTCGTAGGCGCGTTGCTTGGCCGACTTGTTGGCGTCGTTGTTACCCGTCATCGCCTCGAACCTGGCACTGGCGTAGGGATCGTTAGGGTAGTCGATCTCGTTGCCGATGCTCCAGGCGATGATCGAGGGATGGTTGCGATGGACGTCGACCATGTTGACCAGGTCGCGCTCGTGCCATTCGTGGAAGTCGTTGGCGTAGCCCTGGTGGCGCGGCGGATAGACGTTGTGACCCTGCCACCACTTGTTCTTGGGGTTTTCCCACTCGTCGAACGCTTCATCGATGACGAAGAAGCCGAGCGCGTCGCAGAGCCCGTAGAGTTCCGGCGCGTGGGAATTGTGGGCCATGCGCACGCCGTTGCAGCCCATGTGCTTGAGCGTCAGCAGCCGGCGCAGCCAGACCTCGGTGGGCACCGCCGTGCCAAACGGACCGGCATCCTCGTGCAGACACACGCCCTTGAGCTTCCGTGGTTCGCCGTTGATGAAGAAACCGTGGTCGGCGTCGAAGCGGAAGGTGCGGATGCCGACCGTTTCCTCGTAGGTGGCGCTCCCATTCGGCCAGGTCAGCGTGGTGGTGAGACGATAGAGGCCCGGACTTGTGTCGCTCCAAAGCTCCGGCTGTGGAACCTCACCCGTGACGTCGACGTCGGACGATCCTTCGGCAGGCACCCTGGCCTGCGCGGTGAATGCGTGCACCCGATCGGTGGTCAGCGACCGTAGCTCGTGCCGCACGCCTACCGTCACGGCCGCGGAAGTGTCGTTGCAGAGCGACTGGGCGACCCGGACGGTGGCCTTGGAGGTATCCGCGGCGACGGTGGTAAAGGCGGTGCCGTATTCGGCAACCCGCACGGCCTCATGCACTTCAAGCTCGACCCGGCGGTTGATGCCGGTGCCGTTGTACCAGCGGGAATCCGAGATGTCGGTGTGCTCGACCCGGACGCTCACGACGAGGTCGTCGCTGTTGGCGTAGGAGAGGATCTCGGTCAAATCGAACGAGAACCGGGCATAGCCCGAGGGCCGGCCGCCGACATTGTAGCCGTTCACCCAGACCCGGGCGTTCTTGTAGACGCCGTGGAACACCAGCCGGACGTGTTTGCCGGCGAAATCGCCGACCTCGCGCAGCGAGACATGCGCCCGGTACCAGCCGATACCACCCGGCAGGTAGCCAGTACCGCTCGAATGGGATGGCGAGAACTCGTGCTCGACGCTCCAGTCGTGCGGCACGGTGAGTTTACGCCAGGTGGAGTCGTCGAACCCCTTGGCCCACGCGTCGGGCTGGTCCGCGAGGGTGAACTGCCACTGGCGGATCTCGAATTTATGCATGAGGCGTCGGCCCTTATGTCTGATCGGCCCGCTGCGCGGCGATGTACTTGCTGAAGATGCGGGTGAAGAGGAAGCCGTTGACCACGGCGATGCCGGCGAAGCCGACCAGGAGCCAGAAGAGGCCGTACCCGGTCACCTGCGGGTAGAAGACCGTGATCGTGGCGCAGAGCGCGATGAGCGCCAGCGCGGCCAGTGCCGTCAGCGGATGCTTCCACGACAGCAGCCTTGCGTTGCGGAGCACGTCGCGCGTGCGGCCTTCGAAGTTCGCGAGATACGGGAACACGAAGAGCGCCGCCGCCGCGAGGGTGAAGGCGAGCACGTACCAGATTGCCAGCAGCACCAGCTCAGTCATGGCACCGAAGGCGAGGTTGGTGACGACGACGTACCAAGCGGCGAGCACGCCTATGAGGAGCGCGAGCACCAGCCCGATTACGGTTGCCTGACGGAAGTTGCGCCGGAACGAGCGGAAATAGTCGCCCGTGACGGAGTTGCACTCGCCGGTACCGATCCGCATGGCGGTGAAGTTCAGGGCGGTCAGCGAGGCGCCCAGCGTCACGACCGGGATCGAGGTGGCGATGAACAGCAGGTTGAGGATGATCACGTCGGCGAGCCTGGTCAGGCCGCGCATGAGTGCGGAGTCCGCCGAAAACAAGCTGTCCACTCGTCTATCCTCCGAGAAGGCCGGGCGGGCCTGCGCGCTAGCGCATACCGTCCGGCCTCTGGTCAGGCGCCTAGAGGCCGCGGGCCGCCTTCCAGGCGTCCATGTCGGCTTGGATGGAGGCGCGCGCGTCTTCGTAGCCGGCGTCCATCAGCTTCTGGCGCATCTCGGCGACAGCCGCGGCGGGATCGTCGAACTTGCCGTATTGCAGCTGCGGGATGTACTCGGAGAGCACACCGGCCATCGCCGCGAGCGTCGGATCGATGTTCTGCTTGTTGATGAGCAGCGTCGAATACGGGTAGTCCTTCGCTGTGGCGGCAAGTTCAGCAATGATAGCGTCCTTGTTAGGCGCCTGCGTGGCCAGCTTCGGCTCGAATTCGTCCGTGCGGCCCCACCAATAGTCGGTGCCGAGAGCCATCGTCGAGGAGTCCCAGTCCGCCGGGCGTTCCAGCACACCGTCGGCGTTGATGGTGTAGTCGACCCCCTCGATGCCGTAGTTGAACAGCATGTAGATCTCTTTGTCGTTGCGGATCAGGTCATAGACCTGAAGAGCCTTCTCCGGGTTCTTGGAGTACGCACTGACCGCCATGGCGCCGTGCGTGAAGATGTCCTTGAAGAAGTTGCCGTTCTCCTTGCCCCAGTAGAAGAATTTCGGGTCGGAGCCAGGCTGCTTGGTGTTCATGTTGTAGACGATGTCGTTGACGAACGTCTGCGTGTGGTGCTGGTCGGCGCCCGAGAGGCCGGCATAAAAGAGCTCACGCGGCTCGCCATCGAAGTTCAACGCGTCCTCGCGCCAGACGCCGATCTCGTTCCACTTCTTGGCGATGTTGGCCGCTTCGATCAGGGCGTCGCCCTCCATGTACCATGAGGTGACAGTGTAGGGGTCCGACGCCTTGGTGTGGAACGGGGCGTAATTGCCGGCGCTGATTCCCTGGAGGGTCTGGAAGTCGGTGTGGCCCTGGATGTAGCCGGTCAGGGCCGCCTCGTTGGCGCGCGCGACGTCCCACGGATAGGCGTCGGGCTTGTTGGCCTTCACCCACTCGAAATACTTGGTGAAGTCCTCGAACTTGGTGATCTCGCCGTTCTCGAAGCCGGCTTCCTTGGCCCAGTCGCCGCGGTAGAAGAAACCGTGGTTGGTGTACTGGGTATAGTTGTCCTCGGGCATGAAGTAGATGTTGCCGTCGGCGAGCTTGGTGAGGTCCCAGTGGCCATCGGCGTCGACCTGTGCCCAGGTCTTGGGGGCATTGGCCTGGAGCATCTCGGGTGAAAGTGGCAGGAACGCGCCCTTCTCCGAATTCTCCCACGCATAGAGCCAGTCGGTCGCGGTGCCGATGAGGTCGACATTGTCGTCGCCCGAGAGCAGCTGCACGTTGTACTGCGTCTGCCAGTCGGCCCATTCGACGAAGAACATGTCGAGCTTGGCGTTGGCCTTCTTCACCAGCAGCTCGTTGAGCTTTTCGAGCATCGCCTCCATGCGGCCGTTGGTGGGCTTGTTACCCATGGTCAGCATGGTGATTTCGGTGGGCGCATCCTGGGCAAGCACGCTCGCCGTCAGCGCCGGCGCGCAGATGCCGAGGGCCAGCAGCGCCGCCCCGACCCGTACGACATTCCTTCTTTTCATTTCAGGCTCCTCCTCTGAATTCGTTGCTTTGCGTCTTTCGCGGTCAGTTCCCTCGGCCGCGTAACTTGGTCAGGCGGTCATCCCTTCACTGCGCCGATGGTGATGCCGCTGACGAAGTATTTCTGGATGAAGGGGTAGAGCAGCAGGATCGGGCCGATGGCCACGACGGCGCTCGCCATCTTCAGGGTGTTGCTGGGCAGGTCGGTGACACTGACATTGGAGCCGGCCACCGAGTTCTTCAGTGCGTTGGCCGTGTTGATGACGTTGTAGAGGTGGTACTGCAGCGGTTTGAACTCGACCGTGCTGCCCAGATAGAGCGACGACAGGTACCACTCGTTCCAGTAGCTGAGCGCGAGGAAGAGGCCGATCGTCGCCAGCGCCGGCTTCATCATCGGCAGGCACAACTGCGCGAAAATCCGGAAATCGCCGGCGCCGTCGACCTTGCCGGATTCGATGATCTCGTAGGGCACGGTTCGCATGAAGCTCTTCATCAGGATGATGAGCCAGGGGCTCATCAGCAGCTGCAGGAAGACCGCGAGGTAGTTGCCACGGAGGCCGAGATCGCGCGCGATCCACAGGAAGGTCGGCGCAAGGCCGGCCGAGAACAGCGTCGTGAAGTAGATGAAGAACGAGATGTGGTTGCGGAAGGGGAAGTCCTTCCGGTTGAGCGCGTATCCCGTCATCGCGATGACGAAGAGGCCGATCGCCGTGCCGAACACGGTCATCGTGATGGTGACGACATACGAGCCGATGATCTGCCGGGGCGCCTTGAAGATCCACTCGTAGGCCGCGAAGGTGAAGTCCTTCGGCAACAGGCCGAAGCCGGTCTTCATGATCGTCGACTCGGTCGAGAACGAGGCCGAAACGATCAGGACGAATGGCACGAGGCAGAACAGCGCGAACAGTGTGATCGTGACGTAGGAGATCGTCTGGAGCACGTAGTCGCTACTGTCGAGCTTGATCGCCCGAGGTTTCGCCGGCCCGATACCGACGCCCTCTGACCCCACGATGATGCTGTCGTTGCTGGCTTGATCGGTCATCAGAACAGCGCGTAGTCCTTGTTGATCCTGCGCACGATCCAGTTCGCGGTCATGACGAGAGCGAAACCGAACAGCGACTGGTAGAGGCCGACGGCCGTGGACGTGGTGAAGTTGTTCTGCGACAGCACCATCCGGTAGACCGAGGTCTCGATGATGTCGGTCATCTTGAACAGCGAGGCGTTGTTGCCGATCAGGTTCCAGAACAGCCCGAAATTGCCGTGCATGATGCTGCCCAGCGAGAACAGCACCAGGATGATGAAGGTCGGCTTGAGGCTCGGCAGCGTCACGTAGCGGATGCGCTGCCAGGCGGAGGCGCCGTCGACCGTGGCCGCCTCGTAGAGGCTTCGGTCGATGCCCATGATCGCTGCGAAGTAGACGATCGAGCCGTAGCCGGTCGACTGCCACAGGTGCACCATGATGATGATGAGCGGCCACGCGCCAGCGACGCTGTAGATCTTGATCGGGTCGCCGCCCGTCTGCTTGATCAGGGCGTTCAGCGCGCCGGTGTCGTAGTTGAGGAGGTTGAAGGCAATGACGCCGACGAGCACGGCCGAGATGAAGAACGGCAGGAACATCGCCGCCTGGCTGATCTTCTTGAAGAAGGTCGACCGGATCTCGTTGAGCATGATCGCGATGGCGATCTGCAGGATGTTGCCGAACACGATGAAGGCGAGGTTGTAGAGGATCGTGTTCCGCGTCAGCATCCAGAGCTGCCCGGATTTGATGAGGAATTCGAAGTTCTTGAACCCGACGAACGGGCTGCCGAAGATCCCGTCGCGGTAGTTGAAGTTCGTGAATGCGATCCACGCTCCGGGGAGCGGGCAGTAGTTGAAGATGACGAAGAATACGACCGCTGGAACGCACATGAGCAAGAGGATCTTGCTGTCTGCGAGTTGCCTTAGCAGGGACTTTCGCCGCAAGGGCGTATCCGTTCCCGACATCTTCCCCCTCTCTGCCGCCAGTGCGGCGTCCTTCAGGACGCACTGCCACTGGGGCTAGGACTGACCGTCGATGCCAGCAGCGCTTCGGTGCGCCCGAAGCCAGCCGGCGAAGTCGACGACGTTATCGAAACGCCAGGATGGGCTCAGCGAAGAGCCAGCAACGCCAAGCGCCTCGGCCCATGCGGGGTCGAAAAATGCATCATGATGTCCTCCACACCGAGCGGCCTCTTCCCTCGCCGCTGAGACATTGTTAGCGGCGGCAGGTGCGGTGCGCAAGTTTTCAGTAAATATTTAGTTCGGTGTCAGGAAGGCAGGGCCCGGGTGCTGCCGCGCCAGCGCAAACTGGTGGCGAGCGTGACGCGCTTGGGCAGCTCGCGCCCACCTATCCGCTCGAGCAGGAGCTCGACCGCGCTCTCGCCAATCTCCTCGGCGGGGAGGTGCACGGTGGTGAGCGGCGGGCTCATGAACTGGGCGACCGAGATGTCGTTGAAGCTGGCGACTGCAATGTCGTCGGGAATGCTGAGGCCCATCTCGTGGATGGCACGGTAGGCGCCAACCGCCATGTTGTCGTTGGCGGTGATGAGCGCGTCCGGCCGGTCCCTCTCCGACAGAATCTTGCGCGTCAGCTCGTAGCCGCTCTCTTCCGTCTTGCTCCCGGTCATACAGATGCGCTCGTCGAAGACGCCGGCTTCCTTTGCCCACTGCATGTAGGCGCGACACCGCCGCTCCGGCTGAGTGGGCGCAAGGCCGTCGTAGACATCGACCCACCCGGCGAACGCGATTCTGCGGTATCCTGCCCGCGACAACGATTGCAGGAGCTTCCTGGTCGCGAGCATCAGGTCCGATTCGACGGAATCGAATTCGTCGGTCGGTGGGCTGAAATCGGCAAAGACCAGATTGCGGTTGTGCTGTCTAAGCCAGGCAATCTCGCTCTCGTCGTGCCGGCCGATGGCAATGATCCCGGAGGCACCCCGCAGCAGCGAGGCCTCCGGCAGCCTGTCGGTGTGATAGACCTTGATGGTCTCGATCTTGAGGGCGTGGCAGCGGCTCTCGATCCCCAGGCGCAGCCCGACATAGTAGGGATCGACAAGCTCCTGCTCGGGCCTGAGGTAGTGCACCAGAGCGACTTTGCTTAGCCCCTGCTGATAGGCGCGATTGCGCGCCCGGGGCGTCTCATATTTCATCGCCTCGGCGGTTTCGATGATCGCCTGCCTCGTCTTGGCAGTCACCGAAAGCGTCTGGTCGAAATTGAGCACGCGCGACACCGTCGCCGACGAGACGCCCACGGCCTTCGCGATTTCCTTGAGCGTGACCACGACTGCTCCGCACCAACACAGAGTCTTGCTTAGGCAAGAAGAGCGGGCCTAGGCAAGCGGCAAAGAACAAGAAGGTCAGCGGGCGGGACCCTGTCCGGAAGGCGACGCAGCGGCACGGAAGCTGCTTGGACTCTGCTTCGTCCGCGCCTTGAAGCGCTGGGAAAAATAGAACTGGCTATCGAAACCGACGGTGTCGGCGATCTGCTTGACGCTGAATCCGGTCCTCTGCAGCAGTTCGATCGCGCGCTGCATCCGGAGAGCTTCGAGGTACTGCTGCGGTGTCTGGCCGGTTTGCTCGCGAAACAGGTGCGCAAGCCGTGAAGCAGAGAGGCCGACCGCGCGGGCGATATCGGCGAGCGTGGTCTTCCGGCCCAGGTTGCGTTCAAGGAAGTCCATCGCCCGGCGGATGCGATCGTCATAGCCGGTGGTGGCGGCCAGCGGGTTCTGGCGGTCGCACTCGAGGAGCAAGGCCTCGAGTGCATTCATGGCGAAGGCCTCGCGTCGCCGGAGATCGCCGGTGAAAAGGCGGTGGACCTCGCTGAAGCGGTCCATCGTGCTGCCGTCGCGAATAGCGAGCTTCATGAGACCCGGCGCGACCGCCGGCCAGTTGAGCCATGGCAGCCAGTGCGCACGCGGCTGGAAATGGGCCCAGAGCAGCTCCCACTGCTTCAACGAAGCTTCGACGCCATAGTCATGCGGTGTGCCGGGGCGGATGAGCACCCAATCCCCCGCTTCGACGACAAGCTCGCCCTCGGCATGGCCGAAGCGGCCCTTGCCGCCGACTGTAGCGATGAGCAGCCAGTCGCCGACACCATCACGGCGGACGATGCGATAGCCCGATCCTTCATGGAAGTGTCCGGTCAGGAGTTCGAGAACGGATGACGGACGTGATGCTTCGATCCTTGTCATAGCAGGATATTATATGCCTTGGACACGATGTTCCATGGGCAAGCGGCCTGATGGCGCTATCCTTGCTGGCACATCAGGGAGAGGTCAGCATGAACACGATGCAGCTTTCGAACGCTCAACGCGCCCAGTTTGAACGCGACGGTTTCCTCGCGATGCGCGGCCTGTTCAGCGCGGGCGAGATCGACGAAATCCGCGAGACGTTCATGCAGACCGCCAAGGATGGGCCGGTGGCCGGTCTCTCCGATACGCCGAAGGCGCGCGACGGGGCGCCGCCTCTGTCGAGCGATCCACTCGCGTTCTATCCGCGGATGATGCATCCGCATAAGCATCTGGATAAGCCGGTCGGGCCGCTGGCGACGCGCTACATGCGTGACGCGCGGTTGCGACCAATACTCGCGGAGCTGTTCGGCGAGGAGCCGTTCGCCTGCCAGTCGATGTTCTACTTCAAGCCACCGGGAGCGCGCGGGCAGGATCTGCACCAGGACAACTTCTATCTCCGCGTGAAGCCGGGAACCTGCATGGCCGCCTGGGTCGCCGTCGACGACGCGGACGAAGGCAATGGCGGCATGATGTGCGTGCCGCAAACCGCGACACTCGACATCGCCTGCCCCGAGAGAGCCGATCCCGCGCTTTTCTTCACGGCCGAGCATGTCGAGCCGCCGCCGGGGCTCGAACCTCGGATGATGCGGCTCAAGGCCGGAGATGTGCTGTTCTTCAACGGCAGTGTCATCCACGGATCGACGCCAAACACCAGCGCCGATCGCTTCCGCCGCTCGCTCATCTTTCACTACATCCCGGCCAGCACGGTGGAGATGAGCCACTATTACGAGGCGCTGAGCTTTGACGGCGAGAGGCAGGAGATTGCGGTCAATATGGACGGCGGCCCGTGTGGCACAACGCAGGACCTCCCGGCTGGCCCGCACTGATTGATGTCAATGGCGCCCACGACAGGGGGCGCCACTAACTGGGTCGTCAAGGACGCATCAGAACGATCCGAACAGGGCCTTCTGCGCCAGGCGCAACGCGGTGATCGCGTCGTGGTTGTCCTGGGCCTTGCGCAAGGCCGTCAGGTCGAGGGCATCGAGGCCCCGGTCGACGGCCTTGAGGAAGTCGATCGCGTGGTCGGCGGTCGCTACGCTGTCCTCGCGGAAGGGGAACTGGTCGAGCTGCCAGACGCCGTCCCACTTGTTCTTGCGCAGCACGTGGAAGAACTCGAACAGCTCGATCGGATGGAGGCTGCCGGCGACGAGGTCATCGTCCCAGGAGCGGTAATTGTCGTTCACGTCCATGCCGAACAGCCGGCCGTAGTCGATGGCCATTTGCGCGGAGTCGGCGGCCGACTCGCCGCCGAAGATGGCGTGGCCGAAATCGAGCAGGATGCCGACATTCGGCAGGCCGATCTTCTCGATGCCGAGCAGGGTGCGCGCAAGCGAGTCGAAGCTCATGTGCACACGCGGTTCGCGCGGCTTGTACTCGATGACGAATTTCAGGTCCGGGTTCTCGCTGGCCAGCCGGCCGACGCCGTCGAGCGAGTTCTTCCAAAGCGTGCCGTGATCGACCTGGAACGGATAGTCCCAGCCGTCCTGGCCCGGCCATAGCTTGACGTAGTCCGCCTTGAAGTCCCGGACCACCTGGGCTGCTTCGGTGATGAGTTCATGTGCCCGCTGGCGAACGCCGGGATCCGGGTTGGTGAAGGCGCCCTTGGCGAACTCGCGGGTGTAGATCTCCGGGGTGATGCCGATGACGCTGAGCTTGTTGCGCTCGAGCGCCGCCTTGACCTGGTCGTTGCTGAACTCGCCGCCGAAGAACGGGTAGTTGATGTCGACGACGCTGAGGTCGCGCACCTTGCCGGCGAGATCGATCGCGTCGATGACGCTGCGCGGCACGCCATAGCCATCGGTGGCGTAGCGATCGACATAGGTCGCGAAGTGCCAGATGCCGGCTCCGAAGCGCAGCTTGCTCATGAGGTCTTCTCCCTTTTGCTTTGGCCGGCCTATGTGAGCCGACGCTTGATTTCAGTTTCCGGTGGCACGGTCCGATTGCAGGACCCGGCCGACACCGGCGAGCCAGGCGCCCGTCAGCGCGGCCCGATCTGCGTCGGACATGGCCGGCTTGAACTCGCGCTGCTGTGTCGTGGGGCGCGCCGAGTTGCGGCCGAGGCCGGCCGCGGCAAGCATGGCGGCACCGGCGGCGCTGACTTCCGGCAGGTTGCCGCGCAGAACCGGGCGATCGATGAGATCGGCCTGGAACTGCATCAGCATGTCGTTGCGCGCCGCGCCGCCGTCAGCCGAGAGGCGCGTCAGACGCTGGCCGAGATCGGTCTCCATGGCAGAAAAGACATCGGCGACCTGGAAGGCGATCGATTCCACCGCGGCGCGGGCGAGGTGTGCGGGCGTGGTGCCGAGTGCGAGGCCCGAAACGATGCCGCGCGCCTCCGGCTCCCAGTACGGCGCGCCGAGCCCGACCAGCGCTGGCACGAAGACGACGCCGTTGCTGTTGGGCACCGTGGCCGCGAGTTCGGCGACCGCTGCCGGATCGACAATGCCGAGCAGGCTGCCCATGAAGGCTACCGCCTGCCCCGATACCGAGATGTTGCCCTCAAGCGCATAGGCAACGCCGGCCGAGGTGCTCCAGGCGATGGTCGAGGAGAGACCGCTGCGGCTGGCGATGCGGCCGGTGGTGAGGGTCATCAGCGATGAGCCGGTGCCGTATGTGGCTTTCACCGTACCTGGTTCGCGCACGCCGTGGCCGTAAAGCGCGGCATGGGAATCGCCAACCATGGCATGAACAGGCGTGCCGGCTGTGAGGGCCGAGACGCCGGCCGCCACAGTGCCGAAGGCGCTGTCGGATGGGCGGACCTTTGGCAGCAGCGCCAGCGGGACGTTGAAGATGCAGCCGAGTTCTGGGTCCCAGGCCAGCGCTTCGGTGTTGAACAGCTGCGTGCGCGAGGCGTTGGAATGGTCGGTGGCGTGCTCGCCGCCGGTGAGGTTCCACAGCAGCCAGGAATCGACGGTGCCGGCCCGCAGCTGGCCGGCTTCGGCGGCGTCGCGGGCGCCGGGGACATGGTCGAGGATCCAGGCGATCTTGGCGGCCGGGAACAGCGGATCGAGACCGAGGCCGGTCCGGTCCTCGATCAGGCGGGCATGGCCCGCTTCACGTATCGTGGCGCAGTACGGCGCCGAACGCCGGCATTGCCAGAGGATGGCGGGGGCGATCGGCGCGCCCGTCCTCGCGTCCCAGACGACGATGGTCTCGCGCTGGTTGGAAAGCGCCAGCGCATCCATATCCGGTCCGGTCGTTGCAACGACCTCGGCGATCACCGCGCGAACGCTGTTCCAGATGTCGATGGCAGATTGCTCAGCCCAGCCGGGTTGCGGATAAGCCACCGCCATCGGCACTGACGCGCTGGCGACGACCCGGCCTTCGGCATCGAAGGCCAGGGCCTTGGTGTTGGTCGTGCCCTGATCGATCGCGAGGATCAGGCCGTTGCTCATTTGCGCTGCAACACGTTGCGCGAGAGGACTTGGCGCGCGGCATCGGCGATGCCGGCGGCATTGAGGTTGAAATGCTCGAGCAGCCAGTCGGCCGAGCCGGTCGGCACGAAACCGGGAAAGCCGAGGATGCGCATCGGCACCGGCTGGTTAGTGGCGACGACCTCGGCGACCGCGCCGCCCAGCCCGCCGCGGACCGAGTGTTCCTCGACGGTGACGATGGCGCCGGTCTTCGCCGCCTCGAGGATGGTTGCCTCGTCGAGCGGATTGACCGTCGACATGTTGATCACCCGGGCTGCGATGCCCTCGGCCGCCAGCGCCTCGGCGGCCGCAAGGGCCCGGTGCACCATGACGCCGTTGGCGATGATCGCCACATCGCCGCCGGCCCGCAGCACTTCGGCCTTGCCGATCTCGAAATGCGGTTTCTGGCGCGGCAGCGCCGGCACGGGCATGCGGCTGACGCGGATGAACACCGGACCATCCAGCGAGGCCGCGGCGCGGATCGCCTGCTCGGTCTCCCATGGATCGGAGGGGACGATGAGCGTCAGGTTGTTGAGCAGCCGCAGCCAGGCCATGTCCTCGATGGAATGGTGGGTCGGGCCGAGCTCGCCATAGGCGACGCCGCTCGACTGACCGATCAGCTTAACGTTGACGTTCGAATAGGCGATGTCGGCCTTGATCTGCTCCATGGCGCGGGCCGTGAGAAAGCACGAGGCCGCGGAGACGAACGGGATCTTGCCGCCATTGGCGAGGCCGGCGCCGACCGCGACCACGGTCTGCTCGGCAATGCCGACATTGACCATGCGGGTGGGCCAGCGCTTGCCGAAATTGACCAGCTTGCTCGACCCGACGCTATCGCTGACCACGGTGACGATGCGGGGGTCGGCTTCAGCCAACGCCTCAACGGTCTTCGAAAAGGTGTCGCGGCAGTCGTGCCAGCCGCTCGGGATGGGGGCAGCAGCACTCATCAGGCGAGTTCCCGCATGGCTTGTTCGTACTGTTCCTTGTTGGGCACGCCGTGGTGCCAGGCGACGTTGTCGTGCATGAAGCTGACGCCCTTGCCCTTGAAAGTGTTGGCGATGACGCAGAGCGGCTTGCCGCGCCCCTTGGGTGAGGCGCTCAGCGTATCGTAGAGGGCACGGTGGTCGTGGCCGTCGACCACCTCCACGTGCCAGCCGAAGGCGCGCCACTTGTCGTCGAGCGGGTCAAGGGTGGCGGTGTCCTCGGTGCGCGCGCCCTGCTGCAGGCGGTTGCGATCGATGATCAGCGTGAGGTTCTCGAGCTTCCGGTGCCCCGCCGTCAGGCCGGCCTCCCAGTTGCTACCTTCCTGCAGCTCGCCGTCGCCGGTGAGGACGAAGGTGCGGAAGTCGGCGCCGTCGATCTGCCCCGCAATGGCGATGCCGGCCGCCACCGGCAGGCCGTGCCCGAGTGGGCCGGTATTGGTTTCGACCCCGGGCAGGTAGTTGCGGTTGGGGTGGCCGTTGAGCTTCGACAGCGGCTCCATGTAGGTCGAGAGGTCGGCCTCGGGGAAAAAGCCCGCCGCGGCGAGCACCGAGTAGAAGGCGCCGGTGCAGTGGCCTTTGCTCATGACGAAACGGTCGCGGCCTGGGTCGCGCGGGTTGCGCGGATCGTGGCGCAGGACGCCGAAGTAGAGCGTCGCGAGGATGTCGGCAGCGCTGAAATCGCCCCCGGGGTGCCCCATTTGGGCTTCGTAGACCATCTGGAAACTGCGCCGGCGAATCCACAGCGCTTTGTCGGCAATGCGTGCGACGGGGTCGTTTGCCAGACCGGCAGACACGGCGGATGTCACGTTTATCTCCTCAACGCGGCAGAATGTGAAGTTGCCGCTTCCTCCTGCCTCTTGGAGCGACAACTAACCGATTGTTTGCCACTCGTCACTATCGAAAATTTGCGAATGGTTTCGTTTGGCATATACTCGATGCCATTCGAGGTGGAAAGCTGGAGGTTCCGGTTGCGGGAAAGTCCGGCGCCACGGTAGTTTCCACCCCAGCAGACACATTTGCATTTTGCAGGCGCTGAGCATGAACGAGCAGAAATCCATCCGGCGGGCGGACCGCAAAGGCGGCAGCGCCCCGGAGGCGAGCGGTACGCTCAGCGGGCTGCTGGCCGAGCCGCGGCGGCGCAAGATTCTCGAGTGGCTGCAGGAAGAGGGCAGCGCCCGCGTGCGCGACCTGTCGGGCGCCTTCGAGGTCAGCGAGGCGACGATCCGGCAGGATCTCGAGCGGCTCGAGGCCGATGGCTACATCTCGCGCGAGCACGGCGGCGCGTATCTCAAGACCCTGCCTCGGCAGGTCGAGACGCTGTCGCTGCAACACCTTGAGAACATGGACAAAAAGCGCAAGATCGGGGTGCGCGCTGCGGCCCTGGTCGGCCATGGCGAGACGATCATCCTCGACGCCGGCTCGACGACGACCGAGGTCGCACATGGGCTGCTGAACCGGCAGGAGCTGACCGTCATTACCAACGCGCTGAACATCGCGCTGATCCTGGGCGCGGTGCCCGGATTTGCGGTGCATATGCCGGGTGGCCAGTTCAAGGCGCCGACCCTGTCGCTGAGCGGCGACAAGTCGGTCGAGTACTTCCGCGATATCCTGGCCGGAAAGCTGTTCCTTGCCACCGCCGGGGTGTCACTCGAGGCGGGGCTCACCTACCCCAGCTTTGCCGACCTGCAGCTCAAGCAGGCGATGATCAAGGCAGCTCAGCACGTCTACCTGGTTGCGGATTCGACCAAGATCAACCGCACTTCGTTCACGCGTCTTGGCACTTTGGACGTGATTCACTCGTTTATTACCGATGACGGCATCCGCGACGAAGACGCCCGTGAGTTCGAGCGCCGCGGCATCGAACTGATCGTCGCGCGCTAAATCACACAGCAACTACAATAACCTGAAGACAACCGGCCTACTCGGTCGTGTCGCCGGATATCGGCTGCGTGTGCACTTGCCGCGGCCGAAACCGCTACATTTCGCGCTGCTTGCGATCAATCGGCATTGACTCACGCCTCATACGTTCGTAATCCTCAGAAATCGCAAGCAAAGCGAAACAGACAAAACTCGTCTGGTTGCGATGTGCGCTCTTGCGCATGGGGAGTGGGTGGAGAGCCCTCCGATTTCGGCGGCGTCCGCCGGCCGGCGACAGCTGGCCGATCGGCTGCGGCTGTGCGGTGGCGACCATCAAGAGGTTCAATCCGGGCGTGCGAGCCGAAGCCGGCGGTGCTCCGGGACAATGAGGAGGACACGGACAATGGTACGGCTTGGCCGATACGTGCTGGCCCCGCTTGCGGGCCTGCTGCTGGCAGGCGCCAGCTACGCGCAGGAAATGACCGATGTGGGCACGCCCCGCAACGAGACGCTGATCGTACAGACCTTCGATGGCAAATCCGCCAACCCGGATGCACAGAACCCGCTGAACCAGTATGCGATTTGGCGCGGCTTCCGCGAGCTGGGCTGGAGCTTCCTGTGGGAAATGGACACCGCCAAGGGCGAGTCCTACCCAGAACTCGCAGCGGGCCCGGTGGAGGTGCTCAACCCCGAGCACACCAAGTTCCGCATCAAGATCCGCCCCGGCGTGTTCTGGAGCGACGGCGTCGAGTTCACCGTCGATGACCTGATCTACACGCTCGATACGTCCTTCAAATACAAGGACAAACTGACCTTCGTCGCCCGCACGGTGAACTACGTAAAGCCGGCGAGCTGGACCAAGGTCGACAACTACACGATGGACATCGAGACGGTGAGCCCCGCCTACGATTTCCAGACGGTGCTGGGCGTCTACACCTGGGGCTCCCTGTTCGTGCCCGTTCCCAAGCACATCTTCGAAGCGCAGGGCGACAATGTCGTCACCTTCAAGAACACCAACGCCGTGACGCTTGGGCCCTACAAGATCAAGGAGTTCGACCCCAACGGCTTCTGGCAGCTGTGGGAGTTGCGTGACGACTGGCAGCGTTCGGGCTGGGGGAACCTGGGCACGCCGAAGCCGAAATACGTGCTCTACAAGGACTTCGGCGCCGAAGAGACGCGCACGCTGGCATTCGTCCAGAACCAGTACGACGTCGACACGTTCATGAGCCCGGACTCGATTGCTGCCGCCAAGGCGCGCAACCCGGCCATCGAGACGTTCTCGCCGACGCTGCCCTACCACGACATGAACGACGCCTGTGCCTACGGCGTCTACTTCAACCAGCAGAAGTCGCCGTACGACCTGCCGGAAGTGCGCTGGGCACTGGCGCTGACGGTCAACCTGCAGCAGGTGGGCATCAGCGCGGTGAGCGGGCAGTTCAAGGCCGCGGCCCTGCCGTTCGCCGACACGCCGATCACCGACCCCGTCTACTACCAGCCGATGCTGGACTTCCTCAACGGGCTGACGCTTTCGGATGGCTACAAGCCGTTCGACGCGGGCTTCGGCGACGGCATGGTGGCGGCGCTCAAGGCGCAGGGCACGCCCGAGGCCGAGCTGCCGACCGGCGATGCGGTCAAGCAGGGCTTCGGCCAGGGCTGGTGGAAATACGACCCGGCGGAAGCCGAGAAGCTGCTGGGTTCGGTCGGGATCAAGAAGGGTGCCGACGGCTTCTACACCAAGCCGGACGGTTCGCCGTGGACGCTCGACTTCGTCATCCCGGCGGACTGGAACAAGGTGATGCAGCGCACCGGCTTCTCGATCGCCGACAGCTGGAAGAAGGCCGGGTTCAACGTCACGGCACGCCAGGCCGACAATGGCGAGTTCACCACGGTGCAGAACACCAATGCCAAGCTCGACCTGATGGTCAACTGGAACATGACCTGCACCTACAACTCCAACTGGTTCAACAGCTGGAACTCGTTCAGCGACACCTTCGTCAAGCCGGCCGACTCCAATGAGCCACTGCAGGGCAACTACGTCCGCGTCACCGACCCGGAGATTTTCAAGCTCGTGCAGGACAGCAAGGTGCTGGAGATCGGCTCGGAGCCGTTCGTCGCGAACGGCCGCTCGATTGCCGAGAAGCTGACCAGCGGGATGCAGTTCATCAACCTGATGAACATCCCGACGACGATCCCGACCAACTCGACCTACTGGAAGAACTACCCCAAGCAGGCGAACTTCTACGCCGCGCCCTATACCTGGTGGTCCTCGTTCAAGAAGACGATCGTCAACATCGAACCGACCGGCAAGTAGTCGCCGGTCGATGGTGGGGCGGCAACCTCCCGGCCGCCCCATCCCCTTTCGTTTGTTTGCGCTTGCTGCGCTGAAAATCGATGCAAAGACCGGTACGAGTCCAGCACTCTTCCAGGTCAAGCAGTGGAAAGTTGGGTGGCCGAATGGGCGTTATCCAGTATGTGGCCAAGCGCGTCGGCCTCTACATCGCGGTCCTGTTCATCGGACTGACGATTACTTTCCTTTTGCCGCGATTGATGCCGGCCAACCCGATCGATGGCTATATCGGCCAGATCCAGGCGCGGGCCAGCGGCGCGCTCACCGCCGACGATATCATCATGCTGCGCACCAATCTCGAGCAGCTCTACGGGCTGAAGGGCGACCTGTTCAGCCAGTACCTCAGCTACCTCGAGCGTGTGGTGCTGCACTTCGATTTCGGGCCGAGCTTCACCTACTACCCGCAGCCCGTCTCGCAGATGATCTTCAACGCGCTGCCCTGGACGCTGGGGCTGCTGCTGATCTCGACCTTCATCGCCTGGCTGCTCGGCAACATGGTGGGGCTGGTCGCCGGCTACTTCCACACCAAGAAGGCGGCGACCATCCTCGAGGTGGTCGGCATCCTGCTCTACCCGATCCCGTACTACATCCTCGCGGTCAGCGTGATCCTGCTGCTCGCCTACATCTTCCCGATTTTCCCGCTCTCGCCGACCTTTCCGGTCGGGCAGATGACGCCGGTCAAGGTTGGGATGGTCATCTACAACTCCCTGCTGCCGGCGCTGACGCTGGTGCTGGCCGGGTTCGGCTGGAACATCCTGTCGATGAAGGCGCTGGCGGTGGCCACCACCGAAGAGCCCTACGTCACCTATGCGCGGCTGAAGGGCGCTTCGAACTGGACGCGCATGGTGCGCTACGTATTCCGCAACGCCATGCTGCCGCAGGTGACGGCGCTCGCGCTGTCGCTCGGCACCGTGTTCAACGGCGCGCTGCTGACGGAGATGCTGTTCTCCTACCCCGGCGTCGGGCTGATCATGCGCACAGCGGCGAGCGGCGGCGACTACAACGTGCTCTACGGCGCCATCGCCATCTCGATCATCGCCGTCGCCACGGCGGGGCTGATCATCGACCTCATCTATCCCCTCCTCGACCCGCGGATCCGCCACAAATGAGCAGCACCGATAACCTCATCGATCCCGCTGCCGTCGTCGAACGGACCCCGGCGCGCGCCGGCGCCCGGCGTAGCGAAAGCTGGCTCTGGCTGCTGAATGCGCGTCTCGCGATCGGGCTCAGCCTGATCACGATCTTCGTCCTCGGCAGCTTCATCCTGCCGTTCTTCTGCCCGGTCGATCCCTCGCTCCAGGCGACGTATCTGAAGAACATGCCGATGTCGGCAGAGCACCTGCTCGGCACCAACGCGCTGGGCCAGGACATCTTCTGGTTCCTGGTCTTTGCCATCCGCAACTCGCTAATCCTCGGCGTGCTGGTCGGTATCGGCGTGACCATCATCTCGACCGCCGTCGGCCTCAGCGCCGGCTATATCGGCGGCAACTACGAGCGCGTAGTGATGCTGGTTGTCGACAGCTTCATCACTATTCCGCTGCTGCCGATCCTGATCATCCTCGGCGCGGTGATCCGCGGCAACAGCTCGTTCCTGACCGTGGGCCTGATCATCGTCGTCTTCGGCTGGGCCTGGGGCGCGCGGACGATCCGCTCGATGGCGCTGTCGCTGCGCGAGCGCGAGTTCATCAACATGGCGCGGTTTTCAGGCGCCAACACCGTCAACATCATCGTGCGTGAGATCTTCCCGTACGTCTCGGCCTACATGGTGGTGGGGTTCATCAACACGATCCTGTTTGCCGTGAACACCGAGGCGACGCTGGCGGTAATCGGGCTTTCGAAGGTCGAGGTGCCGACACTCGGTTCGATCATCTTCTGGGCGCTCAACTACAACGCGCTGTTCACCGGCAACTACCCATGGCTGGTGGCGCCGATCATCGCGTCGATCCTGCTCTTTTTGGGGCTGTTCCTCGCCTCCACCGGCTTCAATGCCGCATTCGCCAGCAAGCGGGGTGTCGCATGATCCGGCTTTCCGATCTCAAGATCAGCTATCGCATCGGCAACCGGGTCATCGAGGCCGTCAACGGCGTGACCCTGACCATTCCCGACGGCTGTATCGTCGGGATTGCGGGGGAATCGGGGTGCGGCAAGTCCACCCTGATGAAGGCGATCTATGGTGACATCCAGTCGCCCATGTCCCTTTCGGGCGGCAGTATCGAGTATGGGTTGAAGGGCAGCGATGGGCGGCCGGTGACGACCGAGAACATCCGCAAGGAGTGGTTCAAATCCATCTCCTACATTCCGCAGAGCTCGATGAACTCGCTGAACCCGGTCATCCGCATCCGCGACCAGTTCATCGATTTCCCCGGCACCGATAGCAACAAGAAGCGCGTCCTCGAACGGGCGCGCGCCTATATCGGCAAGCTCGGGCTGCCGGCGGAGGCGATGGACTCCTATCCGCACCAGCTTTCGGGCGGCATGCGGCAGCGCGTGACGATCGCGCTCGCAACGTTCTTCCAGCCCGAGCTGATCATTGCCGACGAGCCGACAACGGCGCTCGACGTGGTAGTGCAGAAGGAAATCCTGACGCTGCTGATGGATGTGCAGGAGCAGATGGGCAACACCATCCTCGTCGTCTCGCACGACATGGGGGTGCACTACCAGGTCACCCACAAGATGCTGATTATGTATGCCGGTCGCGTGGTGGAATACGGCGACACCGAGAGCGTCTTCGCTGACCCCCAGCATGCCTACACCAGGATGCTGATCGACTCGCTGCCGGCCATTGGCGACGACAGCATGCGCGGTGTGCTGGCGAGTGCGGCCGGGGCCGGCGGCGACCGGGCCTATCGGGTGGAGCCGGAGCTGATCGAGGTCAAGCCCGGCCACTTCGTCGCGCGACCGAGCCAGGGTGTGGAGGTCGCGGCATGACGATCATCTTGAAGACCGAGGGACTGAACAAGGTCTACCGGCAGGGCGGACTCGTCCGGTCACGGCAGGTGAAGGCCTTGAACGACGTCAACATCACCGTTGAAGGCGACAAGCCGGTGGTGATCGCCGTCGTCGGCGAGTCGGGCAGCGGCAAGACCACCCTGGCAAAGACCCTGCTGCGGCTGGAGACACCGAGCTCGGGCCGGGCGATCGTCTACGACACCGTCGTGACCGGCAAAGGCGCAGCGCTCTCCAAGCACGAGTTCCTCGGGCTGGTGCAGCCGATCTTCCAGAACCCGTTCGAGGCTTTCAGCCGCTACCGGCCGGTCGACGCCTACCTTCACGAAACAGCGCGGCGCGTTGCCGGAATGGATGGCGACCAGGCGGAGGCGGCGGTGGCCGATGCTCTTTTGAGCGTAGGCCTCAAATACGCGGAGGTGCGCGGCAAATACACCAACCAGTTCTCGGGCGGCGAGCTGCAGCGCATCTCGGTGGCACGGGCGCTCATTCCGCAGCCCAGGCTGATCGTCGCCGATGAGCCGGTGTCGATGATCGACGCGTCGCGGCGGATGATCATCATCAACCTGTTCAAGAAGCTGCGCGACGAGGCCGGCCGGAGCTTCCTCTACATCACGCACGACCTCGCCACCGCCTATTACATCTCGGACTACGTGGCGGTGATGAACAAGGGCGTGGTGGTGGAGTTCGGCGAGGCGCGGCAGGTGATGAGCGACCCGCAGCACGACTATACCAAGCTGCTGCTGAGCTCGATCCCGACGACCAAGAGCCGCTGGCGCCCACGCCGGGCGGCAGCCTGACATTTCCGGCGGTCGCCGATAGGCGGCTGCACCTTCCATTGCTACTGACAGGATTTTGCAGATGACCAATACCGCCAAAGCCAGCGGCGCCGCGTCGCTGTGGGCCACGTACGAGCTGAGTCTCGTCGGCCCCTCCGCCGGCAATCCGTTCCTCGATGTCGAGTTGCGAGCGGTGTTTCGGCAGGGCGAGCGCGAGGTGCGGGTCAACGGCTTCTACGATGGTGACGGGGTCTACAAGCTGCGCTTCCTGTCCGACACGACAGGCACTTGGTCCTACGAGACGCGGAGCAATGCTCCGGCGCTCGATGACGTCAGCGGCGTGTTCGAAGTCGGCGCAGCGAAGCCGAACCATCACGGTCCGGTCCGCGTCGCCAACCGCCACCATTTCGCCTACGCCGACGGCACCCGCTACATCAATATCGGCACCACTGCCTATGTGTGGAACCTGCAGGGCGACGCGCTCGAGGAAGAGACGCTTAGAACGCTCGCCGAGGCGCCCTTCACCAAGATCCGCATGTGCGTGTTTCCCAAGCACTACCGCTACAACGAGAACGAGCCGGGGCGGTATCCGTTCAAGCTGCTGACGGCGGGCAAGAGCAAGTGGGACGGCAGTTTTGCCGGAGCCGACAAGTACGGCTGGAAGTTCGACTTCGAGCAGTTCGAGCCCGAGTACTTCCGGCACCTCGAACAGCGCATCAGCCAGCTGGCCGAGATCGGCGTCGAGGCAGACCTGATCATCTTCCACCCGTATGACCGCTGGGGCTTTTCGCGCATGAGCCCGGCGCAGGATGACGCCTACCTGCGCTATCTCACCGCCCGTCTCGCGGCGTTCCCCAACGTCTGGTGGTCGATGGCCAACGAATACGACCTGATGCCGCAGAAGACCCCGCAGGACTGGGATCGCTTCATCCATGTGGTGTCGGACAACGATCCGCATGGGCACCTGTTGAGCGTCCACAACTGCTTCAGGTTCTACGACCACAACCATCCCCGGATCACGCACGCGTCGATCCAGCGCTCGACCGCCAACATGTCGGCGGTGTGGCGCGAGAAGTACGGAAAGCCCGTGTCGATCGACGAGTGCTGCTATGAGGGGACGATCGCCGAGCTCTGGGGCAACATCTCGGGCCAGAAGACGGTGCGCCGGTTCTGGGACGGCGTCGTCAATGGCGGCTACGTCACCCATGGCGAGACCTTCGGCAACGCGACCGACACGATCTGGTGGGCCAAGGGCGGCAAGCTGATCGGCGAGAGCATCCCGCGCATCGCCTTCCTCCGCCGCATCATGGAGGCGGGGCCAGAGGAAGGGCTGGACCCGATCAAGTCGACCGGCGCCTATCGCATCGCGATGCAGGGCGGCCTCGACAATGTCGTGCTGCAGCAGCTGTTCGTGCCGCCGGCAGGCGAGGAGGGCTGGGCGCCGGCGATGGCCTGGTGGCCGATGGCCGGGCAGCCGCACCGCTACTACCTGAGCTACATGGGCGAGAACCAGCCGAGCGAGGCGATCGTCGCGGTGCCGCCGAACGAGCGCTACAGCGCCACGCTGATCGACACCTGGGAAATGACCGAGACGCCGCTGGCAGAGAGCGTCGTGCGCGGCGACGTGCTGCATTTCGCCCCAAGACCCTATCTGGCGCTGCTGTTCAAGCGGATCGACTGAGGACAATACCATGACCGCCAAGTACGACATCTTCGAAGCGAGCTTCACCGGCCCGTCCTCGGGCAACCCCTATGTCGAGGTGAGCTTCGACGCCGTGTTCTCGCAGCACTCGCGCGAGGTCCGGGTTCCCGGGTTCTACGATGGGGACGGCACCTATCGCGTCCGCTTCATGCCGAACACCGAGGGCGAGTGGACGTTTCGCACGCGCAGCAAGACGGCGGCGCTCGACGGCAGGACCGGCTCGTTCACGGCGACGGCAGCGCGGCCGGGCATGCACGGGCCGGTGGCGGTAGCAAACAGGTTCCACTTCGCCCATGCCGACGGCACGCCGTATTTCCCGTTCGGGACGACCTGTTACGCCTGGACGCACCAGCCGCTCGCCATGCAGGCGGAAACGCTCGAGACGCTCAAGGCGGCGCGGTTCAACAAGCTGCGGATGGGGGTGTTCCCCAAGGACTATCCGTTCAACACCAACGAGCCGCTGATGGACGTCTACCTGCCCAATGCCGACGGCAAGCTGGATTTCGACCGGCCCAACCCCAAGGCGTTCCAGCATTTCGAGCAGCAGATCGGCCAGCTGCGCGAGCTCGGCATCGAGGCGGATATCATCATCTTCCACCCCTATGACCGGTGGAACTATTCGAACATGTCGGCGGAGCAGGATTTCCGTTACGTCGCCTATCTCGCGGCGCGGCTTGCGGCTTATTCCAACGTCTGGTGGTCGCTGGCCAACGAGTACGATTTCCTGCTCGACTCCAAACCCGTCGCGCAGTGGGACCGCTACTTCCACATCCTCGAGGAGAACGACCCGTACGGGCACCTGAAGTCGATCCACAACGGCGACCAGTCGATGAACTTTGATCATCGCAAGGCCTGGATCAGCCATGTCTGCATCCAGCACTGGGACGTGAAGCGCACGCCCGAGTGGCGCGAGGCCTATGGCAAGCCGGTGGTCAACGACGAGCCGGAATACGAGGGCAATATCTGGCCGAGCTGGGGCAACATCACGGCCCAGGAGCTGACGCACCGGTTCTGGACCACGGTGATGCGCGGCGGCTATGCCGGGCATGGCGAAACCTATGCCGACCCCGAAGACCTGATCTGGTGGGCCAAGGGCGGCAAGCTCCACGGCGAGGCCTGGAAGCGCATCGGGTTCCTACGCGCCATCATCGAGGAGGACGTGAGGGGCGGGCTGACGCCGATGGGGCACAACGCGTCATGGCCATGGAGCCGCATCTCCGGCGCTCGCGACGGCAAGGTCAGCTACATCTATTTCGGCGAGCACCAGCCCAACCAGTGGACGACGGGGCTGCCCAAGGAGGACGGGAACTACGAGGTCGACGTGATCGACACGTGGAACATGACGGTGGAGCCGGCGACGCGCATCCCAGCCCTGATCCCGCATCCGACGCGACACGGCGACGTGGTGCGCGGCGGCAAGCCGGACGCGGCATTCGGCATCGAATTGCCGAGCCGGCCATATCTGGCGCTGCGTGTCCGGCAGTTGGACTGAGTTCAGCCTGAAACCCCACCGCCAGCTTGATTGAGCCGCATGGCCGCTGCCGCCTTCCTGGCGGCGCGCCGTTGATGTCGAACGATGGACCGGCACGACGTAGTTGTCGCCGCCGCCCGCATCCTAACATGCTGCAGCGACACCAGTAATCGTCAGCACGACACAGACACGACCCCTCGGCAAATCACCACACCTGAGGAAAACTTCTCCAATTGCGCAGTTGTTGAGCCAACGAACGAGTCACAATCTAAGTATTTGACTCCAATTACCGACAGCGGTAACAATCCATGCCACTCTATTCCACAAGCACGAATACACAGTCGGCGTGAGGCCTTTGGGGCGCCAGATGGAATTAGTTGTTACTGGTCATAGACTTGTGATTGGCCCTGACCCGGTCGAGTTTGTGCAATCACCAAACGTTGGCGGTAAGTTCATACCGAAATTCCTAGTCATCCACTATACCGCCAGCGGGCCAAACTCTAACGTTGCCAAGTACTTCGCCGACGCTTCTCACAAAGTGTCAGCACATCTGGTCGTCCGAAGAGACGGGACGATCAACCAGTGCGTTCCCTTCAACGTCGTTGCATGGCACGCAGGCGACAGTCGCTGGCATGCAAGTGACGGCCAGCTCTATACCGGCCTGAATAAACACGCGATCGGCATTGAGATCGAGAACTGGGGGCCCTTGCAGCAGGGCAGCGCGGGCTGGATTTCCTGGACTGGCTCACCTGTTGATCAAAGCAAGGGAATTGCTGCAAGGCATAAGTTCGGCACGCCTGACTGCGGTTGGGAGATATTCACCGAAGCCCAGATCGAAACAACGATCGGCGCAGCAAGAGCAATCTGCAACGCTTACAAGATCGATGAGATCGTTGGTCACGATGATATCTCACCTGGCCGCAAGTCAGATCCCGGCCCGGCGTGGAATATGGCCTCGTTCCGATCGAGAGTACTTGGACGGGACGGCACCGGTGATGGAACTTTGGTGATCAGGTCGCCAACAGGACTGAATATCCGCAGCGGACCAGGCTCTGAACACCCTCTCGTTCGGGAAAAACCGCTTCCCGACGGAACCAAAGTCACGGTGCACGAGGCAGAGGGAAAGTGGCGCTTCATCTCTGTTCCCAATGCTGCCGGGCAGGCCGACTTCACGGGATGGGTTCACGGCGACTGGTTGAAGGCGGCTTAGGCGATGGCACAAGAACCCGCCCCGGCGAACGCCGCAGCACCTGCTCCTGCGCCACAGGCGGCGGCGGTCGCGCCTGCTGCGCCGACAAATGTCTTCACCCCGATCCAGGAGACAGTTCGGCGCTACATGTTCTACGGCGTCTTTGTGGTGCTGGCTGTGCTTTATGTCGCGATCGTCGTGGCGTTCGAGATGGGACGCGAGTCGATCGCCGGCTACTTCATGCGGCAAATCGTTCTTACTGCGCCGTTTGTGTTGCCCGAGATTCCGCTGATCGGCGAACTCGTGCCGGCTGTGCTTGGCGGTATCATCGCGGCCACCGCGCCTGCCAAGGCGAGCAACACCCAGCTGCTGATTGTTCTGGCCGCATCCTGTGTCGTCTACTTCCTGTACTTGAACATGAGCGTGTTCCTTGGGATGAACGGCGAGGTTCCGAATACGGAAGGCCTTCGGGAAGAGCTGAACGCCCAGGGCATCGTCGACGTAGACAACGCAATCAAGGTCCTCGAGTCGTTCTCCAGCAGCGTGCGGAACTTCGCCGCCTTTGTCTTTGCCGCACTCATCGGCATCAAGTTCAACGATGCGCAGACCAACGCCAATCTGATGCTGCGCCGCCGGGGTGACAAGGCTCCGACCCCGCCGGCCGCCGATGTAGCGGCCCAGCAGCAGAAAGAGGATCCGCCGCCGGCTGACGACGCGAACGACAACGCTGCCCCTGCCCCCAACGCTCCGAATGGATAGCATCATGTTGAGATTCATGTTGCTGGTCGCATCATTCCTCCTCCTTGCCGATGTTGCGTTCGCGCAGGAAGACCCGGATCGGGCGATCACCATTACGCTTATCGACGAGACCGGGCTGAACGCGCAAAAGCCCGTAGTTGTTACGCTTTTCATGGAGCCGGGAAGCGTTGGGCACGACCTGCCCAGGGAGGAACTGAGCGCCGGGCGGTGGGGCTGGAAGGCCACCATGCCGTTCCCGATGACCGAGTGGGTCGCCGAACCCACCTTCCTCGTCAAGGTCCCTATGCGTGTGAAGGAAGGGGCCCTCACTGTCGACATTCCCGCATCCGAGAGCACCCTCAGTTTCAGGGTGCGCGCCATGTACGACCCGCGGGAGTATGAAGTACCGGTGCTGTTGATCCCTGGTACGGGCGAGCGAGAGTTGCGGGACATCGAGGCGATGGGACCACGTCAACGGCTGTCGCAAGTCCTCCTGCTTGGCCAGATTTCCGCGTTCTGGCTAAAGACCCGCCCCACAGGCGACCGCGCCAAGCGAACGGTGGGCGATCTGTTCGACATCGTATTCAACAGCCTGAATGCTCAGACCGTCGAAGAGCACGCACCACTTCGCCTCGATGGAGAGATGTCCAATCGCATCAGGACCGCCTTCGCCAGGGAGAATAAGGCAAACCTCGACAAACGCTTCTTCGACAACATTCTCCGCAACGAAACCGACTTCTGGCTGGAGAAGGATCGCATGCTGACCGTGGTCATGCTCGACAATCGCCGGTGCGACATGGCGCAGCTCCTGCTCGACTATGTAGAGAAGGGCCACGCGGCAAAGCCGATGGGTGCGCAACTCCACCGAGTGCCCGACCCTAACGTGCAGATAGCCAACTTGAAGACGGCGATCACGGACGCGTGCCCCGTCGCCGAAACCCATTCTGGAGGCGAGCTATGAGGAAGCTCCTAGGATTTGGCCTTGGTGCCCTGGTCGCATTGGCAATCATCGGCGCCTCGGCGTCGGCACGTGCCCAGGTGCCCCCTCACTATCCGGGAAGCGTATGCTTCACCCCCAATTTCTGGTGCTGGCTTTCGCCACCGCAGCCGCCAAACTCGGCTTGCTACTGCGCGTCCCCATATGGAAGTGCGCAAGGGGTGGCGGGTTAGGTGTGCGGAGGCAGGGCGAAGCGCAGGGACCCGAAGCTCTCAATCTCGAAGCGCAGTCATGGGCCTCCGCCGCCTTTCGACGCTCGACGACTGCATCTCGCAAGACGCTAGCCGGGGCGAAGCAGCCGGTCACTGTAGCAATTGCCCGGACTAGAGAGGCTGCCGTCAGAGAGAGGTCAGGATTCTCTTGTCGGCGGGCGCCCTGCTAGAATCTCCATCAGCTTCTTGCCCGAGCTCTCGCGCTCGGAAAGGTCTAGGCCGGAGAGCAGGTCTACCAGGTGGCTGGTCATCAGTTCCGACGCGTCGAGCGCGCTGCGCTTGGCGATGGCATCGACCAGAGCATGGTGGGCGTGGCTTTCGCAGGTCGTGTCGCGTCGCCGCCAGTAGAGCGAGATGATCAGCGACGAGCGTGAGCAGAGGTCGCGCACCATTTCGGTGAAGATCGACTGGCCGGCGATCTCGGCGATGGCGACGTGGAACTGCGCCGACAGCATCACCGCCTCGCCGTCCTTGCCGGCATGCACCGCCTTGTGTTCTTCGTCGAGGTGCCGGTGCAGCCGCTCGACGTCGGCATGCGTCGCGATGCCCGCCGCCAAGGCCGCGACCTTGGGCTCGACCAGCGCCCGCGCCTCGAACACTTCGCGGGCTTCCATCCGCGTCGGCTTGGCGACGAAGGCACCGCGATTGGGCTCGAGCCGCACCAGCCGGTCATGCGCCAGCGCCTGCAGAGCCGCCCGCACCACCGTCCGGCTTACTGAGTAGATCGCGCCTAGTTCGTCTTCAGGCAGCTTGGTGCCTGGGTCGATGCCATGACCGAGGATGGCGTTGCGCAGCCCGAGATAGACGCCTGAGCGTCGCACTGCGGGGCGCCCCTCCGGCTCATCGATCTCGTCGCCTGCTGACATACCCGAACTCCCAAAACCCAATCCGAATCTAGCCCAGAACTGAACACATCGCTACGGGTGTTTCGTATACAAAATCTGCCCACATTGCGTTCACATGCCCAAGCATTAGGCATTGCGTGTGATTCATGCAGCACGAGTGTGCGATCGTTCGACGTTGGAACTTATTCGCGGATTCAAAGAGATACGACGAAAACGACGTCGCGCCGGCCGCTGGCACGGGTCTTGCAGTTCACTAACCGACGGCCAAGAGGTGGCCAACGGGGCGGTGCATGGCGCAGGGCGACCTGGAAGTTGTGAAGCTGACGAAGCGCTACGGCGATGCGCTTGCGGTAGATCAGATCGATCTCAAAGTGCCCGCCGGCACCTATTGCTGCCTGCTCGGGCCATCGGGCTGCGGCAAGACCTCGACCCTGCGCATGGTCGCGGGGCATGATGACGCGAGCGACGGCGACATCATCCTCTCGTCCACCAATGTCACTGATCTGCCGCCGGCCAAGCGCGGCACGGCGATGATGTTCCAGTCCTACGCACTGTTCCCGCATCTGGACCTCATCGACAACGTCGCCTTCAGCCTGAAGATGAAGGGCATCGAGAAAGCTCCGCGCCAGGCCAAGGCGCTCGAGATGCTCAAGCTGATGCAGATGGAGGGCTACGCCACGCGGCGGCCTGCCCAGCTGTCAGGCGGCCAGCAGCAGCGTGTCGCCCTGGCCCGCGCGCTCATCACCGATCCCGAAGCGCTGCTGCTCGACGAGCCGCTCTCGGCGCTCGACCCGTTCCTGAAGATCCGCATGCGCGCCGAGCTCAAGAAGCTGCAGACGCGGCTCGGTATCACCTTCGTCCACGTCACCCACAGCCAGGAGGAGGCGATGGCGCTCGCCGACCTGATCGTGGTGATGAACAACGGCCGTATCGAGCAGGCGGCGACGCCCCGCCAGGTATTCGAACGGCCCGCCACCGCCTTCGTCGCCCGCTTCATGGGCGACCACAACGTCGTCACCGGCAGCGCCAAATCGGCGGCCGACGGCGTCGTCACCTTCCAGGTCCCCGGCGGCAGCAGTTTTGCCGCCTCGGGCGCGCCGCTCGAGGCCGGCGCGCCGGTCGATGCCGGTATCCGTACCGACCATGTGCGGCTGGGGCCGCCGAAGGCCGCGGGGCTGGGGTTCACCGGCATCGTCTCGAACATCGAGTATCGCGGCGCTTCGGTGAAGCTCTCGGTCGATGGGGCCGGGATCGAGGATTTCACCGCCATCGTCGACGACAAGAGCTTCTTTTCGAAGCCGGTCGCCGTCGGCGACGCGGTGCCACTGCATTGGGATGCCGAGGATGCGATCATCCTCGGCCGCCCCAATTCGTAAGCCATCAACAACAGGGGTTAGGCTATGAGTGAATCCAACAAGACGGCCAAAGCGGCCATGATTTCCCGCCGCAGCATGCTCAAGGGGGCTGCCGCGCTGGCCGGCGCTGCCGCGGGCGCGGGCGCCCTCGGTGGTTTCCCCACCGTCTGGGCGCAAAACCCGATCACGCTGCGCCAGTTCGGCACCGGTGTGTCGAACCTCAACGCCATCGCCGAAAAGTGCAAAGCCGATCTCGGCATCACGCTCGAAATGACGGCGACCGATTCCGACGCCGCCGCGCAGCGCGCCGTCACCCAGCCTGACAGCTACGACATCGCCGACATCGAGTACTGGATTTTGAAGAAGGTCTATCCGACCGGCGTGATCCAGCCGATGGATGTGACCAAGCTCAAGTACTACGACAAGATCGTGCCGCTGTTCAAAACCGGCAAGCTGACCCCCGACAGCGTCATCGCCCAGGGCACCGCGCCGCATACCGTCGGCTATGTCGATGCGCCGGATTCCAAGGAATTCGCCAAGGGCGAAACCGGCTATTTCACCATGGTCCCGACTATCTACAACGCCGACACGCTGGGCATCCGCCCCGACCTCGTCGGCCGCGAGATCACCACCTGGGCCGACATCATGGACCCGGCCTTCAAGGGCAAGACCTCGATCCTCAACATCCCGTCGATCGGCATCATGGACGCGGCCATGATCATGGAAGCGATGGGCAACATCAAATATGCCGACAAGGGCAACATGACCAAGGCGGAGATCGATGCGACCATCGATTTCCTGATCAAGGCCAAGCAGGACGGCCAGTTCCGCGCCTTCTGGAAGAGCTTCGACGAAAGCGTCAACCTGATGGCCTCGGGCGAAGTGGTGATCCAGTCCATGTGGTCGCCGGCCGTCGCCGCCGTGCGCTCCAAGGGCATCGCCTGCAAGTACCAGCCGCTCAAGGAAGGCTACCGCTCGTGGGGCGGTGGTCTCGGCCTTGCCGCGCATCTCTCGGGCGCCCAGCTCGACGCGGCCTACGAGTACATTAACTGGTACACCTCCGGCTGGGTCGGCGGCTATCTCAACCGCCAGGGCTACTACTCGGCGGCCATGGACACCGCCAAGGAGTACATGTCGGAAGACGAATGGGGCTTCTGGATCGAGGGCAAGCCGGCTCAGGGCGATATCCTCTCGCCCGATGGCGTGGTGATGGAAAAGGCCGGCGCCGTGCGCGACGGCGGCTCCTTCCTCGAGCGCATGGGCCACGTCGCCTGCTGGAACTCGGTGATGGACGAAGACCGCTACATGGTCACCCGCTGGAACGAGTTCATCGCGGCCTAAGCCGCCCTCGCACTATCGCCCGGCCGGACTCCGGCCGGGCATCTCCCACCCGACGATGGAGGCTGGCTTGGCCGTGGCCGAAGAGACTCCCGCCGTACCGGCGGTGAAGCCCAAGACGCGGAAAATGCCGCTCTCCCTCGGCCGGCTCGCGTCCTACGTCCAGTCGATCCCGCTCTGGCTGATCCTCGGCTTCTTCCTCCTCCTGCCGATCCTGCTGCTCGTCTTCGTCAGCTTCTGGGACTACGATTTTGCGCGGATGTATCCCGGCTTCGTGCTCACCAACTATGTCGATACGCTCGGCTCGTGGGTCACCTGGAAGACCTATCTGAACACGCTCAAGTTCGCCGCGATCGTCTGGGTGCTGACGCTCTTCATTGGCTTCTGGGTCGCCTATTTCCTCGCCTTCCACATCAAGTCGGCGACGACGCAGATGGTGCTGTTCCTCGTCTGCACCGTGCCGTTCCTCACCTCCAACATCATCCGCATGATCTCGTGGATTCCGGTGCTGGGCCGCAACGGCCTCGTTAATTCCACGCTGGTCGAGATGGGCGTCATCTCCCAGCCGATCGAGTGGCTGCTCTACTCCGATTTCGCCGTGGTGCTCGCCATGGTGCACCTCTTCACGCTGTTCATGGTCACCCCGATCTTCAACACGCTGATGCGCATCGATCGCTCGCTGATCGAAGCGGCGCGCGATGCCGGCGCCAGCGCCTGGCAGATCATGTGGAACGTCATCCTGCCGTTAGCCAAACCCGGCATGGCGATCGGCACCATCTTCGTCGTCACCCTGGTGATGGCCGATTTCTCCACCGTGCAGGTGATGAGCGGCGGGCAAAGCGCTTCGGTGGCGCTGATGATGAAGAACCAGATGTCGCTGCTGCAGTACCCGGCTGCCGCGGCCAACGCCGTCGTGCTGCTGATCCTCGTGCTGCTGCTTGTCGGTGGCATCCTGCGCATCGTCGATATCCGGAAGGAGCTCTGAGATGGCAAAGCATCGCGAGAAGCGTCCGCTCAGCTTCTACGTCCTCGCTGCCTTCTTCGGGCTCTTCGTGCTGTTCCTTTATGGCCCGATGTCGGCGATCTTCATCCTGTCGTTCCAGGGTCCCAATGGAGGCCTTACCTTCCCGCTCAACGGCGTCTCGTTCCACTGGTTCGGCAATCTCTTCGAGAAACAGGCCGTCGGCGATTTCGGCGCCAGCTTCACGCGTTCGCTGCTGCTCGGCCTCATGGTGATGGTCTCGACCGTCCTCGTCGCGTTGCTCGCCGGCCTCGCCTTCCGCCGCAAGTTCATCGGCGGCACGCCACTGTTCTACCTGACCATCGCCAGTCTCGTGGTGCCGTCGATCATCGTCAGCCTCGGCATCGGCGTATTGTTCCAGCAGATCGGCTTCCGCCCGTCGTGGTGGACATCGGGCTTCGGGGCGCATCTGACCTGGACGCTGCCCTTCGGCGTGCTGATCATGTTCGCCGTCTTCAACCGCTTCTCGCCGTCCTACGAGGAGGCGGCGCGCGACCTCGGCGCCTCACCGTGGCAGACGTTCCGCCACGTGCTGCTGCCGATGATCGCGCCCAGCCTGATCGGCGTCGGCCTGTTCGGCTTCAGCCTCTCCTACGACGAGTTCGCGCGCACGCTGATGACCGCCGGCAGCTTCAACACGCTGCCGCTCGAAATCTACGGCATGACCACCAACGTCACGACACCGGTGCTTTACGCGCTGGGTACCGTAACGACGCTCTTCTCGTTCGCCGTGATCCTCGTCACCCTCGGCATCATCCTTCTCATCGGCCGAAAGCGGGCTCGGGCCTAGATGCGACTATTGCTGATCAACCCCAACACCACCGCCTCGATGACGGAAAAGATCGGCGCTGCGGCGCGCGACGTCGCGGCCGAAGGCACCGAGATCGTGGCGCGCAACCCGGCCACCGGTCCTGCCTCGATTCAGGGCGTCGAGGATGGCGAGGCCGCGCTCCCCGGTCTCTTCGCCGAGATCGACAAGGCGCAGGGGTTCGACGCGATCGTCATCGCCTGCTTCGACGACACGGGACTTTACGAGGCCCGGCGGCGGACCGGCGTGCCGGTGATCGGCATCGGCGAGGCCGCCTATCACACCGCCATGTTGATCGCCGACCGCTTCTCCGTCATCACCACGCTCTCGGTCTCGATCCCGGTCATCGAGGAGAACATCACGCGCTACGGGCTCAGCGCCCGCTGCGGCAAGGTGCGCGCGTCGAACGTCCCGGTGCTCGAACTCGAGCGCCCCGGTTCCACCGCGCGCGAGACCATTTCCGACGAGATCGCCAGCGCGCTGCTGCATGACGGCTCCGACGCGATCGTGCTGGGCTGTGCCGGCATGGCCGATCTCGCTGCGGACCTCGCCGCCCGCCACAGCGTGCCGGTGATCGATGGCGTCGCGGCCGCGGTAAAACTCGCCGAGGGGCTGGTGGCGCTGCGGCTGAGCACGTCGCAATCGGGGCCGTTCGCGCGTACGCTGGCCGCATGAACCTCAGCATCAAACCGATGAGCCGCGCCGATCTCGACGCGGCGCTCGGCTGGGCCCGCGACGAGGGCTGGAACCCCGGCCTGGACGATGCCGGCGCCTTCTATGCTCACGACCCCAGCGGCTTCCTGATGGGCTGGCTAGGCACCGTGCGCGTCGGTTGCATTTCGGTCGTCAAATACGGGTCGGACTTCGCCTTCCTCGGCCTCTATATCGTCCACCCCGCCCATCGCGGCAAAGGCTATGGCAAGGCCATCTGGGACGCCGGCATGGAGAGCGCAGCCGGCCGCACCATCGGCCTCGATGGCGTCGTGGCCCAGCAGGACAACTACCGGAAATCCGGCTTCGCCTTCGCCCACAAAAGCGCCCGATGGGGCGGATCGCTTCGCGGCCTGGTCACCACCCGCTCCTTCGTCCGGCCGATCGCTGGTGACGACCTGAGCGCCGTCCTCGCCTACGACCGCCAGCACGTCGCCGCCGATCGCTCGGACTTCCTCAAAGCCTGGCTCGCCCCGTCGCCGTCGCGCCAGACCGAGGGCTATTTCGAAGACGGCACGCTCCGCGGCTACGGCACCATCCGCCGCTGCGTCGACGGCTGGAAGATCGGCCCGCTCTTCGCCGACACCCCAGCGATCGCCGAGACCTTGCTCGCGACGCTGGTGACCCCCGCGGGCACCGACATGATCTTCATCGATGTCCCCGAGCCCAATCACGCCGCCGTCGAAATGGCCCGCCGCCTCGGGCTCACGCCCGTTTTCGAAACCGCCCGCATGTATCTTGGCACCGCACCCGATCTGCCGCTCGACGAAATCTTCGGTATCACCACGCTGGAACTCGGCTGAGCCTCTCTAATGGGCTCTCCAGCTAGATCCGCCCCGCCCTGAACTCCTGCGCAAGGTGTCGGCAGGCGCGTATCGTCAAGGCCATGATCGTGAGTGTCGTACCCGTGACGCCGCTGGTGGCAAAGGCGCTGGCGTCGGTGACGAGGAGGTTGGGGACGTCCCAGCTCTGGCTCCAGTTGTTGAGCACCGAGTCCTCGGCACGCTCGCCCATCCTGGCGCCGCCGGCCTCGTGAATAGCGGCCCCCATCACCATGGTTCGGCTGAACATCCGGCGGAACAGGAAGCGGCTGAGCGGGTCGGAATCCGGGTAGGCGCCACGACCTTTTTCCTCGAGGCCGAGCGGCGAGCCGATGAACTCCAGCTCGCCCCCTGCCCCCTCGATCGTCTCGGTCAATGTATCGAGCTGACGGGTCAGGGTGGCTTTGTCATCGGGCCCGATCTGGCAGCGGATGTGGGGAACCGGGATGCCCCACGCGTCCTTGCGTCGGGGGTCGATGGTGATCCGGTTGTCGGCGTTCGGCAGCATCACGCCATAGCCGAAAAAGCTCAGCCTTGCGTCGCTGGTCGCGCCGGTGCGGGAGCGGCCGACGCTGCCCTGAAAGTCGAAGTCGTTCGCTGCCGAGCTGCCATCCTTGCCGATGAAGCGCGGCAGGAAGATGCCACCGGATGGCCCGTAGAAGGGATCCGGTGGAGCGGTGTCGGCGCTGGCCCAGCCCTTTGCCTTGGGAAAGGTGCCCGCGGCAATGCAGGGCAACTGGTCCATGAAGTAGCGCCCGAGCGTTCCCGAGCTGTTGCCGAGGCCGTTGGGGTGGCGCGGTGAGCTGGAGTTCAGCATGAGCCGGACGCTTTCGATCGGCGACGCGCAAAGCACCACGGATTTCGCTTTGATCACAGTTACCCGGCCGGTGCGGCTGTCGATCACCTCGGCGCCGATCGCCCGGCCGGTCTCGTCGTCGGTGAGGATGCGGCGGGCGATGGTGTTGTAGCGGATATCGAGATTGCTGCTAGCGATGGCCTCGCGCATCGGCCTGAGGACGCGTGTGGGCTCGGGCCCGATATAGCGCCAGGTCACGACCTTGCGTTCCGGCCAGCGGCTCTCGACCTCCGTCTTGAACAGGGTCTCCGCCTCGGTCATCCGGGCTTCGTGCGTGTAGATGCTATCGGGAAGCGTCGGGACGCCGTCGGGCTGGCCGTAGAGCTCCAGCGAGCGTTCGACTTCCTCGTAATAGGGGACGATATCGTCGTAGGCGATGGGCCAATCGACGCCGCGACCGGTGCGGGAGTTGCTCTTGAAATCGTCATCCGTCCAGCGCAGCAGCACACGGCCGAAGACATGCGTCCGGCCGCCAGCCTGGCGGCTGCGGATCCAGACGAAGGGGGCGTCTGGCGGCGTCGAGTACGGGTTCTTGCGGTCGCTCGTGAAGAGTTTTCGCATGCGACTGTCGAAGAAGGCCGCCCGCGCTTGTACCCACTGGCCATTGAGGGTGGCGATGGCGCGTTGCACGATGTTGATGTCCGACTGGCGCGGCTTGTGGTTGGCATCGAAGTCGTCGGGGCCGATTTCCGGTCCGGCCTCGAGCTGCACGACCTTCAGGCCCTGGGCGGTGAGCTCCCTGGCGGCGAACATCCCTGCCGCGCCAGCTCCAACGATCAGGGCGTCGAAAACGACGTCAGGCATGATTTGCTCCTAGTGATACGGGCCTTGCAGAAAGACCAGGGTGTGGGGGCTCCGCCCGATATCGGGCTGGGGCGGGGACAAAGGCGACGACCAGTGCGGGTCGCTACGCCGTGACGGCCTTGACGCTCTCGCGGAGAACGATCGAGCAAGGCACCTCGACGCGGCGCTCGAGGTCGGTTTCGCCAAGGACCAGGTCCATCACCAGGTCGGCCGCACGCTGGCCCAGCTCGGAGGTGGCCTGCTGGATGGTCGAGAGGGCCGGCAGCATGAACGCTCCGACCTCGGCGCCGTCGAAGCCGATGACCGACACGTCGTCCGGCACCCGCAGGCCGCCATCGACAACGGTCTTGATGAAGCCGATCGCCGTGTCGTCGTTGGCGCAGACGATCGCACTGGGCCGCTCGCTCGATGGCTGTTCGAGGAAGTGCGCCCCGGCCCTGACGCCGCCGCCGAAGTTGAAGTCGCCCTGGTAGAGTTGCAGCGCCGCTTCCGGCAGCCCGTGGGTGGCGAGTGCGGTGCGCACGCCGCGCAAGCGCTCGATATCGTGGTAGTTGCCCTCGCGACCGCGCACATAGAGGAAGCCCCGGTGCCCCAGCCCGATGAGCTCGGACACGGCGGCGCTGATGGCATCGTGGTCGTTACTGACGACGCTTGGGATGCCCTCGGCGCTCATGTCGAAATGCAGTGAGACGATCGGCAGTCCCGTATCGGTGAGGCTTCGCCCATTGGCGCCGGGCATGGCGCTCGCCATCAGCAGCACGCCGGATACCGTCCCGCCCAGGGCGACGGTGAGGATGTGCTCGTCGGTTTCGGCTTCGCGCGAGACGTTGGCGATGAGCAGAGAAAAACCGCGCTCCTTCAGGGCCTTGCCGGCGGACCGCAGCACTTCGATGACCGTCTGCGAGGCACCGATATAGAGCTCCTCGGGGAGCACGATCATGATGGTGCGGGTCCGCCCGACGCGCAGGCTGCGCGCCGTCTGGTTGGCGGTGTAGCCGAGCTTGCGGGCCGCCGCCTCGACCTTGAGACGGGTGGGCTCGGCGATGCGGCCGGGCATGGTCAAGGCGCGGCTGACCGTCGATGTCGCGACACCGGCCTCTCGGGCCACGTCCGCGATCGAAGGACCGGCCGCACGATCATCCGATGTTCTCGTCATCGCTGAATCATCCTCGTCCCTCTTTTCGCCGGAATTTTCTCAGGGCGTCAAACACTTACCGCTGCCTATTCAGTGGGCAAAATAGGCGCTTGCGCACCAAAACAGCATATGCAATCAATATCGCGTTGGCAATCGATTGCCAAGTAGGTTGTCTTTCCCAGCAAGATCAACTCGCAGACTTTTCCAGTGCCAGGGAAAGGCCCCTCCGAAGCGCCGATTTCCTCTCAGTTCGAGAAAGGGAAGCATGATGCCTATGAAGTGGTTTACCCGCCGCGCGCTCATCCTCACCGCCACATCGGCGGCGGCTGCGCTGGCTCTCACCGGCTACGGCCGAGGGGAGGACGTGATCGACAATTCGCCTGCTGAGGGCACGATCCAGGTCTGGATCGGCGGCGCCGAAGGCGAGAAGATGCCCGGCTTCCTCGCCGAGTTCGAGGCGCAGAACCCCGGCGTCAAAGTTGAAGTGACGCAGATCCCGTCGGACCAGTTCGACGCCAAGCTCCTCACCGCCATCGCCGCCGGCACGGTCCCCGACCTCGTTCGCCTCTACTCGCAGAGCCAGGCGAGCCTCATGGCGACGGGTGCCTTCGCACCGGTGCCCGCCGGCGTCGCCAACCCGGACGACTTCTTCACCAACGCCTACAACACCAACGTCAAGGCCGGCGTCGCCTACGGCATCCCGCTCGACGTCTACGCCACGATGTTCCAGTACCGCAAAGACCTGGCCGAAAAGGCGGGCCTTGGCGCTCCCAAGACCTGGGACGAACTGAAGGCCTTCGCCAAGGCCATGCAGGCGCAGGGCTCCAAGTGGGGCATCGGCATGGATGTCGGCTACGACATCTACAACGCCCAGGGCCTCAACGAATTCATCCACCAGAACGGCGGCAGCTTCATCAGTGCCGATGGGGCCAAGTGGACCATCAACTCCGCCGAGAACGTCAAGGCGCTGGAGTTCTGGGGTTCGCTGTTCTCCGAGGGCCTCGCGTCTCCCGATGGCCCGAAGTTCCTCGACACCGTGCCGTGGTTCACCTCGGGCGAGATCGCCAGCAAGGACATCGGCCCCTGGTTCGAGCAGTGGGCGGTCGACGCCAACGGCCGTGAGTGGGTCGATGCGAACCTCGCGACAGCCGAAATGCCGGCCGGACCGGTGGGGACCGCCTCGGCGCTCGGCTCGGGCAGCATCGCCGTGCTCAAGGACGGCAAGAACCAGGTCGCAGCCTGGAAGCTCGCCCGCTACCTGACGCAGCCGGCCACGCAGATCGCCTGGTACAAGCTGTTCGGCAGCCTGCCCTCGGTGAAGGCCGCCTGGGATGATCCGGCAATCGCCGGCAACAAGCTGCTCGATGCCGAGCGCAAGGCACTCGAGACGGCCGTCGACATTCCGCAGGTCCCCACCTGGAGCCAGGTCGGCACCTATATCGGCCAGCAGACGGAGCGGGTCGCTCGCGGCCAGGCGACTGCCCAGCAGGTGCTGGACGACGCGCAGGCCTTCGCCGAGTCGGTCGGGGTGGGCAACTAGGCCCTTCCCTCGGACTAGCAACATGCCGTGGAGCGCTGACCATCGCGCTCCACGGACGCCCGCTACGGGATGCCATCGTCTTCAAGGGGAATTCAGTTGAGCAGCACGTTGGGGAAAGCACCCCGGCCGACTCCATGGCAGACAACAACCGCGTGGACCTTCATCGCGCCGTTCATGGCGACGTTTGCGGTCTTCACCGCGGTCCCCGCGCTGATTGCCCTCGTCTACAGCTTCACCAATATCGGCGTCGCAGATATGCGGCATCCGTTCGATGTCGACTTCGTCTTCCTCGGCACCTTTGCCCGTGTGCTGACCAATGCCGGCTTCCTGCAGTCCTTGGCGACGACGGGGCTCTTTGTCGTCATCGGGGTGCCGCTGACGATGCTGATCGGGCTGGCACTCGCGCTCGCCCTCAATAGCGGAATCAAAAAACTGAGGGCCGCTTACCGGGCTGCCTTCTACCTGCCGGTGATCACCAACATCGTCGCCGCGGCGGTCATCTGGCAGTACGCGTTCACGCTGCAGGGACCGGCCAACTCGTTCCTCGCCTCGATCGGCATCGCCGGCCCCAACTGGCTCGGCAGCCCCAACATGGCGTTCACGACCGTGGTGATGCTGGCCATCTGGCGAAACATCGGCACCTGCATGGTGCTGTTCCTCGCGGGGCTCCAATCCATTTCGGCCGAGGTCTACGAGGCCGCCGCGCTTGACGGCGCCGGTGCCTGGAGGCGGCTCATCTCGATGACGCTGCCGCTGCTGCAACCAACGACGCTGCTGGTCAGCGTGCTCATGACCGTCTCCTACATGAACATCTTCGACGAGCCGTATCTGGTGACGAAGGGCGGCCCGGTCGGCGCGACCAAGTCAGTCGCCCTCTGGGTCTACGAGCAGTTCGGCTTCGGCAACATCGCCAACGCCATGGCCGGCGCCTACGTGATGCTCGCCATCATCATCGTGCTCGGAATTATCCAGCTTCGCATGCTGAGGGCCCGGTCATGACCCCGAAGAACACTCTCGCTACGCCGCTGCTCTACGTGCTGCTGACCGTGCTCGCGGCAGTGACGCTCATTCCCTTTGTCTGGGTGATGTTCGGCGCCTTCAAGTCGCAGGCCGAGATCATGGCGGCCCCCGGTGCCTGGTTGCCGAAGAGCTTTGGCAATTTCGACAACTTCATCGAACTGTTCGAGCATCGGCAGTTCGGCACGTTCATGCGCAACTCGCTGATCGTCTCGGGCTTCACGGTGGTTGCGAACGTGCTGTTCAGCTCGATGGCGGGATACGCGCTGGCGAAGCTGCCGTTCAAAGGCCGTCGTCTCGTCTTCGCCTGTGTCCTCATGGCGATGATGATCCCGTATGTCGCGCTGTTCGTGCCGCAGTTCTTCGTCATCGTGCAGATGGGGCTCGTGAATACGCTAACCGCGGTGGTGCTGCCGATCGCCGTCATGCCGATCGCGGTGTTCATCATGCGGCAGTTCGCCGACTCGATCCCCGACGACCTCCTCGAAGCCGCGCGGCTCGATGGCGCCGGAGAGTTCCGCATCTTCTTCGGGATCTTCCTGCCACTGCTCGGACCGGCAGTCGCGACCGTCGCGATCATCACCTTCCTCAACTCGTGGAACTACTTCCTCTGGCCGCTGATCGTCGCCCAGAGCGAGGAGACCTACACGCTTCCGGTCGGCCTCTCGATCGCCTCGCAGGCGGCCAAATCGACGGACTACGGCTTGCTGCTGGCGGGCGCAGTCGTCGTCCTCCTGCCCGTCCTGCTGCTGTTCATTTTTCTGCAGAAGTACTTTGTCCGCGGCATTGCCGTGACCGGGCTGAAATAGCCCGATCGACCCCATTATCCCAAATTGCCCTTACCTGGAGACCTTCATGTCCCGTCGCTATGCCACCGACATCATCACGTTCTACCATCCGCAGTTCTGGGGCCTGAACACCGACGCGGAGCTGCAGGAGTGGGTAGCGGGCAACCCGGACAAGTTCTGGGAAACCGTGCTGGGAGTCCTCGCGGAAACGGGTGTCCCGGGCGTCGAGCTGACCTTCGCGCCCGGCAGCATCGAGAACGTCATCCGGAGCTTCGGAAGCGGTGCGGCGTTCAAGCGGGAACTCGACACCCGCGGGCTGTCCGTCGTGAGTTCCTTCATCGCCGACCCCAGCCTCCCGAACTGGCGCATAGCGGATGATCTTGGGGTAATCGTGGCCGATGCCGAGCGGCGGGCTGCGTTCCTCGTCGAGGTCGGCGCCGACATGCTGGTCACCGGCCTGCCGATGCGGCGGACCTACGGCGAGCGGCCGGCGTTCTTCGTCGACGCGCCCTACATGACCCGGATGGCCGAAATCGCCCACACGATTGGCGAGGCCGTCAGCCGGCTGGGTGTGAAGCTCGCCATCCACACCGAATCCAACAGCTCGCTGTGGCTCGAGCGCGACATCGACCTGTTCATGTCGTTCACCGATCCCAACTATGTCTGGCTGTGCCCGGATTCCTGCCACATCGCGCTTGGCGGCGGTGACCCGGTTGCGGTTGCCCGGCGCCACGCGCAGCGCATTGCGCTGGCGCACTGGAAAGACGCGGTGGGGCCAATCAGCGAGAAGATGGTCATCGACCACACGATCTACGCCCAGCAGCAGCGCTTCATGTGCGGGCTCGGCGACGGAGTTGTCGACTGGAAAGGGTGGTCCGACGCCATGCTCGAGACCCCCGGCAGCGAGATCGTCCTCATCGAGCTCGATGCCGCGACTGACCCCGTCACCGCGCTGCGAGCCGGCCGGACGTTCGTCGAGGGGATCGGGGGGTGATCGACTTCAGCGTCTGCATCGAAACGGCGTTCACCGAGGGCGGGCGTAACGTGCCCGACCGGGTGTGGGCCGCGGCGGACGCCGGGTTTCCCGCTGTCGAGATCTGGGACTGGCGGGACAAGCCGCTGCCCGAACTGCGGCGGGCGTTGACGGCCTCGAACACCGAGCTCCATACGCTGTGCGTCGAAACATGGCGCGACAAGTGCCAACTCGCCGATCCACAGTCGCACGACGAGTTCATCGCCCGCGTCGAACGCTCGGCTGCCGTTGCAGTCGATCTTGGTACGCCCAAGCTGGTCGTTCTGGCCGGAGATGTCATTGCGGACCGCGACATCGCCTCCCAACGGCAAGCCGTGGCCGATGTCCTCGCAAGGGCTTCGGACGCCGTTTCGGCCTCGAATCTCGAGCTGGTGGTCGAGGTCGTCAACCGGCAGTTCGAAGGACCGAACGCCCTGCTCCGGGATTCCGCCGCTGCCCTGGACGTGGTTCGGCGAACGGACCGCCCGAACGTCAAGTTCCTGTATGACCGCTACCACGCCATCCTCAACGGGGAACCGCGCGGCTGGGCGATTGACACGCAAATGGACCTGGTTGGTCACATCCAGGCCGCGGACGTGCCTGGTCGCCATGAGTTCGGCTCTGGAAACCAGGACTGGACCGGGGAGTTGGCGTGGCTACTCCGGGCCGGCTACGCAGGCTATGTCGGCATCGAGATCGAACCGGCGACAGACAGCGCCGGTCTCTATGCTGGCGCACAATCCATCCTGATGGCCGCCCAGCGCCTTGGCGGTTAAGCCACGGCGCCCTTCGGGGTGGCAAAAACAGAAATAATATTAGGGAGTTAATGGCGGAGAGGGAGGGATTTGAACCCCCGATGGAGTTGCCCCCATGCCGCATTTCGAGTGCGGTGCAATCGACCACTCTGCCACCTCTCCGCGAGGTCGATGACGCGTTGCCGCGGCTGGTCGAGACGGGCGGGCTTATGGCATAGCATGATGGACGCTGCAACACTCTTTGGCTCGCCCACGCGCATGACCCTTCCGCTCTTTGTTTATGGCACGCTGCGCGACCCTGATCTCCTGGCCGCCGTGCTGGGGCGCGCGCTGCGGCCGGGCGGTCAGCACGTTGCTCGCGCGCCTGGCTTTCGCGCCGTGCACTATCCCGGGCGCATCTACCCCGCATTGATCCGAGTGCCGGGTGCCGCCGCGGAAGGACTGCTGCTGATCGATCTCAGCCCGTTCGAGCGCGACCTGCTGGACGCCTTCGAGGGCGAGGAATATCGGCGCACGCCGGTGGCCGCGATGGTCGAGGAGGACCTGTTCGAGGCCGACGCGTATTTGCCGGCGATTGCTGTTCCGAACGAGGGCCTCGACTGGTCGCTCGGCCGCTGGCAGGCCGAACATAAGCCGCGGGTTCTCGGCGCCGAGGCGGCGAGTGCGGCCGACATTCGTGCCAAGCTGATTGCGGTGCGCCCGAACTAGCCGGATTTGCTGCGTCGCCGACCTTGACTCCGCTTGAATTTGCCCCGATAAGGCCGCTCGAATTGCGTGCGGCATCTGCTGCGCGCATTTTTGATTTTGTTCAACCGCTGTCCGAGGCCGCCGCCAATTCGATTGGCAGCCTATCTCGAAGCCCGCAGGAACAGGCATCGCCTGCGGCGCCACAGGGCGCGATAACGAAGAGGTCCGGGATATCCCGGCAAAGCTATGACGTTTGCAGTAATCAAGACCGGCGGCAAGCAATACAAGGTTGCCGCCAATGACGTGGTGAAGATCGAGAAGCTCGACGCCCAGCCCGGCGACGTGGTCACCTTCGACCAGGTCCTGATGGTTGGCGAGGGTGACGCGGTCACCGTTGGCGCGCCGCTGGTTGCGGGTGCCCTCGTTGCTGGCCAGTTCATCGCCACCGAGAAAGAGCGCACCGTCATCATCCTGAAGAAGGAGCGCCGCCAGCACTACGATCGCCGTAACGGCCATCGTCAGCGCCTGTCGACCGTGCGCATCACCGAGATCCTGACCGGCGGCGCCAAGCCGACCACCAAGGTCGACGAGATCGCCAAGGCCCGTGCCGAAAAGCGCGCTGCCGCCGCCGCTGCTTCGGCGACCGTGACCGAGGCCCCGAAGGCTGCCGCCAAGCCGGCCGCCGTGAAGAAGGCCCCGGCCAAGAAGGCGGCTCCGGCTGCTGACGCGACCGAGACCAAGGCTCCCGCCAAGAAGGCTGCCGCTCCCAAGAAGGCTGAGACCAAGGAAGCTGCGCCCAAGGCTGAGAAGCCCGCGACTGAGAAGAAGCCGGCGGCCAAGAAGGCCGCTCCCAAGGCGACCAAGGAATAAGGAGAGTAACCGATGGCACATAAGAAGGCAGGCGGTTCCTCCCGCAACGGTCGCGATACGGCTGGCCGACGTCTTGGCGTCAAGAAGTTCGGCGGCGAAGCTGTGATCGGTGGCAACATCATCATCCGCCAACGCGGCACGAAATGGCATCCGGGCACCGGCGTCGGTATGGGCATCGACCATACCATTTACGCCCTTATCCCCGGCCACGTGGCGTTCAAAACCCGCGCCAACGCCAAAGTCTACGTGTCGGTACTCCCGGCAGCAGAAGCAGCAGAATAACCCGGTGAGGCCTAACAACCCCTGCCGGAGACCAGCTCCCCGGCAAGGCGACTAGGCAGTCCGCCGCGCGACAAGATCCAAGGGGAGCCGGAATCCGGTTCCCCTTTTGTCTTTTTCGTCGTGAGGGCGGCTGAAAATGAGACTGTACCTGAGCTCCTACCGGATCGGCGATCGCGCCGGTTCGCTACTCGCACTCCTCGGCAATGGCCGGCGCGCCGCCATCATCGAGAACGCACTCGACAACATCTCGCCCGCAGCGCGCGAGCTCTATCGCAACGAGGCCTATGACCCGGTCTCGGAGCTGGGCTCGCTCGGCATCGCCGCCACCCCGCTCGACCTGCGCGACCATTTCGGCGACCCCGAAGGGCTGCGAACCCGGCTCAGCCAGTTCGACCTGGTCTGGGTCACCGGCGGCAACGCGTTTGTGCTGCGCCGCGCCATGAAGCAGTCGGGATTCGATGACGTGATTGTCGACATGCTCGACAATGACGAGATCGTCTATGGCGGCTTTTCGGCCGGTGCCGTGGTGGCGGCGCCGAGCCTCGAAGGCATCCATCTGATGGATGATCCCGACGAGGCGCCGCCTGGCTACGACCGCGAGATCGTCTGGGACGGCCTCGGGCTGATCGACCACGCGATCGTCCCGCATTACCGCTCGCCACACCCCGAGACCACGTCGGCAGAACGCGCGGTGCGGCATCTGTGCGGCCGAGGGCTCCGCTATCGCGCCCTGCGCGACGGCGAGGTGATCGTGTGGACCGAGGATCGGACGGCGTCGATCGATCCGACGCGGAGGATTGCGTGATGAAGAAGTTCGAGGACGACGAGGACTTTGTCCCCAAGCGGCGGCCCCAGCTGATGGGCCCCGCCGCCCAGGCGAAAGCGCTCGCCGAGGCGACGGCGAAGCTGGCGGCCCGCCGCCAGCGCGATGCCCTGCCGCACCGCATCGAGACGCCCCGGCTGGTCCTGCGCGCCCCGATCCGCGGCGACGTACCAGACCTGGTGAAGCTCGCCGACAACAAGGCGATCGCCGAAAAGCTGTCGCGCCTGCCGCATCCCTATACGAGGGCCGACGCCATCGGTTTCATCGAGATCATCGCGCAGCGGCCCGATGAACGGCCCTATGCCATCACGCTCAACGACCAGTTCATCGGCGTGGTAGGGTTCACCTTCCACCCTGGCGAGCTGCCCGAACTCGGCTACTGGCTGGGTGAGCCTCACTGGGGCAAGGGCATCATGAGCGAGGCCGTGAAGGGCCTCATCGAGGCGGCCTTCGCCACGCATCTGTTCCCGCGCATCAAATCGAGGGCACTGGCCAGCAACGCCGGCTCGCTCAACGTTCTCACCAAGGCCGGGTTCGTCCGCATTGGCGAAGGCACCGACCCCGCCGGCACGCTGAAGGACAAGCCGATCGTGTTCTTCGAACTGGAGCAGCCGAAATGGAGCTAGGAATTGGCGGCCTTCGTGAAGCTCGAACCGGGAACGGCATCTGACATGGACGTAACGCTCCGCACGCCCCGCCTCACGCTGCGTCAGCCGGTGCTGGACGATGCCTCGCGCATCGCCCGCTTCCTCGACAACTTCGCTGTCGCCGGAAACCTCAGTCGCGTGCCCTATCCCTATCGTCTTGCCGACGCCAAGGCGTGGCTCCGCACCTGGCGGCCCGACACCCCGGCCGGCGAAACCGGCTTCATGATCGACCTCGATGGCGAGGGGGTGATCGGCAATGTCGGCTTTCACCGCGATATCGAGGGGACCGTCATCGGCTATTGGCTGGCCCAGCCGTTCTGGAACCGCGGGCTGATGAGCGAGGCGGTACGCGCCAGCCTCGACTGGTATTTCGAGACCACCAGCGCTTCCACCCTCGCCTCGGGCGTGTTCCACTTCAACAAGGCCTCGCTCGCCATCCAGAAGAAGGTCGGATTCGTCGAGATCGGCACCTCCACGCGCCTTTGCCTTGCGCGCGGAGAGGAGGTGCGCCATATCGACACGGAATTGACACGCACCGCCTGGATGGCCCACCGGCAGGCCACCAGAGAAAGTACCAGATGAAATTCCTCGACCAAGCGAAGGTCTTCGTACGCTCCGGCAATGGCGGTGCCGGCGCGGTGTCGTTCCTGCGCGAGAAATTCGTCGAGTTCGGCGGTCCGAACGGCGGCAATGGCGGCCGGGGCGGTGATGTGATCATCCGCTGCGTCGATGGCCTCAACACGCTGATCGACTACCGCTTCCAGCAGCACTTCAAGGCCGCCACCGGCACCCACGGCATGGGCAAGGACCGCCATGGCGCCAAGGGCGAGGACACCATCCTCAAGGTCCCGGTCGGCACCCAGGTGTTCGAGGAGGACGGCGAAACGCTGATCGTCGACTTCACCGAGGTCGGCCAGGAAATCACCTTGCTTTCGGGCGGCAATGGCGGCTTCGGCAACGCCCATTTCAAGACCAGCGCCAACCAGGCACCTCGCCGCGCCAATCCCGGTCTCCTCGGCACCGAGAAATGGATCTGGCTGCGCCTCAAGCTGATCGCCGATGCCGGCCTCGTCGGCCTGCCCAATGCCGGCAAGTCGACCTTTCTCGCCGCAGTCTCGGCGGCGAAACCGAAGATCGCCGACTACCCCTTCACTACGCTCCACCCCAATCTCGGCGTCGTCAGCATCGGCGAGCGCGACCTGGTGCTGGCCGATATTCCAGGGCTGATCGAGGGCGCGCATGAAGGCCAGGGGCTGGGCGACCGTTTCCTCGGCCATGTCGAGCGCTGCGCCATCCTCGTGCACCTGATCGACGGCACGCAGGAGGATGTGAAGACCGCCTACAAGACCATCCGCGGCGAACTCGCTGCCTATGCCGAAGAGCTGGCCGAAAAGCCGGAGATCGTCGTCCTCAACAAGATCGACGCGATCGATCCCGACGAGGTGAAGGAAAAGGTGAAGGTGCTGAAGCGCGCCAGCAAGGCCGAGGTCTTCACCTGCTCGGGCGTCACCGGCGAAGGCGTCGACAAGGTGCTCTACCGCATCGTCGCGCAGATGGACGCCGACAAGGCCGAGCGCGAGGAACTCGAACGCCGCAAGGCTGAGCCCACCTGGGTGCCCTGATGGCCAACGCCCTCGCGCCCTATCGGCGCCTGACCATCAAGATCGGCTCCGCCCTCCTCGTCGACGGCAAGACGGGCAAGCTCCGCGCCGAATGGCTGGCCTCGCTCGCCGCCGATCTCGCTTCGCTGAAGGCAGCAGGCGTGTCGCTGGTCATCGTCTCGTCCGGCGCCATCGCACTCGGCCGCCGGCTGCTGAACCTCGACGCCAAGGCACTGCCGCTCGAGCAGAGCCAGGCCGCCGCCAGCGCCGGGCAGATTGCCCTGTCGCAGGCCTGGGCCGCAGCGCTCGCCGGGCACGGGATCGTCACCGGCCAGATCCTGCTCACGCCGAACATCACCGAGGAACGCCGCTACTTCCTCAACGCCCGCACCACCATCTCGACGCTGCTCGGGCTGGGTGCGATCCCGATCATCAACGAGAACGATTCCGTCGCCACCGCCGAGATCCGCTACGGCGATAACGATCGCCTGTCGGCCCGCGTCGCGACCATGATCGAGGCCGACTGCCTGATCCTTCTCTCCGATGTCGACGGCCTCTATACCGCGCCGCCCGCCAAGGACCCGAGCGCCGAGCACCTGCCCTTCGTCGCCGCCATCACCCCCGAGATCGACGCCATGGCCGGCGGCGCCGCGAGCCACCTGAGCCGCGGCGGCATGACCACCAAGGTCGAGGCCGGCAAGATCGCGACGCAGGCCGGCACCGCCATGATCATCGCCAAGGGCACCGAGAGCCATCCGCTCCGCGCCCTGACCGAAGGCGCGCGCCACACCCTGTTCGCCCCCGCCGAATCCCGCGCCCAGGCCCGCAAGCGCTGGATCATGGGCCATCTGGAACTGCTCGGCGCCATCTATGTCGACGCCGGCGCCGCCCGCGCCCTGCTCGACGGCAAGAGCTTGCTCCCGATCGGCGTCACCCGCGTCACCGGCGAGTTCGGCCGCGGCGACGCGGTTGCCATCCTCAACCCCGAGGGACGCGAGATCGCCCGCGGCCTTGCCGGCATGGGTCGCGAGGAAGCCGATCTGGTGAAGGGCAAGAACTCCCGCGTCGTCTCCGATCTGCTCGGCATCGGCACGCGATCGGAACTCATCCACCGTGATAACATGGTGGTGCTGATGGGCCTGGAGGCCAAAGTCTGATGAGCGCAGCTGAGGCAGTCGCCAACGACCTCTCCACTGTGATGCTCGAGATCGGCCGCCGCGCCCGCGCCGCCGCCGGCGTGCTCGCGTTTGCGACGCCCGAGAGCAAGGTCACGGCGCTGCACGCCGCCGCCGACGCCATCGACACCCGCCGCGACGATATCCTTTCGGCAAATGCGCTCGACATGCGCGCCGCCGAGGGCAAGGGTATCTCCAGGGCCTTCCTCGATCGCCTGCAGCTTACCGACAAGCGCATCGACGGCATGATCGAGGGCCTTCGCACCATCGCCGACCTGCCCGATCCGGTCGGCCGCGAGCTGGCCGAATGGACCCGCCCCAACGGCATGACCATCCGCCGTGTTTCGACCCCGCTCGGCGTCATCGGCGTCATCTTCGAAAGCCGCCCCAACGTCACCGCCGACGCCGGAGCGCTGACGCTGAAGGCCGGCAATGCGGTGATCCTTCGCGGCGGCTCAGACAGCGTGAACTCTACCCGCGCCATTCACACCTGCCTGGTCGAGGGCCTGAAGGCCGCTGGCCTCCCCGCCGACGCCATCCAGATCGTCCCCACCACCGATCGCGCCGCCGTCGGCGAGATGCTGGGCGGACTCGGCGGCACCATCGACGTCATCGTGCCGCGCGGCGGCAAGACCCTGGTCGCCCGCGTCCAGTCCGAAGCGCGGGTACCGGTCTTCGCCCACCTCGAGGGCATCTGCCACACCTTCATCGACGCCTCGGCCCAGCTGCAGATGGCCATCGATGTTACCCTCAACGCCAAGATGCGCCGCACCGGCGTCTGCGGCGCCACCGAGACGCTGCTGGTGCACCGCGATGTCGTCGCTACGCACCTGAAGCCGGTGATCGCCGCGCTCGTCGCCAAGGGCTGCGAGATCCGCGGCGATGCGACCGTCATGTCGCTGATCCCCGAGGCCGTCGCCGCGACCGAAGCGGACTGGCACACCGAATACGAGGACGCGATCATCTCGGTGAAAATCGTGGCCGATGTCGGCGAGGCCATCGCCCATATCGGCAAATACTCGTCGCACCACACGGAGGCGATCATCACCGAGGACGCCGGCTCGGTCGCCCGCTTCTTCAACGAGATCGACAGCGCCATCCTTCTCCATAACGCCTCGACCCAGTTCGCCGACGGCGGCGAGTTCGGTTTCGGCGGCGAAATCGGCATCGCCACCGGAAAATTCCACGCCCGCGGCCCGGTCGGCGTCGAGCAGTTGACGAGCTTCAAATATCTCGTCGAAGGCAACGGGCAGACGCGGCCTTGATCCAAACGAGCCTCGCGCCCGACATCACCGCCCTCCCCCCGTCCGGCTCCGGCCTGCGCATCGGGCTGTTCGGCGGTAGCTTCAACCCGATCCACGACGGACACCGCCTCGTGGCGGAGCAGTGCCTCAAGCGCCTCGACCTCGATGCCGTGTGGCTACTGGTCTCGCCGGGTAACCCGTTGAAAGACCATTCCGAACTCGCGCCGCTCGAGGCCCGCGTCCGCGCCGCCCGCGACCTCACCGCCAATCCGCGCATCCACGTCACCGGCGTCGAAGCCCTGCACCGCTTCCACTACACCGTCGACACGCTGGAATGGCTGGCCGACGCCTGCCCCGATACCCGCTTCGTCTGGATCATGGGGGCCGACAACCTCTCCCAGTTCGACCGCTGGGAGCGCTGGCAGGATATCGCCGCGCTGATGCCGATCGCCGTTTACGCGCGACCTGGCTCCACCTTCCGCGCCACCGTGTCGAAAGCCGCTATCGCGCTGAAGAAACAACGCCTGCCCGAAGAGGCCGCCGAGACCCTTGCAAGCAGCCAGCCACCCGCTTGGGTCTATCTCCACGGCATCACTTCGCCGCAGTCTTCGAGCGCCATCCGGGCGCGGCGGCAAGCTCGGCAGAGCGATCCGGCAAATTGATTGCACCCCGCTGCCTTGCAGAACTCCAAACGAAGCGTCATATTGAGGGAGTAGTGGTTATTCGCCACTCAGTATGGGACAACAACGATAGCTGCGCTTTTGCGAGCCTTTCGACCCCACAACCAAGGACAGCTGAAACACGCATGACCCGTGCTTGTCTTGCATGGGCTGAGGCCATTTGATGGCATCGCCCAAGAAGAAGACCGAACCCGCCCCGGTGACCGAGGTCGCCGTTGAACCCCGCATGATCGATCTGGTGCTGCATAGCCTTGACGACGCCAAGGCCGAGCAGACCGTTGCCATCGACATCACCGGCAAGTCGTCGCTCACCGACCATATGGTGGTGACGTCGGGCCGCTCGAACCGCCATGTCGGCGCCGTTGCTGATCAGCTGGTGAAAGCGCTCCGCGAAGGTGGTTTTGGCAAGCCGCGGATCGAGGGACTGCCGCACGCCGACTGGGTGCTGGTCGATGCCGGTGACGTCATTGTCCATATCTTCCGGCCCGAAGTGCGCGAGTTCTACAACATCGAGAAGATGTGGGCGGTCGATTTCGCCGCCGACGGTCGCTAGTCCGTCGGCGTCCTCGCCTTGCGCATCGCGATTGCCGCCATCGGCCGTATGAAGCAGGGCCCCGAGCGTGAACTCGTCGCGCGCTATCTCGATCGCGCCAAGGCATCGGGAAAGCCTCTTGCGCTGACCGGTTTCGACGTGCTCGAATTCGCTGAATCCCGCGCCACCACCAGCGACGGCCGCAAAGCCGACGAGGCCGCAACTCTCCGCGCCGCCCTTCCTGAAGGGATCCGCATCGCGCTCGACGAGCACGGCAGGACCATGCCATCGCCGGCCTTCGCGCAGCAGCTTGCCCGCTGGCGCGACGACGGCCGCGCAGCCGTCAGCTTCATCATCGGCGGCGCTGACGGTCTCGATCCCGCCTTCGTGCGCGAAACCGACCTGACGCTGAGCTTCTCCCCCCTCACCTGGCCGCACCAGCTGGTCCGCATCATGCTGGCCGAGCAGCTCTATCGGACCACCACGATATTGTCGGGCCACCCGTACCACCGGGAATGAGCCCCACATCGAGGCTGTGGCCCACGACATTCGTCGCCATTCAAAAGACAAACCCCCGGACTATCGGCCTCTGCGCTATGGTCGCGTGATCATGATTCGGGTGGACGTGGAAGTTTGATGCCGGCAAAGGGCTGGTCGAGACGTGCAATCGCCGGAGGCGCCATTCTGGCGCTGGCGCTTGCCACCGCCGCGCTCGCCCAACAGGCGACGCCGGAAGCGCCCGCTACCGCACCCGATGCAGCTCCCGCCGCAACACCGGCCGCCCCCGACGCTACGCCGGCCGGGGCCACGCCATCCACCACCGACCTCAACCTCCGCCCTTCCGTCGATAGTGTCGAGCCGCTGGCCCCGCCAGTCGATCCGGCAATGGCCGAGCAGCAGAAGGCGCTCACCGAGATCGAGGCCTCGATCTCCGTCACCAAAGAGCGGGCCGACGCGCTGAAAAAAGAGATCGCCGACATGCAGGGCGATCGCAACAAGCAGAATGCCGCCCTGATCGCCGCCGCCGAACGGGTGAAGCGCGCCGAAACCGACATCGCGGCGCTCGAGGACAAGCTCGGCGACCTGATCGTCCAGGAACTCGAAGTCCGCGGCCGGCTCGATGGCGCCGACAACAACATCTCCAACGTCCTCGCGGCGCTCGAGCGCATCTCCCGCAACCCGCCTCCGGCGCTGATCGTCAACCCGTCCGACGCGCTGGGTTCCGCCCGCTCGGCGATCCTCATCTCTGCCATCCTGCCCGAGCTGCAGAAGAAGGCCGACACCGTGATGGCCGACCTGACCAAGCTCGGCCAGATCAAGGCCGATGCCCTCGAACAGCAGGGCAAGCTCGAAGCCAACCTCGAAATCCTCGAGGAAGAGCAGCTGCGGATCGGCACGCTGATTGCCGCCCGCAAGGAAAACGAAAACCGCGCCACCACGGCGCTCGCCGCCGAAGAGGCCGAGGCCCAGGCCCTGGCTGACAAGGCAACCTCGCTCAAGCAGCTGATCGACGACCTGCAGAAGCGCGCCGCTGCCGTCGCTACCGCTGCCGAGGCCACCGCCACCGCCAATGCCGGCGGCAGCACGCCGATGCTCGACCAGGACACGGTCCGCCTCGCTCTCGCCAACACCAACCGGACCGAGCCGGCGGTGCCGTTCGCCCAGGCCAAGGGCTTCCTCACCATGCCCTCGAGCGGCGTCACGGTGATCGATTATGGCGCCGGCGACGGCTTCGGCGGCATTTCGCGCGGCCTCTCCGTGGTCACTCGCGCCGACGCCCAGGTGGTCTCACCCGCCGATGGCTGGGTGCTGTTCCAGGGCGACTACCTCAATTATGGCCAAATCGTCATCCTCAATGCAGGACAGGACTACACCATCCTTTTGGCCGGACTGGACAAGGTCGATGTGCAGATCGGCCAGTTCGTGATGATGGGAGAACCCGTCGGCTCTATGGGATCACAGACAATTGGCCGTACCGTCGCGACCAGTGCTGGTGTCTCCCGCCCGACCCTCTATATTGAAATGCGAAAGAACAATGAACCCGTCGACCCCACGGGATGGTGGTCGGTGGCTTCGGTTCCAACCCAGAGTGGATAGAATTTGATGCGTTTGACGCCCCTCCGCATAGTCGCTTCGATGGCTGCCGTGTTCACGCTCGGGCTCGCCTGTGCTCCACTGATTGCGCAGGACCAGACGCCGCCGGCAGCCGACGCAGCCGTTCCCGCCAGTGCGCCGCGCACCTCCGACGAGGTTTACTCCGATCTCGACCTGTTCGGCGAAGTGTTCGACCGCATCCGCGCCGAATATGTCGAAGCGCCCGATGAGCGAAAGCTCATCCACGCGGCGCTCCAGGGCATGCTCACCTCGCTCGACCCGCATTCGGGCTACATGGAGCCGGTCGAGTATTCCGACGTGCAGGAAGACACTACCGGCCAGTTCGGCGGTCTCGGCATCGAAGTGCAGATGGAAGACGGGGTCATCAAGGTGGTCTCGCCCATCGATGACACTCCCGCGGCCAAGGCCGGCATCCTCGCCAACGACTTCATCGTCGAGCTCGACGGCACCCAGGTCCAGGGCCTGACGCTCGACCAGGCGGTCGAAAAGATGCGCGGCCAGGTTGGTTCGAAGATCACCGTCACGGTGGTCCGCGAAGGCGTCACCGAGCCGCTGAAATTCGAGCTCACCCGCGACATCATCGCCACCCGCGCCGCCCGCATGACCATGGAAGGCGATGTCGGCGTCATCCGCCTCGCCCGCTTCTCCGAGCAGGCCTTCGTCGGCATCCAGAAGGCCGTCGACGACATCTACAAGGCGCGTGACGGCAAGCCCCCCAAGGGCATCATCCTCGATTTGCGCAACAATCCGGGCGGCCTCGTCGACCAGGCCGTGTTCGTCTCCGATGCCTTCCTGCCGCAGGGCGCCGTGGTGCTGACCCGCGGCCGCATCGACAGCGAAAGCTCGCGCTACGACGCCAAGCCCGACGCGCTCGACAAGAAGCTCGCCGATGTGCCGATGGTGGTGCTGATCAATGGCGGCTCGGCCTCGGCGGCCGAGATCGTTGCCGGCGCGCTGCAGGACCACAAGCGGGCGACCCTGGTGGGCACCCGCTCGTTCGGCAAGGGTTCGGTGCAGTCGATCATCCCGCTTGGCGCCGATGGTGCCATGCGCCTGACCACGGCCCGCTACTACACCCCGAACAATCGCTCGATCCAGGCCTCCGGCATCCAGCCCGACATCCTGATCACCCAGGACGTCCCCGAGGAGTTCAAGGGCCGCGACGAGATCATCGGCGAAGCGGCGCTGCCTGGCGAAATCGGCGGTGGCACCGAGGAGAAGGCAACCGTCGGCTCCTCCGTCTATGTCCCTGCCGAAAAGGACAAGGACAACCAGCTGCAATACGCCATCAAGCTCATCGACGGCCTCGAGACCAACGCCGCCTTCCCGCCCAAGTCCGCCGGCTGAGAGCAAACTCCGCAACAGGGTTAACGCTTCCTTACCCTTTGCCCGACACACAATGAGCCTGACCCGGGGCGGCCCGATTCGCCGCCCCGTTCGATTCCCGTGATCTGGGATGAAGGCCCCGACCATATGAGCGACCTCAGCGCGCCCCTCGTTCGCCGCAAGGCCCGGCAGGCCAAGGCCGCCCAGGCCGCCACCGGCGGTGCGCCGCTCCGGCGCCACATCCCCGTCACCCGCATCGCCATCGGCCTCGTCGCGCTGATCGGCCTTGGCGTCACCGCCCGCATCATGCTGGTCGACGATCCCGATGGCGGCCGCCCGAGCGCCACCGTCGATATCGCCGGCGCCACCCCTTCCAACAGTGTCGCCGGCGCCGTCGCCAGCCCGAGCGAAGTGACCATCACCGCCGACCCCGAGATGTTCCCGGCCGAAACCGTCACCGCGCCGGCCGATCCCGTCGAGATGGCGATCGCCGATCCCGCCACGACCGATCCGGAGCTGCTCGAGGACACCGAGTTCGGCCCCATCCCCCGTGTCTCCGGCACGGGTATTCGGCCGTTCGACGCCTACTCGCGTCCATCCGACACACCGGCCACCTCAGGCGGCAAGCCGCAGATCGCCATCGTCGTCTCCGGCCTCGGTCTCAACCTCGACGGTACGCTCGACGCCATCGCCAAGCTGCCCGAAGACGTGACGCTGGCCTTCGCCCCCTATGGCAAGACCCTCGAACGCACGGTCGGCGAAGCCCGTGCCGACGGTCACGAGATCTTCCTCGAAGTGCCGCTCGAGCCTTTCGATTACCCCGAGAACGATCCGGGCCCGGATACCCTGCTCACCGGGCGGGCGCCGCGCGACAACCTCACCAAGCTGTTCAAGGTAATGAGCAGCTTCTCCGGCTATGTCGGGCTGATCAACAACATGGGCGCCCGCTTTACCGCCTCCGGCGCCGATTTCGGCCCGATGATGGAAGAGCTCGGCGCCCGCGGCCTCGGTTATCTCGACGACGGCTCCTCCAACCGCTCACTTGCCCCGCAACTGGCGCGCGCCAACCGCGTGCCGTTCAACCGCGTCGACGCCATGATCGACGCCAATCCCGCCCGCGGCCCCATTCTCGCCGCCCTCACCGCGCTAGAAAAGCAGGCGCGCGACAACGGCTCCGCCATCGGCATCGTCTCGGCCTTGCCGGTCTCCGTCGAAGCCGTTACCGAGTGGGCCGCCGGCCTCGCCGAGCGCGGTTTCGAGATCGTGCCGGCCAGCGCCCTGATGGGAGACAAGTAATGCCCAAGCGCGAAGAGCTACCCTATCGCGATTGCGTCGGCACTGCCGTGTTCAACGCCGAAGGCTTGGTTTTCGTCGGCCGCCGCATGCCCGCCGACAACCCGGAGGTCACGTCCGAGGCCGATTCTCCCTGGCAGATGCCGCAGGGCGGCATCGACAAGGGCGAAAAGCCTGTCGACACCGCCTATCGCGAACTGTTCGAGGAAACCTCGATCCGTTCGGTCGAGCTGATCGCCGAAGCCCCCGAGTGGATCTATTACGATCTCCCCGACGAGGCGCTCGGCATCGCGCTCAAGGGTAAGTACCGCGGCCAGCGCCAGCGCTGGTTCGCCTTCCGCTTCACCGGCAAGGACAGCGACATCGACGTCCTCAACCCCGGTGGCGGCGCGCATCCCGCCGAGTTCGACAAGTGGCGCTGGGAAAAGCTCGAAACGCTCCCCGACCTGATCGTCCCGTTCAAGCGCGAGGCGTATCTCAAGATCGTCGAAGCGTTCAAGGACGTGCCAGCGGGGATCAGGGGCTAGCTGAGGCAGACGGCCACCCTTGCCTCCCCCGCCAATCCGCGCCATCTGTGGATCATGAAAACCATCGGCCTCATCGGCGGCATGAGCTGGGAATCCACGGCTCACTACTACGCCATCCTCAACCGCGAGACGGCCGCCCGGCTCGGCGGCCTCCACTCTGCCCCCGTCATCGTCCACTCGGTCGATTTCGCCCCCATCGAGGCAATGCAGCGGGCCGGCAACTGGGACGGTGCCGGTGAGATCCTCGCCGGCATCGGGAAATCGCTTGAAGCGCAGGGCGCCGGCGTCATCGGCCTCGCCACCAACACCATGCACATCTGCGCCCCGCAGATCGTTGCGGCGCTCGGCGTGCCCTTCGTCCACATCTCGGCGCCCACCGCCGACGCGCTGATTGCCGATGGCATAGGCAAAGTCGGGCTGCTCGGCACCCGCTTCACCATGGAAAAGCGCTTCTACATCGAAGGACTGGAGGCACGCGGGCTCGAGGTGCTGGCGCCCGATGTCGGCATCACCAATCTCAACGGCATCATCTACGAGGAGCTCTGCCTCGGCATCGTCCGCGACGAGTCGCGCCGCACCTATGTCGACGCCATCACCCGCCTGCAGGGCCGCGGCGCCGAAGCGGTGATCCTCGGCTGCACCGAGATCTGCATGCTGATCGACGACAGCGTCAGCCCGCTCCCGACCTATGACACGACGGATTTGCACGCCAAGGCTTTGGTGGCTGCGGCTTTGGGCTGAGACCGGGCACCACAGCGCCACAACCTCGATCGTCATCCCGGCGAAAGCCGGGACCCCAATGCGCGGGCCGATCAGCGCACGCTAGCAGTGCCGATCCTTCAGCGAAAGACCGGCACGATCTCCGTCAGACCCACCAACTGAGCGGCGGGTCCCGGCTTTCGCCGGGATGACGGCCGGTGGGCGGGATAGGTCACACCGACCCGGACTCGGATCAAGCCGCCCGCCGCATCCCGCCGGTCTGCTCCACCACCTGGAACACCTCGACGATCCGATCCAGCTCGCTGGCCTGCGCCTCGGTCTGTTCGATCGCCGCGTTGGTCTCCTCGACCAGCGCTGCGTTGTGCTGGGTCATCTCATCCATCGTCCGCACTGCGGTGTTCACCTCTTCGATCGCCGAGGCCTGCTCGTGGCTGTCGCGCGCGATCTTCTCCATCAGCTGATTGGACGAGCGCGCCGCTACGAGGATCGCCCCGAGCTTTTCCGCCGCCTCGGCCACCAGGCGCGAGCCGGCCTTCACTTCGCTGCCCGATTGCTCGATCAGCGCCTTCACCTCGCTCGAGGCTCCCGCCGCCGATTGCGCCAGCCGCCGCACTTCCACCGCAACCACGGCAAAGCCCTTGCCGGCATCCCCCGCCCGTGCCGCTTCCACCGACGCGTTCAACGCCAACAGGTTGGTCTGGAACGCGATATCGTCGATCATGCCGATGATGTTGCTGATCTTGCCCGACGAGGTGGTGATCCGCTCCATCGCCGCGTTGGCATCCTGCATCACCACGCCGCCCTGCTCTGCCGCCAGCGTCACCCGCCCCGCCGCCTGGCTCGCCTCTTGCGCGTTCTGGGAATTGGCGCCCACCGTCGCCGCCAGCTGCTCCATCGCCGCCGACGTCTCCTCGATGGTCGCCGCCTGCCGGGTCGTGCGCTCGCTCAGATCATTGGCCCCCGACAGGATCTCGCCCGTCGCCGTCTTCAGCGACCGCGACGTGCCCTTCAACTGCCCGACGATCTCGGTGAGCCGCTCGGCCACCGCATTGGTATCGTCCTTCAGCCGCGCGAAAGCCCCGCCATACTCGCCGTTCACCCGCTGCGTCAGGTCGGTCTGAGCCAGTGCCGACAGCACCTCGCCGGTCTCGCCCAACCCGCGATCCACCGTCTCGACCAGCTGGTTGACGCTGCCAGCCAGCGTGTTGAGCTCCGCATCCGGGAACTCGGCCGCCACGCGCCTGGTGAAATCGCCGTCGATCGCCGCATCGACCACATCGCCGAACGCCTGCTGCAGCTCGGCCATCATCTTCACCCGCGCCTCCTGGTCGCGGACGATGCGCACCGCCTCGGCTTCGGTCATCTGGCTGACCTTCAGCGCATTCTCCTTGAAGATCTCCACCGCCTTGGCCATGGCGCCCAGCTCGTCGCCACGCCCCACGCCCGCGACCTCAGTGTCGAGCTTGCCTTCGGCCAGCCGCTCCATGGTCTGGGTCAGCCGGGTGATCGGCCGGGTGATTGTCCGCGCGAACACGAAGCCCGCCGCCGCGACCAGCAGTAGCAGCCCCGCCGCCACCTCCAGCATCATGTTCCGCATCTCGGCGATCGGCGCGAACACCTCGTTCTCGTCCATCGCCGCCGCCAGTGCCCAGTCGAGCCCCGGCGCCTCGACCGGCGCCGCCGCGACGAGGAACGTGCCGCCGCGATAACCCTTGAGCTCGCCCGACGACGCGGTGCCGCTGAGGGCCGCAGTAATGGCTGGACTGTCGATTGTCGCCGTCAAAACGTCGCTCTCCGCCGTGAAGGCAGAATCGGACCGCACGAACCCGTCCGCCCCGACGATCAGCGTCTCTCCGCTGGTCCCGAGCCCGGTGCGGTTGTCAATGACTGGGGCAAGCCGGCTGGCCGGCAGCTGAAAGGCCACCGCGCCGATCTTGCGGCCCTGCGCGTTGAACACCGGCTTGGCGAAGAACGCCATCGCCTCGGCCGCGCCGGGATAGCTGGCGAAATCTGCGAATGCCGTCTCCGTCGGCGACTCGATTTCCAGCGCCTTGCGGGCGGCATCGCCGAGGCCCGTCTTGGCATAGGGCCCGTCGACGAAACTCGTCGCGAAATCGTCCTGCTTGGCGGTCGAATAGACCAGCAGCCCCTTGGTATCGAACAGATAAAGGTCACCATAGCCGGCCGCGAGGATCTGCTCGCGGAAATGCGGCTGCACCTTGGTGTGCGGGGTTGCGTAGGTCAGCGTCGTCTGGGGCGTGTCGAGCAGCAGCCGCTTGTCGGCCGTGTTCGGATTGTCGGCCACATAGACCTTCTTCAGCGCACCCGCCGGATCAGGATCCTTGATCTGCAGCCACGCGCCGGCGAAATCCCTCAACGCCTGGATCGTCGCATCGGCGCTCGCCGTGGCGACCAGGTCGGCCTCGACCGACTTCATGTAGGCGCCAAGCTGGTTGGCGCGCTCGAAAGCCAGCGTCGAGAGGTTCTGTCGCGCCTGCGTGCCCAGCGCGCTCGAGCCGATCAGATAGCTCGCCGAGCCAACCCCGGCGCCCACCAACAAAGCCGAGGCCAGCAGCACCAGCGGCAGCTTCCGCGAGATCGTGAATGCCTTCATCTTTTCCCCGAGGTCTTCTGTCCTGACCGCCAGGCGGCCCGCGCCTTCTGCTGCGCGAGCCATACCTTAGGGATCCGAATTTAAGGGCGCGTTAAACATGCAACGGCCGGCTTCAGGCCGCCCGCCGCATCCCTGCACTCGCGTCCGCCACGTTGAACACCTCGACGATCCGATCGAGCTCCGACGCCTGCGCTTCGGTCTGTTCGATCGCCGCATTCGTCTGCTCGACCAGCGCCGCGTTGTGCTGGGTCATCTCATCCATCGTCCTGACGGCGGTGTTCACCTCTTCGATCGCCGAGGCCTGTTCGTGGCTGTCGCGCGCGATCTTTTCCATCAGTTGGTTCGACGAGCGCGCCGCCCCGAGGATGGCCTCGAGCTTGTCCGCTGCCTCGGCCACCAGCCGCGACCCGGTGCTGACCTCGGTCCCCGATTGCTCGATCAGCGCCTTCACTTCGGACGAGGCGCCGGCGGCCGACTGGGCCAGCCGCCGCACCTCCACCGCCACTACGGCAAAGCCCTTGCCGGCGTCGCCGGCCCGCGCCGCTTCGACGGAAGCGTTCAGGGCCAAGAGGTTCGTCTGGAACGCGATGTCGTCGATCATCCCGATAATGTTGGAAATCTTGCCCGACGACGAGGTGATCCGCTCCATCGCCGCGTTCGCCTGCTGCATCACGCCGCCGCCCTGCTCGGCCGCCAGCGTCACCCGCCCCGCCGCCTCGCTCGCCTGCTGGGCGTTCTGCGCATTGGCAGTGACAGTCGACGCCAGCTGCTCCATCGCCGCCGACGTCTCCTCGATCGTCGCCGCCTGCTTGGTGGTGCGCTCGCTGAGGTCGTTGGCGCCCGAGAGAATCTCGCCTGTCGCCGTCTTCAGCCCGCGCGACGTTCCCTTCAGCTGCCCGACGATCTCGGTCAGCCGTTCGGCCACCGCGTTGGTGTCGTTCTTCAGACGAGCGAAGGCGCCGCCGTACTGCCCGTTGACCCGATGTGTCAGGTCGGTCTGTGCCAGCGCCGACAGCACTTCGCCGGTCTCGCTCAACCCACGATCGACCGTCTCCACCAGCTGATTGACGCTCGCGGCCAATGCGTTGAGCTCGGCATCGGGGAACTCCGCGGCGACCCGCCTCGAGAAATCGCCGTCGATCGCAGCATCCACCACGTCGCCGAACGCACCCTGGAGCTCCGCCATCATCTGCACCCGCGCCTCCTGGTCGCGGACGATGCGCACCGCCTCGGCCTCAGTCATCTCGGCGACCTTCATGCCATTCTGGCGGAACACCTCAACAGCGCGAGCGAGCGTACCCACTTCGTCGACACGCGCCGCCTCCGGCACCGTGACCGAGTAGTTGCCCTCCGCCATGGTCTTGACCGTCCGGCCCATTGCGCCGAGCGGCCCGCCGACCAGCATGCGGAGCAGCAGGAACAGGATCGTGCAGGCGACGATGACGCAGAGCGCCGACAGCACGAGAATGGTGTTGCGCCCTTCGGTCGCCGCCGCTTCCAGCGTCGCAATCGGCACGCTGGCGATCACCACCCAGCGGTCATCCGTGCCACCGACACTGAACGGCACCGCCGTCTGGCGCAGCGCTACGCCATCGGCGCCAGTGCTGTCCGCATCCTTGACCGCATTGTCTGCCAGTGCGCTGGCAAAGATCACGCTGACCGGGTCCGCCGGATCGAGAGTCTTGCCGATCATCGTCGCGTCCGGATGCGCAACAACGATGCCCGTCGCCGAGACGATGATGATGTGACCGGTGCCGAACGGCTTGATATCGGTCATGCGCGTGTTGATGTCGCCCAGCGCCAGGTCGACGCCGCCAGTGCCCACATACTTGCCGCCCGACGTGATCGGCCCGCCGAACGACATGATCAGCATGTCCTTGCCGGCGACCGTGTAGCTGTAGGGCTCGATGGCGACGACGCGGTTCAGCTCCTTGGGCTTCAGGTAGTAGTCGCCGGCGCCCGGCTGGTCGTAGCCGGTCAGCGCCTCGAGGACGATCTGCCCCGACCCGCGGTTCCAGTAAGGGATGTAGCGCCCGGTCGCGTCGTGCCCCGGCTTGCCGACCGCCGCCGCATCGTTGCCGTCGAGCGCATTGGGCTCCCAGCCCGACCACGCACCGAGCAGGTTCGTGTTGTTCTCGAGGAACTGGCGGATGGTCGCATCGTAGACCGCGCGGTCCACGACCCCGGCCGCATGCATCCCTTCGAGCGCCGTGATGATCCCCTCGGCCGCCCGTTCGCCGCGCATCAGCTCGGCCTTCACCTCGCCGGCAATGCCGGTAGTCGTCTGGGCCTGCAGCTGGCGGGTCTGCGTTTCGATCGTGCCGCCGACTTGCAGCACCAGCACGGTCATGCCGATGGCGAAGACCGCCGCAAGCGCGGCGCCCCCCATCAGAGCCACTTTGAGGGACAAGGAACGAATGCGCATGCGGAACGGCTCCTGCCGAGTAATGCTTCTACTGCATTGAACGCGGTGCGCCGTTAAGGAACGGTCAAGCACGATGGCATCTGCTGCAAAAATAGGCAGAAGAACTCGGCCCACAAAGCACGACCCCGGCCACCTGCGTGGTCGGGGTCATCATGGATCAACGAGGGCGCCGCTCCGCGACCGGCATTGTACCGATCAGAATTCGGCCCAGTCCTTGGCGATCGCGGCGTTACCATTGCTGAGATAGCTCTTGGCCGCCGCCTTCACCTTGTGCTGCAGGGCCTTGACCGAGCGACCGCGCGGCATCTCCACCGGCGCCATGGCGCCGCCGACATCGTCGATCGAGAACACGTCGACGATCCTGTCGAGCTCGTTGGCCTGGCCCTCGGTCTGCTCGATCGCCGCATTGGTCTGTTCCACCAGCGCCGCGTTCTGCTGCGTCATCTCGTCGAGCGCCCGCACCGCCGAGCTCACCTCGTCGATGGCGCCAGCCTGCTCGCGGCTCGCCGTGGCGATGCCCTCGATCAGGGCCGAGCTTTCGCGTGCCGTCTCCAGCATCGCAACCAGCTTCTGCGCCGCCTCCGCCACCAGCTTCGAGCCACCGGCGACTTCGGCGCCCGACTGCTCGATCAGCGCCTTCACTTCGCTTGAGGCACTCGCCGCCGATTGCGCCAGCCGCCGTACTTCCACCGCCACCACGGCGAACCCCTTGCCGGCGTCACCGGCCCGCGCCGCTTCCACCGATGCGTTCAGCGCCAACAGGTTGGTCTGGAATGCGATGTCGTCGATCATGCCGATGATGTTGGAGATCTTGCCCGACGAGGTGGTGATTCGCTCCATCGCCGCCGTCGCCTTCTCCATCACCGCGCCGCCCTCGGTCGCCGTCCTGCTGACATCCTGCGCCTTGTTCGAGGCATCGGCCGCGCGCTTGGCATTCTCGGTGACGGTGGAGGCCAGTTGCTCCATCGAGGCCGACGTCTCCTCGATCGTCGCCGCCTGCTTGGTGGTGCGCTCGCTGAGATCGTTCGCCCCCGAGAGGATCTCCCCGGTCGCCGTCTTCAGCGCTCGCGACGTCGTCTGCAGCGAGGTAATGATCTCCGTGATCCGCTCCAGCGAGGCGTTGAACGCCTGCCGCAGCCCCTCATATTGCCCGGTGAACTGGGTATCCACCCATCCGCCCAGATCGCCCTCGGCCATCCGCGCCAACGAGGTCTTGAGCAACTCGATGATCGCCTCGGACCGCTTTCGCTCGGTGATGTCGGAGGCGAACTTCACCACCTTCATCGGCTTGCCCGCCGCATCGAATACCGGGTTGTACGAGGCCATGATCCAGACCTCCCTGCCGTCCTTGCCCAGCCGCTTGAACTCCGACGAGATGAACTCGCCGCCGCGCAGCCGCGCCCAGAACTGATCGTACTCGGCGCTCGCGCCGTAGCCCGGATCGACGAACATCCGGTGGTGCCGCCCCTGGATTTCCTCGAGCCGGTAGCCCAGCGCACCAAGGAAATTCTCGTTGGCGGTGATGACGGTGCCATCGAGCTTGAATTCGATTACCGCCTGCGCCCGGCCGATCGCCGCCACCTGCCCGGCCATGTCGGCCGCGCGGTTCTTCTGCTCGGTGATGTCGGCGGCGAACTTGATCACCCGGACCGGCTTGCCTGCCTTGTCGAGGATGGGGTTGTAAGTGGCCTGCAGCCAGATCTCCCTGCCGCCCTTGCCGAAGCGGCGATACTCGCCCGACTGGAACTGCCCGGCGCCCAGCGCCCGCCAGAACTCGGCATACTCCGCCGTCTGGGAGAACGCCGGATCGACGAACATCCGGTGATGCTTGCCCCGCACTTCTTCCAGCGAATAGCCCACCGCGCCGAGGAAGTTGCTGTTCGCCGTAACGATGGTGCCATCGAGCATGAACTCGATCACCGCCTGGCTTCGCATGATCGCATCGACCTTGCTGCGGTCGTCCGAATGCGAACCGCCGGAAAATCCGGCAAAAATTGATTGACCCATGACTTTCTGCCCCCAAAAACCGCTTCTGCGATCGATGCGATTTCAACCGTAATCCGCTTGAAGAACCTCCAAGCCGGTGGTGCGCATTAACCCGCGGTACACCATGAGGTTTACCTATCGGGGGAGGGAGAGCAGCTATTGCTCAGATACGGGCCAGTGCGTACTTTGGCGACCCGTTGGATGATATTCCGCCGCTCAAACGAAAAAGAGCGCCGGAAGGCGCTCTTTCACCAGCTATCGAGGCTCATTGGCCACTAGAACTCGTCCCAGTCCGCCTTGATCGCTGCGTTGCCCTGGGTGAGGTAGGCGCGCCGCGCTGTCGCCCGGGGTACCGGCGCCGCCACGCTCGCTTCGCTCACCGTGAAGACGTCGACGATGCGGTCGAGTTCGCCCGCCTGCGATTCTGTCTGCTCGATAGCCGCATTGGTCTGCTCGACCAGCGCGGCGTTGTGCTGCGTCATCTCATCCAGCGTCCGCACGGCAACGTTCACCTCCTCGATCGAGGAGGCCTGGGCCCGGCTTTCGCCGGCAATGCCCTGCAGCAGCTCGTAGTTGGTGCGCGCGCCCTCCAGCATCACCCCAAGCTTGGCCGCCGCCTCCGCCACCAGCTTCGAACCGCGGGCGACTTCCGTCCCCGATTGTTCGATCAGCACCTTTACCTCGCTCGAGGCACTGGCGGCAGATTGCGCCAGCCGCCGCACTTCCACTGCGACGACGGCAAAGCCCTTGCCCGCATCACCCGCCCGCGCCGCTTCCACTGAGGCATTGAGAGCCAACAGGTTCGTCTGGAACGCGATGTCGTCGATCAGCCCGATAATGTTGGAGATCTTCGCCGACGATTGCGTGATCCGCTCCATCGCCGCAGTCGCCTCGCGCATTACCTCGCCGCCCTGCTCTGCGGTACGCGACACATCGGCGGCGTTGCTGCTCGCCGATTCCGCGCGCTTGGCATTCTCCAGCACCGTCACCGCCAGCTGCTCCATCGCCGCCGAGGTCTCCTCGATGGTCGCCGCCTGCTTGGTGGTGCGTTCACTGAGGTCGTTGGCGCCCGACAGGATTTCGCCCGTCGCCACTTTCAGGGAGCGCGAGGTCGAGCGCAGGTTCGTCACCACCTCGGTCAGCCGGTCGCCCACCGCATTGGTGTCGTCCATCAGCTTCTTCAGCGATCCCGAATAACTGCCTTCCATGCGCCGCGTCAGGTCCGCCTGCGCCAGCGCTCCAAGCACCTGCCCGGTCTCGCCGATCGAAGCATCTACCGTTTCGATCAGCTGGTTCACGCTGTACGCCAGCGTCCGCAGGTCCTCATCGGCAAACTCGTCACTCACCCGGCGGCTGAAGTCGCCGTCGAGGGCTGCGCCGACAGCATCGCCGATCTCCCGGTTCAGTGCCGCCGCCGCATCGGCCCGCGCCACCGTCACCTTGGCCGTCGCAGCCGCCTCGCCTGCCAGCAGGTCGCGATTGCGCAGAGCTTCGCGGAAGATTCCGAGCACCTTGCCGAGCCCGTTCACCTCGGCAACCCTATGGCTCGCGTCCACCGTCACCTCGAGGTCGCCCTCGGAAAGGCGGCGGAAGCCGTCGGTCATGTTCGCCAGCGGCTTGGCGACGAAGCGCTGCGCCAGCAGCATCGTGGCAAGTGCCAGCCCGAGGATCAGCACCAGGCCGCCCCAGGTGGCGACGTCCGAGAACAGCGCATTGCGCTCCGCGGCGCGCAACTGCGCGATATTGGCCGCCTCGATCGCATCCGAGATTGCCGACATCTGGCCTTCCAAGGTCTCGAAGCTCCCATCGAACGCCGCGAGATCGGCCGTGGCGCCGGCTACGTCGAGCTTGTTGACCTTGCCGACCAGTGCGGTGGCCGCGTTGATGTACGCATCGAGCGGCGCCTTCACCTCATCGAGCGCGTTCTTGATGCTCTCGGGCAGATCCAGTGCGTTCTGCGAGTCGATCGCCTGTCGGAACGAAGCGCCATAGCTCATCACCTCGCTGTAAGCGTCCCTGGCCATTTCAACGTCGCCGCTAACGCCGGCATAGAGCCCGCGGAACACGATGCCGCGCATGCTGTCATGCAGCATGTCCGCGGTCATGTGCGCCCGCATCGACGTCATCATCGTCTCGGAGGTCTTCCCCGATTGCTTGAATTCGGAGGAGACGTAGAAGCTCGCTCCGGCCACCACGACACCGATCAGCATCAGCGTAGCCGACAGGCCGAACACCAGGGTCCTGAGCCGGACCCCGTTTGCCGGCTTTGTCGGCGCGCCGTATTCCGGCGCCGTCGTCTCCGCGCCGGCAGTATCCTTGTTCTTCATTCTGAAGTTCCGTCGGCCGACGCCCCCGCCTTCTGGCGGCCCGGAAAACGCACGCGGCCGGCGCGCGTCCCGTCGTTAACGAAAGGTGCGCTCTAGCGGTTAATGCGTAGTTGAAATCCCCGGCGGGGGCTAAAATTCTGCCCAGTCGTCGGTCTTGATCGCGGTGTTGCCGCGGCTGAGATAGGTCTTCGCCGCCGCCTTCACGCGCTGCTCCAGCGCCTTGACGCCGCGGGCCGGCTGCAGTTCCACCACTGGTGCCACCGCCTCGGCCTGGGCGTCCACGGTGAACACCGCAACGATCCGGTCGAGCTCGCTGGCCTGCGCCTCGGTCTGCTCGATCGCGGCGTTCGTTTCTTCGACAAGCGCCGCGTTGTGCTGGGTCATCTCGTCCATCTGGCGGACCGCGGTATTGACCTCCTCGATCGCCGAAGCCTGCTCGCGGCTGTCCTGTGCGATGCCCTCGAGCAGTTCGCGATTGCCGCGCACCGCCACCAGCATCTGCTCGAGCTTGGCCGCTGCCTCGGCCACGAGCCGCGAGCCGCCCTGCACTTCATTGGCCGATTGCTCGATCAGCGCCTTCACCTCGCTCGAGGCACTGGCCGCCGATTGCGCCAGCCGGCGCACTTCCACCGCCACGACCGCGAAGCCCTTGCCCGCATCACCGGCCCGCGCCGCTTCCACCGAAGCGTTGAGCGCCAGGAGGTTGGTCTGGAACGCGATGTCGTCGATCAGCCCGATGATGTTCGAAATCTTCGCCGAGCTCTCGGTGATCCGCCCCATCGCCGCATTGGCGCTGAGCATCACCGCCCCGCCGGCTTCCGCCGTCGTCGTCACCTGCCCGGCATTCTCCGACGCTCCGGCCGCCCGCTGCGCATTGGCCAGCACCGTCGTCGCCAACTGCTCCATAGCCGCCGAGGTCTCCTCGATCGTCGCCGCCTGCTTGGTGGTGCGCTCGCTGAGGTCGTTGGCGCCTGACAGGATCTCGCCGGTCGCGGTCTTCAGGTCGAACGAGGTCTTTTTCAGCTGCGTCACGATATCGGTCAGCTTCTCCGCCACCGTGTTGGTGTTGTGCTTCAGCCGCGCGAACTCGCCTTCGTAATTGCCGTCCATGCGCCGGGTCAGGTCGGCGTCGGCCAGCGCTTCGAGCACGTCACCCGCCTCGTTGAGACCGCTCGCCACGGTGTCCATCAGCCCATTGAAGTTCTTGGCGATGCGTTCGATGTCGGCATCGGCGAAGTGCGCGTCGATGCGGTGCTTCAGGTCGCCCTTCAGCGTCGCCGCCACCACCCCGTCGAACGCGTTCTGGAAGCTCATCATCATCGCGGCGCGCTCGGCCGCCTTCTCATGCCGCGTCCGCTCGTCCTCGTTCAATTCGGCAACGCGGATGCCGTTCTCCTTGAACACCTGCACCGCGGCCGCCATCTGGCCGATCTCGTTCTTCTCGCCGGCATAGGGCACGTCTACGCTGAGGTCACCGCCGGCCAGCCGTGCCATCGTCTCGGTAACCCGCGTCAGCGGCCGCGACACATAGCGCGTGCCGACATAGATCGCTGCGCCCACACCGGCGAGTAGCCCGAGGATCGTTGCGCCAGCCACCACCGGCAGGATCAGCGCCTCGAAGCTGCCGATATCGGCTTTGATCGCGTCGAACTGCGCCTGGTCATTCTCCACCACGGCGTCAATCTCGCCCTGGTAGGCCTTGCGGTTGGCGCGGTTGGCGTCGTTGTTGCCCTGCGCGTTGGCCTGCGCCGGATCGATCGTCGCAAGGCGCGCGGTTTCGGCACGGAACTGGCGGAACTCCGCCGTGCGGGCCACCACCTGGTCGAACGCCGCCCGGTCGGCCGCCGGCACCAGCGGCTGCCACTCGGCGAGGTGCGCGTCGATCTTGTCGAGCGACTTCAGCAGCCCCTCGGCGAACGGCGCCGCCTTCTCGACGTTGGGCGATGCATAGATGCCGCGCGCGTCCATCACCACGGCCGTCACCAGCCGATTGAGATGCTCGCCGTTGAACGCCCGCTGCGACGCCGCCTCGAGCTGCTGCGTGCGCTCGGTGAACGACGTCGTCACGAACAGGGCGAGCCCGCCGATGACTGAAACAACCAGGCCCATGACGGCGACGATAAGGAAAAGGCGGGTCCGGATCTTCATTCTGCTGCGCTCGCTCTGATTCTGGAGTGGACGACGACGGGGCACGACTGAGCGCGTTCGGAATCGCTTCCGCTGAACGGCTTAGGACTGGTGATCAATTGGGCGCGGCTCCACTATTAGCCGTGGCTGTCCTGGCCCCGGCGCGGTTAGTCTTGCTGCATTCCCGATGCCGACAATTACGCAGTTTGCCTTAAGGGTTGGTGAATAGATTCCGAACGCGCATTTAGGACAGGGGAAGTCATATTTGGAGGGCGCCCCCTCCTCGGAGGTGTCGTCGCGGCCGCCCGCAAAGCAAAACGGGCGCCCCTGGGGACGCCCGTTTGAATTCGGTATCTGCCGTCCGCTCAGTGCGCGGTGCTGGTCCCGACCGAGGCGTCGAGCAGGAGGTTCCGCCAGCCATCGATTTCCGCCTGCAGCCGCATCTCGTCTTCGGCGGTGGTCGCGGCCTGCTGGGCGGTTAGCCCGGCGGCGATCAGCCCTTCGATCTTGGCGCGGTCGAATTCGGCAATGTCCTGCGCCTCTTCGGCGAGAATGGTCAGCCCTTCCGGCGAGACGTCCGCGAAGCCGCCGCGCACGTAGTAGACGTGGCTGATCCCGTCATTGCGGACCACCGTCACGAAGCCCGGCTTCAGCGTCGTCATCAGCGGCGCGTGGTCGCCCAGCACGGTGAAATAGCCGTCGGCGCCCGGCACGGTCACCGACTTCACGGTCTCCGAGAGCAGCAGCCGCTCGGGCGAGACGATTTCGAGTTTGGTGCCTTCGGCCATGGTCCTGCCTTTGCGATGATCAGGGTCCGCCCGAAGGCGAACCCGAGTACGTCAGTGAAGCTTAGGCTGCGGCAGCCAGCTTCTGGGCCTTCTTGACCGCGTCCTCGATGGTGCCGACCATGTAGAAGGCGGCTTCCGGGAGGTGGTCGTACTGGCCATCGACGAGGCCCTTGAAGCCCTTGATGGTGTCTTCGAGCGCCACGAAGATGCCCGGCGTACCGGTGAACGCCTCGGCCACGAAGAACGGCTGGCTCATGAAGCGCTCGATCTTGCGGGCGCGCGCCACGGTCAGCTTGTCCTCTTCGGAAAGCTCGTCCATGCCCAGGATCGCGATGATGTCCTGCAGCGACTTGTAGCGCTGGAGGATTTCCTGCACGCGGCGGGCGACGTTGTAGTGCTCCTCGCCGACGATGTTGGCCGAGAGCATGCGCGAGTTGGAGTCGAGCGGATCCACGGCCGGGTAGATGCCCTTTTCGGAGATCGCGCGGTTCAGCACGGTCTGCGCGTCAAGGTGCGCGAACGAGGTCGCCGGCGCCGGGTCGGTCAAGTCGTCGGCCGGCACGTAAATCGCCTGCACCGAAGTGATCGAGCCCTTGTTGGTCGTGGTGATGCGTTCCTGCAGCGCGCCCATGTCGGTGGCGAGCGTCGGCTGATAACCCACGGCGGAAGGAATACGGCCGAGCAGAGCCGACATTTCCGAGCCTGCCTGGGTGAAGCGGAAGATGTTGTCGATGAAGAACAGCACGTCCTGGCCCTGGTCGCGGAAGTGCTCGGCGACGGTCAGGCCCGAAAGCGCGACGCGGGCACGGGCGCCCGGCGGCTCGTTCATCTGGCCGAACACCAGGGCGCACTTCGAACCGGCGGTCGAGCCGTTGTTCTCGTGCGGGTCCTTGTTCACGCCGGACTCGATCATTTCGTGGTAGAGGTCGTTGCCCTCGCGGGTACGCTCACCCACGCCGGCGAACACCGAATAACCACCGTGCGCCTTGGCGACGTTGTTGATCAGTTCCTGGATCAGCACAGTCTTGCCCACGCCGGCGCCGCCGAACAGGCCGATCTTGCCGCCGCGTGCGTACGGGGCCAGGAGGTCCACCACCTTGATGCCGGTGACGAGGATCTGCGCTTCCGAAGCCTGCTCGACGAAGCTCGGCGCTTCCTGGTGGATGGCGCGACGGGCCTTGGTGACCACCGGGCCGGCTTCGTCCACCGGTTCGCCGATGACGTTCATGATGCGGCCCAGCGTCTCGTCGCCCACCGGCACCGAGATCGGCTCGCCGGTATCGGCCACGGGCGCGCCGCGAACCAGACCTTCGGTCGTATCCATCGCGATGGTGCGCACGGCGTTTTCGCCGAGGTGCTGCGCAACTTCGAGCACCAGCCGGCTGCCGTTATTGTCGACTTCCAGCGCGTTCAGGATCGCCGGCAGGTGACCCTCGAAGGTCACGTCCACCACGGCGCCGATCACCTGCGAGACTTTGCCCACCGGCTTGCCGGAGGTCGAGACCACGGTGGTCGAAGCGGCCTTGCGGGCCGGGGCTTTCTTGGCGGCGGGAGCCTTGTCGGTCGCCGGGGCTTTTGCTGCAGTCGCTGCGCGGGCCATGATTTACCTCGTTCCTGCTAGAGCGCTTCCGCGCCCGAAATGATTTCGATGAGTTCTTTGGTGATCTGGGCCTGGCGCTGCCGGTTGTAGACCAGTGTCAGCCGCTTGATCATGTCGCCGGCATTGCGCGTCGCGTTGTCCATGGCGCTCATCTGCGCCCCAAAGAACGATGCGTTGTTTTCGAGCAGCGCCCGGAAGATCTGCACCGAGATGTTGCGCGGCAGCAGGTCCTCGAGGATCGCTTCCTCGTCCGGCTCGTACTCGTAGCTCAGCGTCTCGGCGGCACCCTCGGCCGGAGCCTCGAACTTCGCCGGGATCAGCTGGTGCGCAGTCGGGATCTGCGCGATCACCGACTTGAAGCGCGCGTAGAACAGCGTCGCCACGTCGAACTCGCCCGCCGCATACATGGCGAGGACCTTCTCGCCGACCGTCGCAGCGTTGGCATAGCCGAGCGTCCGCACTTCGCGGAACGAGACCGCCTCGACGATCTTGTCGCCGAGCGTCCGCTTCAGGATGTCGTTGCCCTTGCGGCCGACGGTGAGGATCTTCACCGCCTTGCCTTCACCGAGCAGCTTCTGCGCCGTTTCACGCGCCAGGCGCGCAATCGACGAGTTGAAACCACCGGCCAGACCACGCTCGCCCGTCGCCACGACCAGCAGGTGCACCTGGTCCTTGCCGGTCCCGGCGAGCAGCGCCGGAGCGTCCTCGCGGCCGGCATAGGCTGCGCCGAGCGCCGCCAGCACGTTCCCCATGCGCTCGGCATAGGGACGCGCCGCCTCGGCGGCTTCCTGTGCGCGCCGAAGCTTCGCCGCTGCCACCATCTGCATGGCCTTGGTGATCTTCTGGGTCGACTTGACCGAGGCGATCCGGTTCTTGAGGTCCTTTAGCGAAGCCATCGGGCCACTTTACTCCCCATGCGCGACCGGAACGGTCGCGCGCCAGTATTGGCCTTAGGCCTGGAACGTCTTCTTGAAGCCGTCGATCGCCGACTTGAGCTTGGCGCGGAGGTCATCCGACAGCGCCTTCTCCTTGGCGATCGCCGTCAGCACGTCGGCATGCTTCGAACGGAGCGCACCGAGGAGGCCCGCTTCGAACGCACCGACCGCCGAGACCGGCAGGTCGTCCAGGTAGCCCTGGCCACCGGCAAAGATCACCGCGACTTCTTCTTCCGGCTTCAGCGGCGAGAACTGCGGCTGCTTCAGCAGTTCCGTCAGGCGGGCACCGCGGTTCAGCAGGCGCTGCGTGGCAGCGTCGAGATCGGAACCGAACTGCGCGAACGCGGCCATTTCGCGATACTGGCTGAGCTCACCCTTGAGCGAGCCGGCAACCTGCTTCATCGCCTTGATCTGGGCGTTACCACCCACACGCGACACCGAGATACCGACGTTCACCGCCGGGCGGATGCCCTGGAAGAACAGGTTCGTCTCGAGGAAGATCTGGCCGTCGGTGATCGAAATCACGTTGGTCGGAATGTAGGCCGACACGTCGTTCGCCTGGGTTTCGATAACCGGCAGCGCGGTGAGCGAACCCGAGCCATGCTCTTCGTTGAGCTTGGCGGCGCGCTCGAGCAGGCGCGAGTGCAGGTAGAACACGTCGCCCGGATAGGCTTCGCGGCCCGGCGGACGGCGCAGCAGCAGTGACATCTGGCGGTAGGCGACGGCCTGCTTGGTCAGATCGTCATAGGCGATCACAGCGTGCATGCCGTTGTCGCGGAAATATTCGCCGATGGCGGCGCCGGTCATCGGCGCGAGGAACTGCATCGGGGCCGGATCGGAAGCGGTCGCCGCGATGACGATCGAGTATTCCAGCGCGCCGGCATCTTCCAGCACCTTGACGAACTGCGCCACGGTCGAGCGCTTCTGACCGACGGCGACGTAGATGCAGTACAGCTTCTCGCTCTCGGGAGCGTTGGAAGCGTGCGCCGGCTTCTGGTTCAGGAAGGTGTCGAGAATAACGGCGGTCTTGCCGGTCTGGCGGTCGCCAATGATCAGCTCGCGCTGGCCACGGCCGATCGGGATCAGCGCGTCGATGGCCTTGAGGCCGGTCGACATCGGCTCATGCACGGACTTCCGCGGCAGGATGCCCGGGGCCTTCACGTCAACGCGGCGGCGTTCCTTGGCCTTCAGCGGCCCCTTGCCGTCGATCGGGTTGCCGAGCGCGTCGACCACGCGGCCGAGCAGCTCCTTGCCCACCGGGGTGTCAACGATGGCGCCGGTACGCTTTGCGACGTCGCCTTCCTTGATGCCGCGGTCATTGCCGAACAGCACGACGCCGACATTGTCGGTTTCGAGGTTCAGCGCCATGCCCTTGATGCCGCCCGGGAACTCGACGAGCTCACCGGCCTGCACGTTGTCGAGGCCATAGACACGGGCGATACCGTCGCCAACCGACAGAACCTGACCAACTTCGGAAACTTCCGCTTCCTGGCCGAAATTCTGAATCTGCTCCTTGAGGATCGCAGAGATTTCCGCGGCTTTGATATCCATTATCCGACCTCTTTCATCGCGATCTTCATCGCCGTGAGCTTGGTTTTGAGTGAGCTGTCGATCATCTGGCTACCGACCTTGACCACGAGGCCACCGATCAGGCTGGGATCGACATGTTGGTTGAGCGTGACGGACTTGCCGATCTTCGCCTTGAGCGTATCGGCCAGCGTCTTGATCTGCGCAGCGCTGAGCGCCGTCGCCGAAGTCACATCTGCAGTCACTTCGCCGCGCGCATCAGCAGCGCGCTCGCGGAAAGCCTTGATGATCTCGGGCAGCGCAAACAGCCGGCCGTTGCGGGCCACGACCTTGACGAAATTGCCCACCGTGCTGTGCGCCTTGGCGCGCTCCAGCACAGCGTGGATCGCCTGCGCCTTTTCCTCGGTATTGATCACCGGCGAGCGGAGGAACCTGGAAAAATCAGGGCTTTCCTCGGCCAGTGCCAGCAGGTTCACCAGCCCTTGCTCAACCGCTGCGACGGAACCGTCGGCTGCGGCGAGATCGTAGAGCGCCGACGCATACGGCCGCGCGATCTGGGTAAGCACTGAATTCTGCGCTGCCAATGCCCCGACACCCTCGTGCTGCGCAACCCGGACCCGGCCAGTAGAGGCGCCGGAGGCTGCTGTCGCTTATGATTGTTCGCCAGGGAAAAGCGGATAGCCCCCCGGATTTCGCGCCCCCTCTAACATGCGATCTTGGGCATCGCAAGGCACCGGGACACGAGTCTTTCGGGGAGTTTTGTCGCAGGGGAAAAGCACGAGCGCCGGCCGCTGCGATTGCGGTCGGCGTGCGCCTTGTCCGAGGGCTCGTCGCTTTGGGCTAGTTAGGCTTGAAAGCGGCGCTCAACTGGTTGAACGCATAGGGTGCGAACAGCGACGCTCCGGCGAGGAAGAAACCACTCAATCCCTGCAGCATCGTGCCGACCTCGGCGGGCGCGGTGAAGGCCTTGAACAGCACGACGTTCCCCAACGCCCAGATGAAGCAGGCCAGAACCACAGCCCCAACCATGCCCGAAACGCGGCTGTAGCTCGTCTCGCCACTCGGCCCGGGCGTCGATTGCTTCTCCTTCTTTTCCTCAGTCTGCAGCTGGCCACCGGCATCGGTTGGCACGGTCTGCTTCGTCATGCTGGTCTGGACGACCGCCACCGGCCCCTTTTCGCTCAGTGCCGCCTGGATATCGATGCCGACCAGGCACGTCCGCAGCAGTTGGATGATTGCGATGTTGAATACGATGATTGCGCCCCACATCACGAAAGGCGCGCTTCCGCTCAGCCAGTCCATGCCGATATCCCCCAATCACTTCCGGATCGCCCGATCCGGGACGATGACTAGGAAGCCGGTCGGAACGGCAACACAATCAGGGCTTCACCTGATCAGTAGAAGCCGCAACGGGATGGCCTAGAGAAAGCTCTGCGGATCGATATCCACCTGCACCCTGAGGTTCCCCGTCGTCTTGGGCCCCTGCTCCAGCCAGAACCGCACGTAGCCCGAGAGGTCGAAATCCTTGCCCGATTGCACCAGCAGCCGCACCCGATGCCGGCCGCGGATCATCGAGATCGGCGCATCGGCCGGCCCGAACAGCTTCAGCCCCTCGGCCAGCGGCGCCACGCTGAGCAGTTGCTTGGCATAGGCGAAAGCCGGGTCGTGCTCGTTGGCCGAAACGATCAATGCCGCCAGCCGCCCGAACGGCGGCAACCCGCCCGCCTCGCGCGCCAGCAGCTCGTGCTTGTAGAACGCTTCGCGGTCACCCCTGACCATCGCCTTCATCACAGGATGATCCGGATGATAGGTCTGGAGGAACGCCTTCCCCGCCCGGTTGGCCCGCCCCGCCCGCCCCGTCACCTGCGTCAAAATCTGGAACGTCCGCTCCGCCGCCCGCGGATCACCGCGATCGAGCCCAAGATCGGCGTCGAGCACGCCCACCAGTGTCAGCTTCTCGAAATGGTGCCCCTTGGCCACCAGCTGCGTGCCCACCACCAGGTCGTACTCGCCGCGCTCGATCTCGGCGAACCGCTCCTTGAGCTGCGCGTTCGAGCCCATGTCGGACGAGAGGATCACCATCCGCGCGCCCGGAAAGCGTTCCGCCGCTTCCTCGGCCACCCGCTCGATCCCCGGCCCGATCGGCGTTAGCGAATCGACCGCCCCGCAGGCACCGCAGCTCTTCGGCACCCGCTGCTCGTGTCCGCAATGATGGCACATCAAGACGCCGCGGAACCGATGCTCGACCAGCCAGGCCGAGCAATCCGGGCACTGGTACTGATGCCCGCACGCCTTGCACAGCGTCAGCGGCGCGTAGCCCCGCCGATTGAGGAACAGCAGCGCCTGCTCGCCCCGGTCGAGCGTCGCGAACACTTCGCGTGCCAGCTGCGGCGCGATCCACTGCCCCTTCTCCGGCGGGTCCTCGCGCATATCGATCGGTACGATGTCCGGCAGCACCGCCTCGGCGAAACGCGAGGTCAGCAGCACATGCTTGTAGCGCCCCAGATTGGCATTGTTCCGGCTCTCCACCGACGGCGTTGCCGAACTGAGGATCACCCGCGCATCGGCCAGCCGCGCCCGCACCACCGCCATGTCGCGGGCGTGGTAGTTCACCCCGTCATATTGCTTGAACGCCCCGTCATGCTCCTCGTCGAGCACCACCAGCCCGAGTTCGCGGAACGGCAGAAACAGCGCCGAGCGCGCCCCCAGCACCACCCGCACGTCGCCGCTGAGCACGCTGCGCCATGTCCGCGCCCGCTGCGCCGGCGTCATGTCCGAGTGCCACTCGGCCGGCCGCGTGCCGAACCGCTTGGTGAAGCGCTCGACGAACGTGTTGGTCAGCGCAATCTCGGGCAACAGCACCAGCGCCTGCCGCCCCGCCCTAAGTGTATCGGCCACCGCCTCGAAGAACACTTCGGTCTTGCCGCCGCCGGTCACCCCATCGAGCAGCGCCACCCCGAACTCGCCGGCATCGATCTCACGGATCTGCTTGAGCGCCGCCGCCTGCTCCTCGCTGAGCACCGGCGGATCGGCATCCGGATCGGGCGGCAGTGCGATCGGCGGAGGCGGCATCTCGATCCGCTCCAGCGCCCCGGCCTTCTCCAGCCCCTCGACCACCGAAGCCGAAACGCCCGCCGCCCCGGTAATCGCCACCTTGGCCCAGGCCTGCCCGTCCATCAGCAGGTCGAGCACCTTCTCGCGCGATTTGGTCAGCATGTCCGGCTCCACCCCGGTCAGCCGGAACGCCGTGATCTGCCGCTCCGGCTCCAGCGCCTCGGTCGAGCGCAGCACGCTCCGTAGCACCAGCCCCGGTGCCGCCAGCGTATATTTCGACACCCAGTCGACCGTCTTCAGCAGCTCTTCCGAAAGCGGCGGCGTGTCGTAGACCTGCGCGATGTCCTTCAGCCGGTTGTGCGCATAATTGTCCTTGGGCGCCCCCCAGACCACCCCCAGCGTCAACCGCCCGACCAGCGGCACCGCCACGATCGAGCCGCGCTGCACCTCCATCCCATACGGCACGCGATAGCTGTACGGTCCGTCGACCGACACGCTCACCATCACCGCCACGATGTCGGGGGACTTTTCCATCTGTGCCTGCTTTGTTCACGGCTGAGATGGGAATTGCAAGACCATTCCCCAACTCTTTGGCTCCTGCCGCGTTCTGTCAGCAGTCTCGGTTCATACGATACGTGCCCAACCACATGAGGAGCGTCCCATGCCCAGCACGATTCCCGAAGGCTACACCACCGTCACGCCGTGGATCATTTCTGCCGACACCCCGCAACTGATCGATTTCCTTGTCGCCGCCTTCGATGGCACCGAACTGGCGCGAGTGCCGAACGAGGATGGCAGCATCGGCCACGCCGAGATTCGCATCGGCGACGCGGTGGTGATGGCCTTCGACGCCCCCGCCGGCATCGACCCGATGCCCGCTTTCATCCGCCTCTTCGTCGACGATGCGCGGAAGGGCTTTGCCAAGGCCCTCGAAGCCGGCGCCACCGAGGTCACGAAGCCGACGCTTCTGGCCTTCGGCGACCGCGTCGCCCGCGTCCGCGACCCCCTCGGCAACATCTGGTGGCTGCAGCAGCGCGTCGAAGAGGTCTCGGAGACAGAGATGCAGGAGCGCTGGAGCGACCCGCGCTGGTCCGAGCCGATGAACTACGTCCAGCACTCGTTGGTCGAAGCGCTGAAGCATTGAGGTGTGCGGGACCTACCGGTCCCGCACCTTCTCGCCCAGCCCACCGGCGTCACCCCGCCTCAGATCACCAAAATCGGCGATCCCGACGGCGCCCGCTCATAGAGGTCAATCACGTCCTGGTTGAGCAGCCGCACACATCCCGACGACACCGCCTTGCCGATCGAGGTCGCATCCGGGTTGCCGTGCAGCCGATAGATCGTGTCCTTGCCGCCTTGGAAGATATACAGCGCCCGCGCCCCGAGCGGGTTCTCGAACCCCGGCGCCATGCCGTGCCGATACTGCTCGAGCTCCGGCTGCCGCGCGATCATCTCGGATGGCGGCGTCCAGGTCGGCCATTCGCGCTTGTAGCCGACATAGGCGCGCCCCGACCACGCAAAGCCGTCGCGACCGATACCGACGCCATAGCGCATCGCCTTGCCCCCCTCAAGCACCAGGTAGAGGAAGCGCGTCGAGGTATCGACGACGATGGTGCCCGGCCGTTCGCCGGTCGGATCGTCCACCACCTGCCGCCAGTATTGCGGATCGACCAGGTCGATCCGCGCCGCCGGGATGGGGAAGCGCTCGTTCGGCAGCGCCGCATAGGTTGCCAGCACGTCGGCTGGAACCTGCGTGGTTTCGGCTTCGAGCCGCGGGCTGCCGGAGGTGGCATAGCCAGCCAGAGCAAGAGCCGCAAAGCTCGCCGCCCCGGCGAGCAGCGCCCGGCGGCCGATAATCAGTTCAGTCATGGCAAAATCTCGTTGGCGGCCGGAGAGGGGCCGCGTTGGCATAAAGGGAGGTGACGGTGTCGGAGGGGCTTAGCCCAGTCGCGGCGGCGGCAGTTCCGCCAGCGTCGCCCGCCCCTGCCGCATCGGCTGGTCGGCGAGACCCAGGGCCCATTGCGCCGACGTCGCGCGCGGCACTTCGACCTGCGCGTGACTGCCGAAATCCGGCTGCACCGGCATCACCCGCTTGCCGCCCTGCATCTCGCACGGGTTCGGCAACTGCGTCGGCCCGCCATCATGGCTGGTGCTCACCGACGGCAGCCCGCCATTGGCGATGCAGTCCCCGGCGGCAAAGCTGGGGCTCAACAGCGCGAGCAGCGCGACGCAGAGCGTCAAAAAGGCCGTGAACCGATGCATGCCGTCCGGATAGCCCCGCAAATACGGCACGCAAAGGGCACCTCACGCCCGTGTGTTGGGCACGGGCGGGTTCGAGGATGTGGTGGTGCAGATCGGCAACAGTCGACCTGCACCATGGGGTTGGTCAGATCAGAACGTGCCCTTGAGGCCTGCCGACAGGGTGGCGGCGAACAGATCGCCACCGCCCATGTCTGGGGCGATCAGATCCAGGCTGCCGTCAGTCATATCGTAGACATACTCATTGCCGCGCCCGGTGAAGATCTTCTCAGCTGTTCCGGAGACGAAGACGTTGAGACCATCGGCGATTTGATATGTGGCCGAAGCACCGACCGACACCAAGGGTGCCGACCCAAGATGGTCAATGAACTGCGTGGGAACGAGGGTCTGGTAGTGCTGGTCGTCAGCCTTGCTGTAGAACGTGAGTCCGGCGTGGGCTGACGCTCCCAACGTCCAGGCCCCCTCCACCACCTCAGCGTCGATGCCGGCCACCAACGCCGGGAAAGTCTGGCGATATGTAATCATCTTCGTGCTGTCGGCTTCGCTGAAGATGTCATTTCGGAAGCCACCGCTGCTGTAGACAAAGTCGCCGCCATAGGCGGACCATTGGACATCGGTATACTTAAGGCCGCCATTGACATTGACGATGACATTGTCGCTGACGGCGAAGTCGTGGCCAAGCAGGACCGAGCCATTGAAGTACCACTCGAGGTCAGTCGCATCATGCTGCGAGCGATCCGACCAGTCGTCGTCGCCAGTACCGGTCGCCCAGGGGAAGATCCAATCGTAGTCTTCCATGTAGCTGTCACCGCCCATGGCAACCTGCGCCTGCGCAGAGAAGGTCCAGCCCTCCGGTAACGCCACGTCGAGTCCCGCCGTTAGCATCGGAGCGGTACTCTGCCAGATCAGGTGACTCAGCCGGACGTCGGTAGTAGGTCCGGCGTAGACATATTCGTTCGCTTCGAGCGATACGATGCCAATACCGCCCGACAGCGTCACGATGCCCTGCTCGTCGACGATCAGCGTCTCCTCGGCACCGAGATCCGCCGCCAAGACGGGCAGCGCCACGCCCAGCGATAGCGCAAGCGCCAGCCCCCGCAATCCATTGCGAGTATTCATTTGAAATGCCCCCTGAAAATCCAAAAACCCGACCCACGAAGTCGGAGGTGAAATGCGTTAATTGCCCCGAGATTCGATCTACTGTCGAACCCGCGCCAACCTGACAAATTATACTTAATGCAGTACTAACGCCGAAGACGTTTGCTGAATCCTAACCGCTTCGGCACAGAGTTCGGCAATGTCCCACGCCCTCCTCACCGATGCCGCCCTCGCTACCCACATCACCAACTGGCAACGCGACCTCGGCGCCGTCCGCCGCCTCGCCCCGCTCACCCTCGAAGCCTATCTCCGCGACCTCGGCCAGTTCGTCACCTTCCTCGCCGCCCACACCGGCGGTGAGGTGACCCTCGCCACGCTCCGCGATCTCCGCGCCCCCGACATCCGCGCCTTCCTCGCCGCCCGCCGCAACGACAGCCTCGGCTCGCGCTCCCTCGCCCGCGCCCTGTCTGCCATCAAGAGCTTCTTCGGCTTCCTCGAGCGCGAAGGCGTCCTCGCGACCGAAGCCCTCAACACCATCCGCACCCCCAAGCAACCGCGATCGCTGCCCAAGGCACTTACTGTGCTCGAAGCGAAAGCCACCATCACCACCACCGACGAGCTCGAGGACACCCCGTGGGTCGCGGCCCGCGACATGGCCGTGATCTCGCTCTGCTACGGCGCCGGCCTCCGCATTTCCGAAGCCCTCGGCCTCACCCGCGCCGATCTCGAATCGAGCGCGCTGCGCGTCACCGGCAAGGGCGGCAAGACCCGCCTCGTCCCGCTCATCGCCCCCGTGCGCCAGGTCATCGACACCTATCTCCGCCTCACCCCGTTTCACCCCGGCCCGAACGAACCGGTCTTCCGCGGCAAGAAAGGCGGCCCGCTCTCCCCCCGCCTCATCCAGCTGCGCATGCAGCAACTGCGCGGCGCGCTCGGCCTCCCGCCCTCGGCCACCCCCCACGCCCTCCGCCACAGCTTCGCCACCCACCTCCTCGGCCGCGGCGGCGACCTCCGCGCCATCCAGGAACTATTGGGCCACGCCTCGCTCTCGACCACGCAGATCTACACGGCGGTGGATACGGAGCGCCTGCTGGAGAGCTACCGAGCGGCCCATCCGCGGGCTTGATTCCTTACCCGGCGCTAGCCGACCCCCACCCCTGCCCCCCTCAGCAGGGGGAGGGAGACGATAGCCTCGCTCCCAGTGAGAGGGTCTTCCTCCCCTTGCGGGGAGGGGACAGGGGTGGGGGTCCACAGCCACCGGCGGAGCAGCAGAGCACGTCGAACGCACCGTTCACCCAACCGCCCACTTTACAGCCCCACGCCCAGCGCGTACCTATCCGCCCATGACCGCTTGCATCCTAATTATTGGCAAAACCTGCCTCATCCCCTCCGGGGACCGGGACGCGACGGCTGTTTGACCCTCGATGCTCACCGGCCCCGCCATCAGGCGCGGGTTCTCCGGTGATCTGATGGCAGGGCCAGAACTGGACCCGCCAAATGTCTTCCGACACTGCGCCTAACCCATCCATTGCCCCGCGCCCTGCCTTCAAGCAGATGGCCTGGGCCGGCATCGTGCTGGCGCTGGCCGGCGCCGCCTTTTTCGCCACCAAGGGCATCGTCATCAAGCTGGCGCTGCTCGAAGGCATCGACTCGGTCACCACGCTTACCTGGCGCATGATCGTCGCCGTGCCGATCTTTTTGACCGTCGGTATCATCACCTATCGCAAGACACTCGCGGCCACTCCGGCCGGCGCACCGCCGGTGCTGACCTGGCCGGTGCTGGCGCAGACCCTCGGCGTCGGCGTCATCGGCTATTATGTCGCGAGCTTCCTCGATTTCTCGGCGCTCGAGTACATCACCGCCCAGTTCGACCGGCTGATCCTCCTCACCTATCCGTTCTTCGTCGTGCTGTTCGGCGCCATCTTCTTCAAGCGCAAAATCACCCTGCCGATGGTCGTCGCGCTGCTCGTTTCCTACCTCGGCATCGGCGTCATCTTCTGGCATGACCTCAGGATCGAAGGCGACAACGTGCTGCTCGGCGCGGCGCTGGTCTTTGGCTCGGCCATCGCCTACGCGGCCTACCAGATCATGGCCAAGCCCTTGATCGACAAGCTCGGCCCTCAGCTCTTCACCTCGATCGCCATGAGCGGCGCCGGTCCGGCGGTGATCCTGCACTTCCTCTTCACCCACCCGGTGGGCGACCTGGCGGTGACCGGAAACGGCTTCCTCCTGATGCTCGCCATCGGCACCGTCTCCACAGTGCTGCCGGCTTACTGCATCTCGGGCGCCATCGGCCTCATCGGCCCTGAACGCACTGCCATCATCGGCAACGTGTCGCCCGTGGTGACGGTCGGCCTCGCCATCTCGGTCCTCGGCGAAGCCTTCACCCTCTACCACGCCATCGGCACCGCCCTGGTACTGGGCGGCGTGTTCCTGTTTACGAGGAAGGAAAAGCCGAGGGTAAAGGTGCTGGAGGAGAATACGGCCTGAGGCTAGGCCCCAATCTCTCCGGCCTGCCTTCTCCCCCAAGGGGAGAAGGCACTCACCGACACACTGGCACCGGACGAGCGTTGCGAGGACGCCGCGCGTCGCGCGCCCCATCGGAGCGCCAGCGAGGAGTGGCCTACAGGCCACCCCGTAGCGGCACGGCGCGCGAGATCAATGGACGAGCGAAGCGAGGACCCCGGCCGTCGGCCGCCCCGCCGGAGCGCCAGCGAGGACTGGCCCACCGGGCCAGCCCGTAGCGGCATGGCGCGTGAGGCCTAAATATGGATGGCGCCGTCCCCGCACATCAGCGCCGCTTCCTTCACCGCCTCCGATAGCGTCGGGTGCGCGTGCGTCGTGCGCCCCAGGTCCTCGGCGCTGCCCGAGAACTCCATCAGCACCACGATTTCGTGGATCATCTCGCCGGCGTTCTTGGCAATGATCTGCGCGCCGAGCACCCGGTCGGTGTTCACGTCGGCGAGGATCTTCACATAGCCCTGCGTCGCCAGCATCGCCTTGGCGCGACCATTGGCGGTGAAGGGGAACTTCCCCGCCTTGTACTCGATGCCAGCCGCCTTCAGTTCGTCCTCGGACTTGCCGACCCACGCAACTTCCGGGCTGGTGTACATTACCGAGGGGATGGTGCCGTAGTTCACATGCGGGTGCTGCCCGGCGATGATCTCTGCCACCGCATGGCCCTCGTCCATCGCCTTGTGCGCCAGCATGGCGCCGGCCACCACGTCGCCGATCGCATAAATGCCCGGCACATTGGTCTTGAACTGCGCGTCGGTGCGCACCCGGCCGCGCTCGTCGAGCGCCACGCCGGCGCCCTCGAGCCCCAGCCCTTCGGTGAACGGCTTCCGCCCCACTGCCACCAGCACCGCGTCGGCCTCGGCGAAGGTCGCCTCGCCACCGGCCGCCGGCTCCAGCCGGGCGCGGAGCGAGCCGTCGCCCTGCTTTTCGATCGCCGTCACCTTGGTCGAAAGCTTGAACTCCATGCCCTGCTTCTGCAGGTTCCGCTGCGTCTGCCGCGCCGCCTCGCTGTCGAGCCCAGGCAGTATCCGGTCGAGGAACTCGACCACCTGCACCTTGGAACCCAACCGGCCCCACACCGAACCCAGTTCCAGCCCGATAATGCCGCCACCGATCACCAGCAGACGCTTGGGCACTTCCTGAAGGGTCAGCGCACCGGTCGACGACACCACCTTGTTCTCGTCGATGGTGATGCCCGGTAGGCTGATCGGCACCGAGCCGGTGGCGATCAGGATGTTCTTGGTTTCAATGGTCTGCGGCGCACCGCTTTCCGGCGTCACCAGCACCTTGCCCTCGGCGGGGATCGAGCCGGTGCCGCGGAAGGTGGTGATCTTGTTCTTCTTGAACAGGAACTCGATGCCCGAGACGTTGGCAGTGACGGTATCGTCCTTGTGCACCAGCATCTGCTTCAAATTCAGCTGCGGCGTCACATCGATGCCGAACTGGCGGAACTGGTGTCCCGCTTCCTCGAACAGCTCCGACGCATGGAGCAGCGCCTTGGAGGGGATGCAGCCGATATTGAGGCAGGTGCCGCCGAAGGTCGGCCACTTCTCCACCACCGCGACCTTCATCCCGAGCTGCGCCGCCCGAATTGCCGCCACGTACCCGCCCGGGCCGGAACCGATTACGGTGAGGTCGAAAGTGTCCGCCATGATGTCTCCGAGAGGCTCAAGCGGCGCCTGAGGGAGTGGCGCCCGCGCTGCCGATATAGGACTGACAAACGGGTTAAACTACCCGCGTTGGGGAGGGAACCCCCGACACGACCGACCTATGCGAAATGCGCATGAATCGATGCGGGCGAAACTGCACTCTCGCCTCAGGCAAAGGCCGCCCGTCCCCCCGTCACCGCCAGCGTCGTCCCCGTCACATACCCCGCATCGTCCGACAGCAGCCACATGATGGCGCTCGCCACCTCCTCGGCCGTGCCCACCCTCGCCAGCGGCACGCTCGGCGCCAGCTGGTGCGCCCGGTCCGGCACCCCACCGGTCGCATGGAACTCGGTGTCGATCACCCCCGGCCGCACCCCGTTGACCCGGATGCCCTCGGCCGCCACTTCCAGCGCCAGCCCGACGGTGAACGTATCGATCGCCCCCTTGCTCGCCGCATAGTCGACATACACCCCCGGCGCCCCAAGCTTCGCCGCCGCCGAGCTCACATTGACGATGCCGCCGCCGGCGCCACCATGCTTCGTCGACATCCGCCGCACCGCCGCCCCGGCGCAGAGCATCGAGCCCGTCACGTTGATCGCAAAGATCCGGTTGATCCGCTCCGCATCCATCGCGTCGACACGGGCAGACGTCGCAATCGTCCCGGCATTGTTGACCAGCCCCGCAAGCCGCCCCATCCGGTCCGCAGCCAGAAAGATGTGCTCCACATCCTCCGCGCTACTGACATCGCCGCGGACCGCCACGGCCTCGCCGCCCATCGCATGGATATCGGCGCACACCGCCTCGGCCGCCGCGACATTGCCGACATAGTTCACCACCACGCCATAGCCCCGTGCCGCCGCCAACCGGCAAACCGCAGCCCCAATCCCCCGGCTGCCGCCAGTCACCACAAGTACTTTGTCGGCCATAGTTCTTCTCCCGTTTGCCAAACCCTATGCCACGTGGTGGGAACGTGAAACCAGCGCAGATAAAAAACACTGTTCATAATAAATTGAACAGTGTATAGGTCGAACCATCATTGATGGAGGAAGTGATGGCCCTGCTGCGCTCCGGACTGGTGCTGTTCGTCACCGTGACGCTGCTCGCGACGGTGATCTACACCGGCCTATTTTTCGGCCTCGTATGGCGTGACGGCTGGCACGCGCTGCCAACGTATTCGGTGTGGCACGCCCAGAGCATCTCGGTCGTCACCGCCCCCACCTGTCTGTTGCTTGTTCTTGCCGCCTGGCGCGGCCGCAACCGACCAATACTCGATGGCACCATCCTGATCGCCGCCATCACCTTCGCCATCTGCGCCGTAATGTTTGCTCGCGCTAGCACCTCCGAAGATGCGCTCGGACGGAGTTATGCCGGCCTTTGGTGGATGTTCTGCGCCGGTGGGCTTCTCAGCATTATCCGCGCCTACCTCATCACCTACTTCGCCCTGCGCCGCACCCCGCTCCTCAGCGCCCTGGCCCCACCCCGCAAAAGCAAAGGGCCCGCCGAAGCGAGCCCTTGAACTTTCACGCAGTGCCGCCGGATCAGAGATCGAGCACCAGCCGCTCCGGCGCCTCGAGGCTTTCCTTCACCCGCACCAGGAATGTCACGGCTTCTTTGCCGTCGACGATGCGGTGGTCGTAGCTCAGCGCCAGGTACATCATCGGGCGGATGACGATCTCGCCGCCGATCACCACCGGCCGCTCCTGGATCTTGTGCATGCCCAGAATACCCGACTGCGGCGCATTGAGGATCGGCGTCGACATCAGCGAGCCATAGACGCCGCCATTCGAGATCGTGAAGGTGCCGCCCTGCATGTCGGCCATCGACAGCTGCCCGTCACGGGCAAGCTTGCCCAGCCGGGCGATGTCCTTCTCGATCTCGGCGATCGACATCTGGTCCGCATCGCGCACCACCGGCACCACGAGGCCCTTCTCGGTCCCCACGGCCACGCCGATATGGGCGTAGTTCTTGTAGATCAGCTCCTCGCCGTCGATCTCGGCATTGACCGCCGGGATTTCCTTCAGCGCGTGCGTCACCGCCTTGGTGAAAAAGCCCATGAAGCCGAGCTTCACGCCGTGCTTCTTCTCGAACAGCTCCTTGTAGGAATTGCGCAGGTCCATCACCGGCTTCATGTCCACCTCGTTGAAGGTGGTGAGCATGGCGGCAGTGTTCTGCGCTTCCTTCAGGCGCCGGGCGATCGTCTGGCGCAGGCGGGTCATCTTCACCCGCTCCTCGCGCACGTCGTCATTGGCGTTGACCGGGCCACGGACCTGGGCCGGAGCCGGCTCAGCCGCCTTGGCAACCGGGGCAGGTGCCGGAGCAGCCACCGGGGCCGGCGCGGGCTTCGCTGCCGGGATCGGCGCTGCCGCCGAACCGCTGACCGCCGTCGGCATCGCGATGACGCTCGCCGTCGCACCCGCAGCAGCGGGCTTGGCGATCGCCGCCAGCACGTCTTCCTTGAGGATCTGGCCGCGCTTGCCCGAGCCGCTGACATCGGCTTCCGACAGGCCGCTTTCGGCCATCAGCTTCTGCGCGCTCGGGGCCGGGGCCATCGAACCACTGCCGTTGCCGGCCTTCAGTGCCGGCTCGGCGGCAACCGCCGCCGGCTGCGGCACTTCGGCGGGCTTGGCAGCAGCGGCCGGAGCCGCAGCGGCGGCCGCACCAGCCGCGCCGATGGCGCCAATCAGCGCCCCGACATTGACCGTGTCGCCCGGGTTGGCGGTAATCGCCTCGAGCACGCCGGCCGCCGGGGCCGGCACTTCGATTGTAACCTTATCGGTCTCGAGCTCCACCACCGGTTCATCGGCCGCGACGGTGTCGCCGACCTTCTTGAACCACTGGCCGATCGTCGCCTCGGTGACGCTCTCGCCCAGCGTGGGCACCCGGATGTCAGTCGCCATCAGTTTGGTCCTTCAGTTTTCTTTGCCGCTTGTCTGGCGAGTTTGCTTGCCGAGTCTACTTGGCGAATGCTTCTTCGAGGAAGGCTTGCAGCTGCTGCAGATGCGTGCGCATCAGCCCGGTCGCCGTTGCCGCCGAAGCGGCGCGGCCGACATAGTGCGGCCGGTCGCCCGGACGCCCCATCTGGTCCATCACCCAGTCGATATACGGCTGCACGAATGCCCACGCACCCATGTTCTTGGGCTCTTCCTGGCACCAGAAAATCTCGGCGTTCGGGAAGCGGTTGAGCTCGTCGAGCAGCGCCTTGGCCGGGAACGGATAAAGCTGCTCCAGCCGCAGCAGGTACACATCGTCGATGCCGCGCTTCTCGCGGTCCTCGAGCAGGTCGTAGTAGACCTTGCCCGTGCAGAGGACGACACGGCGGATTTCCGCATCCGGCTTCAGCTTGATCGTGGTCTTCGGCACGCCCGGCGCTTCCGCGTCGTCCCACAGCAGGCGATGGAACGTCGATTCCGGCCCGAACTCGACCAGCCCCGACACCGCCTTCTTGTGGCGCAGCAGCGACTTCGGCGTCATCAGCACTAAGGGCTTGCGGAAATCGCGCTTCATCTGCCGGCGCAGGATGTGGAAGTAGTTCGCCGGCGTCGTGCAGTTAGCGACCTGCATATTGTCTTCGGCGCAGCTCTGCAGATAGCGCTCGAGGCGGGCCGACGAGTGCTCCGGCCCCTGGCCCTCATAGCCGTGCGGCAGCAGCATCACGAGACCGCTCATGCGGAACCACTTGCGCTCGCCCGACGAGATGAACTGGTCGACCACCACCTGTGCGCCGTTGGCGAAATCGCCGAACTGCGCTTCCCACAACGTCAGCGTCTTCGGCTCGGCCAGCGAGTAGCCGTACTCGAAGCCCAGCACCGCTTCTTCCGAGAGCATCGAGTTGATGACCTCGTAGCGCGCCTGCAGTTCCGCGATGTTGTTGAGCGGAGTGTAGGTCTCTTCCTTCTCCTGGTCGTACAACACCGAGTGCCGCTGGCTGAAGGTGCCGCGCTCGACGTCCTGGCCCGACAGGCGGACCGGGTGGCCCTCCTCGAGCAGGCTCGCGAACGCCAGCGCTTCGCCGGTCGCCCAGTCGATGCCTTCGCCCGACTCGATCGAAGCGAGCCGGTTGTCCATGAACCGCTTCACCGTCTTGTGGGCGTTGAAGCCGGCCGGAACTGTCGACAGCTTCTGGCCCAGCTTGACCAGGTCGGGGACATCCACCCCGGTGTCGCCGCGGCGCGGGCCTTCTACGTCGGCGCGCTTCAGGTCCTTCCACACGCCGTCGAGCCAGTCGGTCTTGTTCGGACGGAAATCCTGCCCGGCCTCGAACTCGTGCTCGAGATGCGCGCGCCAGTCCGCCTTCATCTTGTCGACTTCGTCGCCCGAGAGCACGCCCTCGCCGACGAGACGCTTGGAATAGATGTCGAGCGTCGTCTCGTGGCTGCGGATCTTCGAGTACATCAGCGGCTGTGTGAAGCTCGGCTCGTCGCCCTCGTTATGGCCGAAGCGGCGATAGCAGAAGATGTCGATGACCACCGGGCGGCCGAAGCGCTGCCGGAACTCGGTCGCGACCTTGGCGACATAGACCACTGCTTCCGGGTCGTCGCCATTCACATGGAACACCGGCGCCTCGATCATCTTGGCGACGTCGGTGGGATACGGCGAAGAACGCGAGTACATCGGCGCCGTAGTGAAGCCGATCTGGTTGTTGATCACTACGTGGATCGAACCGCCGGTCCGGTGCCCCTTGAGGCCGGAAAGCCCCAGGCACTCGGCGATCACGCCCTGGCCGGCAAACGCGGCGTCACCATGCAGCAGCAGCGGCAGCACCACCGAGCGATCGGTCTGGCGCGTATCGGCGATGAACCGCCCGTCGACCGCCGAACGCTGGTCCTGCTTGGCGCGCGCCTTGCCCAGCACCACCGGATCGACGATCTCGAGGTGCGACGGATTGGCGGTCAGCGACAGGTGCACATTGTTGCCGTCGAACTCACGGTCGGCCGAAGCACCGAGGTGGTACTTCACGTCACCCGAGCCTTCGACTTCCTCGGGGTAGAACGCCCCGCCCTTGAACTCGTGGAACAGCGCCCGGTGGGGCTTTGCCAGCACCTGGGTCAGGACGTTCAGCCGGCCGCGATGCGCCATGCCGAGCACGATGTCCTTCACGCCGAGCGAGCCGCCGCGCTTGATGATCTGCTCGAGCGCCGGGATCAGCGCCTCCGAGCCATCGAGGCCGAACCGCTTGGTGCCGGTGAACTTGACGTCGAGGAACTTCTCGAAACCCTCGGCTTCGACCAGCTTGTTGAGGATCGCCTTCTTGCCCTCGGGCGTGAACTTGATCTCCTTGTCCGGCCCTTCCATGCGCTCCTGGATCCACTGCTTGGCTTCGGGATCGGAGATGTGCATGAACTCGACGCCGACGGTCGAGCAATAGGTCCGCCGGAGGATCTCCAGCATCTGCGGCACGGTCGCGTATTCGAGCCCCAGATAGTTGTCGATGAAGATCTTGCGGGCATAGTCGTGCGGGTTGAACCCGTATGCGGCGGGCTCCAGTTCCGGCGCCGGATCGTCGGTCTTCAGCTTCAGCGGGTCGAGATCGGCGTGCAGGTGCCCACGCATGCGGTAGGCGCGGATCATCATGATGGCGCGGATCGAGTCGCGCGTCGCCTGCAGCACATCGACCGGAGTCGGTGCCGGCGCCGCTTCGACCTTGGCCTTCTCGACCAATGCCTTCTGCACCTTGACCTGGATCTCACCCCAGTTGCCGTCGAGTGCCGAGACCAGCTCGCCGTTCGCTGCCTGCGGCCAGTCGCGGCGCTGCCAGCTCGGGCCTTCGGCATTCTTGTCGATGTCGGCGGGAGCATCCTCGAGCCGATCGAAATACGACGCCCAGGTCGGATCGATCGAGGCCGGATCGGCCTTATAGCGGGCGTACAGCCCTTCGATGTAGTCGGCGTTACCGCCATAAAGGAAAGAAGAGAGCAAGAACTGTTCGTTCTTTTCTTGTCGGGTCATGTCCAGCGTCGCGGGGCGTTTGACCCCGCCATCCTTCTCAAATGCCCGGGAGGTCTCGACCGGGCTCGCGAGCACGGGCCTAGATGCCCGTGTAGTCCTTTGTTTGACGTTAAGGCGCGGGGTTTTGCCCGCGCCCAATCATCGGTTTGTCGCCCTCGGGTTAGCCTTTTAGAACTTCCGCGAGGGTTTGGCCAATCCTCGCAGGCGACTGCGACACCTTTATGCCCGCACGTTCCATTGCCGAGATCTTGTCCTCGGCGCCGCCCTTGCCGCCGGAGATCACGGCGCCGGCATGGCCCATGGTCCGGCCCGCCGGAGCAGTACGACCGGCGATGAACCCGGCCATCGGCTTCTTGCGGCCGCGCTTGGCTTCGTCGATCAGGAACTGCGCGGCGTCTTCCTCGGCCGAACCGCCGATTTCGCCGATCATGATGATGGACTTGGTCTCTTCGTCGGCGAGGAACATCTCGAGCATATCGATGAATTCGGTGCCCTTGACCGGATCACCGCCGATGCCGACCGCGGTGGTCTGGCCGAGCCCGGCATTGGTGGTCTGGAACACCGCCTCATAGGTAAGCGTACCCGAGCGCGAAACAATGCCCACCGAGCCCTTCGAAAAGATCGAGCCCGGCATGATGCCGATCTTGCATTCTTCCGGCGTCAGAACGCCGGGGCAGTTCGGCCCGAGCAGCCGCGACTTCGACTTGTCGAGCCGCGCTTTCACCCGCACCATGTCGAGCACCGGGATGCCCTCGGTAATGCAGACGATCAGCGGGATCTCGGCGTCGATCGCCTCGATGATGGCGTCGGCTGCCCCCGGAGGCGGCACATAAACTACCGATGCGGTAGCCCCGGTGCGCTCCTTGCCTTCGGCAACGGTCGCGAACACCGGCAGTGTCGCCGAGCCGTCGAGCCCGCTGGTCCACACCTCACCGGCCTTCTTGGGGTTCACGCCCCCCACCATCTTGGTGCCGTAATAGGCCAGCGCCTGCTCGGTATGGAACGTCCCGGTCTTGCCGGTCAGCCCCTGCACCAGAACGCGGGTGTCTTTGTTGACGAGAATGGACATTGCGGCCCTTTACGAGATGGTTAGAGAGGAAGGCGAAACACGCCGGAACGTGCCTTTCGCCATGTCTTGCCAGTCCGCGGCGCCAGCGGGTCGGAACTCCAGCCGCGTGCGGTAGCTGTCCTGGCTGTCAAAGAAGTAGCTGACGCGCGCCGAGCCGCGCTCGGAAGTGCGCACCATGACGAGTTCGTCACCCGTCCACGCACCGGAGGCCGGCACCGGCATGAAGCCCATCGAGTCGAACTGGTAGAGCTTGTAGGACCCGTCCGTCCGGTCGAAGGCGAAGACGTTGTGGGACGCGAACGACGGCTTGCCGTCGCGCGCCTGGCGATAGCGCTGCACGACGTAGAGGCCGCCGCAATCCGGCTCGGTCACCAACTCGGCGGTCGCGAGGCCGGCCGGTGCCCACTGCGTTGCAGACATCTCCTCCTCGCCCTGCCATGCACCAACCAGCGCCTGGAGACGCTCGTTGCCGGTGGCAAGGGAAGCCGTGGAAGCGCTCATGGCGATGCTCAGCCCTTGACTGCCGCGACGATCTTCTGCGCGGCATCGTCGAGATCGTCGGCCGAGATCACGTTGAGGCCGGACGAATTGAGGATGGCCTTGCCTTCCTTCACGTTGGTGCCTTCGAGGCGCACCACCAGCGGCACCTGCAACCCGACTTCCTTCACCGCTGCGATCACGCCTTCCGCGATGATATCGCAGCGCATTATGCCGCCGAAGATGTTGACCAGGATGCCTTTGACGGCCGGGTCGGCGGTGATGATCTTGAACGCCGCCGTCACCTTCTCCTTCGATGCGCCGCCGCCGACGTCGAGGAAGTTGGCGGGCTCGGCGCCATAGAGCTTGATGATGTCCATCGTCGCCATGGCGAGGCCGGCGCCGTTGACCATGCATCCGATATTGCCGTCGAGCGCCACGTAGGCGAGGTCGAACTTCGACGCCTCGATCTCCTTGGCATCCTCTTCGGTGAGGTCGCGCAGCGGCGCCAGTTCGGCATGCCGGAACGCGGCGTTGTTGTCGAAGCTCACCTTGGCGTCGAGGACGCGCAGGTGCCCGTTCGCCATCACGATCAGCGGGTTCACTTCGAGCAGCGACATGTCGGTCTCGACGAACGCCTTGTAGAGCGCCGGAAACACCGACTTCGCATCTTCCGCCGCCGAGCCATCGAGCTTCAGCGCCGCAACGATCTCTGCAACGTCCTTGGCCGTGACGCCGACCGTCGGGTCGATATCGACCGCGATGATCCTTTCCGGCGTGTCATGCGCAACCGCCTCGATGTCCATGCCGCCTTCGGTGGAGACCACGAACGACACCCGGCCGGTGGAGCGATCGACCAGCAGCGAGCAGTAGAGCTCGCGCGCAATGTCGGCGCCGTCTTCGATGTAGAGCCGGTTGACCTGCTTGCCAGCCGGGCCAGTCTGCTTGGTCACCAGCGTATGCCCAAGCATTTCCTGGGCATTGGCAGCGACTTCCGCCGCCGACTTCGCCAGCCGCACGCCGCCCTTGGCATCGGCGGGAAGTTCCTTGAACTTGCCCTTGCCGCGCCCACCGGCGTGGATCTGCGACTTCACCACATAGAGGGGACCCGGCAGCTCCAGCGCCGCAGCCTCTGCCTCGTGCGGCGTAAAGATCGCCACCCCATCGGCCACCGGCAACCCGTAGGTCTTCAGCAGCGCCTTGGCCTGGTGTTCGTGGATGTTCATGTCTACCTACCGCCTTGTGTCGGAAGCTCTCCCACCCGCCGGGTCGTCCCCGCTTCGCGGGATGCTCGCAATGGTGGAGTGGATTTTCAACGGAAGTCCCCGCGCCATTGCAGGGAGGACCAGGTGGGGGCCGACTGAGCCGGCCCCGCACAATCTACGCCAGCTTTGGCGCGATCTTTTTGCACGCTTCGACGAGGCCGTTCACGGCCGCGACTGACTTATCGAACGCCTTCTGCTCGGAGCCCGACAGCGAGATCTCGACGACCTTCTCGACGCCACCGGCACCCAGGATCACCGGCACGCCGACATAGGTGCCCTTCACGCCGTATTCGCCCTTGAGATAGGCGGCGCACGGCAGGATGCGCTTCTTGTCCTTGAGGTAGCTCTCGGCCATCTCGATCGCCGACGTCGCCGGCGCATAGAACGCCGAACCGGTCTTCAGCAGCCCGACGATCTCGGCGCCGCCATCGCGGGTGCGCTGGATGATCTGCTCGAGCTTTTCCTTGCTCATCCAGCCCATCTTCACGATGTCCGGCAGCGGAATGCCCGCAACGGTCGAGTAGCGCGCCAGCGGCACCATGGTGTCGCCATGGCCGCCGAGGACGAACGCGTTCACGTCCTGCACCGAAACCTTGAGCTCATCGGCGATGAAGTGGCGGAAGCGCGACGAGTCGAGCACGCCCGCCATGCCGACCACCCGGTTCGCCGGCAGCCCGGAGAACTTCTGCAGCGCCCACACCATCGCATCGAGCGGATTGGTGATGCAGATGACGAACGCCTCAGGCGCGTACTTCGCGATGCCCGCACCCACCTGCTCCATCACCTTGAGGTTGATCTCGAGCAGGTCGTCGCGGCTCATGCCGGGCTTGCGCGGCACGCCAGCGGTGACGATCACCACGTCGGCGCCGACGATGTCCTTGTATTCCGAGGTCCCCTTGAGGGTGGCGTTGAAGCCTTCGACCGGGCCGGACTGGCTGAGATCCAGGGCCTTACCCTGCGGCACGCCGTCGACCACGTCGAACAGGATCACATCGCCCAGCTCCTTGGTCGCGGCCAACAGAGCCAGAGTGCCACCAATCTGTCCCGCACCGATCAGAGCGATCTTCTTGCGCGCCATCCACCGAACCCCGTTTTGCTTATGCTGGAAATTGCGCGCTCCTATTAACCCTAGAGGGTGACGGGGGCAAGTCAGCCGTACGTCCTACCGGCTGAGTTTTCATCACATCGGAAATTGCCCATTCCTTGGGCAAGTTGACGAGTCCGACACTTAGTGCAGCGCCGCCCCATCCCCGCGATGCGGCGCCGCTAGATACTCCGCCGACTGCATCTCGATTAGCCGCGATACGCAGCGCGCGAACTCGGCTTTCGTCTTGTCGTCCTGTCCAAGCTCATCGAGCGGCACCGCAAAGCTCGCCGCCAGCTTCGCCCCACGATCGTAGAGCGTATCCACCAGCAGAATGAACCGCTTCGCCGCGTTCGATTTCAACCGGTCGAACTGCGGCACATGATCGATCATCACCGCCTCGTAGGCGTGGCTGAGCTTCAGATAGTCGCGCGCGCCAAGCGGCGCTTCGCAAAGCTCGGCGAATGTAAACCGCGCCGCCCCCATCGCCGCCCGCGGCACCGGTATCACTCGCCCCAGCGAATGCAGCTCCGCCGGCTCACCCTCGGCGCCACCGGTCAGCTTCAGCCACAGCCGGTCCATCGCCGCATCGACCTCGGGCCCCCCGCCATAGTGATAGACCGCCTCGCCCTCGAACTTCAGCCGCCGATAATCCGTCGGCCCATCGAGCTCGACGATCTCCGCGTGCTGCTTCAACTCCGCGATGAACGGCAGCACCAGTTGCCGGTTAAGCCCGTTCTCGTAAAGATCATCCGGCCGCGTGTTCGAGGTCGCAACGATCGTCACCCCGCCCGCGAACAGCTTGTCGAACAGCCGCCCCAGCAGCATCGCGTTGGTGATGTCCTGCACCTGAAACTCGTCGAGACACAGCAACCGCACCTCGTCCAGCAACGGCTTCACCACCGCCGCGACCGGGTCGGCGCTATCCGCCTTGCCCTTCGCCGATTTGCGGAATTTCGCGATCGCCTCGTGCATCTCGTCCATGAACTCATGGAAATGCACCCGCCGCTTTTCTGTCGTCGGCGCCAGCGAGAAGAACAAGTCCATCAGCATGGTCTTGCCGCGCCCGACCTGCCCGACGAGATAAACCCCGCGCACCGGCTCCGGCCCGCCGAATAAGCCCGAGAGGAACCCGCGCGAGCCGTTCTGCACCGCGAGCTCGGTCGCCACGCGATCGAGCGCCGCCGCTGCCTTGAACTGCAATGGATCGGAAGCGAGCGCGCCGCCCTTGGTCAGCGCGTTCAGTTTGTCGGTGATTGGTGTGCCTGCAGGCCCCCGCCGCCGGCTTGCCACCGCTAGCCGACCATCGTGATGCCCTGGCCGCCGGCCAGAGTGCCGATGAACTGGCTGCCGCTGAGAATCAGCGAGGCGACGATGTCACCGGCCTCGTCGAACAGCTGCACCTGGCTGCCCACCAGCTGCCAGCTCGCCACCACTTTCAGGCCGGCGAGAGCGCAACCCGGCGTCGAGGCGCGATAGCGCGACGTGCCCGATTTCGCCGTCTGCGTAAGGTTGAGCTTGCACTGCTCGGCGCCCGAAACCACGGTCCAGCCGCCCAGCAGCTTCTCGACGGTCAGCCCGGTCGAGAGATCCCGCCCGGGCGCCTGCGGCACCGAGCCCAGCGTCGCGAACGAACCATCGGCACTCGCCACCTGCGCCGGCTGCCCGATCTGCCCCGGCGCACCAAGCGGCGCCGGCTGGGCAATCGCGCCCGGCTGCACGGTCGTGCCCGGCAGCGCGTTGAGGTCCGAGCTCGCCACCGGCGTGTTCTGGATCGGGGTGATAGTCTCGGCCGAGGCGATGCTGCTCGTGGTTACGCCGCTCGAGGCGCAGCCGCTCAGCGCAAGCGCCAAACCGGCAATCACCACCATGGAAACGCTTGCGCGTCTCGAACTCATCATCGGCCCTGCTCCGCCAGATGGTTAAGAATTGGTGACCGGCGATACAGCCTGAACGGCAACGCCGTCAACCGCCAAAGCCCCGCTTCCCCTATGCGACGATCAATGTGGCAGAGTTAGGGAGTGGCCGCCGCAGCCGCCGCTGCGTCTCCCTCCCCCTTCCCGGGGAGGGATCAAGGGTGGAGGCGCAACACGCTCGGACGGATCGGCCCCCCTACCGCCTCAGCATCTCCGCCACCAGCGCATCGGCGAGCAGCTTGCCGTCGCCCGCCTCTTCCTCCGGCAACTCGATCGGAATGCCCTTCGGCCCATACACCCCCGGCAGCCCCGGCAAGCCGCTGTCCCCGCCTTCCTTGGGATGGAACCCATGCGCCTTCAGCGCCGCGATCAGCACGCGGGCGACGGACGGATCCTCGATCTCGGCGATGGTCTCAAACAGCTTATGCGAACTCCCGTGTCACCATCATCTGCTTGATCTCGGCGATTGCCTTGGCCGGATTGAGCCCCTTGGGGCAGACCTTGGCGCAGTTCATGATGGTGTGGCAGCGATAGAGCTTGAATGGATCCTCGAGGTTGTCGAGCCGTTCCTCGGTCGCCTCGTCGCGGCTGTCGATCAGCCAGCGATAGGCCTGCAGCAGCACTGCTGGGCCGAGATACTTCTCGCCGTTCCACCAGTAGCTCGGGCATGAAGTCGAGCAGCAGGCGCAGAGGATGCACTCGTAGAGCCCGTCGAGCTTGGCGCGGTCGTCGCGCGTCTGCAGCCATTCCTTCTCGGGCGTCGGCGTCGTGGTCTTCAGCCACGGCTCGATCGAGCGGTGCTGGTCGTAGAAGGTGGTGAGGTCCGGCACCAGGTCCTTGATCACAGGCATGTGCGGCAGCGGATAGACGCTGATATGGCCCGCGAAATCGTCCATTCCCTTGGTGCAGGCCAGCGTGTTGGCGCCGCCGATATTCATCGAGCACGAGCCGCAGATGCCCTCGCGGCACGAACGGCGCAGCGTCAGCGTCGGATCGACCTTGTTCTTGATCCACAAGAGCCCATCGAGCACCATCGGCCCGCAATCGTCGAGATCGACGAAATACGTGTCGAGCCGCGGATTCTCGCCCGAGTCCGGATCGTACCGGTACACCCGGTATTCCTTGAGCCGCGTCGCCCCAGCCGGCTTCGCCCAGGTCTTGCCCGGCATGATCCGCGAGTTCTTGGGGAGCGTGAATTCAGCCATGGCCCTATCCTACAACTTTGCACGTCTTGAGCGCCGCGGCCGACGTGTTGGTCACCGCCATCACGTCATTGGCGCTCAAATTGCCGATCACTGCCGGATCGAACAGTTTTCCGGGGTCGGTCTGCGCGTAGGTCGCGAGCTTCATCAGCTCCGGCTTCAGCTTGGCCGACAGTTCCTTGGCGTAGCACTGGCAGCTTTCCGCGGTCGCGCCCGGCACCTTCGAACAGGAATCGGCAACCGCCTGCGCATCCGCCGACAGCCCGCCGCACCCCGCAAGCCACAGCGTCGCGAACGCGCCGGTAATCAGTCCAATGGCTCTCGTATGCTTCAGCGACACAGGGCTTTCCTCAGTAGTTCGGCTTGCAGATCTGGTTCGATTTGGCGACGTAGGTGTTATAGGCCGAGTACTGGCCTGCCGGCGGCGCTTTGCCCTTCATCGAGGCGATCACCATCGCCATGAATTCCTCGTCGATCAGCGTCATCGCCGCATCGGCTTTACAGCTGCACAGCGCATCGTCCGAAGCGATGCCCATGCAGGTCTTGTAGAAATCGGCCTTCTGCGCCTCGCTCGGCGCCGCCTGCGCCACGCCGCCCAGCATCCCCAGCGCCAGCAGCGCCACCATAACCCGCTTCATCATTCGCCCCGTTTGTCTCACCGCAATTCTTTGCGGATCATCAGTTTCAAACCCGACCAGATATCGCTGACCGCGGCCACCTTGATATCCACCAACCCGATCGGCAGCACCACTTCGCGTATCACATCTTCCGTGATGTCGGTTTGAACCTTGCTCGCCTTCTTCGGCCACGAGATCCAGATCACCCCATCCCGAGTGATGGCTTCCATCAGCGGCCGCGCATTGTCCTCGAGCACCCCGCGCGATGCCGTAAACCCATGCACGAAGTCCCAGTCCTTGCTACCGCGCCACGCATCCCACTGCGCGTCGCGCACCTCCGCGAATTCCCTTGCCGACTTCAGCTCCACCAGCTCAACAGGCAACCCCAGAAACAACACCCGCTGCCCGTCCTTGAGCCCAAGTTTCTGCGGCAGCGGAGTGCCGGAATAGCCGGCGGCGGCGGTCATTCGGATATCGCCTCCGACAGAAAGAGATAACCGAACTGCGCAGGAAGATAACTGTTGGGGTCATCGACCGCGCGATCACCCCTATCGGACCTGGCGCAGTTCATAAGTCGAAATGAAACCTTCGGACGCATCAGGACATCGCAAATCATCTGGCGATTGGCAGTTATCGGACCGTCGCCTCGCATGTTGTTGAGGCGCAGCTTTCCTGCTGCAACCCTGTAGGAGCCCAGATAGACCCAGCCCCCCTCACCATCACCAGAGACCCGTTCGGTGAATCGCCCCGTGCGCTCGAAGCAAAGCAGGGAGTTGCCCTTGTGCCAACACCCCTGCAACAGCGCCTTCATCTCACCATCGGTGGCCGCTCGGTCGTCAGCCTGAACGGCCATCGACAAGATTGCCAGTAGCGGCGGCGCAGCCAGCAGAGCTATCGCGCGCGCCAGCCCCCTCACCTCAATACACCCGCGCCTTCGGCGCGATCTTCTTCAGGCTGATCCCGCCCTCGCTCTCCGGCGTCAGCGGGTCGACATGCACCGGCCGATACCCCAGCTCCACCTTGCCCGCGTCGTCGATCCAGCTCAGCGTGTGCTTCCGCCAGTTCACATCATCCCGGCTCGGGAAATCCTCGTGCGCATGGGCGCCGCGGCTTTCGTGGCGCGCCTCGGCGGAAACCACTGTCGTCGCCGCGCAGGCCATCAGGTTCTCGAGTTCCAGTGTCTCCACCAGGTCCGAGTTCCAGACCATCGAACGGTCCGAGACCTTGAGATCGCCCAGCTCGCCATAGAGGGCGTTGATGCGCTCGACGCCCGACTTCAGCGACTCCGACGTGCGGAACACCGCGGCGTCTTCCTGCATGATGCGCTGCATCTTGTCGCGCACCTGCGCCGTCGGCGACGAGCCATTGGCATGCCGCAGCCGGTCGAAACGGGCGAGAATGCGCTCGTCTTCCGAGGCCACCGCCGCAGGCACCATCGAGCCCTTGTCCACCACCTTCGCCGCCCGCAGCGCCGCCGCGCGTCCGAACACCACGAGGTCAGTCAGCGAGTTCGAGCCGAGCCGGTTCGCCCCGTGCACGGAAGCGCAGGCCGCTTCGCCCGCCGCCATCAGCCCCGGCACCACGCGGTCGGGATCGCCTTCGGTCGGGTTCAGCACCTCGCCGTGATAGTTCGCGGGGATGCCGCCCATATTGTAGTGCACCGTCGGCAGCACCGGGATTGGCTCGCGCGTCAGGTCGACGCCGGCAAAGATCTTGGCGCTCTCGGTGATCCCGGGGAGCCGCTCGTGCAGCACCTTAGGGTCGAGATGGTCGAGATGCAGGAAGATGTGGTCCTTCTTCGGCCCCACGCCCCGCCCCTCGCGGATTTCGATCGTCATGCAGCGGCTCACCACATCGCGGCTCGCCAGATCCTTGGCGTTCGGCGCATAGCGCTCCATGAACCGCTCGCCCTCCGAATTGGTGAGATACCCACCCTCGCCACGCGCGCCCTCAGTGATCAGCACGCCCGCGCCGTACACACCGGTCGGATGGAACTGCACGAACTCCATGTCCTGCAGCGGCAGCCCGGCCCGCGCCACCATGCCGTTGCCGTCGCCGGTGCAGGTGTGCGCCGAAGTCGCTGAGAAATACGCCCGGCCATAGCCGCCCGTTGCCAGCACCACCAGCTTTGCCCGGAACCGATGCAGCGTCCCGTCATCGAGCTTCCACGCCATCACGCCCTGGCACGAGCCATCGGCGCCCATGATCAGGTCGAGCGCAAAATACTCGATGAAGAACTGCGCGTTGTTCCGTAGCGATTGCCCGTAGAGCGTGTGTAGGATCGCATGCCCGGTGCGGTCCGCCGCGGCGCAGGTACGCTGCACCGGCGGACCGTCGCCGAATTCGGTCATGTGGCCGCCGAACGGCCGCTGGTAGATCGTGCCCTTGTCGGTGCGCGAGAACGGCACGCCATAGTGCTCGAGCTCGTAGATCGCCGCCGGGGCCTCGCGCGCCAGATACTCCATGGCGTCGTTGTCGCCGAGCCAGTCCGACCCCTTCACGGTGTCGTACATGTGCCACTGCCACGAGTCAGGGCCCATATTGCCCAGCGACGCGGCGATGCCGCCCTGTGCCGCCACGGTGTGCGAGCGGGTCGGGAACACCTTGGTGATGCAGGCGGTGTTCAGCCCCTGCTCAGCCATGCCCAGCGTAGCGCGCAGCCCGGCGCCGCCAGCACCGACGATGACCACGTCGAATTCGTGGTCGATGATCTCGTAAGCGGCCATGCGGCTAACCCCAGAAGACGAGCTTGGCGATGGCGCCGAGCACCACCGCCACGATGAAGACGGCAAAGACGTTGTTGGCAACGAGCGCCAGGCGGTTGGGCTCGCCGTTCATGTAGTCCTCGATCACCTCGCGCATGCCGATCCGCATGTGCACGGCGACATTGACGATGAGCAGCGCCAGCCCGATCGCGACGAACGGGTTGCGCGCCAGCGCGATCATCTCGGCCGGCGCCCTGCCCGCGAGGCTGACGACGAACCAGATGATGAACAGCGCGAACAGGATGTTGATCGCGCCGGTGATGCGCTGCGTGATGAAGTGCCGGGTCGACGCCTTGGCCCGGCCGTAATGCGTCGAGGGCGTCTGGATCTGTGCCCGCGTGGGCTTGGCCGAACTCATTTGAACCACACGAAGATTGCCCAGACGATCAGCGTCAGTAGGATCGAAGCACCGAGCTGGATGCGGACGATCAGCTCTCGCCCGGCCGCGTCCATCGCCTTGGTCGCATCCCAGACGAAGTGCCGGATGCCGCCGAACATGTGGTGGAACAGCACCCAGGTGTAGCCGAACAGCACCAGCTGCCCGAGCCACATGCCGAACAGCCAGGTGACGAAATCGAAGAACCCGCCGCCGATCGCCGCTCCCACCAGCCACAGCGCCAGCAGCAGCGTGCCGCCATAAAGCGCAATGCCGGTCGCGCGGTGCACGATCGACATCGTCATGGTGAGCGTAAAGCGGTAGATCGAAAGATGCGGCGAAAGCGGCCGTGAAGAAGGAGCCATGCTAGTCTCGCGCCTCGCCCGCCGGGAGAAGGCCGGGCGCCCCAGTTTGGAATGGTTCGAGACTTCTAGCGGCGGTTTGCGCTGAGGTCAAAGGCTCTGCTTATGCCAAGCATTGCACTTTCGTCCCGCTATGCGCTGAGTGCATTACCGACGGACGAGCACCTCCGGCGCGGCCCGCAGCGCTTCGAGTGTGAGCAACAAGCTCAACACCCGCTCGCTGCTGGGTCCGGACGCCACCGGGGTGGCGGACGAAAGCGTGGTCGAGGCGATCAGCCGCTGGCTGTCCTCCGCCAAGACATCCCGCACCAGGTTGCCATTCATCGCGAGGATCGCGAGTGCAATGACCGTTCCCGCTGCGAGTCTGCCCATCTCTTTCGTCCTTGTTGCGGGCGACCTCTGTGTTCGAGGTTTCCGCTGCTTGGTGAGACTTCTAGCGCTTGAGAAATGGCCCTGCGCTGAAGCCGCTATTCACAATCGGTTCACCAACGCATGGTGTTTGTGAGCGGTTCCATTGAGGATTGACGACGTGAACGAGAAAGTACGAGTGCTCGGCGAAGAGGTGCTGTCGAACAACTGGGGGCTGGTCAAGAAGACCACCATCGAGCTCAAGCGCAGCAACGGCGAATGGCAGCGCCAGGTCCGCGAAACCTACGATCGCGGCGATGGCGCAGGCATCCTGCTCTACAACCGCACCCAGCGCACCGTCATCCTCACCCGCCAGTTCCGCTACCCGGTGTTCGCTCACGGCGAACCGGGTTGGCTTGTGGAGGTCGTCGCCGGCAAACTCGATGGCGACCACCCGGTGACCACGGCGAAAAAGGAGGCCGAAGAGGAATCCGGCTACCGCGTCCACGACGTCGAGCTGGCGCTGAGCGCGTACATGAGCCCCGGCTCGGTCACCGAAAAGCTCTCGCTCTTCCTCGCCGAATACGACGCCGACTCGAAAGTCTCGGCCGGCGGCGGCATCGAACACGAAGGCGAAGACATCGAAGTGCTGGAACTCGGCATCGACCAGGCGCTGGGCATGATCGCCTCCGGCGAAATCGCCGACGCCAAGACCATCATGCTGCTGCAGCATGTCAGGCTGAAGGGGATCCTCTGAGGCGCCCCCTCCACCCCTCCGGCGTCATTCCGGCGAAGGCGGGAACCCAGTGGGATGCTTCGACGCGCAGCGAAGTGGAGAGACCACAATGGGTCCCCTCCTACGCGGGGATGACGTCAGTACTTGGAGCTCGATCAAGCCCGCCCACAAAACGGCACCTCCCCTGGACGGGGGAGGATAGGAGGCGGTGAGCGGAGCCCCGATTAGTTGGCAACCACCCCAAACGGATCCGCATCCACATCCAGCGTCGCATACCCCTCGGGCAGCTTCACGCTGAACTCGGCGCCGCTCTCACGCGGATCGAGCAACAGCATCGACAGCACCTGCGCCTTGGCCAGCGATGGTGTCGGCTTCAGCGCTTCGAGCTTCGGCTGGCTGGCAAACACCGCGAGCGGCAACGCCAGGGCGACAAGTCCGATAGCGGCGACGGCAAACTTGATCTGCATTTCGGGGCCTCAAAACCTGGCGCATCCCTGCGCGTTTGTTGTCCCGTTCTAGCTCCACCCGTCCGAACCTGCCTTGAACCCGCCGTTCATAATCGGTTTAGCGCGCCGCTCATGGGGTGCAGCGGGCCGGGCGCAGTTGTCGCCCAGATGGAAGCGCTGCAACGCATCCACCTGGGCGACGTAACCAAAGCCTAGACGTAGTCGACCAGCTTCTTGTCTGCGTCATACGGCTGGTCGCTGACCACCTTGGTCACCGCCTGCCCGCATTTCATCTTCTTGTTCATTGCGTCATACGCATAGCTGGCAGAACCGTGCAGCACCCAGCCTTCGCTGAGCGCCTTGGTCACCTTGTGGCAGAAGGCGGAATCGTCCTCCCCCGAGAGGAAGCGATAGATCAACATGCACTACTCCTTTGCTCGCCCTCTTTGCCCCGGGCGATTGAAATTGCCTTCAGTAACCGCTAATCGCTGCGGCATGGATCGGTTTCCAGCATTTTTGCTCGACGGCTACAAGTCGTTCATGTCCGACCGCTACGACCCTGAACAGGGCCGTTACCGGCAATTGGCCGATCGGGGCCAGTCTCCCACCACCATGATCATCGCCTGTTGCGACAGTCGCGCGGCGCCCGAGACCATCTTCAACGCCGGTCCGGGCGAGCTGTTCGTGCTCCGCAACGTCGCGAACCTGGTGCCCACCTTCCAACCCGACGGCGGCCAGCACGGCACTTCGGCGGCGATCGAATTCGCCGTCAACGCGCTCGAAATCAGCAATATCGTGGTGATGGGCCACGGCCGCTGCGGCGGCATAAAGGCCGCCCTCGCTCCCGATACCGGCCCGTTGGCCCAGGGCGATTTCATCGGCAAGTGGATGAGCATGCTGGCCCCGGTGTCGGACGCCGTGTCCAAGTACACCCTGCTGACCGACAAGGAGCGCCAGACCATGCTCGAGCGCTTCTCGATCCGCCACTCGATCAACAACCTGCGGACCTTCCCCTACGTCAAGAAGCTCGAGGAAGAAGGCAAGCTCGCCGTCCACGGCGCCTGGTTCGACATCTCCACCGGCGAACTCTGGGTCATGAACGCCGACGGCGATTTCTATCGTCCGGAGTAGTTTCCGCATCGCGGCTCGTGTTGGCGTCTCCCTCCCCCTTGCGGGGAGGGGACAGGGGTGGGGGTCGGCTCGCACCGGGCAGCCAGTCGGCACCCCTCACCCGCTCCCAAACTCCCGCTCCCACCGATACAGGATATCCGGCGCCCTCTGCTCGTTGGCGGCCCCGTCGGTGAACTTCACCGCCTCAAACCCCATTCGCTCGTAGAACGCCCGCCCGCGCAGATTGTTGGCGAAGCACCACAACTGCAGGTCCTCGTTGCGCGATTGCGCGTCGGCAACCAGCACCGATCCAACACCCGAACGCAGCTGCGTCGCATCGACATAGAGATGCTCGATCCAGCCCTCGAGCTCGGCCATGAACCCGACGATCGAGCCGTCCCGCTCCACCACCGTCACCCGGAAATCTCGCAGCACTTTGTCGCGCACATAGACCCGGTCCTCCTCGACGGTATGGAGGTCCGGCAAAAACGTCAGCAACCGCCGCGACGTCGCGAACAGCGCCGCAATCTCCGGCGCATCCGCCTCCACCGCCAGCCGCAGCGTGATCATGCCGGCGCCCGCCTGAACAGCCGCGGCCCGAGCACGTTGAGCAACAGCCCGGCAAACACCAGCGCACTGCCCACGATCTCAACCCCGGTGATGCCCTCGCCGAGGAACAACGCAGCGCCCGCGATCCCCGCTACCGGCACGAACAGCGCAAACGGCGCAACCTGGCTCGTGTTATAGCGGCTGAGCAGCCATGCCCATGCCCCGAAGCCGAACAGCGTCGCGATATAGGCCATGAAGGCGATCGACCCCACGCCCTTGATCGTCAGTTGCGACAGCGCCAGCGGGATCGCTCCCGGCCCATCGAGCAGCAGCGAGGCGAGGAACAGCGGGATCGGCGGCACCAGCGCCGACCACACCACGAACCCCAGCATGTCGATGCGCCCCGCGGCCTTCCCCACCATGTTGCCCAAGCCCCAGCAACCGGCCGCGCCGATCGTCAGCAAGAGCGGCGGCAGCGCTGCCCCCTCCAGCCGCTCGACCGCGATCACCCCGATCCCCACCAGCGCCACCGCCGCCCCGCCCAGCTGCGCGAGGTTCGGCCGCTCGCCGAAGAACGCGAACGCCAGGAAGATCGTGAAGAACACCTGCAGCTGGATCACCAGCGAACTCAGCCCCGCCGGCATGCCGAGCTTGATCGCCAGGAACAGCAATCCGAACTGACCCACCCCGATCGCGAAGCCATAGCCAACCAGCAACGGCCACCCGACCGCCGGGCGCTTGACGAAAAACACCGCCGGCACAGCGGCGAACACGTAGCGCACCGCCGTCAGCAGCAACGGCGGCACCTCATCGACACCCCACCGGATGGCAATGAAACTCAGCCCCCAGACCAGAGCGACGGACAGCGCGAGGAAGATGTGGCGGGGGGGCATGGATGGTTCCGAGGTGGGGCGGCCCGAAGTCTATCAGTCGGCGCCTTCTCCCCTTGTAGGAGAAGGTGGCCGAAGGCCGGATGAGGGATCCCGCAGCCCAAGGCTGCGCGATCCGAGCGAAAGCGATGAGCGACAGTCCGGGCGGAGAACCCTCATCCGCCCTGTCGTGCACCTTCTCCCACAAGGGGAGAAGGCAGTCTCCGAAGGGTCGAACCCTAAGCCGCCTTAGCCGTCACCAACCGCCGCTCGATCAGCGTCTCGAGGATCTGCACCGTGTTGAGCGCCGCGCCCTTGCGCAGGTTGTCGCTCACCACCCAGATGCTCAGCCCGTTCTCCACCGTCACATCCTCGCGGATGCGCGAAACGAACGTGTCGTACTCACCCGCCGCTTCCACCGGCGTCGAGTAGCCACCGGCCTCGCGCTTGTCGATCACCGAGATGCCCGGCGCTTCGCGCAGGATATCGCGTGCCTCATCGGCCGAGATCGGATTCACGAACTCGAGGTTGACCGCCTCGGAGTGGCCGACGAACACCGGCACGCGCACGCAAGTGGCGGTCAGCTTGATCTTGGGGTCGAGGATCTTCTTGGTCTCGGCCACCATCTTCCACTCTTCCTTCGTGTAGCCGTCCTCCATGAACACATCGATGTGCGGGATGACGTTGAAGGCGATCTGCTTGGTGAACTTGCGCGGCTCGAGCTTGTTGTTGACGAACACGCTCTTGGTCTGGTCCCACAACTCGTCGACGCCTTCCTTGCCGGCGCCGGAGACGGACTGGTAGGTCGCAACCACCACGCGCTTGATCGTCGCGAAATCGTGCAGCGGCTTCAGCGCCACCACCAGTTGCGCCGTCGAGCAGTTCGGGTTGGCGATGATGTTCTTGCGGTCGTTCCGCGCCATGTACTCGTCGAGCACATGCGCGTTGACCTCCGGCACGATCAGCGGCACGTCGCCGTGGTAGCGCCAGAAGCTCGAGTTATCGACGACGATGCAGCCGGTCGCGCCGATCTTCTCGCCATACTCCTTGGCGATCGCCGAGCCGGCGCTCATCAGCGCAAAATCCACGCCCTTGAAGTCGAAATTCTCGAGGTTCTGCACCTTCAGCCGCTTGTCGCCGAAGCTGATTTCCTGGCCCTGCGAACGCGACGAAGCGAGCGCGATCACCTCGGACGCGGGAAACTTCCGCTCGGCGAGGATGTTGAGCATTTCCCGGCCCACATTGCCTGTGGCCCCGACGACGGCGACGCGATAACCCATTTGAAACTTCCTCTTTGCCTTCATTCCCCCGCGCTGGACCTTGTTCGGTCCGCGGCACATGGCATCCGGCCGCTCCCCGGCGGGAGTTGCCCGGGGATCGGCTCAGGGGGTTTTGGTGGTTTTTGTCGCCGCCATGACGAAACGGCGAAGACCCACGGCCTCCGCTTTCGTCACAGTGATGTGGTGGGTCTTGCGCATCCCGCAACCCGATCCTCTTGTCCGGCCCCGGGTTTCTACGCCGAAATCGCAAATAGTCAATCACCTATAGGACATCGCCTATCACCTGAAGGAGCCACAGCGGATCCTCCCCCGCGCGGCGGGGAAGGGGACCGCCGGAGGCGGTGGAGGAGGCGGCCAGGCTCTCAGGCATCCGCCGCCCTATGCGTGCCGCAGAACTCCGTGTATTTCCCACCCCATGCAAACCTACGACACCATCATCCTCGGCGCCGGCGCCGCCGGACTCATGGCCGGCATCGAAGCCGGCAAGCGCGGCCGCAAGGTTCTGGTGGTCGACCACGCCAAGAGCCCTGGCGAGAAGATCCGCATCTCCGGCGGCGGCCGCTGCAACTTCACCAACATCAACGCCACGGTGAAAGCCGGCCGCGACAGGTTCCTCTCGAACAACCCGCGCTACGCCTTCTCGGCCCTCTCCCGCTACACGCCGGAACACTTCATCGCGCTGGTCGACCAGTACGCCATCCCGTTCCACGAGAAGACCCTGGGACAGCTGTTCTGTGATGGCTCCAGCCAGCAGATCATCAACCTGCTCGTCAGCGAACTGAAGAAGGCCCAGGGCACCCTGCTGCTCGACACCGAGATCGAAAGCGTCACCCACGCCGACGGCACCTTCACCGTGATGACCGCCGAGGAAACGCTGATCGGCAAATCGCTGGTCGTCGCCACCGGCGGCAAGTCGATCCCCAAGATGGGCGCCAGCGGCCTCGCCTACCAGCTCGCCACCCAGTTCGGACTGAAGGTCACCGAAACCCGCCCTGCCCTCGTCCCATTGACCTTCGAGCCCCGCATCCTCGAGCGCCTCGCTCCCCTTAGCGGCATCGCCGTCGATCCCACCCGCATCTCGGTGAGAAAGAAGAGCTTCGACGAAGCCATGCTCTTCACCCATCGTGGCCTTTCCGGCCCGGCGATCCTGCAAATCTCCAGCTACTGGCGCGAAGGCGATGCCATCGTCATCGACCTGTTCCCCAACGGCGGCCTCGACGAAATCCTCCGCGAAGCCCGCAGCAACAGCCCCAAACTGCAGCTGCAGACCGTGCTGTCGCAGCACCTCGCCAAGCGCCTCGCCCAGATGCTCGCCGAAGAGATCGGCATCACCACCATGATGGGCGACATGAGCGACAAGTCGTTCGCAAAGATCGAGGACTCGCTCCGCCGCTGGACCATCAAGCCCACCGGCTCCGAAGGCTATCGCACCGCTGAAGTCACCCTGGGCGGCATCGACACCGACGGCCTCGACTCGACGACGATGCAGGCCCGCACCGTCCCCAACCTCTACTTCATCGGCGAAGCCGTCGACGTCACCGGCTGGCTCGGCGGCTACAACTTCCAGTGGGCCTGGGCCAGCGGCTGGGCCGCCGGACAAGTCGCGTAAAGCACCGCAACTAGTGAGAGCGTCTCCCTCCCCCTTGCGGGGAGGGGACAGGGGTGGGGGCCCACAGCCACCGGCCTCACACTCCTCGCAAACAAAAGGCCCTGGACTTGCCAGGGCCTCGAAACGCCGCCAGCGAGCCCCTCAGAAGTGGAAGTTCACGCCCACCGTGACCGTGCTGGCGGTGAGCGACTGGTCGAACGGCGGGAAGCCGTTGAACGCGTAGGTCGCCGCTCCGAGATCGCGGTAGAGGTACTCGGCCTTCACCGACACGCCCTCGGCAACCATTGCTTCGAGGCCAACGCCGGCCACCCAGCCCACATGCGTCTCGGACACGACCTGGTCGATCGGTGGCGCAATGGAGGCAACGTCGTAGCGCGCGCCGCCGGCAGCCAAACCCGCGGTGCCGTAGAGCAGCACGCTCTCGAACGCGAAACCGGCGCGGCCACGCAGCGTGGCCAGCCATTCGAGAGTATAGTCCGACTCGAAGAACGGAGGGGCGTTCTGTTCCCAGTTGAGGGTCGACCAGGAGACGTCGCCCTCGACACCGAGCACAAAGTTGCCGAACTGCGCATTGTAACCTGCCTGCGCGCCGGCCAGCCAGCCGTCGAGGTCATTGACGAAAGGAGCTCCTTCCGGAGTCAGTTCGCCCGAGCCCACGCCGCCATGCACGCCGATATAAACGCCCGACCAGTCCACGGCTGCCGCCTCAACTACCGACGCGGCCGGCGTCTCCACAATCAGATCCGCCGCATGAGCGCCAGTCGGCAGCGCCAGCAACGCAATCGCGCCAACCAAAACAATCTTGTTCAATTAAGCCCCCAAAGTATCAGCGTCTGTAGAAATCGCCCGCAGCCTATCGTCTTGAGGCCGCGGCGCAAACAGATACATCAGTAGATTCAATAAGTTCTTGTTCCAGACAATAACGCACGGGCTTTATCCAGTCTTGTTGGGATCGAGACCCCTACACCCCCACCCGAACCCAAGCCCCCTTCGCTCCCGTCGCGTAGTCGCGGAATCCCACTGCCGGCCGCCCGGTGACCCGCTCCACCACGTCGGTCAGCCGTGCCCCATGTCCGTCGCGGATTCCCACCTGGTCGCGCACCACCATCGCCGCGTAGTCGGCCGGCACGCCTGCGCCGCCGAGAATGCCCGTCAGTTCCTCCGGCGCAATCGGCCGGTGCCCGATCGGACGCCCCGCGGCCTCGCCGATGATCGCTGCCGCCTCGGCGAAGCTCAGCGCCTCCGGCCCGGTGATCGCATAGGTCTCCCCGGCGTGCCCACCCTCGGTCAGCGCCGCTGCCGCCACCGCCGCGATGTCACCTGCATCGACAAACCCCACCCGTCCGTCGCCGGTCGCGGTCGCCAGCATGTCCCGCTGCATGATCCCCGGCAGCAGGAAATCCTCCGAAAAGTTCTGGTCGAACCCGCCCGGCCGCAGCACCGTCCATTCGAGCCCTGAGGTCTTGACCAGTCGCTCGACCTTCAACCGCCCCGACCCAGTCGGCTCGCCCGGAAACTCCACCCCCATCGACGACACCGCCACCACGCGCCGCACCCCCGCGGCCTTCGCCTCGGCCAGCAACTCTGCCACCAGCCCGCTCGGATCCTCGATACCGTTCGGCGTCACCAGATAGACTGCCTCCATACCCGCCAGCGCCGGCGCGAACGTCTCCGGCCGCTGCCAGTCGAACACCACCCCCTCGCCCGGCGTGCGGCTCGCCGCCCGTACGCTCACGCCGCGCGCCGCGAGCTCCGGCACTAGCCGCCGCCCGCTCTTTCCCGTCGCCCCCAAAACCAGCACCGATCCGATCATTCTATGCTCCTGTTGTTGTCAGCAGTCGGGAGATAGGATCGGTTGACGCTCGAATGAATGCATGAAACGCTCCGCTTTATGTTCGAACGTCTCGATTCTCGCTTTGATGTCCTCACCGAAGTGCTCGAAGCGGTACACCTGGGCAGCGCCCTCTCCTCGCGGCTCGAGCTCGGTGCGCCGTGGGGACTCCATTTCGGCAAGGCGCTCGGCCAGCTCGCCGGCTTCCACGTGGTTACCGCCGGCCGTTGCTACGCCCGGCTCGACGATGGCTCGGCGACCGTGGCGCTCGACACCGGAGACATGGTGATCTTCCCGCACGGTGCCGGCCACGTGCTGAGCGACACCGCGGATGGGCATGGCGTCGAGTTCCACGATCGCGTCAGGCCTCTTGCTCCAGGCGAGCGCACCACCCTCCCCACCGGCGGCTCAGGCGCACCAAGCGTCGTGCTCTGCGGCTCCTATTCCTTTTCCGCCGATGGCATGAACCCGCTGCTGCGCGGCCTGCCGCAGCTGCTGCACGTCCGTCCCGAGCCGCAAAGCCCGCTCGCCGCGGCCATCGGTCTGCTTGCCGCCGAGGCCGAGGCCGCCGGCTCCGGTTCGGCCCTGCTGATCGATAGGCTGGTCGACCTGCTCTTCGTCTACGGCCTCCGCGACTGGATCGCGACGCAGGCCACCCACAGCGCCCATAGCTGGTTCGGCGCCTTGCAGGATCCCGTCGTCGGCCCTGCCGTCTGGGCGGTACACGACGATCCGGCGCACCCGTGGACAGTCGACAGCCTTGCCCGGCGTTCCGGCCTCTCGCGCGCCGCCTTCGCCCGCCGGTTCAATAGCGCCGTCGGCGAACCGCCACTCAGCTATGTCACCCGCTGGCGCATGAGCCTTGCCGCCGACCTGCTGTCGCGCGGCGAACGCATCGGTCTCGTCGCCCATCGGGTCGGCTATGACAACGAGTTCGCCTTCGCCAAGGCGTTCAAACGCGTGCGCGGCGTTGCACCTGGCCAGCACCGACGCCGGCAGGCGGGCTGACGCCGCTGGGGCCAGGGCTGCGAATGTAAGGACGAGTAGGTGGGCCGTCGGGTAGTGGCTTAACGCGCACGAGGCGGGGGCAGCACCGACACCGGCAAGCCTCAGAACTTCCAGCCGACGCGCACGCCAATATTGCTGAGGCCCCGGTTGAAGTCGCACAACCCGGCATTGGAAATGTGGTCGGCGGTGATCATCACGCTCAGGTCGGGGGTAACGTCGTAGCCAACCGAGACACTTTCATGGAACAGCACGGGGCAGCCGAGGTTACGAGCCGGGGCCACCGCGCCGCTCGATGCTCCATTGTGCACCGCGCCGCCAAACGTGCCCTCGATGAACAGCGGCGTATCGAAAAGATGCGACGTAAAGCTCAGGCCGCCATAGACCATGCTCTCGAGGCCAGCGAAATTCACCGTGGCGCCGACATGCGGCCGAAGCTCTCCCCACGAATTGAAGCTGCCCAGGTCGAACGGCGTGAACAGCAACTCGACATTGGCATCCTGAATCTGCGAGTCGATCCACGGCAACCAGGCATTGTCGCCCTTATCGAAGCCGTGGAAATACAGTCCGCCCCGGACCTCGTCGACCCCGAAGCCAGTATCCTGGGCCATGGCCGTGCCGACGCACCCAAGCGTCAGCAATATGGTCAGTCCCTGCACTAGCCGACGCATCGCAACCGCCCCCGTTTGACGATGCCCGCAAGACGCCACGGGCGCCGTGCCAAGTCAATCGTGCTGGTCAAGAATCCGCGTGTGCCGGGCCGGTTCTTGGCCCCGCGTCTTCTTTCCACATCGGGGTTGTGGCCGCCCTGCAACTGCAAAGTCGCACTACCCGCCGCAGGCACGACTTGTCACTCATAGATGTCGGCGACCCGCTCACTCGCTTTCCGCAAAGATGATCCGGTTGCCGACCGGGTCCACCACCGTGCACTCGAGCCCGCCCCAATCCGGCCGCTCCAGCCCCGGTCGGTTGTTCTTGTACTTCTTGGCGATCAGCTCGGCCTGTAGCGCCGCGACGCCGGTGCAATCGATCCGCACCTGGCCCCCCGGCGAGCCATCCCCGTGATGTTCCGAGATGTGCAGCACGATCCCGTCGCGGCTCACCTGCATGTAGAGCGGCATTCCCGGCTCGAAGCGGTGCTCCCAGTCGACCGTGAAGCCGAGCCAGTCCACGTAGAACTCCCGAGCCTTCGCCTCGTCGAACGAGCGCAGGATCGGCACCGTCCGGATATAGTTCAACCCCATGGCGTCCCTCGATATTCTCTCATCCGCCAACAGCGGCCCTTATTCCACATACCCGAGGAACCGGCCCACCAGCACCACCGTCACCCACAGCCCGATCGACGCCCCCGCCGCCACTCGCGCCACCATGGGCGCTGGTTCACCCGTCGCCCGCCGCCGGTCGATCGCCGAAAATACCAGGAAATTCAGGCCCGCCACCCCGATCAGCCCCAGCTTCACGAGAAACAGCGGCATCACCGCATATTCCCTCGCCCGCACCGCGAACATCGTCACGCCGGTCGCCACCGCGAATGCGAACGCCCCCAGCGCCACCCGGCGCAGCAGCCGCACGAACGGCGCCTCGGGCACGCTCCGCACCACGCCGATGACCCTGAGATCCATCAGCGCCACCGAGGTCACCAGCGCCCCCACCGCCAGCACATGCACGGCGTTGACGATCGGATAGGCGAAGAACGAACTCTTCAGCACCCGCACCCAGGCGAGTTGCTCGATCGCCTCCAGCCACGCCTCCATCCGGCTAGTTCGCCGGCACGCGCGACGGATAGATGTCGTAGGCCTTGCCGCCCACCGTGATCCGCACCGCCTTCATCCGCTTCTCGTTCGGGTCGAGCGACCGGTTGCCGAGCGCCACCACCTCGTCGCCGGGCTTCGCGGTCTCCTCGGTGAACCCGGCCGCCATGGTCGGACCCGGCGGCGCCAGTTCCACCCGCCACACCACGCCGTCCACGTCGACATCCATCGTCGCATGCGGGTTGCCGACATACACCGACTTGATGATGCCCGTGAGCTCGAAGAACGCCTCCTCGGTCCACGCCCAGCCATGATGCGCGAAGGCCGGCATCGCCGGCAGAACGCAAGCCAGCATCACCCCGGCCAGCAGTCCACGAACAGAAAGTCCTCCAATACTCATCTCAGGCCTCCTTCCCGTCGATCCACTCAACCCTAGGCCGGGACGCCCGAGCGTCAACCCGCTCACCGAGCCCCGACCATCACTTTGGCCTGATCCTCTCCAATTCCGCGTTCAGCCTTCGTCTATCTCCCGTTCATCTCCGATCATCCACCGAAGGTCGATAGTGCAGCGGCGCTGTCTCAGTGGACGGGCGCATCGCACCCCGCTACGACTCCCCGGCTATTTCGAGGAGGGAACGATGGCAGAAAAGAAAGTTCGCTGGGGCATCCTGTCCACCGCCAATATCGGCCTCAAGAAGGTCACGCCGGCGATCATGAAGTCGCCCTCGAGCGAAGTCGTCGCCGTCGCCTCGCGCGACCAGTCCAAGGCCGAAGAGTACATCGCCGAGCTCGGCCTCACCGGCAAGGCAGTGGCCCATGGCAGCTACGAAGCCCTGTTCGCCGATCCCAATGTCGACGCCATCTACAATCCGCTCCCCAACCATCTGCACGTCCCGATGACGCTCGCCGCCGCGAGGGCCGGCAAGCACGTGCTCTGCGAAAAGCCCATCGCGCTCAACGCCGGCGAAGCCGAGCAGCTGCGCCAGCTGCCGCCCGGCATCATCTTCTACGAAGCCTTCATGGTCCGCTGGCACCCGCAATGGGCCCGCGCCCGCGAGATCGCCCGCTCCGGCGAGCTGGGTGAACTACGCGCCGTGCGCGGTGTCTTCACCTATTACCTCACCGATCCCACGAACGTCCGCAACCAGGCCGATATCGGCGGCGGCGGCATCTACGATATCGGCTGCTACCCCATCACCGGCTCTCGCTACCTGTTTGAAGCCGAGCCACAACGCGTCGTCTCGCTGGTCGATCGCGATCCGGTCATGAAGACCGACCGCCTCGCCTCGGTGATCATGGACTTCGGTGGCGGCAAGCAGGCGAGCTTCGTCTGCTCCACCCAGACCGTGAACCACCAGTCGCTCGAACTGCTCGGCACCAAGGGCCGCGTCGAGCTGGTCATCCCGTTCAACGCCCCCGCCGACACCGCCACTGCGCTGCTCGTCGACCCGGGCTACTCCCCTGATGGCCACCTCAGCCGCCGCGAAATCATCGCCCCCTGCGACCAGTACACCGAGCAGGCTGAAGCCTTCGCGCACGCCGTCCTCGGCAACAAGCCCCTCCCCTGGGGCGTCGACGACGCCATCAAATCGATGAAGGTCATCGACGCCGTCTTCAAAAGCGAAAAAACCGGCGCCTGGGCCCAAGTCTAAAACCCGGTCTCTCCATGATCCTCCCCCGCGTGGCGGGGGAGGGGACAGGGTCGGGGTCAGGCTGCGCCGGCCTAAGTGTAACCCCCTACCCCCGCAACTCCGGCCCCACCAACCGCTCCACCAGCAACCGTATACCCGGCCCGATATCCCCGGCCGTCCGCGCCTTCCGCTTGATCCCATAAGCCGCATCGAGCACCAGCCGGGCCAGCGCCTCAGGCTCCTTCGCCCCCGCCTTTCCAAGCTCCTCGGCCACCATCGCGTCGATCACGTCCTCGGTCGCCCGCACCTCAGGCCGCACCTTCTCGTGCTCGTCGTAAAGCTCGTCCGCATGCGGCGAATCCCCCAGCAACCGGTCGATCGCCCCGTACTTGGCCGAAAGCGCCGCACTCAGCCGCGCCACCAGGTCACCGTCCCCCCGCAGTGCCCGCACGAACCCTTCATGCAGCTCCACCATCAGCTCCGAGACAATCGCCTCGAACACCACGTTCTTGTCCCCGTAGTACTTGTAGAGCGTAGGCTTTGCGACCCGCGCTTCGGCCGCAATCGCCTCCATCGAGGTCGCGCGCAAACCCTGGCGCAGGATGAGCCGCCGCGCCGCCGAAAGGATCTGCTCCTGCTTGTCGATTTCCGCCACGCCGATTTTCCTTCGCATACTACTTGAACGAATTGAACGATATTCGTACATATCGTTCAATTCAACGGAGAGATACCATGTCAGACCGCGTCCTGCTCACCGGCATTTCCGGCTTCCTCGGCGGCCACGTCGCCCTGCAACTCCTCCAGCAAGGCTACACCGTCCGCGGCTCGGTGCGCAGCCTCGACAAGGCCGAAAAAGTGAGGAAAACCCTCGCCGCCCACGGCGCCGACACCTCCCGCCTCGAGTTCGTCGCCCTCGACCTGCTCTCCGACAAGGGCTGGGCCGAGGCCATGTCCGGTGTCCGCTACCTGCAGCATGTCGCCTCCCCCTTCGTCCTCGAAATGCCCAAGGACAAGAACGACCTGATCCGCCCCGCCGTCGAAGGCACCCGCCGCGCCGTCACCGCGGCGCTCACCGCCGGCGTCGAGCGCATCGTCGTCACGTCCTCGATCGCCGCCATCGCCTACGGCCACGATGACTACAGCCGTACTTTCACCACCGCCGACTGGACCAACACCGACAGCCCCAAGGTCAGCGCCTATCCCGAATCGAAGCTCCGCGCCGAACGCGAGGCGTGGCGCATCGCCGAGCAGTTCAAGGCCCGCGACCGCCTCGCCACCATCAACCCCGGCGCCATCCTCGGCCCGCTGCTCGACGAGGATGTCGGCACCTCCGGCGCGCTGGTGCTTCGCCTGCTCAACGGCTCGATGCCCGCCGCGCCCAAGATGAGCTTCTCCATCGTCGACGTCCGCGACGTCGCCGCCGCCCAGGTCGCCGCCATGACCGCACCGGACGCCGGCGGCAAGCGCCACATCCTGTCCGATCGCGAGATGACCCTGTTCGAGCTCGCCAGCGCGCTCCGCGCCGCCCTGCCCCAGGCCTCGGCCCGCGCCCCGCGCTTCGAGCTGCCCAACTGGGTGGTGCGCCTGATGGGCCTGTTCGACCCGCAGATCGGCTCCAACACCGCCGAACTCGGCCATATCAGGCGCGTCGACGGCAACAGCGGCCGCCTGCTGCTGGCCCGCCCCACCATCCCCGGTCCCGACGCCGCCGTGGCCACCGCGCAAAGCCTCATCGCCCAGCGCCTCCTCGCCTGAAAAAAGGACTGGTCCAACGGCGCGAGATTGGCTAATAAGCGCGCCATCGAAGCGGGGCTGTAGCTCAGTTGGGAGAGCGCATCGTTCGCAATGATGAGGCCAGCGGTTCGATTCCGCTCAGCTCCACCACTTCGATTTTCAATATATATCTCAATGCACTACGTTGGCTAGGTGGGTGGATGTGCATGACCACCAGGGGTCATTCTTGACGCCGTCACCCCCACACCCTCTCATCAGTTGTGGGTGCCAATCTCACTTGTGGAGGTCACTGACACCCACGGAGGAGACCGTGCTACAACCGCTGATGAGCGATACGAAATGGCGGGAGTTGCGGCTTGCGATGTTGGGCCTCGAGCAGGCCCCGCAGTGGTTCAGCACGGCCACGAATGGATTTCGATATGGGCCCGACAGCGAATGGTTCTACCACTTCCAGGACGCAGTCTATTCGGACCTGCTCCACGTTGACATCATCGCCAGGGACGAAGCTCACCGGGAGCTGATACGCAGCGTCATGGAACCCCTCCACCTCCCCGGTGAAGAAACCGCTCAAGGTTTTCGCATATTCGGCTACGCCCAACCCGGTCAGGCCGTAGACTTCCTCTTCGCCAAAAGCCCCGCGCCCTAACCACATTTGTGGATGGGTCTCCCTAACCGCTAAGGATCATGAATCAGGGCCCACGCATGTGGAACAAGGCGACGGCGATCGAAGAGGAATGTGGGAAACTGGAGGAGGCGATAAATGACATGTTCAGCAGCGTCGGTCTTACCATGCCAGAACTGCACTGGCTTGCCTGTGACGTCCGACAACAGAACGTGTCATGCAATGCCCTTGGTTTCGAGTGGCAGTTTCAGCAAGAAGGGGCCTATCAGGACGTGTGGTTCTGTAGTCCCCGCTTTCCTTCGATCGTGATCCCTCTGCGGGAGTTCGACTGGATCATCCATCCGCCAGAGGTGAATGTAAGCGAGGCCGAACTGTGGGAGCAGAGTAGCCGAATTTCTAGGCTGGAGGACGCCGCCGTTGCACTGCGCCGCTGGTTGCCAATCATTGTTGCAACAATGACTGAGGGCCACTTGCCTTCAGTCGACCAGCAGCTTGTCGGGCTTCGAAAGCGACGACTGGGAATCAAATAAGCCTCCCCCACACCCTTTGTACCGGTGCGGGTGCGGGGGCGGCGCAAGCGGCCTCGAAGCGGCAACAGTGAGTTAGCCCAACGACCCCGAAAAGCCGTTTACGATCAATGATCAGCTTTGGGGCGGTTAGCCAGCATAGGGTGTTGAAATCCGACACTTTCTGCAGACCGCTCAGCTCCACCGCTTCGATCTTCCCTATCTACCTCAATGCACTCCGTTGGCTGACCGCAGAAGCGCGCTTCACGGTGGCACGCCATTTTCTGCGGATGACCGAATGGCCGGCCGTGAGGTGGCGCGACCACGCTTCGTTGCTGCTGCGCGGGCTATTGGGCGGGCGGCGAGGAGAAGGTGGCGAGGTAGGCGATGACGTTGGCAACATCGTCTGGGTCGCGCAACCCCGTGAAGGACATGTTCGAGCCATTGACCACGCTGCGTGGCTTGGTGATGAACTTGGTAAGCGTCTCGATATCCCAGACCACCCCGCCTTGCCCCGCCTCAACCATGCCGTCCGAGTACTTGAAACCCTCGACGGAGGCAGCGGGGCGCCCGATCAGGTTGTTGAGCGGAGGGCCGTTCTTGGCGCCTTCACCCACCGCGTGGCAGGTGGCGCATCTGAACTGGAACATTTCCTCGCCCAGGGCCACATCGCCCTGCGCCAACGCGCCTCCGGCATTCATCATGAGGGCGGCAATTGCAACCGCGGTCCGAACCATCTCACGACCTCCCTGACTGGCCTCGCGACCGAAATCAGCTCCCGGATCGTCGGGTCATCACAGAGCAGTATAGAGCAACCCGGGACCGTCACCTAGACCGCGTCGCCCGCAGCACTCGACCGTGACGCTTTGATTTCTAGGTCTGCCTGGGCACCTCAACCGTCACGAGCCACCGGTCCTTCCCTAGCCGTCGCCGGCGCTCAAACCCCGCCCGTTCGAACATCCCCAACGTGCCGTTGTGGAGGAACGACGACGACACCGAGCGGCCTTCCGCGTCCTCCGGAAAACTCTCCACCGTGCCGCCCCCGAGGCGGCCGATCTCGGTCAACGCGCCGGCCAGCGCCGCAGCCGCCACGCCCCGCTTCCGATACGCCTTGTCGACGAAAAAGCAGGTTATGCGCCAGTCCGGCAGTGTCTGCGGCTCCGCCTCATAGGCCCGGCGCGCCTTGATCCTCGGCAGTTCCGCCGGCGAGCCGAACTGGCACCAGCCGACACAGATGTCGCGGTCGAACACCAAGGCGGCATGCGTGTCGCCACTCTGCACCCGCGCCTCCTTGTCGGCCCGGTGTTGTGCGGCGCCCTCATGCCCCGCGCCCTCGGCGTGGAACGCCATGCACCAGCAGCCGCCCCAGACGCCGTTGTGGCGCTCCACCAGGGCGGCGAAATCCGGCCAGGTGCCGGGATTGAGCGGTCTAGTCGAGAAGCTGGCCATCGCTCTCTCGCCGAGGCTGTAGAGCGGGCATCAGGCAGCAAACCGCAGCCCGATGCAACCCGAACGGCCCGACGGCAAGGTTCGGGCGACCAGGTGCCTCTCGCCTGACCGGCGGCAACCCTCAGTTCCGCCCCTCCAGCCCTTGCTACTGCATCCGGTTGACAACATCATTCTCATCGCGCTCATATGTGGGATCGATCTCATGTCGAGTGCCCGATGGCGACGATTACCGACGTCTCGAAGAAGGCCGGCGTTTCCCGATCCACCGTTTCACGGCTGATCGCGGGCAACGGCTATGTCTCCGAGGAAGCGCGGAAAGCCGTCGAAGCCGCCATCCTCGAGCTCGGCTATCGCCCCAACACCATGGCGCGGGGCCTGCGCTCCAATCGCTCCAATATCATCGGCGGCGTCGTCGTCAACGTGTCGAGCCCGTTCTACGCCCAGATGATCGGCGGCATGCAGGAGACGGCGCGCCACGCGGGCAAGAGCATCATCGTCGCCTCCGGCTATGCCGACCGCGATGAGGAGGCCCGCGCCATCATCGAGCTGGTCGATCGCGCCTGCGACGGGCTGATCCTCTACCTCGAAAACGCCCTGCGCGACGATGCGCTGGAGATCCTCACCCGCTCCAGGATCCCGGTGGTCAGCGTCGGCGGCAACGAATGCCCGCCCGCCCTTGCTCGCGTCGGCATTGATAATTTCACCGGCGGCCTCGTGGGCATGCGCCTGCTGCTCGCCGAGGGCCACCGCCGCATCATCTACCTCTCCGGCGGCCCGATCTACCACGATACCCACGAGCGGCTGCGCGGCATCGATGCGGCGCTCGCCGAGTTCGGCCTTACCCGCGACGACATCTTCGTCGAGCACGGCAGCTTCTCCGAGACCTTCGGCCACGAGGCCACCGCCCGGCTGATCGCCGAACGGCCCGAGACCACCGCCATCTTTGCCGGCGACGACGACGTCGCGGCGGGGTCGCTGCTGGCCTTGAAGCGAGCCAACAAGCGCGTCCCCGAGGACATTTCGCTGCTCGGCTTCGACGACAATTTCCATGCCCGCCACCTGACCCCGGCGCTGACCACCGTGCGCCAGCCGGTCGATGAGGCCGGCCGTGTCGCCACCCGTCTGCTGCTCTCCATCCTCGATGGCGAGCCGCCGGCCGATCCGGTCATCACCATTCCCACCGAGCTGATCATGCGCCAGAGCGTCGGTCCGGTGCCAAGCCTTTCGCCGACGTCCCGCGTTGCGGCGCCGGCGCTGACGACCAACTGACCAGAGCGAGATCAGGAAAAGTTCTGAGACTTTTCCGGTTCGATCTCGCGACAAACCTAGGACTGCGCCTCAGGAGCCTATTTCGACTGCACACTGGCCTATCGATTATGGGATCGATCTCACAGGGAGAGACTAGCCATGCACCGACTGCGTTTACTGACCCTTCTCGCCGCCGCCGCCCTCGCCGGCACGGCTCTCGCCACCGGGGCACAAGCCGAGGTGATCATCCGCATCGCCCCGGTCCACACCGACGCGCATGTCGAGAACTACAACCCCTACAACCTCACCGGCCCGCACGCCTACGTCCAGGATTTCGCTTATGAGCCGCTGTGGATCGACAATGTCTGGCACCCGGACAACGACTTCCCGGCTCTCGCCACCTCATATGAACTCGGCGACGACCTGAAGAGCGTGACCTACCACCTGCGCGAAGGCGTGAAGTGGTCCGACGGCGAGCCGTTCACCGCCGCCGACGTGGTTTTCACCTTCAACTACGCCAAGGCGCATCTCGATTTCCCCGTCGGCTACGACATCTACAATGCCGAAAAGGACACCGGCTCGATCGTCGATGTGGTGGCGGTCGACGATCACACCGTGCGCTTCGAGCTGAAAGCCGCCGACTCGCTGGCCCGCCTCAATATCGGCCCGGTCTTCCCGCTGCCCGAACACATCTGGAAGGACGTCGCCGACCCGGTTAACTACGCCAACCCCAAGGTGGTGGCGACGGGCCCGTTCACCGAGGTGCGCGACTTCTCGCGCAACGCCTTCAAGCTCTGCAAGAACCCGCTTTACCGCGATGCGGCCGACGTGAAGATCGATTGCATCGAATACCCGCAGCTGTCGGACAATCTCCAGGTCATAGCCGCCATCACCAATGGCGATCTCGACTGGGCCACCGACGGCATCACCGACCCCGATATCACCTACGCTTCGAAGAGCCCCGACAACCACTACTGGCTGCCGCCCGACGCCGGCACCAACCTGCAGCTCAACACCACCGAGGCGCCGTTCAACAATCTCGAGTTCAGGAAGGCCATGTCGATGGCCATCGACCGCGGCACCCTGGTCGATATCGCCACCTTCGGGCTCACGACGCCCGCCGAATATCCCATCGGCGAAGGCATGTTCTACAAGGACTGGATCGATACCGCGGCGCTCGCGCCTTACCAGTACCTGATGAAGTACGACCCGGATGCGGCAAAGAAAGTCCTCGACGACGCCGGCTTCGTCGACAAGGACGGCGACGGCTGGCGCGACAATCCCGACGGCACGCCGATCGCCTTCAAGATGGCCGTGCCGGCCGGCTGGGACGACTGGGTGAATACGCTGCAGACCGTCTCGGAGAACCTCCAGGACATCGGCATCAACGGTGAGATGGAGACCCCCGAGGAAGGCGCCTGGTTCGACAACATCCCGACCGGCAATTTCGACGTCTACATCATGTGGACGAACCTCAGCTCGACACCCTGGTTCACCTATCACTCGATGTTCAACCCGCGCACCATGGTCCCTGGGCAACTCAACGAGCAGTCCATGCACCAGATGAAGATCCCGGGCATCGAAGCCGACCTCGCCGCCATCAGCGCCACGGCCGACGTCGCCGTACAGAAGGAAAAAGTCACCTCTGTGATGAAGCAGGTAGCCGAGAACCTGCCGGTGATCACCCTGTTCTCCAACCCCGCCTGGTACGAATATTCGACCCGCAACTTCACCGGCTGGCCGGACGCCGACAACGCCTGGGCCCGTCCCAACAACCCCTCCGGCATCCACGAACGCGTCAAGGTTCTGCTGAGCCTGACACCGGTGGCGAAGTAAGCTGATCCTCGGGGACGGGTTCGCCCGTCCCCATCACGCTCGGGGTACGCGATGGCCTTCCTCCTCCGCAGACTGGGGTTCTACTTCGGGGCGTTCTTCGTCGCGATCACCCTCAACTTCCTGATCCCGCGGCTGATGCCGGGCGATCCGGCGACCCGCATCCTGCTGTCACTGCGCGGCAAGCTGCGCCCCGATCAGATCGACGCCATCCGCAAGACCTATGGCTTCGAGGGTTCGATGTGGGACCAGTACCTGCAATATCTCTGGCGCCTCGCGCACTTCGATTTCGGCATCTCGACCGTCAACTTCCCCGAGCCGACGGCGAGCCTCCTCTTCTACGCCGCCGGCTGGACCCTGCTCCTCGTCGGCACCGCCACCGCGCTCTCCTTCGGCATCGGCATCACGATGGGCATCTGGTCGGCCTGGCGCCGCGGCGGCTTCTTCGACACCTTCTTCACCCCCATCAACGTGATGCTCAACGCCTTCACCCCGGCCGTCGTCGCGCTGCTGCTCTGGTACGCCTTCACCATGCAATGGGCGATCTTTCCGCTCGGCCGCGCCCACGAGATGAACCTCACCCCCGGCTTCAATCTTGAGACCTTCGTCAGCGTCGCCTGGCACGCCGTGCTGCCCGTCGCCTCGATCGTCATCGTCAGCTTCGGCGCCTGGCACCTGGGCATGCGCAACACCATGATCAACCTCCTCAACGAGGACTTCGTCATTCTAGCCAAGGCCAAGGGCCTGTCCGACCGCCGCATCCGCAACCGCTACGTGGCGCGCAACGCCATCCTGCCGCAGATCACCTCGCTGGCGCTGTCGATCGGCTACGTGCTGGGCGGCGCCTTCATCACCGAGGTGGTGTTCAACTACCCCGGACTGGGCAAGTTCACCCTCAACGCCATCCAGACCCGCGACTATTCCTTCATCCAGGCCCAGTTGATCCTGCTGACCATGAGCGTGCTGATCGCCAACCTCGCCTCCGACGTCCTCAACGTCATCCTCGATCCGCGACTGCGTTCGGCAGGGAGAGCCTGATGACCGACATCCTCCCCGCCCTCAACCCAGCCGCCCCACCGCGCGCCGAACTCACGGCCCCGACGCAGCGCGAGCTGATGGCCGAGCTCGGTGTCCGCCCCCGCTCCCGCCTCCTCGCCCGGCTGCCCGGCTGGGCTCAGCTCTTCCTCACCAACAAGAAAGGCCTCATCGGGCTGATCATCCTCGCGATCTTCGTGATCCTCGCCGTGCTGGCGCCGCTCATCACCCCCTATGATCCCTACCGCCGCGCCGGCAAGCCGCACGTGCAGCCCGGCGTCGAGCACTTCCTCGGCACCTCGCGCCAGGGCAAGGACAATTTCAGCCAATTGCTCGAAGGCAGCCGCGCCAGCCTCACCGTCGGCTTCATCGCCGGCTTCTCCGCCACCCTGATCGGCCTCGCCGTCGGCATCTCTGCCGGCTATTTCGGCGGCAAGACCGACGAGGTCCTCACCTTCTTCGTCAACGTCTCGCTCGTCCTCCCCGCATTGCCGCTGATCATCGTCCTCGCCAGCTTCATCGAGGAGGCGTCGCCAACCGTTATCGGCCTCGTCCTTGCCTTGACCGGCTGGGGCTGGAGTGCGCGCACCATCCGCACCCAGACCCTCGCGCTCAAAAGCCGCGAGTTCGTGCTCGCGGCAGAGCTGATGGGGGAGAAGAAGTGGCGGATCATCGTCCGCGAGATCCTGCCCAACATGAGTTCGTTCGTGGTCGGCGGGTTCGTCCTCGCCACCATCTACGGCATCCTTGCCGAGGCGGCGCTGGAGTTCATCGGGCTGGGCAGCCCCAACTCCGTCACCTGGGGCACCATGCTCTACTGGGCGATGCGCGCGCAGGCCCTCCAGACCGGAGCCTGGTACGAGATCTGGCCGCCCGCCATTGCCATCATGCTGACCGGCGCAGCCCTCGTCATGGTTAACTTCGCCGTCGACGAGATCACCAATCCGCAGCTCGCCGCCACCCGCCGCATCGGCCCCATCCGCCGCTTCCTCAAGCGCCGCAACCGGAGTGCCGATTTTGTCTGACGCACCCCTCATCGAGGTCCGCAACCTCACCGTCGACTACGTGGGCGCCAACACCGTGTCGCGCGCTGTCAACGGTATCGACTTCGACATCCGCCCCGGCGAGGCCTTCGGGCTCGCCGGCGAAAGCGGCTGCGGCAAGTCCACTGTCGCCTTCGCGCTGGCCCGCCTCACCCGCCTCCCCGGCCTGGTCAGTGGCGGCGCCGTCCGCTTCATGGGCGAGGACGTGCTGAACTTCACCGCCCAGCGCCTCCGCCGCTATCGCTGGGGCGAGGTCAGCTTTGTCTTCCAGTCGGCCATGAACGCCCTCAACCCGGTGATCAAGGTCAGGGAGCAGATCGAGGACGCCATCCTCGCCCATCGCCCGAAGGCCAGCCGCGCCGAAACCCTCGCCCGCGCCGCCGAGCTGTTCGAGCTCGTCGGTATCAGCCCGCGCCGCCTCGACGATTACCCGCACCAGTTCTCCGGCGGCATGCGCCAGCGCATCTGCATCGCCATGGCACTGGCGCTGGAGCCGAAGCTGATCATCATGGACGAGCCGACCACCGCGCTCGACGTGGTGGTGCAGCGCGACATCATCGAGCAGATCTGCGAGCTCAAGGCCCGTTTCGGCTTCTCTGTGCTCTTCATCACCCACGATCTCGGCCTGATGATCGAGTTCTGCGACCGCATCGGTGTCATGTATGCCGGCGAGCTGGTGGAAGTGGCTCCCGCCAGCTCCATCCTCACCGCCCCGCAGCACCCCTACACTCGCGCGCTCGGCCGCTCCTTCCCGCCGCTCACCGGGCCCCGCGTCCGCCTCGATGGCATCGCTGGCTCGCCGCCCAGCCTCAGCGCCCTGCCCGAAGGCTGCCGCTTCTCGCCCCGCTGCGGCGAAGCCATCCCGGTCTGCAGCCGCCTCGCCCCCGAACTCCGCCCAACACCCGCCACCGGAGGAGAAGCCGCATGTCATCTCCTGTCATGAGCGCCGATCCCATCCTTGAAATGCGCGACGTCGACATGAGCTTCGTGCTCGGCGGCCTCGTCGGCAAGCGCACCACGCTGCGGGCGCTGTCGGGCATCTCGCTGAAGCTCACCCCCGGCCGCGCCCTGGCGCTGGTCGGCGAATCCGGCTCCGGCAAATCCACCTGCGCCCGCATGCTGGCCCGTGTTTACGAGCCGGCCTCCGGCCAGATCGCCTTCCACGGCGAGGACGTCGGCAAGCTCACCGGCAAGGCACTGACCGATTACCGCGCCGAAGTGCAGATGATCTTCCAGGATCCGTTCGGCTCGCTGAACCCTACCCAGTCGGTGGCCTACATCCTCGAGCGCCCGCTGCGCATCCACCGCCCTGGCCTCACGAAAAAGGAAGTCCGCGAGCAAAGCGAAGCCCTCCTCACCCAGGTTGGCCTCGTCCCCGCCGCTGAGTTCCTGAAGCGCCGCCCGCATGAGCTCTCCGGCGGCCAGCGCCAGCGCGTCGCCATCGCCCGCGCTCTCTCGGTCGAGCCCACGGTACTCCTCGCCGACGAGCCCACCTCGATGCTCGACGTCTCGGTCCGCTTGGGGATCCTCAACCTGCTCGAGGACCTGAAGCGCGAGAAGAACCTCGCCGCTCTCTACATCACCCACGACATCGCCACGGCCCGCTACTTCGCCGAGGAAACCGCGGTGATGTATGCCGGCCACCTCGTCGAGCAGGGCCCGAGCGAAGCGATCACCGACAACCCGCGCCACCCCTACACCCAGCTCCTGATCGCCGCGGTGCCCAACCCGAAAAACAAGATCACCGGCGCCGCCGTCCGCCGCGCCGCCGATATCCCGCTCTGGACCGCCGAAAGCCGCGGCTGCCCGTTCGCCCCGCGCTGCCCGCGCGCCACCGACATCTGCCGCGAAGTCATGCCCGGCCCCACCACCGTCGGCGACAGCCACATGGCCCGCTGCCACCACCTCTGACCGGATTACCCCTAAATGAACCAGCTCCTGGCGATCAACGCCCAGTATCCTGCGCTCTTTTCGAGCCGCGCCATCGCCACCAACCAGGTCGGCTACGAGGCCGCGGGGCCGAAATTCGCCGTCCTCGCCCTTGGCGCAGGTCCCGAGTTCACCGCGCTCCACCTGCGCGATGCCGCAACCGGCGATGTCGTCTTCGAGACCACGCCCAGCCACGCTGCCGGCGTCGACAGCTGGAAGGCCCAGCGCTGGCAGACAGCCGAGTTCACCGCGTTCACCGGCATCGGTCAGTTCATCCTCGAAGCCTTCGACGCGACCGGGGCCCGCCTCGTCTCCGAGCCCTTCGAGATCGCCGAAACCCTCTACGCTGAGCGCTTCCCTCCAGCGCTGCTGCGCTATTTCCAGAGCCAGCGCGCCGCCGAGCCCTATGACAGCGCCGACCGCTCCATCGCCTTCATCGGCAACAAGCGCAACTCGCGCGCCGACGTGCATGGCGGCTGGTACGACGCCTCGGGCGACGTGTCGAAATACCTGAGCCACCTCAGCTACGCCAACTTCATGAACCCGCAGCAGACGCCTCTCGTCGTGTGGGCTCTCAGCAAGGCCGCCGTCTGCCCCCATATCGATGCCAACCTCCACGCCGCCTTCCGCACCGAAGCCCTGTGGGGCGCCGATTTCCTCGTCCGCATGTGCGATCCCGTCGGCATGTTTTACATGACCGTCTTCGACCGCTGGTCGGGCGACACCGCGCAACGCGAGATCTGCTCCTACTCCACCCAGAAGGGCCTCAAGCACGACACCTGGGAAGCCGGCTACCGCCAGGGTGGCGGCATGGCCATCGCCGCCCTCGCCCGTGCCGCCCGGCTGAAGCAGGACGGCGAATTCACCGCCGCGCAGTACCTCGCCACCGCCGAGCGCGCCTTCGCCCACCTGGAAGACCACAACCTCGAATATCTCGACAATGGCGAAGAGAACATCATCGACGACTACTGCGCGTTGCTCGCCGCTACCGAACTCAGCCGCTCGACCGGCAAGCCTGAATACCTGGTGAAAGCTGGCGAGCGCGTCGCAAGCCTGCTCGATCGCCTCGCCGGCGGTCATGGCTATGACGGCTGGTGGCGCGCCGATAACGGCACCCGCCCGTTCTTCCACGCCTCCGACGAAGGCCTGCCGATCGCCGCGTTGGTCGACTACCTCGCCATCGCCCCCGAGGCCGACAAAGTGCGCATCTCCGCCGCCCTCGGCAAAGTGGTGAAACACCTCGCCGCCATCACCGCCGAAGTCGCCAACCCCTTCGCCTACCCGCGCCAGCTGGTGAAGCGCTCCGACGGTGGTGTCGGCACGCAGTTCTTCTATCCGCACGGCAATGACAGCGGCTATTGGTGGCAGGGCGAGAACGCGCGCCTCGGCAGCCTCGCCTACGCGCTCCGCCGCGCCATGCCGCACATCGATGCCGAAACCGCCGAACTCGCCCGCATCCAGTCGCAGCGCGCCATCGACTGGATCCTCGGCCTCAACCCCTATCACTCGTGCATGCTGCAGGGCTTCGGCCGCAACTGGGCCATCTACGGACCCGCCAAATTCCCCAACGCCGACGGCGGCATCTGCAACGGCATCACCTCGTCGCTCACGGACGAAACCGACATCGGCTTCTGCGAGACCGAGGACCCGTTCCAGTCCTGGCGCTGGAGCGAACAATGGCTCCCCCACGCGGCCTGGTTCCTGCTGGCGATGACGGAGTATTGAGCTTTCGGGCGGCCGGCCGGCTGAGCTACTGCGCCGGCACCGCCGTGCGCGCCGCTCTCGGTCGCTTGTGCAACACGCGCAGCAGCGGCTTTTCGATCCGCTCGTGCACGATGACTCCGGCCACAAGGGCCAGCCCGATCGCCACCGCCACCATGCCGAAGTAACTCCCCAGCCCCTCCGGCAGCACGCGCGTCCCCACCGCGACTACGGCGCCGACCACGAACATATGCACCAGGTAGGTCGCATAGGAGGCATCCCCCAGCTTCTCCAGCCAGGGGCTCCGCGGCAGCGCAGCCTCGCGAGCCAGCCCCATCACCAACAGCGCCACTGCCAGCCCAACCAGCGATACGAACGCAGGCGCCGTCTCATAGGGTGTCTGGTCGAGACCAAACGCCACGATCGCGCCAACTGCCGCGAGCCCAACCAGCCCCGGCATCACCAGTGCCGGCAGCCGCGCGAACACGCCCCTAATATGTCCCAGGCCCACCCACGCGCCGGCCACGAACGCCAGCACCGCATGGTGCATGTAGAAACCGAGCAGCGGATCGGTCGGCTTCAGCACCTCACCCGCCACATAGAGCGCCGCAAACCCTACCGTCAGCGCCACGACCCGCCCGCCAGCAGCCAGCCCTGCCAGCAGCGCGAACGCCAGGTAGAAGAACACCTCATAGTTCAGCGTCCAGCCCAGGCTCAGCAGCGGGCTCGTTCCGCCTCGACCAGGCGCCTCGTGCGGGATGAACAGCATCGACTGCGCATAATGCGGCACGGTGAACACCGTGCTCTTGAACAACGCCGGCAGCGCCAGCGCCAGCAGCGCGGCGAGCGTCGTGAAGATCCAGTACAGCGGCACGATACGGATGGCCCGGCGCTTCAGGAACTCCAGCGCCGAGAATGGCCCCGATCCCGAGATCGCCACCATGATGAAGCCGCTGATCACGAAGAACAGATAGACCCCGAACTCGCCCAGCCGTGCCTGCAGGTAGATCGGGTCCGCCAACGGATGCTCCGAGGCATGCGCGACCACCACCAGCAGCGCCGCCAGGCCGCGCAGGTACTGCACCGAGTAGAGCTTTCCAGCCATCCGGGTAACCTTTCGTTCACCCTCTGCAATAGCACTCCAGCCGCAGCGCCCAATCCTCCGTCGCGCGCTACGGTTAAGACGGGGGACAGCACCTCTGCAGCGAGGAGTGATGCCCCGCATTGCCGGAACCGAAAACCGCCGCCAGTGTTCATCCCTCCATTGAACCGCCGCATCCACCGCCTATCTCCTTGAGATCGCAGCTAACCCGGCCACCCCATGCCCGCTCCCGTCGTCGATGCCAAAGGCATCAACCTGCACCTGAAGAGCGGCACCACTTCGCTGCACATTCTCAAGGATGTCGACCTCACCCTGCAGCCCGGCGAGGTGACCGCCATCGTCGGCCCCTCGGGCAGCGGCAAGACCTCCCTGCTGATGGTGCTCTCCGGCCTCGAACAGGCCACCTCCGGCGCCATCAGCGTTGCCGGCACCGACATCGCGAAGCTCAACGAAGACCAGCTTGCCATCTTCCGCCGCGACGCGCTCGGCATCCTGTTCCAGAACTTCCACCTCATCCCCTCGCTTACCGCGCTCGAAAACGTCGCCCTCACCCTCGAGATCGCCGAGCCGTCGCTGCCCTGGACGACGATCCGCGATCGCGCCGCCGCCGCCCTCACCGATGTCGGCCTCGCCAACCGCCTGACCCACCTGCCCAGCGCCCTCTCCGGCGGCGAGCAGCAGCGCGTCGGCCTCGCCCGCGCCATGGTCGGCAACCCCAAGCTCATGCTCGCCGACGAGCCCACCGGCAACCTCGACCAGGAGACCGGCGCGCATGTCATCGAGCTGATGTTCGGCCTCGCCCGCGAGCGCGGCACTGCCATCCTGCTCATTACCCACGACTCGTCGCTGGCCGGAAAAGCCGATCGCCAGTTGCGCATGAACGAGGGCCATCTGAGCGAGCGGGTGCCCGCGTGAATGCGGTCGCCACCACGCTGCGCGGCTGGCTCCGCGTCGCGTTGAAAGACCTGCGCGGCGACCTCCGCCGCTTCACCATCCTCCTCGCCTGCCTGGCGCTCGGCGTCGGCACCATCACGATTGTCGGCTCGGTCGGTGCGGCGCTGCAATCGGCCCTGCTGCGCGATGCCCGCACCCTGCTCGGCGGCGACATCGAGGCCCAGCTCTCCTATCGCGCCGCCAACCCCGAGGAACGGCAGGAATTCGCGAGCTTCGGCAAGCTCGGCGAAGTCGTCGAAGTCATGGGCCGCGGCGACGCCGGGGACACAAACAGCTTCCTCGCTATCCGCGCCGTCGACACCAATTACCCGCTGATAGGCACGGTGACCGTCGAAGGCGCCGACGCTCCGCTGCCCGACCTTCTCGGCAAGCGCAGCGACGGCAACTTCGGCCTCGTCGCCGACCAGCTGCTGCTCGATCGCCTGGGCCTGAAGCTCGGCGACACGCTCACCATCAGCGACGCCACCTTCACCCTAACCGGCATCATCGGCACCGAGCCCGACCGCATCACCGCCGGCATGCAGTTCGGCCTGCCCGTGCTGATGTCGGTCGATGCCCTCAACGCCACCGGCATCCTCGCCCCGGGCGTCCTCGCCAGCTATCGCTACAAGATCCTCTTGAACGGGACCGATCCCGATACGGCCATGGCGGCCATCAAGACCACCTTCCCCGAGGCCGGCTGGAAGCTCGCGGGTCCCAAGGATGCCACCGCCGATCTGGCGCGTTTCTTCGATATGTTCGCGCGCTTCCTCACCATTGTCGGCCTGTCGTCCCTGCTGGTCGGCGGCCTCGGCGTCTCCAACGCCATCTCCGCCTATGTCACCGAACGCCAGCGCTCCATCGCCACCATGAAGGCGCTCGGCGCGACCGGCCCGCGCATCCTCGTCCACTTCCTGACCCAGGTGATGCTGCTCACCATCGCCGGCATCATCCTCGGCCTGCTGCTCGGCACGCTGCTCACCCTGGTGCTGCTGCCGATCCTCGGCAGCCTCATCGGCCTGTCGCTGCCGCCGGTGGTCGACACCGTGACGCTATGGACTGCCGCCGGTTTCGGCGCCCTCACCGGCTTCGCCTTCGGCTATTTGCCGCTTCGCCGCGCCGAAAAACTGAAGCCCGCGCTGCTGTTCCGCTCCGCCGGCTCCGCTGTCGAAGGCGGGCTCGACTGGCGTGACATGCTGAAGCCTGGCCTCTGGCTGCCGCTCGGCCTCGCGGCCGCCGGCATCTACGCTCTAGCCGCCCTCACCACCGGCCGCCCGCTGCTGGTGCTGTGGTACGCCATCGGCATCCTCGTCGCCTTCCTGATCCTCCGTGGCGCCGCCTGGCTGTTGCAGCGCTCCCTCAAGCTCATCCCGCCGCTCTCCAACGCCGCCCTCCGCAACGCCATCAAGTCGATCTGGCGCCCCGGCGCCCCCGCCCCGGTGGTCATCCTGTCGCTCGGCCTCGGCCTGGCCCTGCTGCTGCTCATCGCGCTGATCGACGGGAACCTCCGCCACCAGCTTGCCCGCGAGTCGATCCCCAACGCTCCCAGCTTCGTCTTCATGGATCTGTTCGAGGACGAGGTGGACTCCCTCAAGCAGTTCTCCGTCGGCGACAAGTCCGTCGAGACCTTCGCCTCGCTGCCCATGATCACCGGCGCCATCGAGGCCATCAACGGCGTCCCGATCGCCGACCTTAACCGCACCCCGCCGCCCGAGTTCGCCTTCGTGCTCGAGGGCGAAATCCCGCTCTCCGCCTCCGATGGCCTGCCCGAGCAATCCACCATCACCGAAGGCAGCTGGTGGCCACCCAACTTCATCGGCCCGCCGGAAGTCTCGGTGTTCCAGCGCCTCAAGGCGCCGCTCGGCCTCAAGCTCGGCGACATCCTCACCTTCCGCATCTTCGGCGACGAGGTGAAGGTGAAGATCGGCAGCTTCCGCGATTACGCCTGGCGCTCGGGCAGCGTGAACTTCGGCTTCGTCCTCTCCCCCAACGCCCTGGCCGATTTCCCACTCAGCTATCTCGGCCTGCTCAAGGCCGTCCCCGGCCAGGAGACCGAGGTGCAGCAGCGCCTCGTCGCCGAGTTCCCCGATCTGCTGTTCCTGCCGGTCGGCGAGGCGCTCGCAACCTTTGCTGCCATCCTCGCCAATGTCACCACCGCGGTCGAAGTGATCGGCGGCCTCGCCGTGGTCAGCGGCGTGTTGGTGCTGGCGGGCGCCATGGCAGCCGGCCGCAAGCAACGCGAGTCCGATGCCGTGGTGATGAAAGTGCTCGGCGCCACCCGCGGCGACGTGCTCCGCGCCTACCTCGTCGAATACGGCCTGCTCGGCCTCCTCGCCGCCGTGCTCGCCGCCCTGCTCGGCCTCGCCGGCACCTGGGCCTTCGTCGAATTCGTGCTGGAGATCGACTTCTGGGCCGACCCGGCGCTGCTCATCTGGGTCACCCTCGGCACGATCGCCCTCGCCATCATCGTCGGCATGCTCACCACCTGGTCCGCCCTCTCGACCAGACCCGCCAGCTTCCTGCGCGAAGAGTGATCGGCTAGCGTCCGCTCCAAACGGAGGTCCCGATGCGCCGACTGCTCTTCGCCCTGAGCCTGCTGCTGGTCCCCGCGGCCCATGCCGCCGAACCGCAAATCGACGAAGTCCGCGCCGCCTGGGATGCCTGCTCCAAGGTGCTCGAAACCGCTCCGAACGACTGGACCGGCTGGCGTCGCAATTTCGATGGCGGCTACTCCGACCATTTCGAGTTCCATGACGGCGGCGACGACGCCCCCTCGGTGCTGGTCCAGCGCTGGCTGATCGACGGCATCGCCACCCAGACCGACACCTCCTGCTACCGCTCCGACGGCAGCCTCGCCTTCATCTTCTCCGAGATGACCTCGCCCAACATGGCCGAGGGTTACGACAGCCCCTCCATCACCCGAGAAGGCCGCCTCTACTTCGCCCCCGACGGCCACCTGCTGCGGCTGCTCAAACGCATCACCGAAGGGGACAACGAAGTCGCCCCCATCGACAACGAGCAATACCAGCTCGCCCGCGGCTGCGGCCTCACCGCCCCCCACGCCACCGTCGAAGACGTCCGCTCCCACATGATCTCCGAACTCGGCGACATCGAGGGCAACCGCGGCAAGTACACGACCGAGCCGCTGGACTGGTGCGCGATGGAGACGGAGTAGCAGGCGCGCCTTTGCGCCCGACAGCTTTCGGCCTCGGTAGATTCAAAGAACAGGCGGTTCCGGCGTGGCTTCGACCACGCGGGTAGTCCGCAATATGAAGGCCGTCGCCACGCCGGAACTGTTCGGAGTTTTTGCGGGGACCATGAGGAAGCGTTCGCACGCCGGGTGCTAGCCCGGAAACGGTGGACGGGTGCCCATAGCCGCGGCCGCCAGGGGACGGCTCCCCCAGCACCGAAATCGCCCCACCGACCGTCCGTACGCGACCGCGCCCGTGTGGGTGACGGGGGCAGTGTCTCATTGCTGAAAGGCGGGGGGATAAGTCGGGCAAATTTTCTTTGGTGCTGACGTTGCACGCCGGCCGTCATCCCGGCGAAAGCCGGGACCCAGTGCACTGGGTCATCCACTCGCGCTTAGCCCTCCGACCTTGCCGAGATGGACCGGCACGGCCTGTGCCCAGACAGACTGTCCGAGCAGTGGGTCCCGGCTTTCGCCGGGATGACGGCCTGTGGGTGGTGAGTTTCGCTTGGTGGAGCCCCACGCGCCGAACCCTAATCCGGCTGCCCGCCCACCTTGGTCACCGCTGCAGACCCGGCCTCGATCCCGCGCCGCAGGCACGTCTCGACATCCGCCCCCCGCAGCTCCGCCGATACGAACGCCGCGGCGAATGCATCGCCTGCCCCGGTCGTGTCCACCACCTTCACCGCCGGCGCCGGCAGCTTCAGCGTTACCCCCGACGCGTCCCGCACCGCCGCACCACCGGCCCCGAGCTTGATGATCACCCGCCCATAGTTCGGCCCGAGCACCCGCATCTGCCCTTCGAGATCATCCGTCCGGGCCAGCGCCACCGCCTCGTCCTCGTTGGCAAACAGCGTCGAGAACCCCTTGGTCCACTCGAGGAACTTGTCCGCCCCGACCTCCTCGACGAACCCCACCGAGGCCGCGTCCACCGCCACCGGAATGCCGCGCGACTGCGCCTCTTCCGCCATCCAGCGCGCCGCATGCCGCGGCTTTTCCGCGAACAGCGAATAGCCCGACACCAGCACGTAGCGGGTCTCCTCGAGCAGCCACACCGGCATGTCCGAGTGAGACAGGTCGAGGTTCGCGCCGCGGTCGGTGAGGAAGCTCCGCTCCCCGTCCGCATCGACGATGATGACGAGAATGCCCGACGGCTTCACCGGATCGGCGATCAGCACCGGATCGACATGGAAGCCGCGCAGATAGGCCTCGAGATGCGGCTTGTCGCGCGCCCCAACGCGGGCAACGAAGCTGACGGGCGTCCCCATCGAGCCCAACCACACCGCCTGGTTGGCGCCAGAGCCACCCGGCCGCTGGGTGATCTGCGCGCGCCGGTCCGAGCCGCGCACGATCGGTCCCTCAGGGATGACGATAACGTCGGTCATCACGTCGCCGATGACGATAACCCGGCCGGTGCTGTCGCTCATTTCTTGAGCTTCGCCAGCGCCACCGCGATCTCCGCCGCCACCCGCGCGTTGTTCTCAACGAGAGCAATATTGGCGACGAGGCTCTTGCCTCCGGTCAGCTCGAAGATGCGCTTCAACAGGAACGGCGTCAGCTCCTTGCGGCTCACCCCTTCCTTCTCGGCACCCTTGATCGCCTCGTTGATCCGGCCCTCGATCTCATCCTTGTCGAGCGCCGCGCTCTCCGGGATCGGGTTGGCGACCAGCACGCCGCCGAGCCCCAGCGCGAACTGCAGCGCGATCACCTTGGCCGCATCCTTGCCGCTCTCCACCCGATGGTCGACCTTGCCACCCGACTGCCGCGCCCAGAACGCCGGGAAATCCTCGGTCTGGAACCCCAGCACCGGGACGCCCTTGCTCTCCAGCACTTCCAGCGTCTTCGGAATATCAAGGATCGACTTGGCCCCCGCGCACACCACCGCGACCTGCGTGCGGCCGAGCTCCTCGAGATCGGCGGAAATGTCGAACGTCGTCTCCGCCCCGCGATGCACTCCGCCGATCCCGCCGGTGGCGAACACCGAAATGCCCGCCGCCTCCGCCGCCATCATCGTCGTCGCGACTGTGGTGCCGGCCACTTCACCCGAAGCGAGCAGCGCCGCGACGTCGCGCCGCGAGGCCTTCGCCGCCTTGCCGCCGGTCTGCGCCAGCCGCTCGAGGTCCTTGGCGGTGACGCCAACCTTGAACTTGCCGTCCATGATGGCGATCGTCGCAGCCACCGCGCCGTGCTTTTCGATCACCGCCTCGACGTTCTGCGCCATCTCGAGGTTCTGCGGATAGGGCATGCCGTGGGTGATGATGGTGGATTCGAGCGCCACCACCGGCTGCCCGGCATCGAGCGCCTTCTTGACCGCAGGGGAAATGGACAGATGCTTCTTCAGGCTCACTGGAGCGCCTTTCACTACGAGGTTTTGCCCTCACTTGAACTGAAATCCGCGGCAGTTCAACTCCCCGCCCGCCCCTCGTTCGCGTGGCCGGCCAAAGCTCCTGTGACGGCGCGTCGCAGCACCGTGTTCGCCGGGTTCCCGGCATGGCCGGAATGCCCCTAAAACCCTTGCTCCACGTCGGATTTCCCACTACGTTTCGGCCGGCTGGAAAGCTCGTCGCGAAGGGGCACGTCACTGCTTACGGTTATTGTTGATCCGGAGCCGCCTCCGGATCGATGGGCGCCCGGCTCCGGGCACATTGCGAACCCGAATTCTCCCGGCGCGAGACCCGCGCTGCTTGGCCTACCCTCCCGCGTACCCGCTGACCGACATCTCCGTAGCCGGTCCACCTGCACCCCCAGCTTCTTCGAAATTCGCCCGGCACGCCGCCGGGCTTCTGCCATCCGGCGCCGCGAGGCGTCCGGGCCATCCGCCATGCACCGCAGGCCACCCGCGGTTCTGAATCAAGGAGACACAACAAATGCATAAGTCGATGCTCATCGCCGCTCTGGGAGCGCTGCTCGTCGCTACCCCGGTGCTCGCGCAGGACAATGTGGTCAACGTCTACAACTGGTCCGACTACATCGCCGAAGACACCATCGCCAACTTCGAAGCCCAGACCGGCATCAAGGTGAACTACGACGTCTACGACAATAACGAGATCGTCGACGCCAAGCTGCTCGCCGGCAATTCGGGCTACGACATCGTCGTCCCTTCGGGCAATTTCCTCGAGCGCCAGATCAAGGCCGGCCTGATCCTGCCGCTCGACAAGTCGAAGCTGCCGAACCTCGGCAACCTCGACCCTGCCGTGATGGCCACTGCCGCCTCGCAGGATCCGGACAACGCCCACGGCGTGCCCTACATGATCAACACTATCGGCCTCGGCTACAACGTCGCCAAGGTCACCGCGGCGCTTGGCGCCGACGCCCCGCTCGACAGCTGGGACCTGCTGTTCAAGCCCGAAGTGGTGGCCAAGCTCAAGGATTGCGGCGTCGCCGTGCTCGATAGCCCGTCCGAAGTGATGGGCATTGCTCTCCACTATCTCGGCCTCGATCCGAACTCCGAAAAGGAAGAGGATCTGGCCAAAGCCGAAGCGCTGATGGCCAGCATCAAGCCGTCGCTCCGCTACTTCCACTCGAGCCAGTACATCGACGATCTGGGCAACGGCGAGATCTGCCTCGCACTCGGCTATTCGGGCGATATCTTCATCGCCGCCGATGCCGCCGCGCAGGCTGCCCAGGGCAACGAGGTCAAGTACCTGATCCCCAAGGAAGGCGCCGCGACGCTGTTCGACTTCCTCGCCATCCCGGTCGACGCGCCGCATCCGGATAACGCGCTGAAGTTCATCAACTACATCCTCGAACCCAAAGTGGTGGCCGCGATCACCAACTACGTGTTCTACGCCAACCCGAACCTGCCGGCGCTGGAGTTCGTGAACGAGGAAGTGAAGTCGAACCCGGGCATCTACCCGCCGGCCGAGACCATCGCCAAGGCGTTCGTGATGAAGGCGCACTCGCCTGAGTTCGAAGAGGTCTTGACCCGGACCTGGACCCGCATCAAAACCGGTCTGTAATCTCCTCAGGGGGCGGTACTCTCACCGCCCCCTTTTCCAGTCTCAGGTGCCGAATGGCCAAGAAGCCGCAGCTCGCCATCGACACGCGCCCCTGGCGCGATCCGTCGGCCAAGCCGTTTGTGCGCATTCGCAACGTCTCGAAGAAATTCGGCGACGTCTCGGCTGTGCATGAAGTGTCGCTCGACATCTACAAGTCCGAGCTGTTCTGCCTGCTCGGCGGCTCGGGTTCGGGCAAGTCGACCCTGCTGCGCATGCTAGCGGGCTTCGAAAAGCCGACCTCGGGCACCATCGAGATCGACGGCCAGGACATGACCGAGGTGCCGCCCTACCAGCGGCCGGTCAACATGATGTTCCAGTCCTATGCGCTGTTCCCGCACATGAACGTCGAGCAGAACATCGCCTACGGGCTGAAGCGCGATAACATGCCGCGCGGCGAGATCGCCGATCGGGTCGCGGAGCTCCTGAGCCTCGTGAAGCTCCAGGACTACGGCAAGCGGAAGCCCAACCAGCTGTCGGGTGGCCAGCGCCAGCGCGTCGCCCTCGCCCGTTCGCTGGCGAAGCGCCCCAAACTGCTGCTGCTCGACGAACCGCTCGGCGCGCTCGACAAGAAGCTGCGCGAAGAGACCCAGTTCGAACTGGTCAAGATCCAGGAATCTCTCGGCGTCACCTTCATCGTCGTCACCCACGACCAGGAAGAGGCGATGACGCTCGCCACCCGCATCGGCGTGATGAACCAGGGCGAGATCGCCATGATCGGCGAACCGCACGACATCTACGAGTTCCCCAACTCGCGCTTTGTCGCGAGCTTCATCGGCTCGGCCAACATGGTCGAGGGCGTCGTCACCGAGGATGAGCCGGACCATGTCCGCATCCGCTCGCCCGAGCTCGGCTGCGACATCTATGTCGGCCATGGTGTCGATTGCGCCCCGGACCAGCTCCTCTGGTGGGCCATCCGCCCCGAAAAGATGGAGCTGAGCCGCGAGAGGCCCGAAGCGCTCAATGGCGCCAACGTCACCAAGGGCGTAGTGGAGGATATCGGCTACCTGGGCGACATGAGCGTCTACCAGGTCGTGCTCGAGAGCGGCAAACGCATCCGCGTCAGCCAGACCAACACCGCCCGTGGCAACCCCGACGCCATCACCTGGGAAGAGCAGGTCTACGTCACCTGGGGCGACAGCTCCGGCTCGGTGCTGACGGTATGACCCTCACCGGCAACCAGTTGCCGCCGCCGCGTCGCCTCCGCCCCTGGAGTGGGCTGGAGCGCCGACTGCGCGACGTCGGCATTTCCGGCCGCACGCTGGTGATCGCCGCGCCCGCCATCTGGCTGACCGTCTTCTTCCTCATCCCGCTCGCCGTGGTCTTCGGCATTTCGCTCGCCACCAAGCAGTTCGGCCGCCCGCCTTACTCGCCGCTGCTCACCACGGAAGGCGGCACCGTGCAGCTGACGCTGCACCTCTCCAACTATCTGAAGCTCTTCACCGATCCGCTCTATGTCGCGGCCTACCTGAGCTCGATCCGCATCGCGCTGATCGCCACGGTGATCACCCTCTTCATCGGCTATCCGATGGCCTATGCCATCGCCCGCGCCCCGGACAAGTGGCGCAACATCCTGCTGATGCTGGTGATCCTGCCGTTCTGGACCTCGTTCCTGCTGCGCGTCTACGCGCTCAGTGGTTTCATGCGCGGCAACGGCGTGATCAACCAGGTGCTCGCCGTGTTCGGCATCGAGCCGCTGGTGATGATGCAGACCGATTTCGCCGTCTATGTCGGCATCGTCTATACCTACCTGCCGTTCATGATCCTGCCGCTCTACACCAACCTCGTGAAGCTCGACTCGGCGCTGCTCGAGGCCTCCGCCGATCTCGGCTCGCGCCCCTGGCAGACCTTCATCTCGGTCACCCTGCCGCTGTCGCTGCCCGGCATCGTCGCCGGCTCCATGCTGGTGTTCATTCCGGCCATCGGCGAGTTCGTCATCCCCTCGCTGCTGGGCGGGCCGGAGACGCTGATGATCGGCCGCGTGCTGTGGGACGAGTTCTTCGGCGCCACCAACTGGCCGCGCGCTGCATCCGTCGCCATCGCCATGCTGGTCGTCGTCGTCATCCCCATCCTGCTGCTGCAAAAGGCGCAGGATGCGGTGGTCGAGAAAGGCAAGTAGATGCGGCGCGGCTGGTTCCTCCCCATCACGGCGACGCTCGGCTTCGCCTTTCTCTATCTGCCGATCATCTCGCTGGTGGTGTTCTCGTTCAACGAGAGCAAGCTGGTCACCGTGTGGTCCGGCTTTTCCACCAAATGGTACGGCGAACTGTTCGCCGACGAGCAGATGCTGGGCGCTGCCTGGCTGAGCCTTCGCATCGCCTTCTTCTCCGCGAGCTTCGCTCTCGTGCTCGGCACGCTCTGCGCCGTGGCGCTGGTGCGCTTCAAGCGCTTCCGCGGCCGCACCGTCCTCGCCGGCACCGTCTCGGCCCCGCTGGTGATGCCCGACGTGATCACCGGCCTGGCGCTGCTGCTCTTGTTCGTCGGGATGGAATCGACCCTCGGTTGGCCCGCCGGCCGCGGCATGCTAACCATCGTCATCGCGCATACCACGTTCTGCATGGCCTACATCACCGTGGTGGTGCAGTCGCGCCTCTCCGACCTCGACCTGAGCCTCGAGGAAGCCGCGATGGACCTCGGTGCCACCCCGTTCCGGGTGTTCTTCGACATCACCCTGCCGATCATTGCGCCCGCCCTGGTCTCCGGCTGGCTGCTCGGCTTCACCCTGTCGCTCGACGACCTGGTGATCGCCAGCTTCGTCTCCGGCCCGGGCTCGTCCACCCTGCCGATGGTGATCTTTTCCAAGATCAAGCTCGGCGTCTCCCCCGACGTCAACGCGCTCGCCACCATCATCATCGGCATCGTCGCCCTCGGCGTGCTGGGCGCCACGATCATCGGGCTGCGCGCCGGCAAGGAGAAGCGGGCGTCATAGTCCGCGCACCCGCTTCCCAACTTCAGGGCATGAACAGCTAAGCCACCTGCTTCGGCCTGGTCGGCGCCACAAGGCTCGTCTTCCCCCCGCCCGCCTTCAGCTTGGCGATCGCCTCGAACTGGATGCAGTTCTTCGACATCTCCATGATCTCGATCCGGTTGCCGTCCGGATCCTCGATCCACATGCCGCGATTGCGATCGAGCCCCCGCTTGTCGCTGCGTGGATGCATCAGCCCGATGCCGACGCTCTGCAGGTGCTGCTCCGCCACCTCGATATCGTCGACCGTCAGGCACAGATGGTTGGTCCCCGTCGCCTCCGGACCCGCAACGCGCGATTTCCCGCCCGGGAACAGCTCGAGATAGAGGTTGTCGTCGAAGCGCAGGTAGGCGATCCACGCCTGCCCATCCTCCTCGGTCAGCCGCAGGAACTCGGGGAATCCGAGCTTCTCGTAGAAGGCGATCGAAGCCTCCAGATCCTGCACCTTGAGCGCAATGTGCCCCAGGCTGTTGAACGCCGCCATGCTCGTCTCCTCGTGATGATGTTGTGCCGCGCCCTCCCGGCGCCTGCTGTACTCTGCATCGGTATTAGCGATAATACAACAGACCACGAACGTCCCATCGTTCGCTCATCCCGAACGCGCCGTCGTCCCGGTTTCGTCTTTGTGCCTGCTTGCGCAGCCAACGCGACAGGTCTATGTGAGCGCGGTCGGTCGAACTATCGGCCGGCAAGTTCTCAGGGCGGGGTGCAACTCCCCACCGGCGGTAAATGGGTGAAAGCCCAAAGCCCGCGAGCGCCTCCGGAGCAATCCAGAGGGTCAGCAGATCCGGTGTAATTCCGGAGCCGACGGTATAGTCCGGATGAAAGAGAACGGGACCACGCGCTGGCTTGCCGGCGTCCGCCCATTTTGGGCTGCCCACCATCCGGGCAGGACGCCATTTTCCATCGCCGATCCCCGTAACTCCCTGAGGGAACTGGTTACGGAAAGGATCCACGATGAGCCAGATTTCCTCGTCTACCAACTCTGCCGCCACCGGCGCCGCATTCATGCTGGTCGCTGCCTTCGCCTTTGCCGGTTCCAACCTGCTGCAGTCGGTGCTGCCGACTCCGGTGGAGTATGGAGGCTTTGGCATGAGCTCTACCGGCATGGCGTTCTGGCAATATGTCATTGCCGCCATCCTCAGCCTGCCGCTGATCCTCCGCATCGGCGTCAGCAAGCTCCGCACCAGCCATCCGCTGGCGCACGAGATCCGCGCCTTCGTCTCGGCGCTCGGGGTCCACGTCTTCGTCTACGGCTTCGCCTCCGGAGTGCCGATCTGGCAGATGGTGACCCTGCTCGCCACCGGCCCGCTGTTCATCATCCTCGGCTCCACCATCTTCCTCGGCGAGCGCGCCTCCCCGGCCCGCATCACTGCGGCGCTGCTGGGCTTCGTCGGCGCCATCATCGTCTCCGGCGTCGGCACCGACAGCCTCGGCTGGACGGCCCTCGTGCCGATCGTCGCCGCGGCCCTGTGGGGCACCACCGACGTGCTCACCAAGTACCTCGCACTCAAGGGCGAGAGCCCCGAGACGCTGACCATCTCGCTGCTCGTCCTCGTGACGCCGAACCACCTGTTGATCCTGCTCGCCGTCTGGGGCCTCGGCATCGTCGCGCCCGGCCTGCTACCGGCCGGTATCGCCAACAACGTCTTCGCGCTCCCCTCGGGCAACGCCCTGTGGCTGCTGGCTTTGCTCGGTGCGCTCACTGCCGCCGCGCAGTACCTGCTCGCCTATGCCTACAAGGTGGCCGACGCGACGTACCTGCAGCCCTTCGGCGACAGCAAGGTGCCACTGAGCGGCCTCGTCGGCTGGGTCATCCTCGGCCAGGTCCCGTCGGTCTGGTTCTGGCCGGGCGCAGCGCTGATTGTTCTGGCCTCGGTGTTCATCTACTGGGTCGAAAGCCGCGGCCGCACCGGCACCCTCGCTACCGCCTGAGCTGACTGCACCAACTCAGGCGCTCCGGGGCCGCCGTGACTGCGGCCCCCTGCGGCGACGGCCTCTGGCCGTCGTCCGCTTGTCAGACGGAAACCCAGCGCTGCTCCCGATGGCTCTCTGCCATCGCATGCACCGCCCGCTCGATCTCGAGCCCGCGCGCAAAATCGACGATCTGCGCCGCCCCATCCCCACCGATCGCCTTGAGCAACTCGTGGCACTCGATGATCTTCAGCTCGTTGAAGCCCAAGCCATGCCCCGGCGCCGGAATGAACCGCTCATACGGCGCATGCACCGGAGCCGTCAGGATCGTCCGAAACCCCTGCTCGCTCGCGTGGTCGCTGGCGATGTAGAGCTGGAACTCGTTCATCCGCTCCTGGTCATAAACGATCGTCCCCTTGCTGCCGAACACCTGCAGCGCAATCCGCCCCTTCCGCCCCCAGGCCGAGCGGTCGAGCGCCATCACCCCGGATGCACCGTTCGTAAGCTCCAGCAGCACCGAAGCAATATCGTACGTCTCGACCTTCCGCCGCCCGCCATCCCGGCTCGGCCGGTCGGCATAGGGCATCGCCAGCTGCGCCATCACCCGGCTCACGCCACCGAACAGGAACTGCATCAGGCTCAGCGGATGCACCCCGAAATCGTCTAGCGCGCCATATCCGGAGCTCGCCTCGCTCTTCCAGTAGAACAGGGCCTCCGGGTCGGCCATGAAGTCCTCGTCCATCTCGAACCGGACATGGTTCACCGTCCCGATCGCGCCCTCGTCGAGCAGCCGCTTGATGTGCCGGATCACCGGGTTCTGGATGTAGTTGTAGCCAAGCGCCGTGACCTTCCCCGAAGCCTTTGCCGCCGCAACCATCCGCTGCGCCTCGGCAAAACCCACCGCCATCGGCTTCTCGCACCAGACGTGCTTGCCGGCCTCCAGCGCCGCGATCGCCATCTCCGCATGGAAGGCGTTCGGCGTCGTCACCGACACCACCTCTACCTCCGGATTGGCAATCAGCTCGCGCCAGTCCGAGGTGGACTTCTCGAACCCGAACTCGTCGGCACGCCGCGCTGCCAGCTCCGGCGACACTTCGGCGAGATGCACCAGCCGCGGCTTCGGCCCATCGCCGAACACCGGCTTCACTCCATTCCAGGCCAGCGCATGGCACTTGCCCATGTATCCCGTGCCGATGAGGCCGACGCCGATGGTGGTCATATTCCCTATCCCCGATCTTTCCGCCGTCTCCCCCTCGGCGGGGGAGAAAGCGAAAACTTGGGCTTAGCGCAGCTAAGTCCTTAGTTTTCGCAAGAGAGGGGGCATGGGAGGCGCCGTGGCTCCGCACCCCCTCTCTTGCGATTTCTAAGGCTTAGCCAAACAGCTGAGCCCAAGAAATCGCATTCTCTCCCGCAAGGGGAGAGATGTCCGAGACATCCTGCCCCCAAAAAACACCCGGAGCCCTTGCGGACTCCGGGCGTCAGCTCCTTGGAGGAGAGCTTACTTGTAATCCGCGGCGTTATCCTTGGTGACCAGCACGGTACCGGTATCGATCCACGGCTCGAGCGTCTTGCCGGCCTTGAGGTCGACCAGCGCCTGGATGCCGAAGCCGCCCATATTGGCCGGCGCCTGTGCCACCGAAGCGGTCATTTCGCCCGCAAGGATCGAGGCCGCCGCATCCGGGTTGGCGTCGAACCCGACAACCATCACGTCCTGGAGCTTGGCCGCAGCCTTCAACGCTTCCACGGCGCCGAGCGCCATGTTGTCGTTGGAGCCAAAGATGCCCTTGATGTTCGGGTTGCCGGCTAGGATGTTCTCGGTCACGGCGAGGCCCTTGGCGCGATCCCACTCGGCAGTCTGCTCGGCGACGACCTTGAGGCCGCAGGCTTCGAGACCCTTCTTCGAACCATCGGCGCGGGCCTGCCCAGTCGACTGCGAAATCAGCCCCTGGAGGATCGCGACGTCCGAACCCGACGGCAGGTTCTTGCACATGAAGTCCGCGGCAAGTGCGGCGCCCACTTCGTTGTTGGTGCCGATGAAGGTGACGCCTTCATTGATGCCGCGGGTATCGACGAACACCACCGGGATGCCGGCGGCCTTGGCCGCGTCCACCACCGGGGCGAGGGCGTTCGGGTCGGTCGGCGCCAGCGCGATGCCGTCCACCTTCTGCGCGATCAGGTCTTCAATCTGGGTGATCTGTGCCTGCACGTCCGATTCGGACGGCGGGGCGACGACGATCACCTCGACGCCGAGTTCGGCACCCTTGGCCTTGGCGCCGGCCTCGACCGCCGCCCAGAACGGATTGCCGGCGCCCGGGCCCTTCATGCCCAGCACGTAGGCGGCATTGGCCGAACCGGCCATGGCGAGCAGCGCGCTCAGCGCAACGCCCGTAAGAAGCAGTTTCTTCATGGTCATGGTCCTCCCTGAACCATTTGTTGTCTCCGTTCCCTCAGGACCCCGGCCGGGAGACACGGCCGGGCCCGATTCCTCCTAGCGGCGCACCGCAGCGCGGCGGCGCAGCACGTCGATATAGACGGCGACGATGATCACCAGACCGATCAGGATCTGCTGCCAGAACGCCGAGACATTGTTGATATTCAAGCCGTTGCGCAGGATGCCCATGATCAGCACGCCGGCCAGGACGCCCAGTACCGTGCCGCGCCCGCCGAAGAACGAGGCGCCGCCAATGATCACTGCCGCGATCGCATCGAGCTCGATACCGATGCCGGCATTGGGGAAGCCCGAGTCGGTGCGTCCCGCCAGCAGCAGGCCCGAGAGCCCCGCCATGAAGCCAGAGATCATGTAGACCACCACCAGGGTGCGATCGACATTGATACCCGACACCCGCGCCGCATGTGGATTGCCGCCGATGGCGAAGATGTGCCGGCCCATATTGGTCTTCTCGAGGAAGAACCACAGCCCGATGGCGCACACCCCGACAAGGATCAGGCTCGCCGGGATGCCCGCTGGCGCCGGCAGCCCGAGGCCGAAATAGGCCTGCCCGATGTAACGCACCTCAGGCTGCAGGCCCGAGATCGGCGCGCCGTTCGAGATCAAATAGGTGAGCCCGCGCGCTACGTTCAGCGTGCCGAGCGTCATGATGAACGGATGCGGCAGCTTCAGCACCGTGAGACCCACGCCGTTCACCCAGCCGACGATCAGCCCGATCGCCGGACCGATCAGCAGCACCACCGGCCACGGCACCCCGGCCTTCGACGCAATCGCAAGGCTGACCATGGAGAGTCCCATGATCGAGCCGACGCTGAGGTCGATGCCGGCGGTGACGATCACCACGTACATGCCGAGCGCCAGCAGCGCCAACGAGGCGTTTTGCTTCAGGATATTGGTGAGGTTCTGCGCCGACAGGAACACGTCCGGCTTGATCGCGGCCAGCACCGCCATCATCACCACGACGACGAGGATGATGCCGTAGACCTCGAGGAATTTCGACATGCCGGGGCCGCGAAGCGAGAACCCGGACTTGGTGGCGGGGGTGTCAGACATGGCCCGCCCTCAATGCATGTTGTCATGGGCCAGGGCGGTCGTGTGCCCCTTGGTCCCCATGATCCAGCCGATGACCTCATTGCGCGAGGTCTTTCCCAGCTCCGACTCGGCGAAATTGGTGCCCTGGTAGAGCGCCATCACCCGATCGCAGCAGTAGAAGATGTCGTCCATGCGGTGCGAGATGATGATCACCGCCACCCCGTGCTCCTTCAGCGAGCGCACCAGATCGAGCACCTTGCCGACTTCCTTGATGGCGAGCGCCGCGGTGGGCTCGTCCATGATCACCAGCTTGGCGTCGAACGCCGTGGCCCGCGCGATGGCCACGGCCTGCCGCTGCCCGCCGGAAAGGTCCTCCGTGTTCTGTTCCACCGATTTGACGTGGATGTGGAGCCGGTCGAGGTGGTCGGTCGCCATCTGCCGCGACCGCTTATGGTCGACGATGGTCAGCGGCCCGAACTTCGTCCCCGGCTCGCGGCCGAGATAGATGTTCTCATAGATCGGCATGTTCCCGGCGAGCGCGAAGTCCTGGTAGACCATCTCGATGCCGAGCTTCTGCGCGTCCTTGGGGCTCGAGAAATGCACCGGCGCGCCGTTGAACACCAGGTCGCCCTCGCTCGGCTTGAACAGCCCGCTCAGGATCTTCATAAGGGTCGATTTGCCGGCGCCATTGTCGCCGACCACGCCCAGCACCTCGCCCGGCGCCACGTGGAAGTTCACGTCGCGCAGTGCCGTGATGGCGCCGAAATACTTCGATATTCCCCTGGCTTCGAGCAGCATTGCCGCCATTGCGCACGGTCCTCCCCGACCTTGCTACGGCCCGTTCTCATTTAGATGGAACGAATGGTGCCGTATTCCCTGTTGATGGAATGTTTATTCCATTCTAAGGTAAGTCGTCAAGCGGGACGTGTTCCAAATTCGGAACGTGGATAACCCGAACGGTGCTGGCAGAAGTTCATGGACTTGGCCTGCACTTATGTTGGACTCTGCCGCGTCGAATGCATGCATTTTGAGGCCGGAATGGACGACGGGGATATCAAGCTCGATGATGCGGTGCCGCGGGACTTTCCCGCGCTGCGCGCGCTGATTGCTGCGCGCGCCCCCACCCTGCCCCGCCGCCTGACCCAGGTGGCGAGCTTCGCGCTCGATAACCCCGACGACATCGCCTTCGGCACCGCCGCCAGCGTCGCGCAACGCTCGGGCGTGCAGCCGTCAACGCTGGTGCGCTTCAGCCAGGCCCTTGGCTATCAAGGCTTTTCCGACCTGCAGGACGTGTTCCGCGCCCGCCTGCGCGACCGCGTCCCGAGCTACGAAGAGCGCCTGAAGCAGCTGCGCGAGCACGGCGGCGCATCAAAAAGCGGCCTGCTGCTGCAGGGTTTTGCCGATGCCGCCGAGCGCTCGGTCGCCGACCTGCGGCTCAAGCTCGACCCGGAAACCCTTGATACGGCTGTCGAAATCCTCGCCAAGGCGGAGACCGTCTACCTCGTCGGCCTCCGCCGCTCGTTCCCCATCACCAGCTACATGGCCTACGCCATGGGCAAGCTCGGCATCCGCAACATGCTGGTCGACGGCATCGCCGGTCTCGGCGCCGAGCAAATCGGCTTCATCTCGCCCCGCGACGCAGTGCTGGCCATCAGCTTCACGCCCTATGCCAGCGAGACGGTGACCCTCGCCCACGCCGCGAAAGCCCGGCACGCCAAGGTCGTCTCGATCACCGACTCGATCTTTAGCCCCATCGCCCCGATCGCCGACGCCTGGCTCGAGATTGTCGAAGCGGATTTCGAAGGCTTCCGCTCGATGGCCGCGACCATGGCGCTGGCGATGACACTGACCGTCGCGGTCGCAAGCCGACGCGGCGAAAAGTAGGACACCCCCTGCCTTCTCCCACAAGGGGAGAAGGCGACTGCTGCCCCCCAGAGCCTCAGGCCTTCTTTTGCGGATAGCCCAGCGCGCTTCCGGCGTACGCCCCGACCACCGTCTGCTCATACTCCACGCAAGACCCTGTCATCGGTGACGATTCCGGGCCGCCGAGGAAGGCGATCAGCCGGGCTACGTCTTCCGGCTTGATCAGCTTGCCGAACGGCCGCGTCGGCTCGGCCTGTTCCAGCCAGTCGTCCGATGCGTCGTGGAACTTCTTCAGTGTCTCGTGCTCGCCCGGCGTGTCGGCCCAGCCGAGGATGATGCCGTTGACCCGGATCCGCATCATGTTGACGGCGTTGGCGGTGTTCTTGGTCAGCGTCATCAGCGCGCCCTTCGACGCGCTGTACGCCGCGAGGTTGGGCGAGCCGATATAGGCGTTGACCGACAGGATGTTGACGATCGTCCCCTCGGTGCGCTCGCGCTGCATCACCTTGATGGCGTCCTGCATCAGGAAGAACGGCGCCCGCACGTTGACGGCGAACATCTTGTCGTAGAGCGCGAGATCGGTGTCGAGAATGGTGCCGCGATCGGTCAGCCCCGCGATGTTGGCGAGGATATCCACCCGGCCGAAAGCCTTGTCCGCCGCGGGAATGACCTTCGCCACCGCCTCGGGATCCGCCAGATCCGCCTCGACGAAGACTGCCTTGGTGCCGGCTGCGTTCAGCGACTTGGCCACCGCCTCGCCCTGCTCGGCGCGCCGATCGACCAGCACCACGCCGGCCGCGCCGCGCGCCGCCAGCAGCCGCGCCGCCGCCTCGCCGATGCCCTGCGCGGCACCGGTGACAACGGCAATCTTGCCGGCAAATTGGGCGGAGGCACTATCAGTCATGTCTGGGACTCAAATGGGTAAAGGAAAGCGGCCGGAGACTAGGGATTTGGGCAACGCAAGCCAAGCCCCATCGTGCGATGACGATGCTTCCCATTGGGCAGCCGCGCCGGTGCTCTCCGACCCGCACCCCTGTCCCCTCCCCCTAAGAATGGGGAGGGAGACCCTCACATTGATTCCGGCGTTTTCGTCTCCCTCCCCATTCTTAGGGGGAGGGGACAGGGGTGGGGGTCCACAGCCACCAGGGCTGCGGGCCAGTTACCCCACCCGAACCGCCTGCCCAGTCTGCGAGCTCTTGGTCGCCGCTTCCGCCAGCTTCTGCGCCTGCAGTCCATCGTATCCGGACGGCGTCGGCGTGGTGCCGTTGGCCATCGCGTCGATGAACGTGTTCACCTCGGCCGCGTAGGCCGCGACGTACCGGTCGATGAAGAAATTCTGGATCACGTCCTGCGTGAAGCCGGCGCCGTCCGCCCGCTCGAGCGTCGTCATGTGGATGTTGCCGGCACGCAGCATGCCCTTCGAGCCGTGCACTTCGACCCGCTGGTCGTAGCCATAGGTGGCGCGGCGGGAGTTGGTGATGACAGCGATCTTGCCAGAGGCGGTCTGCATCTGCACAGCGGCGGTATCGACGTCGCCGGCGACGCCGATGGCCTTGTCGACCAAGGCGCTACCGAGCGCGTGGACCGAGACGAACTCCTCGCCGACGAGGAAGCGCGCCATGTCGAAATCGTGGATCATCATGTCGCGGTAGAGCCCGCCGGAACGCTCGATATAGCTGACCGGCGGCGGCGCCGGGTCGCGCGAGATGATGGTGACGATCTCGACGTCGCCGATCTCCCCGCCCTGGATGCGCTTCTCCACCGCGGCGAAGTTCGGATCGAACCGGCGGTTGAAGCCGATCATCAGCGGCACGCCGGCCGCCTTAACCACCGGCAGGCAGGCCTCGATCCGCTCCACCGACAGCGACACCGGCTTCTCGCAGAGGATCGCCTTGCCCGCCCGCGCCGCCTGCTCGATCAGGTCGGCATGCGTATCGGTGGGCGTCGCGATCAGGACCGCGTCGACGTCGGAGGCGAGGATCTCGTCGATCGTCGCGACCTTGGCGCCGACCGAGGCGGCCAGCGATGCCGCAGCGTCGGGAATGGCGTCGGCGACGTAGGCGACGCTGGCCCGGCTGGAGTTGCTAATCGTCCCCGCGTGGACCTTGCCGATACGCCCCGCACCCAGGACAGCAAACCTGACCAATTCTATTCTCCCCGATCAACCTAGATGAACGGATGCTGCACGCATCCTGAACTGCAAATCTGTGCATTCGACCATGCTGAGTTGCGCGATAGTCGATGCTTGGATCATGAACTTCTGCCGGCGCACTCCCGCCGGTTCAGCAGCCCACAAAATGGAACATCCATTCCGGAAATATTCCGTTTCGGAATTGACGTTTCATTCGCGCGAGGGATACAACGGCCGCTGAAAGCTGTCCAGTCAGACTATGCGGGGGAGATCATGGCGGAGCCAAAGCTCGATGTCATCACCATCGGGCGCTCATCGGTCGATCTTTACGGCCAGCAGATCGGCTCGCGTCTCGAGGATATCGGCTCGTTCGCCAAATCGGTCGGCGGCTGCCCCGCCAACATCGCCGTCGGCACCGCCCGGCTGGGGCTGAAATCGGCGCTGATCACCCGCGTCGGTGGCGAGCAGATGGGCGGCTTCATCAAGGAGCAGCTGAGCCGCGAAGGCGTCGACATCACCGGCATCGCCACCGACGACAAGCGCCTGACCGCGCTGGTGCTGCTCGCCGTTGAGGCCGAGGGCGTCTCGCCGATGATCTTCGTGCGCACCGATTGCGCCGACATGGCGCTTGATGAAGCCGATATCGACGAGAGCTTCATCCAGTCCGCCAGCGCCATCGTCGTGACCGGCACCCATTTCTCCACCCCCAATGCCGAAGCAGCGCAGCTGAAGGCGATCCGCATCGCCAAGGCGGCAGGCCGCAAGGTGGTGTTCGATATCGACTACCGGCCCAACCTCTGGGGCCTCGCCGGCCACGCCGCGGGCTTCGAGCGCTACGTCAAATCCGACTACGTCTCTGCCAAGATGCGCCCCGTCCTTGCTGACTGCGACCTGATCGTCGGCACCGAGGAAGAAGTGTTGGTCGCCGCCGGCGAAAGCGACCTGCTGCAAGCCCTCAAGACCATCCGCACGGTCACCAATGCCACCGTGGTGCTGAAGCGCGGCGCCAAGGGCTGCGTCGTCTACGACGGCCCGATCGGCGACGACCTTGAGCACGGCATCGTCGGCCAGGGCTTCCCTATCGAAGTCTACAATGTGCTCGGTGCCGGCGACGCCTTCATGAGCGGCTTCCTGCGTGGCTGGCTGAAGGGCGAGAGCCATGCAACCAGCGCCACCTGGGCCAATGCCTGCGGCGCCTTCGCGGTATCCCGCCTGCTCTGCGCGCCGGAGTATCCGAGCTGGACCGAGCTCGACTATTTCCTGAAGCACGGCAGCAAGGAAAAGGCGCTGCGCAAGGACGAAGCGCTGAACCACCTGCACTGGGCGACGACCCGCCGGCAGGCCTGGCCCAAGCTCACCGCCTTCGCTATCGATCATCGGAAGCAGATCGAGGACATTGCCGGCGACGGATGCGACCGCATCCCGGCCTTCAAGGTGTTGGCGGTCAAGGCGGCCACCGCGGTGGCCAATGGCCGGCCCGGCTTCGGCATGCTGCTTGATGATAAATACGGCCGCGACGCGCTGTTCGAGGCGCCGAAGAACTTCTGGATCGGTCGCCCGATCGAGCTGCCCGGCAGCCGCCCGCTGCGCTTCGAGTTCTCGCAGGACCTCGGCAGCCGGTTGACGGACTGGCCGGTCGACCACTGCATCAAAGTGCTGTGCTTCTATCACCCGGACGATCCGGCGGCGCTGAAGGCCGAGCAGATCGAAAAGCTGCGCTCCGCCTATGAGGCGGCCCGCAAGGTCGGCCGCGACATCCTGATCGAGATCATTGCCAGCAAAGCCGGCCCGGTCGACTTCAAGACCACGGCGCGGGCGCTGGCCGAACTCTACGACGCCGGGTTGAAGCCCGACTGGTGGAAGCTCGAATCGCAGCCCGACGCCAGAGCCTGGGAGGCCGTCGACCAGGTGATCGAAACGCGCGATCCATTCTGCCGCGGCGTCGTGCTGCTTGGGTTGGAGGCGCCGCAGGACGAGCTGGCGCAGGGGTTCGCCGTCGCGCGCGGCTCGCGCACGGTGCGCGGCTTTGCCGTCGGTCGTACTCTCTTTGCCGAGGCGGCCAAGGCGTGGTTTGCTGGCACGATGACCGACGCCGAAGCGGTCGCGGACATGACGGCGCGCTTCAAGGCGCTGGTGGGGATTTGGGAGGCTCAATGATGGCCGATAAGACAGTACGCCTCACCATGGCGCAGGCTGTGGCGCGTTTCATGACGCGGCAGATGACCGTGATCGACGGCAAGAAAGTGCCGATCTTCGGCGGCGTGTTCGCCATTTTCGGCCACGGCAATGTCGCGGGTTTCGGCGAGGCGCTGTACCAGGTGCGCGACGAGTTGCCGACCTACCGCGCCCATAACGAGCAGGGCATGGCGCACGCCGCCATCGCCTTCGCCAAAGCCAGCTTCCGCCGGCGCTTCATGGCGGCGACCTCCTCGATCGGGCCGGGCGCCACCAACATGGTGACGGCCGCCGCGCTGGCGCATGTGAACCGGCTGCCGGTGCTGCTGCTCCCTGGCGACGTGTTCGCCAACCGCGCGCCCGATCCGGTGCTGCAGCAGGTGGAGGACTGGGGCGACGGCACGGTGAGCGCCAATGACGTGTTCCGGCCGGTCAGCCGCTATTTCGACCGTATCACCCGGCCCGAGCAGATCGTCCCGGCGCTGAGCCGCGCCATGCAGGTGCTGACCGACCCGGCCGAATGCGGCCCGGTGACGCTGAGCCTCTGCCAGGACGTCCAGGCCGAAGCGTTCGACTATCCCGAGAGCTTCTTTGCCGAGCGGGTGTGGACGCCGCGCCGGCCGGAGCCGGATCGCAACGAACTCGAGCAGGCCGTGAAGGCGCTGAAGGCCGCGAAGAAGCCGGTGATCATCGCCGGCGGGGGCGTGCTCTACTCCGAGGCGGCCGGCGCGCTGAAGGCTTTCGCCGAGGCGCACGGCATCCCGGTGATGGAGACCAATTCCGGCAAGTCGTCGCTGCCGCATGACCATCCGCTCAACATGGGCTCGGTCGGCGTGACCGGCTCGTCGGCCTCGAACCTGCTGGCCAAACAGGCCGATGTCGTGCTCGCAGTCGGCTCGCGACTGCAGGATTTCACCACCGGCTCGTGGGCGCTGTTCAAGGCCGAGGGCGTGCAGATCGTCGGGCTCAACGCGCAGCCGTTCGACGCGGGAAAACACCGGGCGCTACCGCTTGTTGCCGACGCGAAGGCTGGGCTGGCGGCGCTGGAAGCGAAGCTCGGTGGCTGGAAATCGCCGGATGCCTGGGTCTCCACCGCCAAGGAGGCCAAGACCAAATGGCTGACCGCCGCAAAGGCCGTCACCGATCCGACCAACGCGCTACCGTCGGACGCGCAGGTGATCGGTGCGGTGCACCGGGCGCGTGGTTCGGGCGCGACGCTGGTCTGCGCCTCAGGCGGGCTGCCGGGCGAATTGCACAAGCTGTGGCCAGCCGGCGCGCCGGGCAGCTACCACATGGAATACGGCTACTCGACCATGGGCTACGAGATCGCCGGCGGTCTGGGCGTGAAGCTGGCGAAGCCGCATGACGACGTGATCGTGATGCTCGGCGACGGCAGCTACATGATGATGAATTCCGAGATCGCCACCTCGGTGATGCTGGGCAAGAAGTTGACCATCGTGGTGCTCGACAACCGCGGCTTCGGCTGCATCAACCGGCTGCAGATGGCCACCGGCGGGGCGAACTTCAACAACCTGCTGAAGGACACCTTCCACGAGACGCTGCCCGAGATCGACTTCGCGGCGCACGCCGCATCGATGGGGGCCTGGGTGCGGAAGGCTGCGTCAATTGCGGAGCTGGAAAGCGCACTCGAGGACGCCGAGAAGGTGGAGCGCACCACGGTGTTGGTGATCGACACCGACCCGCTGATCACCACCGATGCAGGTGGGCACTGGTGGGACGTGGCGGTGCCGGAAGTGAGCGTGCGGCCGCAGGTGAACGCGGCACGCAAGGAATATGAGGAAGCGCTGAAGGGTCAGCGGCACTAATCGGAGCATATGACGTGAAGGCCAAACTCGGCATGTCCCCCATTGCGTGGTGGAACGACGATCTGGTGGAGCTCAGCGATGACGTGTCGCTGGAGGAATGCCTGCGCCAGTCGCGCTCGGCCGGGTTTACCGGCATGGAGAAGGGCCGCCGCTTTCCCGATGATCCGGACGTCATGCTGCCGATCCTCCGCGCGGCCGACGTGACGCTCTGCGGTGGCTGGTTCTCGGGCACGCTGGTCAACGAGGACATTGCCGCCAACCAGGCGCGCATCGCCCCGATGATCGAGCTGTTCAAGGCGGTGGACGCGCCCTGCATCGTCTACGGCGAAGTCGGCCGCTCGATCCAGGGCGACCGGAGCAAGCCGCTGGCGACGAAGCCGAAGCTCTCGGACGACGAGATGCGGGCCTATGCCAAGAAGGTGACGCAGTTCGGCGAATGGTGCGCTGAGCAAGGCATGCCGCTGGCCTATCACCACCACATGGCGGCGGTGGTGGAGACCGAGCCGGAGCTCGATGCCTTCATGCGCGGGTCGGGTCCCGGCATCCCCCTGCTGCTCGATGCGGGGCATCTGGCTTTTGCCGGCGGCGACGTGCTGCGGGCCATCGACAACCACCATGCGCGGATCAGCCACGTGCACGTGAAGGACATTCGCCAGGCCGTGGTCGATGGGCTCGATCGCACCAGGCAGAGTTTCCTCGATGCGGTGGCGCTCGGCGCCTTCACCGTGCCGGGCGATGGCTCGCTGGATTTCGCGGCGATCGTGCAGAAGCTCTCCGACTATGGCTACGAGGGCTGGTTCGTCGTCGAGGCGGAGCAGGACCCGAAGAAGAACCCGCCGCTGCGCATGGCGCAGGTGGGCCACAAGGAGCTGATGCGGGTGATGACGCTGGCCGGCTACACCGTCGAGACGCAGGGTTTTCCCAATCGCTGAATGCGGGCGTTTCGCACGGTCGCCTGATCGACTAGTTTGACGTCTTTCAGGAGGATCGGCGTGACGGACGACAACAACGAAGGAAAGAAACCCGGGCTCTTCACCCTGCCCTGGTTCAAGCCGCTCTACCGGCGGGTGATCCTGATTGCGATCATCGCGGTTTGGTGCGGCTGGGAGTGGCTCTACAACCACGACCAGTTCTGGGGTCTGATCACGCTGGCGGCGCTGGCCTACGGGGTCTGGACCTTCTTCATCAACTTCGAGAACGAGCTCAAGAAGATCGATGGCAAACCTAAAAGCTAGGCCCACTGCCGAACAAGGCCACGTCCACCACATCACGCCTGAGAATGCCGGCTGGACCTATGTCGGGTTTGACCTGCACAAGCTGCCCAATGCCGGCGACATCGCGCGGGGCGGCGGCGACGACCGCGAGGTCTGCATCGTGCTGATCTCGGGCCGGGCCAACGTGAACATCGACGGGCAGGACTTCCTAGTCGGCGGCCGCATGAGCCCGTTCGAAGGCCCGGGCTATTCGGTCTATGCGCCGGCCGGCGCGAACTGGCGCATCGAGGCGCTGACCCCGCTCGAGGTTGCGGTCTGCTCTGCGCCCGGCGTGCGCGGTGCGCGGCCGCCGCGCGTCATCGGGCCTGATGATGTCGAACAACTGACCCGCGGCAAGGGCACCAATACCCGTTACCCCACCAACATCCTGCCCGAGACGGCGCCGGCGGATTCGCTGCTGGTGGTCGAGGTGATCACCCCCGGCGGCCACACCTCGAGCTACCCGCCGCACCGGCACGACGAAGACGACCTGCCGCGCCAGAGCTTCCTCGAAGAGACCTACTACCACCGCTTCTCGAAGCCGCAGGGGTTTGGCTTCCAGCGCGTCTACACGGACGACCGGTCGCTGGATGAAACGATGCTGATCGAGGACGGCGACGTGGTGATGGTGCCGAAGGGCTATCACCCGGTGGCGGCGGTGGCGGGGTACGACATCTATTACCTCAACGTCATGGCCGGGCCGACGCGGACGTGGAAGTTCTACAACGCGCCTGAGCATGAGTGGATGTTGGCGTAACCCTACGCCCGCCTCCCCCTTGACCCGCCGCGCCCCTGCGTGCATCGCTCCGCGACTTTGTTTCCGGAGCGCCTGACATGTCGTCCAATTTCGTTCTCACCCTCTCCTGTGCCGATCGGCCGGGGATTGTTGCCGCGGTGACCACGGAACTGGCGGGCCTCGGTTGCAACATCGCAGAATCCAACCAGTTCTGGGACAAGGAGACCGGCCAGTTCTTCATGCGCCTGGCCTTCACCACGCCCGCCGGGGTGGATCGCGACGCGCTGGAGCGCGGGCTGAAGCCGGCGGTGGAGCGCTTCGGCATGCGCACCACGCTGGTGGACGAGGCGAAGAAGAAGAAGATCCTGGTGATGGTCTCGAAGTTCGACCACACCCTGCTGCACCTGCTCTACCAGATCCGCGTCGGCTGGCTCGATGCCGAGGTGGTGGCGATCGTTTCCAACCACGAGGATAGCCGCAAGACCGCCGACTACGAGGGCATCCCGTATCACGTGCTGCCGGTCGGCAAGAACAACAAGGCCGAGCAGGAGGAGCAGGTGATCGCCCTGTTCAAGGAGACCGGCGCCGATCTCGTGGTGCTGGCCCGCTATATGCAGATCCTGTCGGACAAGTTTGCGACCCGGCTCTATGGCCAGATCATCAACATCCACCACTCGTTCCTGCCCAGCTTCAAGGGCGCCAAGCCGTACCACCAGGCGCACGAGCGCGGCGTGAAGATCATCGGCGCCACAGCGCACTACGTGACGCCGGAGCTCGACGAAGGTCCGATCATCGAGCAGGAAACGGCGCGCGTGACCCACGCGCTAAGCCCCGACGACCTGGTGGCAGCGGGGCGCGATGTCGAAAGCCGGGTGCTGGCCCGGGCGGTGAAGCTCCACCTCGAGAACCGGGTCATGCTGAACGGTAAGAAGACGGTGGTGTTCGGGTAAGGACACGAACGCCGCTCCATCTGCCGTCATCCGCGGGCGAAGACCCGGGACGATGGTCCGGCTCGGGTGGAGATGGGTCCGCGGGTAAGGCCCGCGGACCGAGAGATCAGGGGCGGCGGGCGGCTCAGGCCGCCTGAGCCAGTGCCGACCGGTTGGCCGCGAGAAATTCGCGCAGGGTCTGCGGGGCCTCGCCCCACAGCAGTTCCACCGCGTTAGTGGCGAGCGCCACGCGGCCGAGGCGCGTGTTCTGGTCGAACGGCACGATGAAGCCATGCGCCACCGGCGCCGGTACACCCGCAGCGACGGCGCCGGCTGCCAGCTGCTCATCGCTGACATCGACCACCTCGATGGACCGACCGGTGACCTCGCTGGCGATTGCGGCGATCTGTCGGGTCGTAAACGCCTCGGGTCCGGTGACGGTGAGCGTGCGGCTGACGTCGCCCGCGAGCAGGGCGCCGGCAGCGGCGCGGGCCGTGTCCTCGCGCGAGACGTGGGCGATCGTGCCGGCCCCGGCAGAGGTGTACCATTTGCCGGTCTGCAGGGCCGAGGGCAGCGAGCTCAGCAGGTTCTCGGCATACCAGTTCATGCGCAGGATGCTGTAGCCGATGCCGGAGGCCCTGATCGCTTCCTCGGTGCCATAGTGCTCGGGCGCGAACGGGATCGGCGAGGCCGGCTCCGGCGCCGGCATCGAGGTATAGACGATGTGCTTGACCCCGGCGGCCTTGGCCGCGGCGACGGCGCTGGTCTGCAGCGCCAGCCGGCTCGGGCCGAGCACGTCGGTTGAAACTACCAGCAACCGGTCGACGCCGTCGAGCGCTTTGATGAAGCCGGGTACGTCGCCGTAGTCGGCCTTGCGGGTTTCGAGGCCCGGGAAGTTCAATTTTTCTGGGTGGCGCGAACCGGCGATGATCTTGCCGGCATAGCCGCGCTCGAGCAGCAGTTCGACGACGCGGCGGCCGAGCTTGCCGTTGGCGCCAGCGACGAACAGGGTCGGTGAGGTGGTCATATTCGGGTCTCCAATAGGTTGTCTCTTTTTGAGACTACGTATATATTAGGAACTACCCTGAACCGCACAAGACGGCAGTTTTGCCGCCCCTGGTTACCTCGAAGGAACCACCTGATGCCCGCCCTCTCTCCTACCGATCTTGCCCCGCACTTCGAGCAGATGAAGGGAGACTTCCCGGATCCGTCGCAGTGCCCGGTGCGCAATGTGCTCGACCAGTTGGCCGACAAGTGGAGCGTGCTGATCGTCACCCAGTTGGCCGAACGGCCCTATCGGTTCGGCGAGCTGAAGCGCGCCATCGGCGACATTTCGCAGCGCATGCTGACCCAGACGCTGCGCGACCTGCAGGCCGATGGGCTGATCGAGCGCGAGGTGTTTCCGACCACGCCTCCGAGCGTCGAGTATCGGCTCTCGCCCATGGGAAGGAGCTTCCTGGTGCCGTTGAGCGCACTGGTGGATTGGGCGTTCACGCATCACCCCGCGATCAGGGAAGCCCGGGCGGAGTTTGCCAAGGCAGCGTGAGTGCCGCAGCCAACTGACTGAAGCAGACGGCCCCCTCCCATCCTCCCCCATGAAGGAAGGGGTGCCGCATCCAGTTCTAGGCAGCGCCGGTGCCACGGCCTCGTTTCTTCACCTCCCCCTTCATGGGGGAGGCAGGGGAGGGGGCCGTCTCTATCGGTTGTCCTTGCCCTGTTCCGCCAAATCCACCACAAGCGTGGCGTGTCCGCCCCCTCGATCTTTTCCGACCGCCGCGTCGTCGTCGCCATAGCGCTGCTGTGCTGCCTGCTGTGGGGCAGCGCCGTGCCCGCCGTGAAGATCGGCTATGGGCTGCTCGGCATCATGCCCGCCGACACCCCGTCGCTGCTGCTCTTCGCGGGACTTCGTTTCAGCCTCGCTGGGTTGCTGCTGCTGGCCTACACGGCCGCCAGCAGGAAGCCGCTGCTGCCATCGCCGCGGCGACTGAGCGAACTGGCGCTGCTGGGTCTGATCCTGACGGCCGCGCAATACCTGTTCTACTATGTCGGCCTCGCCCACACGACCGGCACCAAGGTCTCGATCATCACCTCGACCAGCACCTTCTTCTCTGTGCTGCTGGCCCACTGGCTCTACAAGAACGACAAGCTGACCGGCCGGCGCATTCTCGGCTGCCTTATCGGTTTTGCCGGTGTCGTCACGGTGAACCTGTCTGCGGCCGGGTTCGACCTGCACCTGACGCTGCTCGGCGAAGGCTTCATCATCATAGCCGCGTTGATGTTCTCGCTGGGCGCCATCTACGGCAAGCGCCTCAGCGCCGATATGGAGCCGGCGACGATGACCGGCTGGCAGTTGCTGCTCGGCGGGCTGATGCTGACCGCTGCGGGCTTTGCAGGGGGCGGCCATTTCACCGGTTTTGGCTGGGAGGCGAGCCTGCTGCTCGTCTACCTGGCGGCCCTCTCCGCTGCTGCTTTCGCGCTGTGGAGCGTATTGATGAAGCACAACCCGGTTGGCGCCGTGGCCATCTTCAACTGCGCTATCCCGATCTTCGGCGTGCTGCTGTCGGGCCTCTTCCTCGGGGAATCGATCCTCGAATGGAAGAACCTGGCGGCGCTGGTGCTGGTGAGCGTGGGGATCTGGCTGGTGACGGCGACGGGGCGTGCGTGGCGATAGTTCGGACGCTGGTGCGTGCCGACCCCTCCCCTGTCCCCTCCCCCTAAGAATGGGGAGGGAGACCAGAACACTGACTACTCAGCTAGCGTCTCCCTCCCCCTATTGAGGGGGAGGGACGGGGGTGGGGGTCGATAAGCACCGCCCTAAAGTAGAAGCCGTCAGACCGTCGCCGGAAACACCCGCCAGCGCTTAGGCCTGAACGCGATGCGCGTCCGTTCCCCCGCCGGGTGATCGAACGGCAGGTCGATTTCGACCCGCTCGGGCAGGCCGCCGATTTCGAGTTCGACGCGGCGCGTGCCGCCAACCCGGCGCGAGGCGACGACGACGCCGGCCAACGCCGCACCCACTCCGTCCTCGACCAGTTCCACATCGTGTGGGCGGAAGAACAGCTTCGCCTCGCCCGGTGCGTCGGCCGGCGCCGGCAGGCCGATGGCGCGACCACCAACCCACAGCTCATGGTTCTCGACCGCTACGGGGATCGAGCTCGATTCGCCGATGAACGAGAAGACGAAGGGCGAGTTCGGCCGGTCGTAGACCTCGTCGGGCGTGCCGACCTGCTCGATCTTGCCCTGGCTCATCACCACCAGCCGGTCGGCGAGTTCCAGAGCCTCTTCCTGGTCATGGGTGACGAACACGGTGGTGTGCCCGGTGCGATCGTGGATTTCGCGGAGCCACTTGCGCAGCTCCTTGCGGACTTGCGCATCGAGCGCACCGAACGGCTCGTCGAGCAGCAGCACGCGCGGTTCGATGGCGAGCGCCCGGGCGAGCGCCACGCGCTGCCGCTGGCCGCCCGACAGCTGCTGCGGGAAGCGCTTCTCGAGCCCGCTCAACTGCACCAGGTCGAGCAGTTCCATGGCTCGACGCCGGATTTCCGCCCTGGGTGGGCGGGTCGCGCGCGGCCGCACTTTCAGCCCGAACGAGATGTTGTCGAGCACCGTCATGTTGCGGAACAGCGCGTAGGCCTGGAACACGAAGCCGACATTGCGCTGCTGTACGGTCTTTGACGATGCGTCCTCGTCGCCGAAGAAGATGCGGCCGGCGGTCGGCATCTCGAGCCCGGCGATCAGCCGCAACAGCGTGGTCTTGCCCGAGCCGGAGGGGCCGAGCAGCGCGATCAGCTCACTCGATTTCACCTCGAGCGACACGTCGTTGAGCGCCGGGTAGTGCGAGAATTCCTTGCGGACGGTGTCGACGCGAATATCCAAACTCATGGGCCTTTCAGTGTCGGCGTGTGCCTGCGAGTTCGTCGCCGAAGCGGTACTCGAGGATGGTTTTGAACACCAGCGTCACCAGCGCCAGCATCGCCAGCAGCGATGCGATGGCGAAGGCCGCGGTGAAATTGTACTCGTTGTAGAGGATTTCGATGTCGAGCGGCATCGTTGTCGTCTTGCCGCGGATGTGACCCGAGACGACGGACACCGCACCGAACTCGCCCATGGCGCGGGCGTTGCAGAGCAGCACGCCGTAGAGCAGGCCCCACTTGATGTTGGGCAGCGTCACCCGGCGGAACGTCTGCCAGCCGGTGGCGCCGAGCGACAGCGCCGCCTCCTCGTCGGTATTGCCCTGGTCCTGCATCAGCGGGATCAGTTCGCGGGCGATGAACGGGAAGGTGACGAAGATCGTCGCGAGCACGATGCCCGGCACCGCAAAGATGATCTCGATATTGTAGGCCTTGAGCAGCGGATGGAGCGCGCTCTGCGCCCCGAACAGCAGCACGTAGACCATGCCCGAAACCACGGGGGATACCGAAAACGGCAGGTCGATCAGCGTAGTGAGGAAGCTCTTGCCCCAGAACTCGTACTTGGCGACGCACCAGGCGGCAGCGATGCCGAACACCAGGTTGAGCGGCACGGCGATGGCCGCGACGATCAGCGTCAGCATGATCGCGGTCTGCGAGTTGCGATCCGAGAACGCCTCGAAATAGGTCTCGGCGCCTTTGCGGAACGCCTCGACGAATACCAGCACCAGCGGCAACACCAGGACGAACGCCATGAACGCCACCGCGATGCCGATCAGCGTGTAGCGCACCCATGGCCGCTCGGTCGTCGGGCGGGTGTGCTCTTCCGGCAGGATGACCCGCCGGCTGTCGTATACGACATCTGGCTCAAACATTGCCGAACCTCCGCCGGGCCCAGGCCTGGATCAGGTTGATGACCAGCAGCATGACGAAGGCGATGATCAGCATGATGCCGGCGATGACAGCCGCACCCGCCTGGTCGAATTCTTCGAGCTTGATGACGATCAGCACCGGCGCGATCTCCGAGATATTGGGGAGGTTGCCGGCGATGAAGATCACCGAGCCGTATTCGCCGACGGCGCGGGCGAAGGCCAGCGCGAAGCCGGTGAGCAGTGCCGGTGTGAGCCGCGGCAGGATCACCGCGGTGATGGTCTGCCAACGATTGGCGCCGAGCGTCGCCGCAGCTTCCTCGAGCTCCTGCTCGAACTCTTCCAGCACCGGCTGCACCGTGCGCACCACGAATGGCAGGCCGATGAAGATCAGCGCGATGACGATACCTGTGGGGGTATAGGCGATCTTCCAGTTGAGCGAGAATTCGCTGAGCCCTAACGGCATCCAGGTCTGGCCGTGCCACCACTGCCAAAGCGGGCCCTTGTCCGAGAACAGTGAGCCGATCCAGCCCTTGGGCGCGTAGAGGGACGAGAGCGCAATGCCCGCCACTGCCGTCGGCAGGGCGAACGGCAGGTCGACGATGGCATCGAGCAGCCGGCGGCCGGGGAACTTGTAGCGCACCAGCACCCAGGCGACGATGATGCCGAACACCACGTTGACCAGCGCCGCGACCAGCGACGAGCCGAAGCTCACTTCGAGCGCCTTGAGGGTGCGCGGCGAGGTGGCGATCTTGATGATCTGCTCGAGCGGGGTGGTTGCCGCCTTGAGGAACAGCCCGGCGATCGGGATCAGCACGATGAGGCTGAGATAGAGGATGGTGTACCCGAAGGTCAGCCCGAAACCCGGGATGACGCTGGGCTTTACAAAACTCCACCCCGCTCGCGCGGGGTGGGATGAATTTCCGGCGGCGCCGCGAGGCGCCCCTGCCACTGCATTACTGCGCAGGGGTGTAGACCTGGTCAAAGATGCCCCCGTCCCCGAAATGCTTGGGCTGCGCCGTCTTCCAGCCGCCAAAAAGCGGATCATCAATAGAGATCAGATCGATCTTTGGGAAGGCCGCGACGAGCGCCTGGTCGGTAACGATCGACGGGTCGGACGGGCGATAGTGGTTCTTGGCCGCCAGCGTCTGGCCCTCGGGCGAGTAGAGATATTCGATGTAGGCCTTGGCGAGATCGGCGGTGCCATGGGCTTCGACGTTCTTGTCGACGATGGCGACCGGCGGCTCGGCGAGGATCGAGGTCGGCGGATAGACGATGTCAAAATTGTCGGCGCCGAATTCGTCCTGCACGAGGTAGGCCTCGTTCTCCCAGGCCAGCAGCACGTCGCCCAGTTCCTTCTGCGCGAAGGTCACGGTCGAGCCGCGGGCGCCGGTATCGAGCACCGGCACGTGGCTGTAGAGCTGCTTGATGAAATCGGCGTCCTTGGCTTCGTCGCCGCCGAAGGTCTTGTTGGCGTAGGCCCAGGCCGCGAGGTAGTTCCAGCGCGCACCACCCGAGGTCTTGGGGTTCGGCGTGATCACTTCGACCCCGTCCTTGATCAGGTCACCCCAGTCGGCGATCGCCTTGGGGTTGCCCTTGCGCACGAGGAACACGATGGTCGAGGTGTAGGGCGTCGAGTTGTTCGGGAACTCGGCACGCCAGTTCTCGTCGATCAGCCCGGACTTCTTGACGATGGCGTTGATATCGCCTTCGAGCGCCAGGGTGACGACATCGGCCGCGAGGCCGTCGATCACCGCCTGGGCCTGCTTGCCCGAACCGCCATGGCTCTGCTCGATGGTGACGTTGCCGCCGTTGGTCTCTTTCCAATGCTTGGCGAACGCCTCGTTGAACTGCTCGTACAGCTCGCGCGTCGGGTCATACGAAACGTTGAGCAGGGTCTGATCCGCGGCGCGAGCCGTGACCGCGCCGGTGAAGGCGAGCGCTACGGCAAGGCCGCCAAGCGCGAGAATCTGGGCCGTTCTCTTCATCATGTCCTCCTGGTGAAGATTAACTACCGTAACTCTACCTGGTTAGTCGGCATTCTCAAGAAAGCCGCAGGTTGCGGTGGCACAGCGAAGCGGAATAGCTTTCTCTGGGAAGGCTAGCAGCAGCATCGCCATTGCGCAAACCTCGAATTCACCCCTGTGGATGAGCATGGCTTTGCGCGAGAGTGAAACCGCGTTCAGCCGCGGGTTGGGTGTAAACGCTCAGGGCTGGCAGCGGGTTGCAGGAGTCGCCACGCCACCATCGCCCACCAACCGGCCGGTGATCGAGGGGACCCTAGCGCTAAACCAGCTCGTCTTTCGCAGCCACCGCGTCGGCCAGCGTCGTTTGGTCGAGCACTTCGCGGGTGGCGATCGTCACCCGGGCGAAGACGTGGCGGATTTCGCAGCTCGCTTCCTCGGCGCAGTCGACGCATTTGCGATAGGCGATCTTCGAGAGGCACGGCAGCGGCGCGATCGGCCCATCGATCAGTCGCAGCACCTCACCGAACGTCACCTGCTCGGGCGCCCGCAGCAGCACGTAGCCGCCGAGCCGGCCGCGGCGGCTCATGACGATGCCGGCGCGCTTCAGCTCGAGCAGGATCTGCTCGAGGAACTTCTTGGGGATCGCCTGGCCGCGCGAGATCTCCGAGATCATCACCGACTCGCCGGCGGGCACTTTGCACAGTGCCACCAGCGCCCGCAGCGCGTATTTTGCCTTTTGCGAAATCATCGCGGGCTTTGTCCGATGCGGCCGCTAACTCGACCGCCACGCTAGGATATACCGAGTCCGGCGTGAACAAACCATTGCCCGGAAGGCTCAAGCCTTCTCCTCTTCGGCGACCGGCGGTGGCACCTCGGGATTGAACGGCACGCCGGGGGTCGTCGCAGGCCGGTTCGGGCGCACCACCGGCACGACCGGCGCGTCGTCGACCGCTGCGGGCATGGCCGGCTCTGTCTCAACTGCAGACTCGACAGCTGCGACTGCCGCGCCATCCAGAGCCTCGAGTTCGGCGATGTCCTCGGGCTCGACCGCTTCCTCATCCGGTTCGGCCGGCGCTTCAATCTCAGCCGACAGTTCAGGTTCGGCATCAGGCTCTTCGCCATAAGCCGGCACCACGGCCGGCGGCTCCGCCGGCCCGGCATCCGGGTGCTGAGCTTCGGCCTGCGCCGCCTCTATCGCCTCGGCGAGGAGGTTCGGATCCGACGGCAGCTTCGTCGTCAGGCCGGCGGCAGCCAGCGGCGCCAGCACCGACTCGACGGCATCGGAGGCGGTTATCTCCGCCACGGCCTTGCTGTCGCGGTTGATCACATCGACCATGCCGAGGCCGATCTCGCGTTCGCCGAGGATCACCACATCGGCGCCGAGCGTCTTCAGGTGCGTCTCTTCCTCGTCCGAATGCGCCCGCGCCACGATCAGCAGCTTGGGGTTCTGCTTGCGCGCTTGCTCCACCGCCTGCCCGGCCTCGAACGCATTGGGGATGGCGATCACCACCGTAGTGGCGCCGGCGACATTGGCGAGCGTGAGCACCTTCGAGGCGGCGGCGTTGCCGACCACCACTTCGATGCCGAGCGCGCGGGCCGCATTGGCCCTGCCCTCTGCGTCCTCGACCACGAGGAACGGCGTCTTCGCTTCGAGCAGTGCCTCGCCGACCACGGAGCCGACGCGGCCGAAGCCCACGATGATGACATGGCCCGTCTGCGCCGTCGGCACTTCCGTCGGCTCTGTCTCGGTCGGTGCCTCGGCGGCAGCCGTCCGCGGCGCCGCAGTCACGAGGTCCGGCTCGGTACGCTCGGCGGCAGCCCCGCCCAGTGCCTCGGCCGGCCGGCCGAAGCGGTGCTCCAGCGCCGGCCGCAGCAGGTCAAGCACGACGAAGATCACCGGGTTGAGGATGATCGAGATGATGGAACCGGCGAGCACCAGGTCACGTCCTTCGGGCGGCAGGATGCCCAGCCCGACGCCGAGCGCCGCGAGGATGAACGAGAACTCGCCGATCTGCGCGAGGCTCGCCGAAATGGTGAGCGCCGTGCCCACCGGACGGCGGAACGCCACGACGATGAGGAAGGCGAGGATCGACTTGCCGAAGATGATGATCAGCACCGTCGCCAGCACCGGCAGCGGATCGCGCAGCAGGATCGTCGGGTCGAACAGCATGCCGACAGCGACGAAGAACAGCACCGCGAAGGCGTCTCGCAGCGGCAGGCTTTCCTGCGCCGCGCGATGCGATAGCTCGCTTTCGCTGAGAATCATGCCGGCAAAGAAGGCGCCCAGCGCCAGTGACACGCCGAAGAGATAGGCCGCGCCGGCCGCAACGCCGAGCGCGATGGCCAGCACGGCAAGCCGGAACAGTTCGCGGCTGCCGGTATGCGCGGTGTAATGGAGGATGGACGGGATCACCCGGCGGCCGACCACCAGCATGAAGCCGACAAATGCCGCAAGCTTGACCACCGTCACCGCCAGGATGCCGACAATGCCGAGCTCGGTATTGAAGATGCGCTCGACGAAATCGACGAACGGATCGTGCAGTGTCGCAGCTTCCACGCCGTTGAGGCTGGCAATGGCCGGGATCAGCACCAGCGCCAGCACCATGGCGAGATCTTCGACGATCAGCCAGCCGACCGCGATGCGGCCCTTCTCGCTGTCGACCATGTGCCGGTCCTGCAGCGCCTTGAGCAGCACGACGGTGGAGGCAACCGACAGCGCCAGGCCGAAGATCAGCCCGGCACCCAGCCCCCAGCCGAGCAGCATCGCGAGGCCAAGCCCCATGATGGTGGCGCCGCCGATCTGCACGATGGCGCCAGGGATGGCAATGGCCCGTACCGACAGCAGGTCCTTCAGCGAGAAATGCAGCCCGACGCCAAACATCAGGAGGATCACGCCGATCTCGCTCAGCTCGTTGGCGAGCGAGGCGTCGGCGACGAAACCGGGGGTAAACGGCCCAACCAGCACGCCGGCCACGAGGTAGCCCACCAGCGGCGGCATGCGGAAGCGGTTGGCGATTGCGCCGAGGATGAATGCCAGCACCAGACCCACAACGATCGTCGAGATCAGGGGTGTACTGTGCGGCATAAGCGGAACCTCCGGCGGGAATTACCCTGAAACTGGTTGAAGTGAGTGAGAGAGCGAAGATGGGCCATCGCGCCCCCCTCCGCAAGCCAATGAGGCCGGGAAAACTGCGGCAAAATCATGGGTGTGCCGGAGATTGGGGGCCGACTTTCGTCGCGGATGCGGCCTGAGATGCCAGCCCAGACACCCGAGGTGATGGCGTGGGGGGTGTCTCGACACCGATCGGACGGGGCACTAGATTTCCCGGCGCAACGACGTTGGAGCCAGAATGACCCGCGCTGGTACGACACTAGCCGCCATTCTCTCAGCAGTGATTTTGGCCCCACTGGCCTTCTGCGTTGCGCTCCCAATAGGGATCAACGAAGTGAAAGCGGTAAATTGGGGGCTTCAATACGACCGCGTGCGCCACCCGCCTGGCACCGAACGTATCCTGCTGCGTCAAGGCATTGATAAGGTCTCGAACGGAGACAATTGCGACTTCGTTGTATTCGAAGCCCGTTCGTATGCTGCGGGGGAGGAAGCATCTATTAAAGCCAGCTACGCCCAGCAGGACAATCCGATTGACCCGCGCTCTTATCCGTTGCGGCCGGAGTTCTTCGTCAACCGGCCTGCACCTGCCAATCTTGAGCTTTACGAGTCGTTCTACTCGCAAGTAGCACGCATCCACGACGGACCGTATTACATGCTCGAAGCTTGGGCAGTCGTTGAAAGCGCTCCACCCTTGGTCGACTGGCGTTGTCCTTAGGCTCGTTCAAAGGATGATGAGGTGGGGTGGCCGGATATCCGCCCATCGCCTCCGCGCCGTCCCTACTCACCCCACCATTATCAGCTTGATCTCGCCGAACCGTGGCGCCTCGCCGATGGCCGCAGGCACCTCGTCGAGCCTGACGGTACGGGTGATCAGCCGGTCGACCGACAATGCCCCCTGCGCGATCAGTTCGGCGGCGCGGGGATGGGTCAGCGGATTGAGCCAGGCGCTCTCGAGCCGCAATTCCTTGGTCAGGAGCTCGAACGGCGCCACGGCCACCTTCTCGCCCTCGGGCACCACGCCGAAAAACACCGCCGTGCCGCCGCGCCTCGCCATGGCGATCGACTGTACGAATGTCTCGCCCACCCCGGCGCATTCGAGCACCACATCGGCACCTCGCGGCAGGATCGCCGCGACCGCCGCCACCGGATCGGCCCCGGCATCGACCACATGATGTGCGCCCAGTTCCAGCGCCAGCGCCCGCCGCGGTGCCTGCCGGGTGGAGAGCACCACCGTGCCGGCTCCGGCGAGCAGCGCGAGCTCGACCATCAGCAGCCCGATCACCCCACCGCCGAGGATTACGACGGAGCCACCGGACGGGATGCGGGCCACGTCAATGGCGTGGAGACAGCACGACACCGGCTCGCAGAATGCGCCGTGCAGCGGATCGAGGCTCGGCGGCAGCGCCACCGCCTGGCTCTGCGGCACCAGTACATACTCGGCGAAGCCACCATCACGGTGCACCCCGATGGCGCTCAGCTCGTGGCAGAGGTTGGGGCGCCCGCCGAGGCAATCGTCGCACGCGCCGCAGGCGATGTTCGGATCGCCGGTGATCCGCGTGCCGATGCGGAAGCCCTCGACTTCGGCTCCCGCCTCCTCGACGAGGCCGGAGAACTCATGGCCCAGCGTCACCGGTTTGGCGGTGGGAAACTCACCGCGGTACATGTGCCGATCCGAGCCGCAGATGCCGCAGGCCTCGACCTTCACCAGCAGGTCATGCGGCCCTGGCACGGGCCTCGGCAGGTCCTCGACGATCATCTGACCTGCTGCATGGAGCCGCGCTGCCCGCATCTCATACCTCCGCTCTCGCGCCATCATGCGGCAAGCCCACGGAGATGCAAGGGGTGGACGCGGGCGCCATCAGATCATCAGCCGGTCGACCTTTTCGGCGAGCTTCATGTCCTTTTCCGTCAGCCCGCCCGCCGAGTGCGTGGTGAGCGTGATCCGCACCTTGTTGTAGACGTTCGACCATTCCGGGTGATGGTCCATCTTCTCGGCGGCCAGCGCCACGCGGGTCATGAACGAGAAGGCCTCGGAGAAAGTCTTGAACTTGAAATCGTGGCTGATGGCGTCGGTCGTCGGGTCGTAAATCCAGCCATTGAGCTTCTGAAGGGCGGCTTCGCGGGCGGCAGGCTCAAGCTTATCGACCATTATCAATTTCCTCGGGTGTATGAGTCGCAAGACTGCGGCCGCATAACGCCCGATCCGTGGCAAGCGATCCGGCGCCCTCCGTGGAAGGCGCCGGATCGGGTCACGCCGCGAGCCCCGCCGCATCGCCCGGCACGATGCGCGAGACCAGCCCGCGCTCTTCGCCACCGGAACCGACATAGGCAATGCGGCCCGGCTCGACATCGATCTGCCAGTCGGCGCTCGGACCATCGGTCCAGTCGACATGGTAGCCTGTATCGGTGAGCCGCCAGGTGCCGCTGCGCCGGGTCCCGTCTGGCAGTCCCATATGGGCTTCATCGGCGGTGCGATAGTAGACCGCCGCCTCCTTGCCCGGCCCCATCCCGATATAATGCGTGCTGCCGACCAGCAGCGCGCTCAGCGTGTTGCGATCCCTTACGATCATCTGTGCATCCTTTCCTGGGCCTGCTGGCGATCGGCGGCGCGCCGTGCTAGTCAAGCGGCTTGACGATCTATCCGCGGAAACGAATGTGGTCAAGCCCCTTGACGATAATGATCTGAAGAGCATCAACCACATCGGCGTTGCCCTGTGGCGGGCGGCGCATGACTGGCGCAACCGGATGCGGGCGGAGCTGGCGGCGCGCGGCTATCCCTGGCACCAGAGCGCCGCGGGCGAAGTGCTGGCGCACCTGGGACCTTCGGGCATCTCGCAGGCGCTGCTGACCGAGCGCATGGGGCTGACCAAGCAGGCGGTGCAGCAGCTGGTCGACCAGTTGGAGGCGCAAGGGGTGGTCGGCCGGGCCCCGGACCCCAATGACGGCCGCGCCAAGCGCATCGTGCTCACCGAACTGGGGCTGCGGGACTTTGCCGAACGTAACCGGGTGAAGCGGCTGATCGAGGCGCAATACCGCGAGAAGCTGGGGCCGGAGGCGTTCGCAGCGCTGGAAGCGGCGCTGGCGAAGCTGGCCGATTAGCGCTCCGGCTGCGTCGATTCCCGCACCACGAGGTCCGGGTCGATCTGCGTCACCCGCGGCTCCGGCAGTTCATCGCCGGCGGCGATCAGGCGCATCAGCCGCTCGACCGCCATGCGGGTGACGGTCTCGACGGCGTAGTTGACGCTCGAGAGCGGCACCGAGGCGTATTCGGCGTATTCGATATTATCCATGCCGACGATGGCCAGGTCTTCGGGCACTTTCAGCCCGTGCTTGAGGCACCAGCGCAGCACCCCGATGGCAAGGGAATCGTTGGAGGCAAAGACCGCCGTCGGGCGCTTGGCGTTGGTCATCAGCGTATCCACCGCCCAATAGCCGCGCTCTACCGAGTTGCCCAAGGGGTCGATGTGGAACTCCGGCTTGGGGCGGATGCCCGCCTCCTCCATCGCCTGCCGGTAGCCCTCGCGCTTTTCGAGGTTGCCGTTGGGATCGGCGCTGTCGATGATGCCGATCTCGGTGTGGCCGATATCGATCAGGTGCCGCGTCGCCTTGTAGGCGCCGCGCCGCTCGTCCATGCACACCGCATCGATCCCGGCATCGGGATCTCCCACCAGCAGCACGATCGGATAGTTGGCGCGACGTAGCACGCGCAGGTGGTCGAGCTTTCGGTGCGTCGTCGGGTAGATCAGGATGCCGTCGACCTGGCGGGCGCGGACCAGCTCGATCGCCCGCATCTCGTCATTGAGATTGTTGTTCGACGTGGCGAACAACGTGCCGTAGCCGCGCGCGGCCAACGCCTTCTCGATCGCCTGCGCGGTGTGGGTCAGCGTCGGGTTGTTGATGTCGGTCAGCACCAGGCCGATGGTCTTGGTCTCGCGGCTGACCAACGACTTGGCGATCTGGTTGGGCAGGTAGTTGAGCTCGGCAGCGGCGTTGCGGATCAGCAGCCGCGTCGGCTCGGGGATGCGCGGGCTTTCGCGCAAGGCCAGCGACACGGTGTTGGTCGAGAACCCGGTCTTGTCGGCGATGTCCTTCAGTCGAACGATGGACTTGCCCATGCGACGAGCCGACCCCTTATCCCGCGTGCGCCGCAGCGCCCTGCAATGGCGACGCATTAGCGCATTTCAGCGTCGTATTACCAAGGAAAAGCAGATTCTTCCGCGACTTCCGCGAGATCCCGTACGATTTCATACGAACGCTAATACGACAGGACAGCTGTACCATCGCGTCCCTCAGTCCCATTTCGGGCTCCATGACGGATCGATTTGCCGCGCGCCCCGATCTACGCCTGCAATGGTGGCCATCTCGTCATCGGTGAGCTTCAGCTCGCGAGCCGCGAAATTCTCGGCGATCCGTTCATGCTTGCCCGAGGTCGGGATGACGATCAGCCCCTGCTGGAGCGAAAAGGCCAGTGCCACCTGGTGCACGGTTGCGCCGTGCCGCGCCGCTATCGCCTCGATCTCCGGCACGCCGGCGCAGGCGCCGCGGGCCAGCGGCAGGTAGCAGGTCACGGAGATTCCGTTGGCGTTGCAGTAGTTTACCAGCTTCTGGTTCTGCAGCAGCGGGTGTCGCTCGAACTGGTTGTTATCGATCTTGCCGGGCCCGGCGATGCGTTCAGCCTCCTGCAGGTCGGCGATGGTGAAGTTGGAGCCGCCGATCAGCCGGGTCAGCCCACGCGCCTGCGCCTCGAGCAGTTCGGGGAGGTAACCCTCCATGTCGAGCCGACCGCCCGGCCCCACCGGCCAATGGATCAGCGTCAGGTCGAGGCTGTCGACGCCGAGCGTGTCGCAGCTCTTTTCCAGAGATGGGATCAGCCGTCCGAGGGCTGAGTTGCGGCCGTCGATCTTGGTAGTGAGGAACACCTCATCGCGCTTGAGGCCCGAACGCTTCAGTGCCACGCCGCATTCGTGCTCGGTGTCGTAGCCCTGCGCGGTGTCGAGGTGCCGGTAGCCGAGCTCAAGCGCGAACAGCAGCGCCTGGATCCCCGCCGCCCCGGTCCGGCCATAGGTTCCGAACCCCATCGGCGGAATATTGCTATTCGTCGTCAATCACTTGCCTCCTAGACACCGGAGCGTTCGTCACCCACGGCATCCCCCGGTGTCTTGTCGCCCGGATGCCACTTTTGCACCAGCCGCAGATTCCCGGTTGACGCCTCTCATTCGCTTAGTTTAACGATAATACAGGTTGGCTGACAAGCCGCCAGCGGGAGCGTTCGACGGCAGTGGGGATTGCCGAAGAATGCCGGGGAGGGAGCGAATGGTCATTCGGTGGAGCCGATGGTCGCCGCAGCTTGCGCTGATCCCAGCTGTCGCGGTGACCGCGGTGGTGTTCATCGGCGGCATCGTCTGGACCATGTACCTGTCGTTGACCCGCAGCCGGCGGCTCCCCGAGTACACCATCAACTGGGAAGAGTGGTCGCGGAACTACGATCGCATCTTCAAGGACGAGGGCTGGCAGATCTCGCTCAGCAACCTGATCGTCCTCGGGCTCGGCAGCGCGCTCGCCATCGTCTTCGGCTTCATCCTTGCCGCCATGATCGAGCGCGAGCGCCGCGGTGAAGGCTTCTTCCGCACCCTCTTCCTCTATCCGCTCGCGGTATCGCTGATCGTCACCGGCGTCGCCTGGCGCTGGATCCTCAACCCGACGCTGGGGCTCGAGCATTTCCTCCACGGCCTCGGCTTCACCTGGGTCGATTTCAACTGGCTGGCGCATGGCGATACCGCCATGTACGCCATCATCCTCGCTTCGATCTGGCAGAGCTCGGGCTTCTACATGGCCCTGATGCTGGCGGGGCTCAAAGGCATCAATACCGAGATCTGGAGCGCCGCGCGCCTCGATGGCGTCAGCCTGTGGCGGCTCTATCTCGAGATCATCGTGCCGATGATGAAGTTCACCTTCCTCACCTGCGCGATCCTGCTCTCGCTCGGCGTGGTCAAGGCCTACGACATCGTCATCGCCATGACCAATGGTGGCCCCGGCCAATCGACCTGGGTGCCGGCCTATTTCACCATCAACGCGCTCGGGCCCAAGGGCAATCTCGGCTACGCCTCGGCCGCCGCCACCATGATGCTGGCGATCACCCTGGTGATCTTCCTGCCGCTGGTGGCAATCACCGCGCTCAGCCGCCGTCGCCGTGCGGAGACCGCAAAATGAGCTCCCTCACCGCCCCGCAGCAGGCGCTCGGCGCCGAGATCGTGGTCAGCCAGGCGCCCTACTTTCCGCGGAAGAAGAAGGCCATTTCGGCCCGCTCCATCGCGGTGCTCGGCTTCCTCACCATTTGCGCCCTGTTCTTCTGCGTGCCGCTCTACGTGGTGCTGGTCACGTCACTGAAGAGCATGGACCAGATCCGGCTGGGCGAGATCTTCTCGCTGCCGACGACCATCACCTTCGAGGCCTGGGACCTCGCCTGGAACCACGCCTGCTCGGGCATCAAGTGCAACGGGCTGAAGGTCGGCTTCTTCAACTCGGTGATGATCCTCTTCCCCTCGCTGATCCTGTCGATCGGGCTCAGTTGCATCACCGGCTATGCGCTGGCGCTGTGGAACGTGAAGTGGGCCAACGGCTTCCTGTTCCTGCTCTTCATGTGCGCCTTCGTGCCGTTCCAGATCCTCATGTATCCGCTGATCGTATTGTCAGCGAACCTCCAGATCTACTCGACGCTCTGGGGCATCGCTATTGTCCACGCGGTGCTCGCCATGCCGGTGCTGACGCTGATTTTCCGCAATTACTACAAGGACGTGCCGCAGGAGATCATCAGCGCGGCGATGATGGATTCCGGCTCGTTCTGGCGGGTGTTCTTCGAGATCATCCTGCCGATGAGCGGCAACATCCTGATCGTGGTGCTTATCCTGCAGATCACCTCGATCTGGAACGACTATCTGATCGGCGTCACCTTCGGCGGCATCAACAACCAGCCGATGACCGTCATCCTCGCCAATACCGTGGTCGTTTCGACCGGCACGGCTTCCTACAACGAGGACATGGCGGCGGCGCTGCTCACCGCCATCCCGCCGCTCGTCATCTACTTCCTCTTAGGAAAGTTCTTCGTCCAGGGCATCACCGCCGGGGCGATCAAGGGTTAGCTCATGCCACGCGTTTCGTTCGAACACATCCACAAGAACTACGGCGCGGTGACCGTCCTGAGGGATCTCAACCTCGAGGTCGACGACGGCGATTTCCTCGTGCTGCTGGGGCCGTCTGGCTGCGGCAAGACCACGCTGCTGAACCTCCTCGCCGGGCTGCTCGACGTCACCGACGGCCGGATCATGATCGGCGAGCGCGACGTGACCGACCTCGATCCAAAGGATCGCGGGCTTGCCATGGTGTTCCAGTCCTACGCGCTCTATCCGACCAAGACCGCACGCGGGAACCTGAAGTTCGGCCTCGCAGCGTCGAAGCTCCCGGCGGCCGAGATCGACAAGCGTATCGCCTGGGCGGCGAAGCTGTTGCAGATCGAACCGCTGCTCGATCGGAAGCCCGCGCAACTCTCGGGCGGCCAGCGCCAGCGCGTCGCCATCGGGCGGGCGCTGGTGAAGAACGTCGGCGTCTTCCTGTTCGACGAACCGCTCTCCAACCTCGATGCGAAGCTCCGCACCGAAATGCGGCTCGAGATCAAGAAGCTGCACGACGAGCTGAAATCCACCATCGTCTACGTCACCCACGACCAGATCGAAGCCATGACCATGGCCACCAAGATCGCGGTGATGGATGGCGGCGTGATCCAGCAGTTCGGCACGCCCGACCAGATCTACGAGCACCCGGCCAACCTGTTCGTCGCCGGCTTCATCGGCGCCCCGTCGATGAACCTGAGGCCTGCCACGCTGCGCAAATCCGATGGCACCGTTGCCGCCGAACTCGACGGCATCCGCTTCGATCTCGGCAGCTATCCGTTCAAGACCGCCCCCACCGATGGCGCGCCAGTCATCCTCGGGCTGCGGCCGGAGCACTTCGGCGCCCCAGGCGAAACGCTGCCCGGCGCGGCTGCCACCTTCACCCTGCCGGTCCAGTACACCGAGCGCACCGGCAGCGACGCCACGGCTTATCTCAAGCACGGCGAGAACCTGCTCGCCATCCGTATCGAGCCCGAACGTACCGCCGGCCTCAGGCAGGGCGACGCGGTCTCCGTGCCCTTCGCCCGCGGCAAGGCCAACGTGTTCGATGCCCGCAGCGGGCAGCGCCTCTAGCCAACAGCAGTTTCAGACGTGCCGACGCATCAACGAGGAGGATTGACGATGCTGAACAAAAACGTGATGCCGAAGAAGACTCTGGCCGGCCTTGCCGCCGCCCTCATGCTCACCGCCCTGCCACTCGCCGCACACGCCACCGACGTCACCGTCTATCACGGCTGGTCGTCGCCCGCCGAAGTCGGCGCGCTCAATGTCCTGAAGAAAGGGCTCGAGGCGAAGGGCGACACCTGGACCGATTTCGCCGTGCCGCATGATACCGGCTCCAACGTCACCCTGATGGGACTGGTCACCGGCGGCAATCCGCCGAACCTGTTCATGGAATCGAGCCCCGGCGTCTATCGCGACCTGCGCGGACTCGGCCTCGCGAAGGACCTGACCGCCTGGTACACCGAGAATGGCTATCTCGATAAGCTGCCGGACTCGGTGAAGAAATCGATCACCGTCGACAGCGAAATCGTCAAGGTGCCGACCGCCATCCATATCGACGGCATGGTCTACTACAACATGGAGGTGGCGAAGGCCGCAGGGGTCGATCCGGCCGCCTGGACTTCGCTCGACGCCATGTTCGCCGATTTCGACAAGATCAAAGCGGCGGGCTACATCCCGATCGCCATCGGCGCGCAGCAGTGGCAGATCGGCTACCTCACCCATGCCCTCGCCGCGGCGATCGGCGGGCCCGAGTTCTACACCAAGGTCTACGGCGAAACCCCCGATCCGGCGGTGCTCGACACGCCCGAAATGAAGACCCTGCTCGAGACCATCCGCAAGTTCCAGCAGGCGGCCGATGAGGGCTCGCCCAACCGCGACTGGAACGTCACCACCAACGCCGTTATCACCGGCAAGGCGCTGATGCAGCTGCATGGTGACTGGATGAAGGGCGAGTGGACAGCCGCCGGCAAGGTCGCCGGTACCGACTACGGTTGCGTGCCAGTGCCCGGTGCGAAGGCCGTCGTCGTGACGGTCGATGCCTGGGGCCTGCTCGGCAACCAGGCCGCTGACATCGACAAGGCCGAACTCGACTTCGCCTCGGTGGTGCTCGATCCGGCGATCCAGGGCGAGTTCGCCAAGGTGAAGGGCTCAACCCCGACCCGGCTCGACGCACCGGCCGAAGCCCTCGACCTCTGCTCCAAGAACGTCCTCGAGGTGCTGAAGGACCCCACCCACCAAGTGCCTAACCCGCACAACACCGCGGATGCGGACTGGCAGAACTCGATCTGGGACGTGGTGTTCGGCTTCTGGAGCGACCCGGCAATGACGGTCGACGATGCGATCGCCAAGATGAAGGAGAACTACGAGACCATCCTCGGCTGATCTCCTCCTGGCCGGCGGCCCCTTCCTTCCAGAGGGTCGCCGGCCCCCACCATCGTGAGGACTTCGAAATGGACAAGCGCCTGCTCGACGAGGACGAGATCATGCAGATCTGCTTCGTCACCGATGACGTGGTCAAATCGGCGCACTGGTTCTCCGAGCTGACCGGCAAGCCGGTGCCCGAGATGGGCAAGGCCGCCGAGCCCGACGAGGCGAAGGCGATCTACAACGGCCGCCCGGCCGCGGTCGGCTGCAAGATCATCATGTTCAAGTTCGGCAACATCGATTTTGAGTTCCTCGAACCCGGGCCGGAAAAGAGCGCCTGGCGCGACCTGCTCGATGAGCGCGGCCCGGGCTGCCACCACATCGCGTTCCGAACCCGGAACCTCACCAAGCGCGACGCCTATCTCGAGGGCAAGGGCCACCGCCTGCTGCAGCGCGGCGAGTTCGACGGCAGCCACGGGCGCTATGCGTATTACGACACGGTGCCGCAGCTGGGTGCGATGATCGAGCTGCTGGAGTTCGACGGGGACAAGGAAGCGCAGCCCTAGGAGCTGTCTTCGTCCTCTCTCCTACCCACTGCGCCACCCCGGCGAAGGGCGGGGACTGTGCCGAGATGCCCCAATCCGGGCGACTGGTACCAATTGGCCAAACGAAGCATAAACCATCCCAAGCAATTGGGCCCCTGAACACCGCCCCTGCGTCGCGCTTAGGTGCTGGCTTACGCTGGCCTGAAAGCAGGCATTAACGCCTAACCGGGCAAGATCACCGGACCTTGGTGAGGTCTATGTTCGAGCCAGCGCACAAGTCACTGCCGCCTGTCGATTACGTCTCGATGATCCGGTCGCTTTACGCGGACCGGCGCGTCATGATGCTTGGCGCCTTGTCGTCTGCGCTTGTTGCCGCCGTTGCCGGCCTCGAAGGCAACTCCTGGGTGCTGCTCGCCGTCGCCATCGGATTTGCCATTGTCGGCGTCGCCCGCGACATCGACATGCGCGCCTTCGAGAAGTCCGACCTGGCGGACGACGATGTCGCCACTGCCACCCGCTGGGAACTGCGCGCCACCGTCGGCGCCGCGGCCATTGCGGCGCTCTACGGCTTCTGGATGAGCTACAGCTTCCTCGTCGTGAACACCGCGTTCGCCGAGATGAGCTCGCTCTCGGTCACCGTCGCGGTGCTGGTCGGCGTTGCCGGCCGCAACTTTGCCATCGATCGCCTCGTCACCAGCCAGGTGATCCTGATCGGCGCCGGCATGGCCATCGCCATGCTGTTCGATGGCGCATTGCACACCGCCATGCTTAGCGTGGTGCTGATCGCCTTCGTCGTGTCGCTGCGCAAGGTTTCGGCCAACATCCGCGCCATCCTGTTGCGCGCCGTGCACGGCCGTATCGAGGCCACCCGCCTCGCCTCCGAACTCGATGCCGCGCTCGAAACCATGCAGCATGGCCTCTGCATGCTCGACGAGAACGGCCTGATCGCTGTCGCCAACGATCGCGCCGAGCTGGTGTTTTCGAGCTTCATGCCCGGCAACTGGGCCGGTCGGCCGTTTGCCGCAATGATCTCCGCCGCCGCCACGCGCGGCAGCATTCCGCAGCGCTCCGCCACCCAGCTGATGGACACCGTCACTGCCGGCGACGGCGGCAAGGTAGTGCTGCGCCTCTCCGACGGGCAGTTCTGCGAAGTCACCGTATCGTCGCGCCTCGACAAGACCGTGCTGCTGTTCGAAGACATCACCGAGCGCGTGAAGGCCGAAGAGCGCATCAACTACATGGCGCATTACGACACGCTGACCGGCCTGCCCAACCGCGCCTACTTCACCGAGCAGGTCGAGGCCGACCTCGAACGCCGGCGCCACCATGGCGACAAGCGCCCCAACGACATGGCCATGCTGATGATCGTCGATATCGATGACTTCAAGCATGTCAACGACACCATGGGCCACCTGATCGGCGACCGCGTGCTGATCGAGACCTCCGAGCGGCTGAACCGGGTACTCGGCAAGGACAGCCTCGTCGCGCGCCTGGGCGGCGATGAGTACGTCGTCTACCGCTCCGGCGGGGTACAGCTGTCCGACACCGTCACCGATCCCGAGGCCATCCTCGGCGGCTTCCGCGGCCCGTTCGAGGTCGAGGGCGAAGTGTTCTCGGTCAATGTCTCGGTTGGCGTGGTCACGCTCACCGACGGCAGTGACGATATGGACGCGCTGATGACCAAGGCTGACCTGGCGCTCTACAAGGCCAAGGCGCTGGGCAAGGGACGCAGCCAGGTGTTCCACGACGAGATGGACACGGACTACCGCTACCGCCAGCGCCTCAAGGCCGAGCTCAAGGCCACCGTCGCAGCAGGCAACCTATCACTGGTGTTCCAGCCGATCGTCGACCTGAAGACCAGGCGCGTGGTGAGCTGCGAGGCCCTGGCCCGCTGGCATCATCCCGAACTGGGCTCGATCCCGCCGTCGCTGTTCATTCCGATCGCCGAGGAAACCGGCCTCATCTCCGAGATCAGCCGCTGGGTGCTGGCCACCGCCACTGCCGAATGCCGCAACTGGCCCGAGGAAGTCTCGGTGTCGGTCAACATCTCCGCCCGCGATTTCCGCAACGCCGACGTGGCCGGGATGGTCAAGAGCGCGCTCGCCGGCTCTGGCCTCGACCCGCAGCGCCTCGAGATCGAGGTGACCGAGACCGCCGTGATCGAGGAGCGCGCCGCCGCGACCAAGATCCTTGCCAAGCTCGCCAAGCAGGGCATCGGCATCGCCCTCGACGATTTCGGCACCGGCTACTCCTCGCTGAGCTACCTGCAGGCGCTGCCCTTCACCAAGCTGAAGATCGACCGCTCCTTCGTCATGGACATCGCCGAGAACCCGCGGTCGCTGAAGCTGCTCTCGAACGTCGCCCAGCTCGGCAAGGACATCAACCTGACGGTCACGGCCGAGGGCGTCGAGACCGAAGAGCAGCTGAACCTGATCGCCGAGCACTCAAAGGTCGACCAGATTCAGGGTTATCTGTTCGGCGTGCCGCTGCCGCGCCGCGAAGTGGCGGAGCTGATTGCCCGCATGGCCGCCCGGGCCACCGTCGAGCGGGTCATGACGGTTGGTGCGACAAACCGCAAACGTGGTTAAGGCCGCTTAACATCTTCTGAAATCAATAGAATTCGGCGCAACGCACGGCGCATTGCGTGCTTATGCGTAAATGGCGCGGCCTCTGTGCGCATTTGGCAATTTTATTATGCCTAACGAAAGGTTAAACTCTTATCGAAGTTTGCGGAGTTCTCTATGCGTTCGGACGTGGAAGGTTCGGCAGCGGCGTCAGCTGCCCCGGTGTCTCGCTTCGCCGGCACGCTCATGGAAATACTCGATCGCGTTGAATACTCGCGCGTTCGCATGGATGTAACCGACAATCCGATCTACCGGTTGCGCTACGAAGCTTATCGCCGCGAAGAGTCCGTGCCGTTCAACGACGCCGGAATAGTCGTCGACGACCTCGACACAGCTCCCAACGGCATGAGCTTCGGGGTCCATATTGACGGCGAGCTGGTCAGTTCTATCCGTCTGCATCACGTAAGTGCCAAGCACCCGTTCGGCCCGTCGATGAAAAGTTGCCCTGATGTGCTCGAGCCGCTGCTCGCGCGGGGCGAAACTTTCATCGATCCCTCGCGCTTCACCGCCGACTACGAAGCATCGCTTGCCTACCCCGCGCTGCCGTTCCTGACGCTCAGGATCGCCGTGATGGCTTCGCTGTTCTTCAAGGCCGACGCCTGCCTGGCGCTGGTCCGCCCCGAGCACACCGCGTTCTACCGCCGGGTCTTCGGTTCCGAGGAGATGTCGGATGTCCGCGTCTATCCCGGCCTCGCCTTTCCGGTGGCGCTCTACGGCGCCTATGTGAACACCAAGCTGCCGGCAACGCTGCGCCGCTATCCGTTCTTCATGTCGACCGAGGAAGAGCGCGAAAAACTGTTCGCCCGCGCCATGGACGAGCACTTCGAGGTGCCGCAGCGGGCGAGCTCGCGCCTGGCCTATGAGCGGGCGTTGCTGGAATCGCAGTTTGGCGGGCAGGCGGCGGAGTAGGCGTCCCCTCTTGCCTTCTCCCACAAGGGGAGAAGGCACACACCTGCGTCATCAGTGGCAGAAGGCTCAAGCCTCCGGGATCCACACTACCATCGAGCCCTGCCCGCGGTTGGCCCAGAGGTAATACGGCAGCGCCGTGAGCGTCGCCGGTGCGTCCTTGGGTGGGCTGGTGCGGTAGAGCGGCTTGAACTCGCCCTCGTCCACCGCCTTGCCGCCGGCCGTCAGTTGGATGATGCCGTCGAACAGGTTCGACTGCTTTACCGCGATCTCGCTCTGCCGCGGCAGCTTGAAACGCTGCACCGTGCCGCCCGGATTGTCGGCCTCCTCGAGGCAGTAGACCAGCGGGCCGCGGGTCAGCGCTACGCGGCCGACATCCATCACCACATGCGGGTTGGCGTAGACGCGCTCGACCGGCATCGGCAGCTCGAGGCTGATCTTATCGCCCTTCTTCCAGGTGCGGTGGAGGGTAGCGTAGCCGTTCACCGGCGACAGCGTCACCGCCTCGCCGTTGACCCTGGCAGTCGCGCCCTTGCACCAGCCGGGGATGCGCAGCTTCACATCGAACGCCTTTTCCGCCGCCGGATCGATCTCGATGGCGATGTCGCCCGACCACGGATAGTTCGAGGTCTCGCGCACCGCCACTTCGGTGGCGCCGACGTCGAGCTTGGTCGAGATGCCGCCATAGAGGTGGAAGGCAATGCCGTCCGGTGCGGTCGAGACGAAGTAGCCGCCGACCGAGGCGACCAGCCGTGACACGTTCATCGTACAGCACGGGCAGGTGTGCCAATCCCAGCGGGTCGGCGTGCCGTTGCTCTCCAGCGGGTTCATGTAGAAATAGTGCTCGCCGTCACGGCTCAGCCCCGAAAGCGCGCCGTTGAACAGCGCCGTCTCCAGCACGTCGGCATACTTGCCGTCGAGATCGAGGTGCAGCATGCGCTGCGCCCAGAAGATCAGCGCCACCGAGGCGCAGGTTTCGGCATAGGCGGTCTGGTTCGGCAGGTCATAGTCGAAGGTGAAGCCCTCGTTATGCGCCGACGGTCCGAGGCCCGCCGTCACATACATCTTGGTCTCCATCACGTCCTTCCACAGCGTCTCGCACGCCGCCTTGAGGCCCGCGTCGTTGAGCTCGACCGCGAGGTCGGCCATCGCCGTGTACATGTACATCGCGCGCACGGCGTGCCCGACCACCTTGTCCTGCTGGCGCACCGGCTTGTGCGACTGCGAGTACTCGTACGTGCCCTGCACGTAGCGCTGCCACTCCCAGCCCTTCTTCTCGCGCTCCTCGCGCTCGACGTCGAAATAATGCGGGTTCGGGTTGCCGCGCTCGTTGATGAAATAGGCGGCGAGGTCGAGGTGTTTTTTCTCCTTGGTCAGGTGATAGAGCTTGATCAGTGCCAGCTCGATCTCCTGGTGGCCACAATAGCCGCGCTTCTGCCCCGGCCCGGTGCCGAAGTTCTGGCGGATGTGTTCGACGTAGCGCTCCATGACATCGAGCCAGCGCCGCCGGCCGGTGGTCTCGTAGTAGGCGATGGCGCCTTCGAGCATGTGGCCGGCGTTGTAGAGCTCGTGATTGTCGCGCATGTTCGACCAGCGCTTTTCGGGCTCGCGGCCGAGATACCAGCAGTTGAGATAGCCGTCCGGCGCCTGCGCCTTCTCGAAATCGTCGACGATCGCCTCGATCTTGGCCTCGATATCCGCATCCCGCTTGTGGCTCAGCGCGTAAGCCGCTGCCTCGATCCACTTGCCCACGTCGCTGTCCCAGAACACCTGCACGGTGAAGCCGTTGGCATGGCGCGGAAAGCGCAGCGGCGGCGGCGGGCTCGGCAGCTTGAGCGAGTCGAGATAGCCGTATTCGACCAGCTTCTTGTGCTGGCTGGGGATAGTGCGGGCGAGCACGGTGTCGAGCCGTTCCTTCCAGAAGTCGCCCTCGAGGCGGACATCGACAAAACGCACCGGATGATACTGGCTCATTGCAACTCCTCTTGGCCCCGCCGCCGAGCAAGCGGCCGGGCGACTAGATTCAATCCTGTCCGCTGGTGGATTCGCGCACCATCAGCGTGCAGGGCAGCCTACGGATGCCCCGCGCCTTCTCGCCGCCGATCATGTCGATCAGCAGCCGCCCGGCCTCGTGGCCGAGCGCCGAGAGATTCATGTCGACACTGGTGAGCGGCGGCCGCGCCGCGTTGGTCATGACTTCCCAATTGTCGAAGCCGACCACAGCTACGTCCTGTGGTACGGCGATGTGGCGCTCGCGCAGCGCATCGACCACGCCGCGGGCAATCAGGTCGTTGCCGCAAAAGATCGCGTCGGGTCGTTCGGCCTGGCCATCGAACAGCACCGCCACCGCGTCGCGGCCCCATGCCTCGGTCCACTTGCCCGAGAGATAGAACTCGGGATGCGCGGCGAGCCCGAGTTCCGCCAATGCCGACAGGTAGCCGCGGTGCCGCAACTGCACGGCCTCGAAATGCTCGGGCCCGGTGACATGCGCGATCCGCGTCTTGCCGATCTCGCCCAGGTGCCTCACCGCCAGCCGCGCTCCGCCCTCATCGTCGGGCAGGAGGCAGAGCGCATCGTGATCATCGGCCTGCGAGAACACGTAGATTACCGGCAACCCGGCGGGCAGTGGGCCGACTGGCGGGCGTTTGTCGGCGCGGCGAGCGGTGACCACCAGCCCGTCGATGCGTTTGCCCAGCAACTGGTCGAGATGCTGCCGCTCGCGCTCCGGATCGTCGGTCGCGTTGCACATGAAGATGGCGATGCCCTGGTCGGCAAACTGCTCCTCCAGCGCCTGGAAGATCGGCAACGTGAAGCGGCCGAACGAGTCGGTGGAGAGCACCCCCACCGTCATCGAGCGCGTCCGGTGCAGGCTCTGCGCCATGTCGTTGGGCCGGTAGCCGATCTCCCGCGCCACCGCCGTCACCTTGTCGCGCGTCTCCTGCCGGAGCCGCCCGTTCGAGTTCAGCGCCTTCGACGCCGTGCCGATCGACACCCCGGCGATCCGCGCTACGTCACGGATGGTCGGGCCATGGCGGCCGGTGCGTTCGGTTGGCGGGGGGCTTGGCAATGGGCGTGGCTCGTCGGTCATCGCGGGTCCTACTTCACGGCTCCCGCGAGGAGGCCCGAAACATAGTACTTCTGCAACAGCAGGTAGATGACGATGCAAGGAATGATCGAGACGGTCACCCCTGCCTGCAACATGCCCCAGTCGGTGCCGCCGAGCATCGTGCGCGTGCGCGCCGCCGCGAGAATAAGCGGCAGGGTAAAAGTCTCGCCGCGGTTCATCATCACCAGCGCCCCGAGGAACTCGTTCCACGAGGTGATGAAGGCGAACAGCGCAACGGTGACGATGGAGGGCACCACCGAGGGCAGGCAGATGCGCACCAGCACCTGGAACGTGTTGCAGCCATCGATGACCGCGGCCTCCTCGAGCTCCTTGGGGATGGCTTCGAAGCTGTTTCGCATCACATAGAGGCTGAAGGGCAGCTGGATGGCGGTGTGGATGATCGCCAGCCCGAACAGCGAATTGGTGAGCTTCAGTTGCGCGAACATCAGGAAGATCGGGGTGAGCAGCGCCTGATAGGGGATGATCAGCGCCATCAGCAGGAAGACGAACAGGGCTTCCTTGCCCGGTATCGGAAACCGCGCCAGGGCGAACCCCGCCGGGATCGTGAGCAGCAGCGTGAGTGCAATGGTGAGGAATGCCGTGCCGAACGAATTGAGCAGGTAGACCGGCAGCCCAGCCTGATACTCCCAGAGCTTGAGATAGCTCTCGAAGGTGAAGCTCTGGGGGAAATAGGTCGGAGGGATGGCCGCCGCTTCCGACGGCAGCTTCACCGAGGCGGTGACCGCCGCGTAGATCGGCAGCAGCATGATCAGCGACAGTGCGATCAGCACGGCGCCCGCGAGGTATTTGCCGCGCCCCTGCCAAAGCGCCGTGATGAACCCGAAGCGCGCCGGCGCGCTTGCCATGCGCTGGTCTGTCCAAGTGGTGCTCATGCGTGGCTCCTGCGGGTTAGCACCATCTGCAGCAGCGTGAACAACAGCACGAAGGCGGCAAGGATCAGCGACAGCGCAGCGCCATAGCCGAGTTTCAAATACGGGAAGGCGTTGAGATAGACGTAGAACACCGACGTTGCGGTGAGGTTCTGCGGCTGGCCGGCCGTCATGATGTAGAACTGGTCGAACGCCAGCAGCGAGCCGATCACCGAGATCAGGGTCACCAGCAGCACGGTCCTCAGCGTCAGCGGCAGCGTGATGCTCCCCAGCCGCTGCCAGAACGAAGCGCCATCAACCAGCGCCGCCTCGTTGACCTCGACCGGGATCGCCTGGATGGCGCCGACGAACAGGATCATCCCAAACCCGATGACCTTCCAGGTGACGGAGATGATGATCGCCCAGTTCGAGAGATCGGCATGGACGCCGAGCCAGAGAACCGGCTCCTGGATCAGGCCGAGGTCGCGCAGTATCGTGTTGATGAACCCCGAGTCCGGCGAGAACAGCCAGTACCAGAGCAGGCTCGAGGCCCCGAGGCCGATGACGACGGGAATAAAGACGATGGTGCGCGCCGTGCGCTGCAGCTTCGAATTGCCCGCCACCAGCAGGGCGATCGCATAGCCCCCGATCATCAGGATCGGGGTGATCAGCAGGGTGTATTTGAGCGTGAAGCCCAGCGAGATCCAGAACTGCTTGTCAGCGAACGCCTTGGTGAAGTTCGCTGTGCCGACAAACTTGGGCGGCGTGATCAGCGACCACGACTGGAACGACACCCAGACCATCTGCCCGAACGGATAGACCGTGAAGGCCGCGACGAACAGCAAAGCCGGCGCCAGATAGAGCAAACCCACCCATTTGCCGCGTGACGATGAATACATGGAACCGCTTTCGAAGTCTGAACCGCGCCCGAGGGGCGGCCAACATCATAGAGTAACCCGTCCGGGAAACGACCTCTGAGGGAACCGCGACSCCCCCACCGGGAGCGTCGCGACCCACACCGCCCCGGGAGGGACGACCGGAAGGCCTATTCCGCTGCAATCGCCTTCATCTGCGCCTTGGCGTCGGCGATGATGGTGTCGATCGGATCGTCAGTGTAGTAGACGCGCTGCAGCATCTGCAGCCACGGGCCCTGCGGCGAGTTGATCAGCTCGAAGAACTTGAGCGTGTACGGGGTACGCGCCACGTCGAGCGCCGTTGCCATCTTCTGCACCAGCGGGTTCTCGTCGAAGTACTTGTTCTTGGCCATGTCGCCGCGTGTCGTGAGGTTGAGGAGCTTGGCATAGCTCTCGACCTGCACTTCGTCGCTGAGGATGAACTTCATGAAGTCCACCGCGTCCTGGACGCGCTTCGATCCCTTGGGGATCGTCACGATGTCGCCACCAGCGAACGATGCCGTGGTCCCGGGCTCGATGCCCGGCAGGAAGGTGATGCCCACGTTGCCGTTGAACAGCTCGGGGTTCTGCTCCTTCAGCAGATACAGATTGAAGTTACCCGTGCCCATGATGCCCACCTTGCCGGTGCCGAACTGCTCGGCAAAGGTGCTGCCGTTCTCGGACTGGTTGGCCGGGTTGATCAGCCCTTCCTTGTGCATCATGCGGGCCCATTCGAGCACCTTGGGCAGGTTTTCGCCGGTCAGCGGCTCATCGGCGGCATCCTTGGGCTCAATCGTACCACCCGAAGCCCAGATCAGCGGGCCGAAGGTGAAGATGTTGCAGCCCGCGCAGTTGCCCGCCAGGTAATAGCCGTAATTGCCGTTACCGAGCGCGGTAACCTTGGCGGCCATGTCGTGAATGTCCTGCAGGCTCTTGGGACCGACTTCGGGGTCGAGCCCAGCCTGCTTGAACAGCAGTTTGTTCCAGTAGAGCACCGACACGTCGGCGTAGAGTGGCACGCCGTACAGATGCCCGTCATAGGTCGACACCTGAACGTGGCCAGGGCTGGCGGTCTTCAGTTCCGTCCAGTCCTTGGTGAGCTCGGTGATGTCCTCGAGTTGGCCGGCCGCTTCGAATTGCGGGCCATAGATGAGGTCCATGCCCATCAGGTCCGGAACCTCGCCGGAGGCAATGGCCTGGGCGAGCTTGGGGACCATTTCAGCATGGTCGATGTAGGTCAGCACGATCTTGCGATCTGGATTCTTCTCGTTCCATGCGCGAACGAGCTCGTCCACCATCGACGCGTTGCCGCCGGTGCGCTCCCACATCTGCAGGTCCGCGGCCCATGCCGACACCGGCATCGCTGCGAGCAAGGCGGCTGCAGCCACCGCACCCATTGCTAGTCTCTTGAAATTCATATCGGTTTCCTCCCTCTGCCGATAACGCCCTCCGGTCCCCGCGACACGCAGGGCTCCTCCCGGAAACGGCGAGGAAAAGCTGTTCACCTGTTGTCTCCGCAACCCGCACTTGCTGGCGGGCTTACGGACCAGGAAAAGCTTTTCTCGCGGCTTGGTCGCACGTTTTGATGTCATGCGCAAGGGATCAGGAAAAGCTTTTCTCGATTTGCACTCGAGTGGCGCGCATCGTTGCCTGCTACGTGGCCGGAAATGCCGGTCTAGTGGCTCGCAAAACCGATCCGCTTCAGCTCCGCCACCCAGTCAGTGACGTTGGCGATGGCCTTATCCTCGGGCAGGAACCCCTCGGCAAGCTCGGCCAGTCGCAGGGCCGAGGTGTAGAGCATCACCAGTTCACGCTTGACCGGGAAGCGCGCCAACTCCTCGTAACGCTCGATGATCCGGAGCGTGAGGTCGGCCGAAATCCAGTTCGAATAGCTGAGGTCGCGGTGGCGGGAGCCGAAGCCGGAATCGGCAAAGTCGTAAACGCCGTTGAGCAGACCGGTCTGGTGGTCGAAGGCCATGTTCCAGCCATGACCGTCGAAATAGCCGTAGATCAGTTCGTCGCCTTCGATGCTGAGCTTCCGGTACGCCGCGACGGTGCGCTTCAGGAACCCTTTGTAGCCGCGTGGCAGCTTCGGTTCGGCCCCGGCGACGATCTCGTCGGGCCCCATCCATGGATCGACGCCAGTTGCCCCCACCGCTTGCATGCGGTTGAGCGGCAGCACGTGCAACTCGGCATAGAGCTGCGCCATGCGCGTGGCCAAAGCGTTCCGCCGTCCTTCGTCGAGCGCCAGGTATTCTGCGGTTTCTAGCGATGAGCCTGGTAGCTTCAGATGCTGCGAGAACGGCACCGGCCCTTCATGCAGCACCATCTGCGGCAGCGGCATGGTGACCCGCGGCTTGAGGAACGCCAATAGCGCCACTTCGCGCCTTAGCCGCGCTTCCGCTTCCGGATTGCGGGCAAACTTGAAAATCCAGCCGTCGCACTCGAGCGCAACGCTGTCCCAGCCGCCGGTGAGGGTTACGAAGTTGCCGCCCGCGAACTGCGGCAGCGTTCCGATGACGAGCGCGCGAAAGCGCGCGATCTCCGCCGCCGGCACCCCCTCCATCGTCATGACTCCCCATCAAGCGGTGGGGAATCTAGACGAGGCCGGGGGAAAGTCCAATCATGCAGGATGCAGTTCCCGCACGTTTTCCTTGTGGCGGCGGGGCGCCTTGGCATGGTGGCGTGCCTTGGGAGCCTGCGCGCGACGGTGTGCCGGGAGCCGCACGCCGAGCGCATCGGCGACGGTTTTTTCCAGCAGGCGATCGAGTTCTGCCTTGTGCATGATGACGTCTCCTTTGGCCGCGCGAAGTCATGCCCCGCGCCATTTGGAGAAGAAACGCCCGGCCGGCGGCCGGGTTGCCTGTCGCAGAGTTCAGTTTCTAGTGATCGGCGGCAGGTCAACAGCACGAAGGGCTGGGCTGGAGGAGATTACTTCGCGCAGATCAAGGCCTTGATCTCCGGATTGGCTCCCAACTGCTCCCGGAAGTGCCATCAATTTCCGTTAACAATTCCGGCGGATACTGTCCGAACCGGAACATAAGAGGCGTCACCGGCTGTATCAGATGTGTTTCCGCCAAACAGCGGAGGGGCAACATGCGGTCCGTCGGCCTGGCAGCGATCCTGCTCGCTGTCCTGATCTTTCTGTTCCCGTGGTATCACCAGTGGCTGCCCTACCTGCGGCTCAGCATCGGTGACAGCCGGCTGCTGGGCGGCCTCTCTCTCGCCGTCGGCGCGCTGACGCTGATCATCTACCGCAACCGCTAGTCCTTCGACGGGCTTTCCTCGGGCTTCGATCCCGGCAGCTTGTCGTTGGCGAACGCCTCCGCGAACATCGCCTCGACGCTTTGCACCTTGCGCGGCGCAGGAGGTGTGACCGGCGACGGCGCCTTGGCTGCGGGCTTCTCGCCCGCGCCGGGGGGCGCCATCGGAACCGCCGGCGGCTTCGCCTCGACCGGCTTTGTCGCCGCGAACGCCACCACTACGCCGCTGGGCTTCGCCGGCTCCGTTGCCACTGCCGGTGTCGCGACCTCCGGCTTCGGCGCTGGTTTCGCTTCGAGCTTCGCCGGCTCCTCGCGCTTCGGCTCCAGCTTCACGGCTTCGGCCTTCGCCGCCTGAGGCCTGGCCATCGGCGGCCTCGCCACCCGTACCGGCATCGACGTTACTGCAGCTGCCGCCACCGGCGCCGCGGCGCGTGCCCGGCGCAGGCGGCGGCTGAGCCGCCCGCGCTCGAGCGCCGAATAGCCCATCAACAGCATCAGGCTGGCGGCCACGCCGACCCCGAGCCCAACCAGCAACCACACCACCGCATCGTAGTTCATTCCCGGCTCCACTCGCCGCGTCACGTCGCTACCACCATGCCGGATTTATGCGCTGCACCGCAACGTCACCGGCCGTTCAACTTCCCTTGGGGATACCCGTCCTGCGCCCAAAGCCCCAGTGGACATGCGACGCCCAACCTTTATCTACTGCCAGCATCGCCGCGCCGAGATCCCCCAGGACGCACACATGACGCAAACCAGAACGCGCCCGCTGCTGCCCGACGTTGTCCGCTCCGAACTGCGGCGCGCCATCATCGAGGGCGAGTTCCCCCCCGGCTCGAAACTGCCCAACGAGGATGCGCTCTGCACCCGCTACGCGGTGAGCCGCATCACCCTGCGCGAGGCGGTTCGCGGGCTGATCGAGGACGGCTATGTCATCCGGCGCCAGGGCTCCGGCACGTTCGTCACGGCGGGGCCGAAGCTGCGCAATTCGCTCGACACCAATTTCAGCTACACCGAATACCTCGAGAGCACCGGCCTCAGCGTCACCAAGCGGGTACTCGACGCCGTGCGCGTCCCCGCCGACGAGGCCGTCGCCACCGCGCTCAACCTCGCCGCGGGCGCCGAAGTGGTGGTGGTGCGCCGTGTGCGCAGCGCCGACGGCAAGGCCGCCATCTACTCGGTCGACAGCCTGCCGACCGATATCGCCGACGCCAAAAGGGACCTCAAGGCGTTCGGCCGTTCGCTCTACCAGTTGCTGGCCGACCGAGGCCACGACGTCGATCACGCGCGTGCGGTGCTCGCTCCGGTGATTGCCGATGCCGAGCTGTCGCAGATCCTCGACGTTCCCGTCGGCACCCCGCTGCAGCATTTGCGGCAGGTCGATCACGACACCGCCGGCCGCCCGGTCATGCTGTCGCTCGAGTGGCACGTGCCCTCGGTGATCGAGCTCAGGGTCTATCGCCGCGGCCCCGGCCCGCAGCCCAAGGGCTGAGCCTCGCCAACCGGCAGCTCCTTGCGATCGAGTGCGGCACGCTCTCGCCATAATGGCGGGCGCACCCTACATATCCATGGCAACCAAGGAGCGGCCGCCATGAGCACCGTGAAATACGAAGTCGTCCAGCATGATGGCGGCTGGGCATACAAGGTCGGGGACGTCCTCTCCGAGACGTTCCAGACGCATGCCGCTGCACACGAGGCAGCCGAGTCGGCCGCACGCCGCCAGCGGGTCGCCGGCACCACTGACGGCATCGAGTACGAGGATTCGCGCGGCACCTGGCACCAGGAGATCGCCGAGGGCACGGACCGGCCCGATACCGTCGTCGAAGACGACTGAGCCCTACTGCGCCAGCTTCCCCCTGAGCTCGTCGAGCTCGAGGATGCAGCGTTCGATCTCCGATTTGAGCGTCCGGCGCTCGGCCGGGCTCATCGGGTTCTTGGTCCCCGGCCGGCTCTGCCCCACGATATCCCGCAACGTCGCGATCTCGCGCTTCAGTTTGGCAATCTCGCTGGTCGCTACCATTGGGTGACTCTCCTTGACCCGCGTCTTGTCGCCCGATCGCGGCCATCGCCGCAAGCAGCAATAAGCCCGCCCGGACGTACCGGGCGGGCTTCGTTCGTCAGCCGATGACGGCGGACTACTCCTTGGCCGCGACGACTACGCCTGGCGAATAGACGACGGTGCGATCGCCCAGATCGACGAACCACACGCGGTCGTTGGTGTAGAAATAGCCGTGGTCGGGGTCACCCTCGATCACGTGCAGCTCGATATCATCCGGCACGACGTAGCCGACCTCGATATCGCCCTGGATCACCACCGGCTCGGTGGGATGCAACCGCACGTAGTCAACCGAGGCGTCGCTGACCACGCTGGCGCCGATCACAGCTCCGGTGAAGCCACCGATGACGGCACCGATCGGTCCGAAAATCAGCCCGCCGGCAATAGCGCCGCTGACGCCGCCGGCCGTGCCGCCGACTGCTGCTCCGGCATCGCTTTGCGCCAGGACCGAGCCTGTGCCGAGCGCGAGAACTGCCACTGAGGCAAGGAGAAGTCTTTTCATTTTTCTAGCTCCTAAGCTTTGGTGTGCCCAGGAGGAGAAGTCGCGAGCCCCAGATGGGTTCCTGCGACAGATCCGCCAATCGGGATGCCCCGGCGACTATCGGGCGGGCGTGGTCCTGCCCTGACGAATGCCGATCGACAGCGCCCGCGAGCATAATGAACCCGATGCACCGTCCGGTGTTGTGCCTCGGTGAGGAAGCAGAGATGGACGCAGCAATCAGATTTGGCGGATGCCGCTGTGGCGCGGTGAGGTACGAAGTCCGGGGCGAGCCCGAGGTGGTCGGGCTATGCCACTGCACCGACTGCCGGAAAGAGACCGGTTCGGCCTTTCTTGCTTACGCGGATTGGCCACGCGACCAGTTCAGCGTCGCCGGGGACTTCGTCACCTTCGAGGGAAGGAGCTTCTGCTCGGTCTGCGGCTCGCGGCTGTTTCATCTTGGCGCCGATCATGCAGAAATCTGCATCGGCTCGCTCGACGCCGCCCCTAGCGACCTGCGCCCTTCGCGCGAGGGCTGGACGATCCGGCGCGAGCACTGGCTGAAGAGCGTCGATGACGCTCGGCAGGCCGAACGAGACCCGTGAGGTGGCGCGATGTTCGTCGTTCAAATCTACCTGCCGCTCGAGATGCCGGATGGATCGGCGGTGCCCGCAAGTGTCTTCGAACGGACCAAAGCCGAACTCACCGACCATTTCGGCGGGGTCACGGCCTTCCTGCAGTCGCCCGCCGATGGAGCCTGGAAACCGTCCGAAGGCGAAGCCGTGCACGATCGCATCGCCATTTTCGAGGTGATGGTGCGCGACGTCGATCCGGTCTGGTGGCGCGAGTACCGCGATCGCCTGGAGGACGAGCTCGATCAGGAGCAAATCCTGGTCCGGTTGTTCCAGGTCACGGTGCTGTAGCAGTGGGGGAAGTGGTGCCGCTTAGGTGACTCGAACACCTGACCCCATCATTACGAATGATGTGCTCTACCAACTGAGCTAAAGCGGCTTCATCGGCGCGAGCGACGCGCCGATGCGGGGTCTAATACAAGCGAGCGCTGTCACGCGCAAGAGAGCACAGACACGCTCTTTCGCCGCTTACGCCTCAGGGAGCGCGAGCGGCCCGCCCTGTGGCTTTTCGGGCTCAGCCGGCGCCGGTGCAGGCGCGCTCTCGGGCAGCGCGGGTGTCGTCCCGGTGCGCGTCGCCACGGCACTGGTCGGCACCCGCCACTCGAACGCATCGAGCTTGCCGGTCACCGGTGACAGCGGTTCCCACTCCTCGGCGGTAATGCCGTCGGCGGTCCACACCGGATCGCGCGGCGCCCGCACCGCCCGGTTCAGCCAGTCGCGCGCCTTGCCCTTGTCGCCGGACTGTCCGTCCTCGATCTCGGCCATCAGCAGGCACACCGCCTGCGACGGGTTGGCGTTCGAGTAGCCAGCCAATGCCTGCCGGGCGACCACCCAGTCGAAGGCATCGATCGCCGCCCGCGCCAGCACCAGGGCGCTGGCCTTGTTGGGCGGCGGGGTGTCGATCAGCTCGTTGACCCGCTTCAGCCGGTCGACCGCGGACACACCGGGCACCGAGTTGGCGAACAGCGTCGCGATATCGGGGTGCGACGTGGCCCGCCATACCCGCCGGAGCAGGCTCATCGCCCGCCGTGCCTCGCCGCGATTGGAGTAGATGCGCGCCGCGATCAGCGCCGCCGGCACGAAATCCGGCTGCAGCTTCAGCGCCGACAGCGCGTGCTCCAGCGCCGCATGCGGGTCGGTGCCTTCGGCCAGCTGGGCACGCGCCGCTTCGACTACGGCCTGGCGACGGCGCTTGCGCGTCTTCTCCTCGCGCGTCACGGCCTGCTCATCGGCGATCATCCGGTAGGCATCGTCCCAGCGGCCATTGCGGGTGAGGTCGTCGAAAACCGCCTCGCGCGCCCACGGCGCCTGCGGCGAGATGTCGATGGCTTTCTGCGCGAAGGTCAGGGCAGCGTCGGGCCGCCCCTGCTGCCGCGCCTGGTCGTAGAGCCCCGAAAGGGCCGCAAGCGCGGTCTTGCGGTTGGTGATCAGCGCCCGGTAGTGCTCGCGCGCCGAATGCATGTCGCCCAGCGCCAGGTCGGCCCGCGCTTCGAGCAGTTGGGCGGCCGCGTTGCGCGGCAGGTTTCCTCGAGCGTCGCGCGCCAGCTGCCGCGCCCGGTTCGCGTCACCGGCCTGCAGCGCAATGAACCCGTCCGACAGCGCCATGTAGCCGGCATCCTTCCGCCGCTCCCGCGATTGCCGAGCGATGTAGTAGGGCGCCGCGATGATGCGCTTGACGATGCCCCAGATGAGAATGATCAGCACCACTGCCGCCACCGCGAGGAAGGCGGCGACACCCAGCCGTGGCTGCATGCGGAAATCCAGGAACTCGATGGTGAGCGTCCCCGGCAGGCCGATCAACCAGGCGATGCCCGCGGTGACCAGCAGGCTGACGATGAGCCAGTAGGCGAGCCGTATCACGGAGTGGCCTCCGCCGTCGGAGCAAGGGCCCGGCTACGTAGCTCGGTCATGAAATCTGCTGCTGCAGCAAGCTTGACGATATCCGGTCCGGCGGTCGCGGCGCCGGCCTGCATGGCTGGCGGCAACTGCCCGAGCAGTTCAGCCGCGGCCTTGAAATCATGCCGTGCGACTGCGCCTTCGAGCCGCGAAACGATCGCCTCCGGACTATCCCCCGGCACCTCGCCCACTGGACGCAGGGCCAGAAGCCCCTTCATCCACTCGAGCGCATCCTCGCCCATGTCGCCGCTGCTGACTGCGGCACGGCCCGCGAGCACGTTCGGCACCTCGGCGGTAAACCGCGCTGCTACAGCATCGGGGCGCGGCAGCCCGTCAGCGGCGGCCGCCTCGACCGCCCCCGGCACCGTCAGGTCCGGCAGCAGCGCCTTCAACCCGGCGAGTTCGGCCGCAAACGGCCGGCCATTGCCGATGGCGTTTTCGAGCCCCGACACGACCAGCGGCAGCCGCACCGCCGGACCGATCTCCGCTCCGCCCAACGTCTGGTTCTGTGTCGAAATCGCCGTCTGCGTCGCGTCGACCTCGCCCTTGAGCGTGGTGATCGCCCCGTCGGTGGCACCAACCCGCCGGTCCAGCGTCGTCAGCTGCGTGCGCAACTCGGCGATCCCCGCTTCGATCGTGCGGATGGTCTCGGCCAGCGCCGTCGCATCGGCTGTCGAGGCGCCGGCGCCGATTGCCGTCACCCGGTCCTCGAGGCCTTTCAACTGCGCCTCGATCGGCGCCAGGTCTACCGGCGCGGCAGCGGCGGGCAACGCCGCGATCGATTGCCGCACCTCGTTCAAACCGCCATCGAGCTGCGTGATGGTCGCGTCAAGACTGACCTGGGTGCGCTTGCCCTGCTCTTCCAGCGCCGCAAGGCGCGTCTCGATCTCGCTGAGGCTGCTGTCCGTCGCATCGAGCCGCGCCGCGGGATCGGCGATCACCGGCCGCGGGTCGGGCAGCGGCAGCCAGTTGCCGAGCCCATAGACCAGGCCCGCACCAAGCAGCCCGCCAGCCACAGCCGCGATCGATATGGCGCTCCACGGCATGGCCAGTCGCGCCTGCGGACGTGGGGGCGGCGGGGGCGCCGGACGCGCCGGCTCTTCAGCCGCCTCAGGGATCGCCTCCGCCGCGGCTTCTACCGCAGCCTCGGCCGCCTTGCCGCGCGCCGTCGTTGCGGCGGCCGGCTTCTCGGCCTCCCGCGCCTTCAGCTCGATGACCGGCGGCTTGACGGGCCCCGACTTGCGTTCAGCCATGCGGCAATTCCTCGATTGTTCCGGTCATCATGGGTTTTGGTCGCGCGCAAACGACAAGGCAAGCCCCATCATCGCCTCTTCGCTGGGATGGTCGGCGAGCCCGACCCGCACGAAATGGGCATCGAGCAGCGGTGCGGCAACTGCCTCGGACAGGCAAAGCACGCCGAACTGCGCGCGCAGCGACCTGTCCAGATCGCGCTCCACCAGGCGCACGAAGGTTTGCGCCGTGCGTTTCGAATAGAACAGCGCCGCCTCGATCTCGCCGTCACCCAGCCGTCCCACGATGCCCTCGGGCAGCGTCACTACCGGGTTCATCGCGTAAACTTCTGCGGTAATCACCATCCGCCCGAACGGGGCCAGCGATTTGCCGAGATCGGCCGACATATCGCGCGCCGCGGGATAGAAGATCGGCCCGGCGAGCGGGATATGCACCAGAAGCTCTGCGAGATCGGCGAAGGCGCCCTGCGCGCTGGTCACCTCGGCAAAGCCGAGTTCGCGCGCCATCGCCGCGGTGCGGTTGCCTACGGCGTAGAGCGGTAGCTCGAGATATCGGGCGAGCACCCCGCGCTCATCGAGCGCCCGCAGCGCATTGGCGCTGGTCACTGCGATCGCGGCAAAACCCTTGGGATCCGGCAGGCTCACCTCGAGCGTCTGGTGCACCAGCAGCGGGCACGCCACGCCCTCGATACCGAGCGCACCCAGCCTTGCGGCGGTATCGCTCGCGTCGGGGTCTGGCCGGGTCACGAGCATCTTCAAGTTACGCGCCTATCCTTTGAATTGCCGCTGGAATTCCGGCCCGGCCTGTTCCAGCAGCCTCGCACCCAGTTGCGTTCCGAGTTTGGTGGCATCGGCCGCCGCACCCTCCACCGTGCCGCGATAGAACTCGCGTCCGTCCGGGCTGAGGATTTCGGCGGTCAACCTGCACGAAACCCCATTCAATTCGGTAAACGCGCCGATCGGGGTTCGACAGGATCCGTCGAGCGTTGCGAGCAGCGAACGTTCGGCCGCGATGGTGGTTGCCGTGGCGGCGTGGTTCAGCACCGTCACCAGCTCCGCCGTCCGCGTGTCGCTCTCGCGGATTTCGATGCCGATGGCGCCCTGCGCCGGCGCCGGCAGGAACTCCAGCGGGTCGAGATAGGCGGTGATCTTGTCCGCCTTGCCCAGCCGGTTGAGCCCGGCCACCGCGAGCAGCGTCGCATCCGCCACGCCCGCCGCCAGCTTGGCAAGCCGCGTGTCGACATTGCCGCGGAACGGCACGACTTCGAGGCCTGGCCGCACCCGCAGCATCTGCGCCGCCCGCCGGATGGACGAGGAACCGAACTTGGCTCCCCCGGGCAGTTCGGCAACGCTCCCGTATTGCAGCGACACGAACGCATCGCGCACATCCTCACGTTCGAGAAACGCGGCAAGCATCAGCCCTTCGGGCAGGAACGACGCCAGGTCCTTGCTCGAGTGCACGCCGAGATCCACTTCGCCGGCGTCAAGCGCCGCCTCGATCTCGCGCGAGAACAGCCCCTTGCCGCCGGCTTCGCTGAGCGGCCGGTCGGTGAGCTTATCGCCGCTGGTAGTGATGACGCGGATCTCGATCCGCTCGGGCGCCACGTCATGCGCCTCGGCCAGCAGCCGCTGCGTCAACTGTGCCTGAGCCAGCGCCAGCGGCGAGCCCCTGGTCCCGATGCGAAGGAACGCGGCCGATTGCATTTCAGTTCATACCTATTGTAGGCCAAAGCCGGGCTGGGCTTACCCCTTAGATAGGTAGCGGACAAGATTGATGAGAGTGCTCGGCATCGAAACCAGCTGCGACGAAACCGCCGCCTCGATCGTCGAGCGCGACGCCAACGGGCACGCGACGATCCTCAGCAACATCGTCCGCAGCCAGTTCGAAGAGCACGCGCCGTATGGCGGTGTCGTGCCCGAACTCGCCGCCCGCGCCCATGTCAGCTACCTCGACCACATCATCGAACGCGCCGCCAAGACCGCCGGCATGGACCTGAGCGAGGTCGACGCCATCGCCGCCACCGCCGGCCCAGGCCTCATCGGCGGGGTGCTGGTCGGCTTGACCACCGCGAAAGCGATCGCCGCGGCGCTCGGCAAGCCGCTGATTGCGGTGAACCACCTCGAGGCGCACGCGCTCACCGCGCGGCTGACCGACGGCCTCGCCTTCCCCTATCTGATGCTGCTGGTCTCCGGCGGGCACAGCCAGTTTGTCCTCGTCCGCGGCGTCGGCGACTACGAGCGCTGGGGCACCACCATCGATGATGCGCTGGGTGAAGCCTTCGACAAGGTGGCAAAGCTGCTCGGTCTCGGTAACCCCGGCGGCCCGGAAGTCGAGAAGATGGCGGCAAAGGGCGACCCACGCCGCTTCAACTTCCCACGCCCGCTGCTGAAGGAGGACCGGCTCGATTTCTCCTTCTCCGGCCTCAAGACCGCCGTCCGCCTCGCCGCCGAGCAGCATGCGCCGCTGACCGACCAGGACGTCGCCGACATCTGCGCCAGCTTCCAGCGCACCGTCGCCGAAATCGTCGCTACCCGCGCCCGCTCCGCCCTCGCGAAATATGCGATTGAGCTGCCCGGCCAGCCGCCCCGCCTCGTCGTCGCCGGCGGTGTCGCCGCCAACAAGGCGATCGGCACGGCCCTGCGCGGGGCCGCCGACGCGGCCGGCGCCACCCTCGTCATCCCACCGATCCCACTCTGCACCGACAACGGCGCCATGGTCGCCTGGGCCGGCGCGGAACGGCTGGCGCTAGGAGCCGCCGATCGACTGGATTTCTCTGCCAAGGCCCGCTGGCCGCTCGACAGCGCCGACATGGGCCTGACCCATGCGGCTTGACCGCGTCGCCATCGTTGGCGCCGGTGCGTGGGGCACCGCCCTCGCACAAGCCGCAGCCATCGCCGGCCGGCAGGTGACGCTGATCGGCCGCGACCCGGCGGTGATCGACGACATCAACTGCAACCATCGCAACAGCGCCCATCTTGGCGCGCAAACCCTGTCGAGCCGCGTCACCGGATCGCTGATCTTGCCCGACGCCGACCTGGTCATCCTGGCGGTCCCCGCGCAGGCGAGCCGCGCCGCCCTTAAGCCGATCGCCGCGGCATTGGCCCATCTGCCTGTCGTCCTTACCGCCAAGGGACTCGAGCACGGCACGCTGAAACGCCAGAGTGAAGTCCTCGCCGAAGTCTCCCCCACCGCCATTCCCTATGTGCTGAGCGGCCCGAGCTTTGCCGCCGACGTTGCCGCCGGTCGTCCCACCGCCGTCACCCTCGCCGGCGACGACCCTGAAGCCACCTCCGCCGTGGCGGCCGCACTCGCAGGCCCCACCTTCCGTCTCTATGCCGCCGACGACCGCCTCGGCGTCGAGCTGGCAGGGGCGCTGAAGAATGTCTACGCGCTGGGCTGCGGCGCCGTCGACGGCGCCGGTCTCGGGGCTTCGGCCCGCTCGGCGCTGCTTGCTCGCGCCTTTGCCGAACTCACCCGGCTGGTCGTCCGCATGGGCGGCAGCGCCTCGACATTGACGGGCCTTGCCGGCCTCGGCGACCTGACGTTGAGCTGCACCTCGCCCCAGTCGCGCAACTACCGCTACGGCGTCAGCCTCGGCCGCGGCGAACCGGCCGGCACCGACCTCGCCGAAGGCGTATTGACCGCCCCTGTGGCGAGGGCCCTCGCCGACCAACTGCGCATCGACGCCCCGCTGATCGATGCGGTAAACCTGCTGATCGAGGGCAACACCTCGATCACCGCTATCGTCGCCGGCCTCATGTCGCGGCCGCTCAAGAGGGAAGAAGACTGATGCCGTTCTACTCGATCGTCGCCACCGATAAGCCCGATGGCCTCGAGCACCGCATGGCGGTCCGCCCCGAGCACCTGAAGCACCTCGACAACCTCGGCGACAAGCTGGTGATCGCGGGCCCGTTCCAGACCGAAGAAGGCAAGGCCACCGGCAGCTTCATGGTCATCGAGGCCCCGGATCTCGCCACCGCCACCTCGCTCTACGAGCAGGATCCGTTTATCAAAGAGGGCGTGTTCCAGAGCTACGAGATCAGCCGCTGGGCGCTGACCATCAACAAGAGTGCGGGACGCTGAAAATGGCCTACTGGCTGATGAAATCCGAGCCGGACGTCAATTCCTACGATGACGTAGTGAATCGCGGCGTGCCCGAGGAATGGCATGGGGTGCGCAACTACACCGCGCGCAACAACATGAAAGCGATGCAGCTCGGCGACGAGGCGTTCTTCTACCATTCCAACATCGGCAAGGAGATCGTCGGCATCATCAAGGTCGTGGCTCTCGCCCACAAGGATTCGACCGCCGAGCCGAACGAGAAGGGCAACATCGTCTGGGAGTGCGTCGACGTGCTGCCGGTGAAGAAGCTGCCAAAACCCGTGACGCTCGAGACCATCAAGAAGACCCCCGAACTCGCCAACATGGCGCTGGTGAAGCTCTCCCGCCTCTCCGTCGGCCCGGTCACCGAGGCCGAGTGGAAGCTGATCTGCAAGATGGGTGGGTTGTAGGCGCCGTTACACCTGGTGCGTGCCGCCCCCCGGCTTCGTTGGCGAACGCAGGCAAATCACCGTAGAATCCCCTTGCCGCACCTGGCGGCTGAGGGGGAACAACTATGACGCATTTCGCAGTGAACTGGCTGGCGGTGGTCGTCGCCATGGTCGCCAGCATGGCGCTCGGCTTCGTCTGGTACATGGCGTTGTCCAAGCAATGGCTCGCGGCCCAGGGCAAGCGCCGCGAAGACATCAACCAGGCCGACTGGACGCCCTATGCCTGGTCGGTCGTGGTGCAACTGGTGATGGCCTACTTCATCGCCCTGCTCACCCCGGTGATCTTCGACGCCACCAATGTCACCACCGGCATTCTCTGCGGCGTCCACATGTGGCTGGGCTTTGTCATCACCTCGATGATCCTCAACCACCGTTACCAGGGCGCCAAATGGAGCCTCACCCTGATCGACGGCGGCTACCTGCTCGGCGTGCTGATCGTCCAGGGCATCGTCATCGGCCTGTTCGGCGGCCCGGCACCGGTCGCGGCCTAACTGAACGGATTCACGATGTGCAGGCGGCCAGCGATCAACTGGCCGTGCTGCATGTCTTCGGAATAGAGGGTGGTGCAACCGGCTTCGAGGGCTGATGCAACGATGGTGGCATCATAAAAATGCAGCATATAGCGCTCGGCCAAGGCCAGCGCCCGACGGTGAGTGTCGACGGTCAGCGGATGTACCTGAAGCAGGCTGCTTATGAAGTCCACTGCTTCGGAAATCTCGTCCCAGTCCATCCGCATCTTCGAGCGCGCGACGTTGGCAAACTCGTTGAGCACCTGGACGCTGACGTTTCCGCCTGCTTCCACGATTTCTGCAGCTCGGCCTGACCGCGTGGAAGCCTGTATCGAGAAGTAGACGAGGATATTGGTATCGAGGAAGCTAGCGCCTGGCATTCGCTTCTTCGCGATTGAACCGATAGTCCTCTGGCAGACGATCCTTCAGGATCTCCCGTAGTCGCTCAACGCGCTCGCGGCGCGAGGCAAGCCGCAGCAGTTCGATCCCGTTGATATCGGAAGGCCGAAAGTCAACTTCGTCGCCCTCCTTGAGACCGAGCCTGCTGGCCACATCCATGGGAATGCGGACCGCAAGGCTGTTTCCCCATTTCGAAATCTTCATTTGGCACCTTTATGATACACATATACATCCTGTATATCATAGCTGCCGCCGAAGATCAAAAGTCCGCCGTTAGTCCCTTGATCTCCCAGTCGCCGTAGCGGGCGGGGTCGAGGCCGCCGCGGCCGCCTTTTTCCGCTTTGCTGGCGGCTGCCTTGTCGTCGATCGCCTTGCGCCTGGCCTTGGCTTCGGCCAAGGCGCGCTCGGCGGCGGGGGAAAGTGGCTTTGGGGCGGGTGTTTCGTCGTTCATCGGAGTACCGTGTGACGGGGTACCCTTGCCGGGGCCCCCTGATCATCCCATTTTATGGTCGTCGTAACCAACCGAGGTACAAGACTTAACCGCAATGCTCAACTTCCTACGCACTTCCGTGCTGCTCGCGGCGCTTACCGCCATCTTCATGGCGGTGGGGTACTTCGTCGGCGGCCAGAGCGGCATGTTGATCGCCTTGGGTTTTGCCGTCGTCACCAACCTCTTCGCCTACTGGAACTCGGACAAGATGGTGCTGCGCATGCAGAACGCCGTCGAAGTCGACCCGCGCACCCAGCCTGACCTCTACAACACGGTGGAGGCGCTGGCGCAGCGCGCCGGCATCCCCATGCCCAGGCTCTACGTGATCAATACCGAGCAGCCCAACGCCTTCGCCACCGGCCGCAACCCGCAGAATGCCGCGGTTGCCGTGTCGGCCGGCCTGCTGCGCTATCTCGAGCCGCGTGAAGTCGCGGCGGTGGTGGCGCACGAGCTGGGGCATATCCGAAGCCGCGACACGCTTACCATGACCATCACCGCGACCGTTGCCGGCGCCATCTCGATGCTGGCGCAGTTCGGGCTGTTCTTCGGTCGCGGCAACTCCCGCGACAATCCACTGGGCCCGATCGGCGTGCTGATTGCCGTGATCGTCGCCCTGATCGCGGCCGCGCTGGTGCAGATGGCGGTCAGCCGCACCCGCGAATACGAGGCCGACAAGGATGGCGCCGAGATCTCCGGCGACCCGCTGGCGCTGGCCTCGGCGCTGAACAAGATCAGCCAGTTGGCGCAGCGCACCGTCAACGTCGCGGCCGAACGCAACCCGGCCCAGGCCCACATGTACATCTTCAATCCGCTCAGCGGGAAGCGCATCGACAACCTGTTCTCGACCCACCCGGCAGTCGAAAACCGCATCGCGCAGCTACAGCGCATCGCCTCCGATATGCAGGTCGATCGCACCGGCCGCCGCGCCGCGCCGCAGGTCACGCCGGCCGATGCCATCCCCCGCAATACCGGCGGCGGTTGGCGCGTCCCCTCGACAGGCTCGAGCGAGAATGGCAATAGCAGCCGCGGACCGTGGGGCTGAGCGCTTGAAGAAACAGAAAAATCCGCCGGGGCTGAAGCTCCGGCTTCTCGCTGCCGAGCGGCTCGACAAGGTGCTCAAGGGGGCGAACTTCGCCCCCTTTTCAGTTGCCGAGATCGAAGATGGTCGCGATCGCGCGCTGGCCAACCGGCTGGTCACCACGGCGCTGCGTCGCCATGGCCAGATCGACCTGATGATCGCCCGCTTCCTCGATCGCGGCATTCCGAAGAAGTCCGGCCCGTTCGAGGCCATCCTGCGGCTGAGCCTCGCGCATCTGGTGTTCCTGCCCGAACTGGGAGACCACAGTGCCATCTTCCTCGCAGTGGAAGCCAGCAAGCGCGACACCAAGAGCCAGCATCTGTCCAAGCTGATGAACGCCGTGCTGCGCCGCGCCCAGGGCGAAGCCCATTCGCTGCGCCACCTGCCGCATCAGGCGCTGTTCCCCGATACGCTTGGCCCATTGTGGCGCGATACCTACGGCGACGACGCGCTGGAGGATTTCGCCGAGGCGCTGCTCGACGGCGCACCGCTCGACCTGACGCTCAAGGCCATTGATCCGGAGCTGATCGACAGCCTTGGCGCCTCCGCCGTCATCGCCGACACCGTGCGTATCGGCGAACGCGACAAGCCGGTGGAGGCCCTGCCCGGCTTCGACACCGGCCGCTGGTGGGTGCAGGACGCCGCCGCAGCCATCCCTGCCCGGCTGCTCAAGCTTGCTCCCGGCGCCCGCGTGCTCGATCTCTGCGCCGCCCCCGGCGGCAAGACCGCGCAGCTGGTGAATGCCGGCTACGCCGTCACCGCCATCGATAGCGAGCCCGATCGCGTGGCCCGCATGGCGCAGAACCTCGCTCGCCTGAGCATGACGGCCGAAACCGTCACCGCCGACGCGCTGGCCTGGGAGCCGGCGCAGAAGTTCGACGGCATCCTGCTCGATGCGCCCTGTTCGGCCACCGGCACGTTCCGCCGCCACCCCGAAGTCATCTGGCATCGCGATGCGTCCGATATCGCAGGTCGCGTGGCGCTTCAGCGCCGGTTCATCGAGCGCGCCCTAACCTGGCTCAATCCGGGCGGCCTGCTCGTTTATTGCGTCTGCTCGCTCGAGCCGGCGGAAGGCGAGGAGCAAGCGCGCTGGCTGCTTGGTCGCGACGATGTCGTGGCCGAGCCGATCGGCGCCGACGAACTGGTCGGGCTGCCGGATGCCGTCACCCCTGACGGCTTCGTACGAACTGCGCCGGGCATGCTTGTTCCTGGGGATAAGGGCGGCACGCTCGACGGGTTCTTCGTTGCGCGCGTCCGGCGCCGCTAGGATAGTGTCACCGGCCCTTGGCAAGCTCTCCGCGCGGGCCTATCAGAGCCCGCCGGCCAAAACGTATGTGAGGACGTAGACTTGGCACATTCGCTGCGTTTCCTCGCACGCCGCACGTTGTTGTCCGCGGCTGACCATATCGTCACCAATCCGCTCATCCGCTGGACCTGGACCGGCCCGAGCAATGACGACCTGATCGGCGCGCTCGCCGAGTTCCGGCCGACCGACCGCGAAACCGTTCTCGAGATGATGCAGGGCCGCTACCTGCTGGCGTCCAAGCTCGTCGACACGCACGGCGTTTCACCCTTCTCGCTCGATGTCGATCACGACGACTGGCAATACGACCTGCAGGCCTTCGCCTGGCTCCGCCACTTCCGCGATGCGCGCACCGATGAGGAACGCCGCTTCGCCCGCACCCTGACGCTCGACTGGATCGGCCGCGACGGCCATTTCAACCGTGAGGCCTGGGGTCCGGCGCTCACCGCCCGTCGCGTTCTCAACTGGCTGCGGCACTACAATATCCTCATCGAGGGCGCGACGCTGGAGCAGACCCAGCAGATCAGCCGCTCGCTCTCCACCCAGATCTCGTCGCTGAAAGTCCGCAGCCTGCTCGCCACCGATCCGGTAGACGCGCTGCTCGTCGCCATCGCGCTGGTCGGGGTGGCGCTTTGCTCGGACCGGCCCAATGCCGAGGTCGAGGCCCGCGTCCGCAACGTGCTCGACCACGTCGACGCCCAGATCGACGAGGACGGGCTGCACCGGAGCCGCTCTGCCAAGATCCAAATCCAGTTGCTGGTCGAGCTGATCACCATCAAGCAGGCGCTGCGCCGCGACCACGAGCAGGCCTCGAACGATCTCGACGAACTGACCGAGAGCATGCACCGGGCGCTCGACGCCATCTCGCTCGGCACGGGCGAACCCGCCTATTTCAACGGCACGGGCCAGATGGCGCACGACCTGATCGTTGCCGTACAGGCGCAGAGTGCTGCGCGCGCCCGCCAGACCGGCACCGCCGGCGGCTATGGCCGGCTGATCGCCGGCCGCTCCATCGTCGTCGCCGATTCCGGCCTCGTCGCCGATCCGGAGTTCACCGCGCACGCCCATGCCAGCGCGCTCGCCTTCGAGTTCAGCCACGGCCGCGACCTCGTCGTCTGCAATTGTGGCCCGGCCCCGTCCGACTATGACGACGCGCTGCTGTTCCGGCAGGGCATCGCGCACTCGGCGCCCACCATCAACGCGTTGTCGGCCGCCGCGATCGCGCCGTCAGGCCCGCTCGCCGGGCGCCTGCTGCCGCTCGGCCGCCCCAGCGAGATCGAAGCCCGCAGCGCCGACGACACGCTGATCATCACCGCCCACGGCTATGCCGAGCGCTTCGGCGTGACGCTGGAGCGCCACCTGACGCTGCTGGCCGAGGGCAAGACACTGGTCGGCCAGGACCGCTTCGTACGCCACCGCAACCGCGTCTCCGGCGCCGCCGCCATCCGCTTCCACCTCGCCCACCAGACCGAGGTGCAAGTGACCGACGATCTGGTCCGCCTGCGCCTCAACTCCGGCGCCGTCTGGACCTTCCTGTGGGAAGGCGCCGACATGCGCGTCGAGGACAGCGTCCGCCAGTCGGCCTATTTCGGCTTCCACCGCACCAAGCAGCTGGTGCTGGAGACGCTGGTGGCCGACGCCAACGAGGTCAGCTGGATTTTTACCCTCGAAGAGAACTGACGCCGGTTCCCTTCCGCCGCCTCCCGTGCTAGCGAGCCGCCAACTCAACACATCGCGGGAATTCAAGGCATGTCCGACGGCAAGGTGGTTCCGGTCAAACGCGCGCTGCTTTCTGTTTTCGACAAGACCGGCATGGCCGATTTCGCCAAGGCGCTGGCCGGGCTCGGCGTCGAGCTGGTGTCGACCGGCGGCACCCACAAGCTGATCGCCTCGACCGGCGCCGCTGTCCGCGACATCTCCGATCTCACCGGCTTTCCCGAGATGATGGACGGCCGGGTGAAGACGCTGCACCCCAAGGTGCATGGCGGCCTGCTCTCGGTGCGCGACAACCCCACCCACAAGGCCTCGATGGACGAGCACCAGATCGGCGCCATCGATCTTGTGGTGGTGAACCTCTACCCGTTCGAGGAAACCATCGCCAAGGGCGCCTCCTACGACGAGACCATCGAGAACATCGATATCGGCGGCCCGGCGATGATCCGCTCGGCAGCCAAGAACCATGCCTATGTCACTGTCATCGTCGACCCCAGCGACTATGACGCGGTGCTGGAGCAGATCCGCCAGACCGGCGGCGTGCCCTACGACATGCGCCAGCGCCTCGCCGCCAAGGCCTATGCCCGCACCGCCGCCTACGACTCGGTGATCTCGAGCTGGTTCGCCAAGACCCTCGACTATGCCGAGATGCCCTATCGCAGCTTTGCCGGGCGTTTGAAGGAAGTGATGCGCTACGGCGAAAACCCGCACCAGTGGGCCGCCTTCTACACCACCGGCGAGCAGCGCCCCGGCGTCGCCACCGCCCGCCAGGTGCAGGGCAAGTCGCTGAGCTACAACAACCTCAACGACACCGATGCCGCCTTCGAGCTGGTCTCGGAGTTCGACCCCAAGGTTCCCGCCGTCGCCATCATCAAGCACGCCAATCCATGCGGCTTCGCCACCGGCGCCTCGCTGATCGAGGCCTATCACCTGGCGCTGCGCACCGACCCGGTCAGCGCCTTCGGCGGCATCGTCACGCTGAACCAGACCATCGACGCAGCCACCGCCACCGAGATCGTCAAGGTGTTCACCGAGGTGATCGTCGCCCCGGACGCCACCGAGGAAGCGATCAAGATCGTCGCCGCCAAGAAGAACCTGCGCCTCTTGCTCACCGGGGCCCTCGCCGACCCCAAGGCGGGCGGCCTGACAGTGAAGTCGTTGGCCGGCGGCCTGCTCGTCCAGGGTCGCGACGATCGCAACGTCGATGACACCGAGTTCCGCGTGGTGACCAAGAAGGCCCCGACCGAGGCCGAACTGCGCGACCTGAAGATCGCCATGAAAGTCGCCAAGCACGTCAAGTCGAACGCCATCATCTACGTCAAGGACGGCGCCACCGTCGGCATCGGCGCCGGCCAGATGAGCCGACTCGACTCAAGCCGCGTCGCCCACCGCAAGGCTATCGACGCCGCCGAAGCCGCCGGCATCGAAGGCGCCCTCACCGCCAACTCCGTGGTGGCCTCCGACGCGTTCTTCCCGTTCCCCGACGGCATGCTCGCCGCGGTCGAAGCCGGCGCTACCGCCGTCATCCAGCCCGGTGGCTCGATGAACGACCAGGCGGTGATCGACGCTGCCGACGCAGCCGGCATCGCCATGGTGATGACTGGGATGCGCCACTTCCGGCACTAGGCAGCAGGCATTCCCAACGCATCCGGCGCGCAGTTTTCGAGCGCCGCCGCCCGGCTCAACCGCTCGGCGGCGAGCTCGACGAACGCCTTGACCGCCGGCGACAGGTGCCGGCTCGACGGATAGAGCGCGTAGACCCCGCCAACGGCCATCGCGTAGCCCGGCAGCACGCGCTGCAGCCGGCCTTCGGCAATAGCAGGCGCCGCGGCCGAAGCAGGCAACTGTGCGATGCCGAGACCCTTGAGCGCCGCCGCCGCCGCGATCTCCATCGTGTTGGCGGCGATACGGCCGGTTACGGGGATCGTCTGCGGCCCATCAGGCCCCTCTAGCACCCATTGCGCCCCGGCGATCGCCCGTCCGGCGATGATGCAATCGTGTAGCCTGAGGTCCGCCGGCTGTTCCGGCGTACCTCGCTTCGCGAGGTAGTCGGGGCTCGCGCACAGCACCTTGTACGACGCGCCGAGCTTGCGCGCCACCAGCGTCGAATCCGTCAGCGAGCCAGTACGGAAGGCGACATCGATGCCCGCCTCGACCAGGTTGAGCTTGTCGTCGGTGAGCAGCAGCTCGACGCTCGCCTTGGGATAGGACTCGAGAAACTCGAACACCGTCTGCCCCAGGAAGAACCCTGCAAAGCCGACCGGCGCCGAGACGCGAATGGTACCCGAGGGCTCCGCCCGTGCTTCGGCAAGCTGCTCGTTCGCCGCTTCGATGGTCCGTAGCGCAGCACTGCTCTGCTCATAGTAGACCCGGCCAACATCGGTGGGCCGCAAGCTGCGGGTGGTCCGGTGCAGCAGCCGCACCCCGACCTGCCGCTCGAGTTCGGCAACCCGTCGGCTGACGCTCGTCTTGGGCAGGCCAAGCAACCGGGCCGCCCCGGTGAAGCTGCCGGCCTCGACCACCCGGGCGAAGATCGCAACGTCGTTCAGGTCCACCATTGTAGCTCCCAGCGGTACGATGTTTCCTGACTATAGCTCGTTGTAGCGCAATCCGTCAGTACCGAAATCTCCGGGACCAAACTCGGAGATCGAAAATGACAACCAAGAAAACCGTCCTCGTCACCGGCGCCACCGGCCAGCAAGGCGGCGCCGTCGCCCGCGCCCTGCTCAGCAGGGGTCACACCGTGCGGGCGCTGACCCGCAACCCCGATGCGGCAGCTGCACGCCGCCTCGCCGCCGCTGGCGCCGACATCATTGCCGGTGATTTCAGCGATCCGGCCTCGGTCGAGCGAGCCGCCAAAGGCGCCGACGCGATGTTCGTCGTCACCAGCTTCTGGGGCAATGGCCCGGAGGTGGAAACCGAACAGGGCATCGCCACGGTCCACGCCGCCAAGGCGGCCGGCATCGGTCACCTGGTGTTTTCCTCTGTCGCCGACGCCAACAAGGCGACGGGCATCCCGCATTTCGAGAGCAAGTATCGGGTCGAGCAGGCGATCAAGGAACTCGGCATTCCCCATACGATCGTGGCGCCCGTCGCCTTCATGGAGAATGTCACGGCACCCTGGGGGATCGAGGCGCTCCGCAACGGCGTCTACGCCTTCGGGCTGCCGGCCCAGCGCACCAACCAGCTGATTGCTGTCGCCGATATCGGCGCCTTCGTCGCGGCAGTGATCGAACGCGGCGCCTCGGTGTTCGGCAAGCGCTTCGACATCGCCGGCGACGAGCTCTCGGGCACCGACCAGGCCGCGATCCTCTCGCGCACCACCGGCGGCCCGGTTCGCTACCAGGAAATCCCGCTGGCGGCGGCGCGGCAGCAGGACCCCGAGAGCGCCATCATGTTCGAATGGTTCGACCAGGTCGGCTACGACGTCGACATTCCGGCCCTGCACCGGGCCTTCCCCGAGGTCGCCTGGGACTCGTTCGAGGCCTGGGCGCAGGATGCCGACTGGTCGGTCCTCAACCCATCACCGCAGGCCGTGAACGGCTGACCTCAGACGCTCCGCGCCAGATCGCCGAGCAAGCCGGCGGCGACCGAGAGGCGAGATACCGTCATCTCGCCCTCGGTGAGCCCCTGCACCGCATCTGCAACCCGCGCGATTGCCTCCGGCTGCGCACTGCGCCAGGCGGCAAGCCGCCCATCCACCGCACCGGTGCCGAGGCTTAGCGCATCGACGGTGAGGTCGCGCTGCGCCCGCAGCAGGTTGGCCAGCGCCCGGTCGAGCGCCATTCGGTCGAACTTGTCGGCAAGGACGATGGCGTTGCCCTGCTCGACGATACGGCCGAGCTTGAACGTGTCGAGCACACCGAAGAACGCCACCGCAGCATCAGCCACCGGCGTCCGGGTCTTTTCGGCCACCAGCACGATATCGGTCCCTAGCGACAGCACCGGCAGTTCAGCGAAGCGCCGCGCCATCTCGCGGCTCACCCCGGCCGCTTCGAGCCGCGTTGTCCGCTCGCCGATGGCGTGCTCGAGATACGTGCCCAACAGGCCGGTGATCATCGCCCGCACCTGCGCGATGCCGTCCTGGTAGCGATCGACCAGCGGCCGCAGACCATTGTCGAACCGCCCGTTCCTCAGGAACCACAGCGTCTCGCGCTTCAGCAGCGCCTGCACCTCGGCGTAGAGCCTCAGCTGCGTCTTGCCCGGCACCGTGCCGTCGAGCCCATCGATGTCGCGGTTGAGATCGGGCGTACCGTAGACGTCTCGCGCCGCCGCATAGGCGGCCGCCACCTGCCCGGCATCGGCGCTCGACGCCGTCATCATCTCATTGACGAAGCCCGGCCCGCCGCGATTGATCATCGCGTTCGACAGTACCGTGGCGATCACCTCGCGCCGCAGCCGGTGGTTGGTGACCGTGTCCTCGAACGTCTCGGTCAGCCGCTCCGGGAAATAGCGGTAGAGCTCGCGCCCCAGGTGCGGGTCGTCCGGCACGCCGGTCTTCAGCAGGTCCGCATTGGCCACGTTCTTCGCATAGGCCAGCAGCACCGCCAGCTCTGGCCGGCTCAGCCCCTTGCCGCCCTGCGCCCGATGCCGGAGTGCCGCGTTGTCAGGAAGGAACTCCACGGGCCGGCTGAGTTCGCCCGCCGCCTCCAGCGCCTCCATCAGCGCCAGGTGCTCGGGGAATGCCGCGAGCCCACGCGATTCCTCGACGCTGAGCGCCAGCGTCTGCAGGTAGTTGTTCTTCAAACAGAGCGCCGCCACCTCGTCGGTCATCGAGGCAAGGAACTCGTTGCGCACCGGCGTCGTCAGTTGTCCGGTCCGCGTCAGCGCCCCGAGCGCGATCTTGATGTTCACTTCGAGGTCGGAGGAATTCACACCGGCCGAGTTGTCGATCGCGTCGGTGTTGATCCGCCCGCCCTTCAGTGCGTACTCGACCCGCCCCAATTGCGTCACCGCCAGGTTGGCGCCCTCACCCACCACCAGTGCTCGGATCTCGCCGCCGGCAATCCGCACCGCGTCATTGGCCTTGTCGCCGGCCTGCGCATCGCTCTCGGTGCTCGCCCGCACATAGGTGCCGATGCCGCCGAACCAAAGCAGATCGACCTGCGCCTTGAGGATGGCGCGGATCACGTCATTGGGCGTCACCGCATCGGAATTGAGCCCCAGCGCCTTCCGCGCCTCGGCGAACAGCGCCACGGTCTTCAGGCTGCGCGAGTAGACCCCGCCGCCCTTCGAGATCAGCTCCGCATTGTAGTCCTGCCAGCTCGAGCGCGGCAGCTGGAACAGCCGTAGCCGCTCCGCCATGCTCACCGCTGGATCCGGATCGGGGTCGATGAAGATGTCGCGATGGTCGAACGCCGCGATCAGCCGCGTCTCGGGCGACAGCAGCATGGCATTGCCGAACACGTCGCCCGACATATCGCCGACACCCACCGCGCTGAACGGCGTTGTCTGGATGTCGCGATCCATCTCGCGAAAATGTCGCTTCACCGCCTCCCAGCCGCCCCGCGCGGTGATGCCCATCTTCTTGTGGTCGTAGCCGGCCGAACCGCCAGAGGCAAAGGCATCGCCGAGCCAGAAATCGCGACCCACTGCGATGGCGTTGGCGGTGTCCGAGAAACTCGCCGTGCCCTTGTCGGCGGCGACCACCAGGTACGGATCGTCACCATCGCGCCGCACCACGTCGGGGGGCGGGACGATAGTATCGACTTCGAGGTTGTCGGTGACGTCGAGCAGCGTCGAGACGAATATCTTGTAGCAGGTGGTCCCCTCGCGCATCACCGTCTCGCGGTCAGCGCCGACCGGCGTCTGCTTCGGCACGAACGCGCCCTTCGCGCCCACCGGCACGATAATGGCGTTCTTCACCTGCTGCGCTTTTACCAGCCCCAGCACCTCGGTGCGGAAATCTTCCGGCCGGTCCGACCAGCGGAGGCCACCGCGCGCGATCGGCCCGAACCTGAGGTGCAGCCCTTCCACCCGCGGCGAATAGACGAAGATTTCGCGGTAGGGCTTGGGCTCGGGCAGCGCATCGACCTTGGAGCAGTCGAACTTCAGCGCCAGCGCCGGCCGTCGCGATCCGCTCTGGTCGCGCTGGTAGGCATTGGTCCGCACCACCGCTTCGGTGAGGTTGAGATAGCGCCTGAGGATGCGGTCCTCGTCGAGCGAAGTCGTCGCCTCGACCGCGGCATTGATGATCTCACGCGCTTCGCTGGTCGCCCGCTTTCGGTCGCCAGCGAAATGCGGATCGTTCTCCGCGTGGAACAGCGTCACCAGCGCCGCCGACACATCGGCATGTCGCGCCATCACGCCATTCAGGTAGTCGCGCGAGTATGGGATGCCGACCTGCTTCAGGTAGCGGGTTAGCGCCCGTAGCACCTCGACATCGTCCCAGCTGAGCCCCGCCCGCATGGTCAGTTGGTTGAGCCCGTCGCTCTCCGCCTCGCGCCGCCACACGGCGAGGATGGCGTTCTCGATCTGCTGGCCCAGCACGCGGTCGTCGAGGTCGAGCCCATCATCGGCCTCGAGCAGCATGTCGTGGACGAACGTCTCGGCCCCGTGCAGCGGCTTGACCGTGAAGGTGTCCTCGTCGATCACCCGGAAGCCGAAATTCTCCAGCATCGGCACGCGGTCGCTCAGCGCGATCGGGCTGCCCTGGTGGTAAACCTTCAGCCCCATCGCGCTGCGCCCCTCGCGCGCCCCGAGCCTGAGCGCAATCGCCCGCTCGTCCGGCAGCACCCGGATCACCGCGATATCGGCAAGCGCGGCTTCGGCGGAGTGCACTGCCTGGTAGTCGGGTGGGAATGCCTCGAGATAGTCCGCTATGGCTGCCGAATCCGGCGCCGCTGCCACCAGCCTGTCGCCAAAGGTGCGGATGCGCTCGGCAACCCCCTGCTCCAGCTCCTCGCGGAGTGGTGTGGGCGTCTTGCCGCCGTTGCGCCCGATGATGAAGTGCACGCGGACCAGCTCGCCCTCGGGGAAGCTCGGATAGAACGCCGAGACCCGGCCCTCGTAGACCTCGGCGAGATAGGCGCCGATAACCGCCCGCACATCGGAATCGTAGCGGTCGCGCGGCACGAACACGAGGATCGAGACGAAATTGTCGAACCGGTCGATGCGGCTGAGCACGCGTACCCGCGGCCGGTCGACGAGGCTCGCGATGATCGTCGCGAACTCGTAGAGTTGCGGCTCGGAAATCTGGAACAGCTCGTCGCGCGGGAAAGTGTCGAGCGCGTTCATCAGCGCCTTGCCGGCGTGGCTCTGCGGGTCCTGGCCCGCTTCCTTCAGCACCTCGGTGATCTTCTTGCGGATCAGCGGCACGTCGGTGTTGGGCGAGGCCAGTGACATCGAGGTGAAGAGCCCGACGATGCGAAGCTCGCCAGAGATGGCGCCTTCCCGGTCGTAGAGCTTCACCCCGACGTAATCCATGTAGGTGCGCCGGTGCACCCGCGACCGGATATTGGCCTTGGTGACCATGATCGGCGCCGGCTCGGCGAGGAACGCGAAATGCTGTTCGGTCATCTCGACATAGTTCGGACCCGAACGCAGGAACAGCACGCGGGGGTCCTCGAGGATCCCCAGCTCACTGTCATGTACCGGCACCAGCTTGGCCGGGATCGTTACCCCGTCGGCCTCGCTGCCCGGCTCCAGCTTGTACTCGCGCATGCCGAGGAAGGTGAAGTTGTGCTCGGCCAGCCAGCCGAGGAAGTGCATCGCCTCGGCCACCTGCGCCGGCGGCGCCTTGGGCGCATGGGCGTGCCAATCGGCCATCGCCTTCTTCACCCGCGCCAACATCGGCCGCCAGCCGGCAACCGCTCGACCGACATCGGTCAGCGTGTCGTCGATCTCGCCTCGCAGCGCCTCGCGCTGGACGATATCTGCCAAGGGGTCGATCTCGACATGAAGGAAACTCTCGAGCCGGCTACCCGGGGTCGGGACTTCCAGCACCCGATAGGTCGCCGGGTCGAATTGCAGCACCGGATGGGTGATGAAGCGGATCACCCCGCCGCGCGCCCGGATTGCTGCCAAGACGCTATCGACGATGAACGGCATGTCCGCCGAGAACACCTCGACGATCTCGGCGTCGCCCGGCTTCTCCGGTGGCACCACGTAGACGTTGTGGCTCGCAAGCTCCCGCTTTCCCAGCCGGCCGTAGGACTTGCGAAACGTCGCTTCCAGCGCCTCGGCGGAGTGCATCGCCAGGTCTTCGGGGTCGGTCGCCTCCGCCACCGTCTTCAGGAACCGCGCAAAGCTCGGCTCCGATGATTGGTAGCCCTGCGCCCGCGCGATCAGTTCCGCACGCGTGTCGACAGCCGCCGCCTCATTCATCGCCCAACTCCCCGTCCCCTCGGTCTCCTGACTCTGCGTCCGGCTGCACCCGTTGTCGAGTGCCCACTCCGCAGTAAGACCTTGTGAGCATCCCCCTGCCATAGTCGGGCCAAACCTCTGTGACGGCCCTGATGTCTCCCACCTCCACCGATCTCCGCGCGCTGCTGCGCACCGGCCTCAGCCGCTCGCTGGTCTCGCTGCTGATCAAGGTGGCGACCGCCGGGCTGACCTATCTGATGTACGTGGTGCTCTCGCGCACCATGGGGGTCACGGAATACGGCTACTTCGCCTTCGGGCTCAGCCTCGCCACGGTGCTTGCCATCGGCGCCTCGATGGGCCAGCAGACCGCCATTCTCCGCTACTGGCCGGAAGAGGAAGTCGCCGGCCGCCACGACAAGGCAGTGTCGGCGCTGCGCTCCGGCGGCGCGCTGACACTGCTTGCCGGCCTCGGGCTTACTGTGCTGACGTTGGCAGGCGCCGCGATCGCCGGCGCATTCGATGGCGGCCCGCCCTGGCATCTCTACGCCGCGGCGGCGCTGATCCTGCCGATGGCCTTCGCTGAGTACTGGTCGTCTGCCTTGCGGGCGCAGGGCTCGGTGTGGACCGCGCTCAGCCCGCGCGACATCTTGTGGCGCGTCCTCACCCCGCTTGCCATCGTCGCGCTGTTCGCGCTGGACGCTCCGCTGAGCGGCTGGCAGGCCTTGCTTTTGACCGCAACCCTCCTCGCCGTCGCGCTGGTCCTGCAATATGCCCTAGCCCGCCTCCGCCGTTACGAGATCGCCCCCGGATTCGACGGCCTCCGCCCCTATTGGCGCGAACACGGTAGAGCGAGCCGCTGGTTCCTCATTGGCACGGTGATCGATTCCGCCGCGCTGAACATGGACACCATTTTCATCGGCCTCCTCGTCACCGCCGAGGCCGCCGGCATCTACTTCAACGCCTTCCGTACGGCGGGACTTCTCACCCTCTTCATGTTCGCCATCACCCTGGTCGTGGCGCCGATGGTCTCGCGCCATTACCACGCCGGCGAGATGAAGCAGGCGCAGGCCATCACGGCATTGTGCGCTTGGGCCGGGTTTGCCTTCTCACTGGTGGTATTCGTCGGCTACCTTGTCTTCGGCAACCAGATCCTGTCGCTGTTCGGCGATCACTCCACCGCCGGCTACTGGGTGCTGATCCTGCTCAGCACCGGCCTGCTGTTCGACGCCGCCACCGGGCCCTCGCGCATCGTCATGATGATGACCGGCCACGAGCGCGACTACGTGCGTATCTGGGGCGCCATCATGCTGGTGGGGCTGGTTGTAGAACTGGCGGTGATCCCCGTCTTCGGCCTCATCGGCGCCGCCGCCGTCAACGCCCTGTCGCGCGCCGTGGCGCAACTGGCGATCGCCCGCTGGAACCGCCGCCACATCGGCATCGACACCACGTTGCTGGGGGCGTTTCGCGTTGGCGGGCTCCCCGATGCACCTAGACGCATGGCCCCCTTGTAAGGGGCGCGCCCGTGGCCAATCTTGACCTGACATGCAAGCGGGGCTTAGAACCCCCCGTTACTCCCTTAACCCCCGAGTGGAACCTCCAGCAAAAATGGCCGGCAGAACTCTGTACGATAAGATCTGGGACGATCACCTTGTTTCGAACAACGAGGATGGGACCAGCCTTATTTACATTGATCGCCACCTGGTCCACGAGGTGACGAGCCCGCAGGCCTTCGAAGGTCTGCGGATGAACAACCGCAAGGTCCGCGCTCCCGAGCGCACCCTGGCCGTGGTCGACCACAACGTCCCCACCACCGACCGTTCGCTGCCCAATCCGGACCCGGAAAGCGCGATCCAGATCGCCGCGCTGGCCGAGAACACCAAGGACTTCGGCATCGAATACTACGATCCCTTCGACAAGCGTCAGGGCATCGTGCACATCGTCGGCCCCGAGCAGGGTTTCACCCTGCCCGGCATGACCATCGTCTGCGGTGACAGCCACACCTCGACGCATGGCGCGTTCGGCGCGCTGGCCCACGGCATCGGCACGTCGGAAGTCGAGCACGTGCTCGCCACCCAGACGCTGATCCAGCAGAAGGCCAAGAACATGCTGGTCCGCGTCGACGGCCAGCTGCCGCCCGGCGTCACCGCCAAGGACATCATCCTCGCCATCATCGGCGAGATCGGTACCGCTGGCGGTACCGGCCACGTCATCGAGTTCGCCGGCGAAGCCATCCGCGCGCTCAGCATGGAAGGCCGCATGACGGTCTGCAACATGACCATCGAGGGCGGCGCCCGCGCTGGCCTGATTGCGCCGGATGAGAAAACGTTCGAGTACGTGAAGGGCCGTCCGCGCGCCCCCAAGGGTGCCGCTTACGACCACGCCGTCGAGTACTGGAAGACGCTCTATTCCGACGCCGACGCGCACTACGACAAGGTGGTGATCCTCGACGCAGCCAAGCTGCCGCCGATCGTTTCCTGGGGCTCGAGCCCCGAGGACGTGATCTCGATCAATGGCGTCGTCCCCAATCCGGATGACATCCAGGACGCCAACAAGCGTGCCAGCAAGTGGCGCGCACTCGAGTACATGGGCCTCCAGCCGGGCACCAAGATCACCGACATCTCGATCGAGCGCGTCTTCCTCGGTTCGTGCACCAACGGCCGCATCGAAGACCTGCGCGCCGCCGCCAAGGTAGTGGCCGGCAAGAAGGTCGCCACTGGCGTCAACGCCATGGTCGTGCCGGGCTCCGGCCTCGTCAAGGAACAGGCGGAAGCCGAAGGCCTCGACGTGATCTTCAAGGATGCGGGCTTTGAGTGGCGCGAGCCCGGTTGCTCGATGTGCCTTGCCATGAACCCCGACAAGCTGAAGCCGCAGGAGCGCTGCGCTTCGACCTCGAACCGCAATTTCGAGGGGCGTCAGGGCTTCAAGGGCCGCACCCACCTGGTGTCGCCCGCCATGGCTGCGGCCGCCGCGATCACCGGCCACTTCGTCGATATCCGCGAGTGGCGGTAAGCCCCAATTCGTGGACGGAGCGCGCAGCTCCGTCTCTCGACGACTTCGAACAGATGGCGGCAGCGGCCTTCCGGGACCTGCCGCCTGAGTTCAAGGCGCTCGCCGGGGAAGTGCCCTGCGTTGTCGCCGAATTCCCCGATGACGAGACGATCAAGGAAATGGAACTCGAGAGCGAGTTCGATATCCTCGGCCTGTTCCGCGGGGTCGGCCTGCCGCAGGGCGGCGCTGCCGGTTACACCGGACAACTCCCCAACCAGATCTGGCTGTATCGCCGTCCGATCCTCGACTACTGGGCCGAGAGCGAGGACCACGAAACCCTAGGCGAGATCATCACCCACGTCCTCGTGCACGAGATCGGCCACCATTTCGGCTTCTCGGACGAAGACATGGAAGCGATCGAAGCGGCTGCCGAACGAGAGGGCTGAGTCCCACTCAGTCCCGCTGGTTCCCGTCGCGCGGCACGAACTCGAAGTAGTCGTCCAGCACGCCCGGCCGCTCGTCCTCGACCAAGAGCCCGAGCTTCTGGCTGTCGAACTGCTCGAACCATTCCGACCAGTCGACCAGGTCGAGCCCACCGGGGCGGTCGCCGTACTGGTTCTCCCCGGCGTTCAGCGCGTACTGGTCGAACAGGATCCTCAGCACCGGCGGGCCGCCGATGCCCGTCGCCCGGTCCTCGATGGCCGGGTTGCCGGACCGGGCCGCAGCCCATAGCCGGATGTCTTCGTGCTTGGTGAGGACCTGGGTCATGTCGATGCCTTTCTGGTCTTGTTCCAGGATAGCTTAGCGGGAAAACTCCCTTAGCTTAAGTGGTCGCAGAGGCGTCTGGTTCCAAGCCCGCGACATGTTCCTATACTCGACTGCGACAGCATGGCGCTGCACTTGAGCTTGCTGTTAACCCGTTCTTTCTCGGGCTGCCGCTAGTGTCGTTCCACTACCCAAGGACGCGGACTGCAGGGCATGGCTGGCGCGAGCTTCATCCTCGCCATCAATCTGTTCATCGCGGCGCTGTTTGCGCTCGCCTTCTTCCTGGTCGGCGTCTCCAACCGGGCGGATAAGGTCGCGCCGTATTTCGCCCTCGCCTACGTGTTCGGCATCCTCTACATCGCCTCCGAATTCGTCCTGCCGCTGCAGGACTACCCGCAATTCGCCTACACCGCGGGCTTCTCCAGCTTTCTCGGAGCCGTCACCTCGGTAACGCTGGGCGTCGCCCGACGCTATGGCCGCGCCCTGCCCTGGGCGGGCGTTGCTGCCATTGTCGTGCTTTCGGTCGTCGCCAATTGGTACGGCTACATGCTGCCCCACGACACCGTGCCGCGGAACCTTATCTACCAGGCGCCCTATGCCCTGATGCAGGCCTGCGCCGCCTGGATCATCCTCGCCTCACGTCGCCGCCAGACCATCGATATCGGGTTGGTGGCGCTGTTCACGCTCAGCGCGCTGCAGTTCCTTTCAAAGCCCTTCGCCGCCGTGCTGCTTGGCGGCTCGGGCGACACCTCAGCTACCTACCTCGCAACGACCTACGCGCTCTACTCGCAATCGCTCGGCGCCATCCTGCAGGTGGCTACCGGGCTGTTGATGCTGATGCTGCTGGTCCGCGACATGCTGGTCGAGATCACCGCCCGCTCCGAAACCGATCCGCTCTCGGCTGTCTACAACCGCCGCGGTTTCGAAGAGCGCGCCGCCCCCGGCATGAACAATCGCAGCGTGCCGGCGGCGCTCGTGCTTGCCGATCTCGATGCGTTCAAGTCGGTCAACGACAATTACGGCCACGATACCGGCGACCTAGTGATCGTCGCCTTTGCCGCGGTGCTACGCGACACTGCGCCGGCCGGGGCGGTTGTCGGCCGCATGGGCGGCGAGGAATTTGCGGTGTTCATTCCGGGCGCCAACCTCGCCATCGCGCGGCTGCTCGCCGAAACCCTGCGCACAAGCTTTGCTTCGCTCTCGATCCCCGGCCTGCCGCCGTTCGTCCGCTGCACTGCGAGCTTCGGTGTCGCCGAGCGGTTCGACGACGAAAGCCTCTCCGGTCTTCGCCGCCGGGCCGACGCGGCGCTCTACACGGCGAAGCGCGACGGCCGTGACCGTGTCGGCGTCTCCGGCGATCCGGATGCCGATGTAATGCCGGCCCATCCCTTGGCCGGCACTTCGCTGGCCAAATCCGCCTAGTTCCGCTCGCGCCGCTCGACGAACTCAAAGACCATCTGGTCGCTGACGCGCAACGCCAGATGCTGCCGGTCGAGTTCGGCCAACCATGCCGTCCACGAGCATGGGCTGATGCCGTCGTCCTGGCTCGGCGTTTCAGTCGGCGCCTGCGGGCGGGCGAAATTCAACGCGAGCCGCGCGCGCATCCGGCCGGTCGGATCGGGCACACTCCGGAGCGCAGGCTGGCCCTTGCGGGCCGTCACCCAGTTCTGGATATCGCGATGCTCGACTAGTGTATGGGTATTCATCCTGGCCTCCCCTCAGATGCCTAGCGTAACCCGTGAAACGCCGCCGTCAGCGGTTCAGTTCCGCTGCAATATCGGTGCGTCAAAGAGAGTATGGGCAGGTTCTGAAGGGCGCCGGAAGATCAACTTCCAGCCTCGCTACATGCCAACGCGTATTGACTTTCTGCGCTATACCACCGGCGCCGAATGAGGCTCGTACCTCAGCTTTTTTGTTATGGTTTACAGCGGGTTACCGCTGCAATCTCCGCAGGATTTTCTCGACCCGCGCTCGCTTGGCGGAGGCGTCGATCTGTCCCAGCCGCGCGTCCAGGATCTGGCGCAGCCGTTCCCGATGTCCTGCATCGACCACCACACTAGCAGCTTCGGCATACATCGGAAACTGGTTCGGCGCCGCCGCTTCGACCCGCTCCAGCAACACCGGTAACGCCACCTCGGCATGCCCCGCCGCAGCGAGCTTGGCGAGGATCTGCACCGCCTTGTCCTTGGCGATCACCGACCCCTTGTCAGCCGCAGCGATGATCTGCGGCAACGCCGAGAGCACCAGCTCCGGCGCCAGCTGAGCCACGGACTCGATTGCCTGCAGAGCGCCCCAGACATTGCGGTTGTTCCTTGAACCGAGCAGCGTCAGGAACGCTCCCGCATGTGGCACCACCAGTTCCGGACGCCGCGCGCCCAGCTCGTACAGCACCTTGATCGCGTCGTTCGACACCGCGGTCGAACCCGTCGACAGCGCCCCGACCAGTTCTCTTACCGCGGCGGCGTCCGGCTTCGCTGCCAGCCCCTCGGCCAACTCCACATTCGGCCGCTCGTCGTTCCGCCCGAGCGCCGAAGACAGTTTGTCGAGGACGCTCAAGCCCCGATCGCGGTGTCGAGCGCCAGGGTGATCATCTCCTTGAGCGACGACTGCCGGTCCTCGGCACTGAGTTCTGCATGGGTGATCAGGCAGTCGGTCATCGTGCAGATGGCCAGCGCCTTGCGCTCGAACCGTGCCGCCAGCGTGTAGAGCGCCGCCGCCTCCATCTCGACCCCGAGGATGCCGTGCGCCGGCAGCCTGCCATAGCCGGTAAGGCCGGGCTCGATGTGATAGAAGATGTCCGACGAGAGCATGTTGCCCACGTGATAGCGCATCCCCGCCTTCTCGGCCCGCTCGACGCTGTCGCGCAGCAGCCCGAAATCGGCGATCGGCGCGAAGTTGAACGGCGTGAACGCATCGCGCACGATCGCTGAATCCGTCGTCGCGCCCTGGGCGATGATCAGGTCTCGCACCTTCACCTTGGCATTGAGCCCGCCGCAGGTGCCGACCCGGATCAGCTTCTGCAGCCCATAGACGTTGATCAACTCGTGCACGTAGATCGACAGCGACGCCTGCCCCATGCCGGTCGCCTGCACCGAAACGGGCTTGCCCTTCCAGGTGCCGGTATAGCCAAGGCAGTTGCGCACCGAGTTGACCAGCTTGGCATCGGTGAAGAAGTTCTCGGCGATCCATTTGGCGCGCAGCGGGTCGCCGGGCAGCAGGACCGCTTCGGCATAGTCGCCGGGCTTGGCGTGGTTGTGCGGGGTCATTTTCGGCCTCTCATATGATCGTGTTGGCGCAACCAAACCCTTTGCACGTGACAGAGGCAACCCCTATATGTCCCGCGCATTCACCCCTTTGATGGGAGCCTCATATGGTCGCGAAAATCTTCATCGACGGCGAAGCCGGTACCACGGGTCTGCAGATCCGCGAGCGCCTTGCCGGCCGTCGCGACCTCGAGGTGATCTCGATTGCGCACGACAAGCGCAAGGATCAGGACGAGCGGAAGCGGCTGCTGAACCTCGCCGATGTCGCGATCCTCTGCCTGCCCGATGATGCGGCCAAGGAAAGCGTATCGCTGATCGAGAACGACACCACCAAGGTGATCGACGCCTCGACCGCGCACCGCATCGCCGAAGGCTGGGCCTATGGCTTCGCCGAAATGGACAAGGCCCAGTCAGCCGCCATCGCCAACTCGAAGCGCGTCGGCAACCCCGGCTGCTGGCCGCAGGGCGCCATCGCGACGCTCCGGCCACTGGTCGAAGCCGGTCTCGTGCCGGCCGATTTCCCGGTCAGCGTCAACGGCATCTCCGGCTATTCCGGCGGCGGGCGCACCATGATCGAGGACTACGAGGCCAAGGGCGAGGACGCCAACGAGTTCGCGCTCTATGGCCTCACCTTCAAGCACAAGCACCTGCCCGAGCTGCAGAAATACGCCAAGCTGGCGCATACGCCGCTGTTCCAGCCCGCCGTCGGCAACTTCCGGCAGGGCATGATCACCGCCGTGCCGCTACAGCTCTGGTCGCTCGCCAAGGTCCCGACCGGCGCCGAACTGCACGCCGCCATCGCCGACCACTTCGCCGCGATCCCGCAGAGTTTCGTCGACGTCGCGCCGCTCGCCGATATCGAGCGCAGCCCCGAGCTCGACCCCGAACTCTACAACGACACCAACCGCATGCGGCTGCATGTCTTCGCCAACGACGCGAAGGCGCAGGCCCTGCTGGTCGCCGTCTACGACAATCTCGGCAAGGGCGCCTCGGGTGCCGCGGTGCAGAACCTCAACCTGATGCTCGGCGTCGCCGCCGACACCAGCCTCGCCGCCTGATCGTCCCGAACGACCCTGCCGCGACCATCCGGCGGAGCGCCTAGACGCTCCGCCCTACGTCCGACTTGATTCCCGCCCCCCATTGCGTCATTACACCGCCACCGAAAGGGGTATTGCCATGGATAAGTTCACGACCCTCACAGGCGTCGCCGCGCCGTTGCCGATCATCAACATCGACACGGACATGATCATTCCCAAGCAGTACCTGAAGACCATCAAGCGCACCGGGCTCGGTTCCGCCCTGTTCTCCGAGATGCGCTACAACGAAGATGGCACCGAGAACGACACGTTCGTGCTCAACAAGCCGGCCTATCGCCAGGCCAAGATCATCGTCGCCGGTGACAATTTCGGCTGCGGTTCGTCGCGCGAGCATGCGCCGTGGGCCCTGCTCGATTTCGGCGTGCGCTGCGTCATCTCCACCAGCTTCGCCGACATCTTCTACAATAACTGCTTCAAGAACGGCATTCTGCCCATCGTCGTGACGCCCGAGCAGCTGGCGCTGCTGATGGATGACGCGGAGCGCGGCTCCAACGCGACGATCACCGTCGACCTCGCAGCGCAGACCATTCGCGGCCCGGATGGCGGTTCGGTCCATTTCGACATCGACCCGTCCCGCAAGCAGACCTTGCTCGAAGGCCTCGACGATATCGCCGCGACGCTGAAGTCCGATCCGGCGATTTCCGGCTTCGAGCAGAAGATGAGCCAGAGCCGCCCCTGGCTCTGAGGAGGCACCCATGGTCCTCCACATCTCATCGGGCTCCCCGTTCGAGAAGAAGATCGGCTACTCGCGTGCCGTCGTCGACGGCAACATCATCTACGTGAGCGGCACCACCGGCTACGACTACAAGACCATGGTGATGCCGGACGACGTCGGCGACCAGGCCCGCAACGCCTTCGCGACGATCGCCCACGCGCTCGAGGAAGCCGGCAGCACCATCAAGGATGTGGTGCGCGTTCGCTACTACATCACCGACATGGCGCACTATGACGGCCTCGTCGAAGTCGCCGGCAAGATGTTTGGCGACATCCGTCCCGCCGCCACCATGCTCGTCTGCGGCCTGACGCGGCCCGAGATGAAGGTCGAAATCGAAGTCACCGCCCGCATGGGCGCCCACGAACGCTGAAGAAAGCGCATTATGGCCCAAAAGCTCTTCCTCCTCCCCGGCGACGGTATCGGCACCGAGATCATGAAGGAGGTCGAGAAGGTGATCGCCTGGCTCAACAGCCAGGGTGAGACGGATTTCACCTTCGATACGGGCCTCGTCGGCGGTTGCGCCTATGACGCGCATGGCGAGGCGATTTCGGAAGAGGACATGCAGAAAGCGCTGGCCGCCGATGCGGTGATCTTCGGTGCCGTCGGCGGTCCCAAGTGGGACAAGGTGCCGTACGAGAAGCGTCCGGAAGCCGGCCTGCTCCGCCTCCGCAAGGACCTGCAGCTGTTCGCCAACCTGCGTCCGGCCATCTGCTACCCGGCGCTGGCTGATGCCTCGTCGCTGAAGCGCGAGCTGATCGAAGGCCTCGACATCCTGATCGTCCGCGAGCTCACCGGCGGCGTCTATTTCGGCGAGCCCAAGACCATCACCGACCTCGGCAACGGCCAGAAGCGCGCCATCGATACCCAGGTCTACGAGACCTACGAGATCGATCGGATCGTCCGCGTCGCGATGGACCTCGCCCGCACCCGCAAGAACAAGGTGCACTCGGCCGACAAGAAGAACGTCATGAAGTCGGGCGTCTTGTGGGATGAAGTAGCGCAGGCTGTGGCCAAGGACTATCCGGATATCGAGTTCCACCACATCCTCGCCGACAACGCGGCGATGCAGCTGGTGCGCAACCCCAAGCAGTTCGACGTGATGGTCACCGACAACCTGTTCGGCGACATCCTCTCCGACGCCGCCGCCATGCTCACCGGCTCCCTCGGCATGCTGCCCTCGGCCTCGCTCGGCGCCCCCGACGCAACCACCGGCAAGCGCAAGGCGCTCTACGAGCCGGTGCACGGCTCGGCCCCCGATATCGCCGGCCAAGGTATCGCCAACCCGATCGCCATGCTGGCGAGCTTCGCGATGGCGCTCCGCTACTCGTTCAACCTCGTGGCGCTGGCCGATCGGCTCGAGGCCGCCATTTCGAGCGTGCTGGCCGATGGCCTCCGCACCGGCGACATTGCGCAAGACAACCGCAAGACGGTCGGCACCGAAGAGATGGGCGCTGCGATCCTCAAGAAGCTCGCCGCCTAACGCTATTCCATAGACTTTCGCGGGCCCGGCGCTGTCATGGCGCCGGGCCTTTGTTCATCTGCGCTTCAGATGCGGTATGATTTCTGCTGCGCCGCCGGGAGATCATATTATGACTGATGACTTGCGTACGCTGCTGAACCGCGCGGTCGATCACGCTGTAGACTATCGCGCGGGAGTAGGCCGGAAGGCAGGCCGTCCCGAAATGGGCTATCACGAGATGCGCGAGCGGTTTTCGGCTGAGCTGCCGGAAACCGGCATGGATGCCGGCGCGATGCTCGATGAATTGGCCACCCTCGCGGCCCCGGGCCTGATGCCGACCGTCGGCCCGCGTTTCTTTGCCTGGGTGATGGGCGGCTCGCATCCGGCCGGCGTCGCTGCCGACTGGCTGATCAGCGCGTGGGGGCAGAACGCCGGGTACCAATCGACCGCGCCGGCCGCAGCGGCGCTCGAGGAGGTTGCCGAGCGGTGGCTGCTCGAGATCCTCGACCTGCCGCGTGAAAGTGCCATCGGTTTCGGCACCGGCGCCACCGTCGCCAACGGCACCTGCCTCGCCGCCGCCCGCACCGGCGTCCTGCTGGATGCTGGCTGGGATCCAGATAGCGACGGCCTGTTCGGGGCGCCGCCGGTGCACGTGTTGATCGGAGCCGATGCGCACTCGTCGCTGTTCTCGTCGCTGCAGCTGATTGGTTTCGGCCGCAAGCGGGTCATCACCATCGCCACCGACAGCGAAGGCCGCATGCTGCCATCGGCCCTCGAGGCAGCGTTCGCCGGTCTGGCCGGCCCCAAGATCGTCATTGCCCAGGCCGGCCAGATCAATACCGGCTCCTACGATCCGTTCCGCGACATCGTCGCGATCGGCAAGGGAAACGGCGCCTGGGTGCATGTCGACGGGGCCTTCGGCCTTTGGGCTCGCGCCACGCCGTCGTTGCGGCACCTGACGGACGGCATCGAGGGCGCCGATTCCTGGGTCACCGATGGCCACAAATGGTTGCAGGCGCCGTATGATTCCGGCTTTGCCATCGTGCGGAATCGCGATGCGCTGCTCGGCGCCATGACGCAGTGGTCAAGCTACCTGCCTTCCATCGCCCAGGGCGATCGCGTCCCCTCGAACTATGTTCCAGAGCTGTCCCGCCGCGCCCGCGGTGTGCCGGTCTACGCGCTGTTGAAGACCCTTGGTCGCGCCGGCATCGTCGAGATCGTCGAGCGCCACTGCCGGCTCGCGCGCCGCATGGCCGAACGCTTGGCGGCGGAGCCCGGCATCCGCGTCGTCAACGAAGTGACGATCAACCAGCTGATCCTCAATTTCGGCACCGGCGATGCCGAGGCCCGCAAGGCCGACACCGAGGCGGTGATTGCCCGCGTGCTCGATAGCGGCGTCTGCTACGTCGCGGGCGCTGCCTGGCGCGGCGACTGGGTAATGCGGATTTCCGTCACTTCGGGCGCCACCACCGAGGCCGACATCAACCTTTCGGCCGATGCCATCATCGCTGCCTGGCGGGCAGTCAGGGGCTAGCGATGGTCGGGCTTCCGCACCGGATTGAACAGCACGGAGCTGCGTTTGCCATCGAGCGCGTCGAAGATGTCGCCGGGCTCGATACCTATGTCGCGCAGCAGGTGGGGCTCCATACGGATGAGACCGATCAGCGTGGCACGCTCCCGGCGCCGCTGCAGCCAGCGGCCCAGCAGCCGCCGGATGAAGCCGGAATCGGCGTGGTGGCGGGTTACGAGCGAACTCTCGTTCAGGTCGATGGTCATCATAATAGTCGTCCTCGGCGCGCCCCGCTTGAGACGAAACATATGATGACTCGTGAGTGGACGATAGCGAGCCCGTGGTACGGTTCGGCGTCCCAGGAACTTGGCGAGCAATCACAACCGGATAGCCCGCATCCTGTCGCGAAGGGCGACGTGTCGGCGTGGGTCGAGCGATCCGAGAACCACACCGGAAGTACAGTTTCTAGGAGGGACCACCATGCGCAAAGGCAATGAAACGCGCGAACGCATCCTCGATATCGCCGAAGCGGGCGTGCTCGCCAAAGGCTTCGGCGTCACCTCGATCGACGAGATCATCGCCGAGGCCGGCATCACCAAGTCCGGCTTCTTCTATCACTTCAAGGACAAGAACGAGCTCGCCAAGGGCCTCATCGTCCGCTACCGGCAGCGCAACAATGAACTGGTCCACGACGTGTTTGGACGCGCTGCCCAGCTCAGCGACGACCCGCTGCAGCGGCTGCTCATCGGCCTCACCCTGTTTGCCGAGCACATCGCCGCGCTGCCGGGCGGCCATCCGGGCTGCCTCGTCGCCGCCATGAGCTACCAGGACCGGCTGTTCGACCGGGAGGTACGCGCCCAGGTCAGGGAGGCGGTGCAGGGCTGGAACACGTTCTTCCGCGAGATGATCGAGGAGATCGTGGAACTCTACTCGCCCCGCGAGGCGATCGATCCGGACCGGCTGGCCCGCACTATCTGCTGCGCCATCGATGGCGGCATCATCATGGCCAAGTCGCTCGGCCGGCCCGGCGTCCTCCCCGAGCAGATGCTGATGGCGCGCAACTACGTGAAGCTGCTCTTCCAGCCCGCCGCCATCCATGCCGCACGGCACGAGGCAGTTGCTGCCTGACCATTAGCTGCGGAGGCCGAAAGCCTCCGCCAGCAGCCGGAACGAGCGCAGCCGCAGCTCATAGTCATACATGGTGGTGGTCACCATCACCTCGTCGGCGCCGGATTCTTCGACCTTTCGCTCGATCGCGGCTTTCACCGTATCGGGCGAGCCGACGATCCAGAGTGGGCGCTGACCTTCGATGATGCGGGTCTCGTGCGGCGTGTAGCTATGCGCTGCTGCCTCTTCCGGCGACACCAGCTTCCGCACCTGGCCGGAATGGAACAGCGCCCACATCAGCTCCTGCGAGCGCGCCAGGAACCGTGCCTCTTCGACCGTCGGCGCCACCAGCGCCGAAACCGCTATGATCGCATGCGGCTTGGGAAAGGCGTCGGTTGGCGTGAACGCCGCGCGATAGGCCTGGAATGCCGGACCCGCCGGCGTCGCACTGAAATGCGCCGCGAACGAATAGCCGACGCCCAGCTGCCCCGCGGCCTGTGCGCTCGCACCGCTGGAGCCGAGCAGATAGACCGGCGGCAGTTCCACCCGCTCCGGCACCACCATGACCGGATGGAACGGGTGGTCGGGAGCGAAATTGCCCTCCTCGAAGGCCAGCATCTCGGCCAGCTCCTGCGCGAAATACTCGCCGCCCACCGAGCGCAGCGCCTGCAGCGTCCGCCCGTCGCTGCCCCCGGCGCGACCGATGCCCAGATCGATGCGGCCGGGATTGAGCCCATTGAGCGTGCGATAGGTTTCAACGACCCGCAGCGGCACATGGTTGGGCAGCATCACCCCGCCCGAGCCGACCCGGATGCGCGAGGTATTGGCCGCCGCCGTAGCAATCAGCACCTCCGGCGAAGACGATGCGATCGACGGCATGCCGTGGTGCTCGGCGTACCAGAGCCGGGTGAAGCCAAGCTCATCGCCGAGCTTGGCGAGTTGCACGATGTTGCGCAGCGCGTCCGGGGTGGAGGTGCCTTCGGAGACGGGAGCGAGGTCGAGGATGGAAAGGGGGAGGGACGCCATGAGGGCTTATATCGTCATTCGACGATGAAAGCCAAGGCGTCCCTCCCTTCGAAGCGAGGGATTTACTCCGCCGCCTCCAGCCCCTTGATCAACTCCAGCGCCTGCCGTTCGAACAGCCGGCGATAGATGCCATCCGGCCGCTTCACCAGCTGCTCGTGCGTACCTTCCTCGACCACCTTGCCGGTGTCGAACACCAGCAGCCGGTCGAGGGCGCGCACCGTCGACAGTCGATGGGCGATGACGATCGTCGTCCGCCCCACCATCAGCCGCTCCATCGCCTGCTGGATCAGCAGTTCGCTCTCGCTGTCGAGGCTCGACGTTGCCTCGTCGAGGATCAGCACCCGGGCATCCGACAGGAAGGCGCGGGCGATGGCGACGCGCTGCCGTTCGCCGCCTGACAGCTTGATGCCGCGCTCGCCGACCAGCGTCTCGTAGCCCTTGGGCAGCCGCTCAATGAAATCATGCGCATTGGCGAGCCTCGCCGCCGCGATGATCTGTTGGCGATCGGCACCCGGCTTGCCATAGGCGATGTTCTCGGCGAGCGAGCGGTGGAACAGCACCGGCTCCTGCTGCACGATGGCGATCTGCTGGCGCAGCGAGGCCTGGCCGACGTCGCGAATGTCGACGCCGTCGATGGCGATGCGGCCGCCGCTGACATCGTGCAGACGCTGGATCAGCTTGACGAACGTCGTCTTGCCCGAGCCGGAGTGACCGACGAGGCCCACCTTCTCGCCTGGCGCGATGTTGACCGAAAGGTCGTGGTAGAGCGCCTTGGAATGCGCGCCGTAGTGGAAGTCGACGTTCTCGAAGGCGATGCCGCCCGCCTTGATGGCAATCGGCTTCGCGCTCGGCTTGTCCTCGATGCCGAGCTTCTGGTCACCCAGATTGACGAGCTCTTCCATGTCGTTCACCGCGCGCTGCAGGTTGCGCACGTGCTGGCCGACATCGCGCAGGTATCCCTGCAAGACCAGGAACGTGGTGATGACGAAGGTGATGTCGCCCGCCGATGCCACACCCTGCTGCCACAGCAACAGCCCGGCCCCGATGATCGAGGCGCGCAGCACCAGCAGCATGGCGTTCTGGATGGTGCCGTTCAGCGTGCCACGGTTCCAGGTGCGGGAGGTGCGCTTCCGCCATTTGTCGACAACGAGCTTCAGCCGTGATTCCTCACGGTCCTCCGCGCCAAAACCCTTGACCACCGCGTTGCATGAAATGGCATCGGCCAGCGCCCCGCCCATGCGGGTATCCCACTGGTTGGCAAGGCTCGCCGCCGGGGCCACCCAGGTGGTCGAGAGGGTGACGGTCACGGCGATGTAAATGATCGAGCCGACGCCGATCACCAGGCCCATCACCGGCCAGAACAGCCCGAGCATGACGGTCGTCCCCACCAGCATCACCAGCGAGGGGAACAGCGCCATCAGGATCACGTCGTTGAGCTGGTCGAGCGCCCACATGCCGCGGGTGATCTTGCGCACCGTCGAGCCGGCGAACGAGTTGGCGTGCCAGTCCGACGAGAAGCGCTGCACCCGGTGGAAGGCACCCTGGGTGATCTCGCTCATCATCCTGAGGGTCAGCGAAATGATCTGCTGGAACCCGAGCTGACGGATGATCACCGAACCGACGCCCAGCGCCACGATGACGAGAAACGCCGTGACCGCCGCGTTCCAGGCGATCTCGTTGGTTGCCGCCCCCGTCGCCACCGCCTCGACGAGGCGGCCGGCGAAGAACGGCGTCAGGATGTCGGCCACCGTCTCGGTGAAGAACAGCCCCATGATGAGTGCAATACGCTTGGGCTGGCGCCGCCAGTGCCCTGCCGCGAAACCCAGCACCTTGGCGAAGGCCTGGCCGCGGAAATCGATCTTCGAACGAGCCATGTCACTTGTCCGGACGCGCCTTGCAGCCGCGATCCGGTCCCATAAGAAAAGCAAATCTGGAAATGCCGGCAGTGCCGGGAACTAGCGAGAGGGGCCTTGGCGGCCCCCGGGCGACCTAACGGTGAACCGTGGCGAGCCCGAAGAGGCGCGGTCGAGAAAATGCTGTCATATCGCCCCTCCTGAGTGGCTAGTGAAGAAGCCACTCATAGAGCGGTTTGGGGCGCTGAGCAAGCCGGCTAGGCGGCGAGGATGACTATCGCTGGGACCGCGGCGGCGAGGAGCAGCAGCGCGATCGATGAAAAATCAACGTACTTAAGCTTTTCCCTAAGAGACATGGAACTCTCCTTCCGCTCTTGAAACGCTGGAGCGGAAGGCCCGGTTCCCGGATCTGCCGGCGCTAGAACTCGAGTTCCGGATTGGAACCGATGGAGTGCACCGAAAGGTCGGCGCCACGCCGCTGCTGCTCGTCGCTGAGCTTGAGGGTGAGCCGCCGGCTGCTGAGCCAATAGAGCAGGTAGCCGGCGCCGAAGGCATAGGCCGACACGGCCACCGAGCCGACGAGCTGGGTCACGAACGACACGCCGCCCATGCCGCCCAGGGCCTCGAGTCCGAAGATCCCGGCGGCAACGCCGCCCCACAGTCCGCAAAGCCCGTGCAGTGGCCAGACGCCAAGCACGTCGTCGATCTTCAGCTTCTCCTGCGTCCAGCTGAAGCCCTTGACGAAGATCACCCCGGCCACTCCGCCGACCACCAGTGCGGCCAGCGGATGGTAGAGATCGGACCCCGCGCAGACCGCAACGAGCCCGGCCAATGCACCGTTATGGGTGAAGCCCGGGTCGTTCTTGCCGATCAGCACCGCGGCGATGATGCCGCCCACCATGGCCATCAGCGAGTTGATCGCCACCAACCCCGACACCCCGGCGACCGACTGTGCCGACATCACGTTGAAGCCGAACCAGCCGATGGCGAGGAGCCACGTGCCCAGCGCCAGCCACGGGATCGATGACGGCGGGAACGGCCGGCCGCTCGGCCCATAGCGCCCATTGCGCGCCCCGATCCGCAGCACCGCCGCCAGCGCCAGCCAGCCGCCCAGCGCATGTACCTGGATCGAGCCGGCAAAATCGTGGAAGCGCGCGCCGAACGTCGCCTCGAGCCAGGCCTGGATGCCGTAATTACCGTTCCACACGATCCCCTCGGAGAACGGATAGATCAGCCCGACGATCACTGCCGCCGCGATCACCTGCGGCCAGAACTTCGCCCGCTCGGCAATGCCGCCGGAAATGATTGCCGGCACCGCCGCGGCGAACGTTGCGAGGAAGAAGAACTTCACAAGGCTGAAACCCTGCGGCGCGAACCCTGCCCCGCCGCCCGACAGTGTCGCCGCGCTATGAAAGAACGTCACCCCGTATGCGATGGTGTAGCCGATCAGGAAATAGGCCAGCGTCGAGAAGGCGAAATCGACCAGGATCTTGACCAGCGCATTGACTTGGTTCTTGCCCCGCACTGTCCCCAGTTCGAGGAAGGCGAAGCCGCCATGCATCGCAAACACCAGGATCGCGCCGACCAGCACGAAGAATACGTCGAGCCCTGCGGACTCAGCCATTTGAAGCTCCCCCAAAACACCCGGCTCGCATCCGGGCTAATTGGGTGGCAGGCAATCAAGCTCCATGCCAATCCGGTAGGCAGAAAAGAGCTGAGGTTTTTCAGTAGCTTACGCCGCGATGCAAATCGAAAGCGCTCCGCCGCCGGCGAAGTGCTCAGAATTTGGGCGGACAACAGCCCGTCTCTGCCCACATTGTAAGCAGAGCGGCATCAGCCTGGCGGGGCGGACGCCGGCCCGTTGCCGGGCCAGGAAGCCGTTGACCGGGGTGTGCAGCCCACGCGGTTTGCGAGTGGGAAGCCTCTGTGGCGGGCCAAGAGGTACGTGAGCTGCACGCCGCGATCAGCGGGAAGGCAAGAAGGACGGAGAGCCGAGCCGGGCTCGACCCTCCGGCAGTTTCGACGCGGGTGGGAGAGGGAGAGTCCCACCCGCGCCAGAGGTGTTAGTTGTAGGCGTGCTCGCCGTGGCTCGAGATATCGAGACCATCGCTCTCGGCCGACTCGGAGACGCGGGCGCCACCGAACACTGCCTTGACGATCAGCATGGCAACGAACGTCACCACTGCCGACCACACGATGGCGATGACCACTGCGGTAAGCTGGATCACGAACTGCGAGCCGATATTGTAGGCCGCGGGATCGCCCAGTGCGTAGCCGCCGAGCGACGGTGCCGCGACGATCGCAGTGCCGAGCGCACCGATGATGCCACCGATGCCGTGCACGCCGAACACGTCGAGCGCGTCGTCGTACTTGAGCATCGGCTTCAGCGTCACCACTGCCCACAGGCAGACCACACCGGCAACCGCGCCGAGGACAATCGCACCCATGCTGCCGGCGAAGCCGGCGGCCGGGGTGATCGCCACGAGGCCGGCGACGGCGCCGGAAGCAGCACCGAGCAGCGAGGCATGGCCGCGGGTGAACTTTTCAGCGACGGCCCAGGCAAGAGCCGCAGCGGCCGGGGCGGTGATGGTGTTGAGCAGGGCCTGCGCCGCAAGGCCGGTGGCCTCGAGGTTGGAGCCGGCGTTGAAGCCGAACCAGCCGACCCACAGAAGACAGGCGCCGATGAAGGTGAAGGTCAGGTTGTGCGGCGGGATCGGTTCCTTGAGGAAGCCGGTACGCGGCCCGAGAACGATCGCGGCGACGAGACCGGCCACACCGGCATTGATGTGAACCACGGTGCCGCCGGCGAAGTCATACGCGCCGAGGCCGAACAGGTAGCCGCCGCCGAACCACACCATGTGGGCGATCGGCAGGTACGAGAAGGTGAACCACAGCGCGAGGAACAGCATCACCGCGCCGAACTTCATGCGCTCGGCGAAGGCGCCGACGATCAGCGCCGGAGTGATGGCGGCGAAGGTCAGCTGGAAGACGACGAAGGTAAGCTCCGGAATCTCGATGCCGGCCGAGAAGGTGGCCGACTGAGTGGAGGGCGTCACGCCCGACAGGAACAGCTTCGAGAAGTCACCGATGAAGGCGCTGAGGCCACCGTCGGTCGGTCCGTTGAAGGCGAGCGAGTAGCCGTAGATCACCCACAGCAGGGAGACCATGCAGAAGGCCGCGAACACCTGCATCAGCACGCTGAGCATGTTCTTGGCGCGCACCAGGCCGCCGTAGAACAGGGCGAGGCCGGGGATGGTCATGGCGATCACCAGGATCGTCGACAGCATCATCCAGGTGGTATCGCCCTTGTCGACGGTAGCAACCACTTCGGCCGCTGCCGCAGCCGGGGCGGCCGCATCCTGCGCGAACGCAGGCAGTGCGAGAGCCAGCGAAGCCAACGCCGCCGCTCCCAGGACTTTTGACATCTTCAAGTCTGTCATTGTTGTTTCTCCAGAGAGGTGCGTTAGAGCGCCGCCGCGCCGGTCTCGCCGGTGCGGATGCGGGTCACGGCCAACAGGTCGAGCACAAAAATCTTGCCGTCACCGATGCGGCCCGTCTGGGCGCTCTCGCGAATGGCCGAGACGATGGCGTCGGACTGGGCGTCGTCGACAGCGATCTCGATCTTCAGCTTGGGCAGGAAGTGCACGGCGTATTCGGTGCCGCGGTAGATTTCGGAATGGCCCTTCTGCCGGCCATAGCCTTTGACTTCGGTCACGGTCATGCCGTGCACGTCGAGCGAGTTGAGGGCCTGGCGGACCTCTTCCAGGCGCGACGGTTTGATGATTGCGATCACCAGCTTCATGGATGCCCCTTTCGATACGGTGTTTGGACGGTCTCCAATCGGGACAAACAGACTCAAGTGCCGTGCCAAACTGCCGCCACGATTGCCAAGCTTATGATTCTGTTAAGGAAAGACGCTACGACTGCACCAATAGCCCGCCTCGCCCTCCCGTCTTGCCTCGGCCCCTGCCTAGAATTTGTGCAGAATCGTCGCCAATGCTGACACTTTGGGCAGCACTACCGTGGCAAACGAGCCTCTTGCGCGAGCCAGCCTGAAGGTCGACATAGCCGGCAGAGCGGAGTGCATTGATGGCCGACACCAGCTTTGACATCGTGATCGTGGGCGGCGGCCCGGTCGGCCTCACCATGGCGCTGGCGCTGAGCCGCTCGATGAAGGGCCTCCGCGTCGCATTGCTCGATCGCCGCCCGTTCTCCGTCCCCAAGGACCAGCGCGCCTCGGCCATCGCCGCGGGCGTCCGCCGTATCTTCGTCGAGCTGGGCGTATGGACCGCCATGGCGATCGGCGCCGAGCCCGTGCGCCAGATGAAGATCACCGATTCCGGCACCGGCGATATCTCCCGCCCGCTCTTTCTCAGCTTCATCGGCGACGTGGCGCCCGGCGAACCCTTCGCCCACCTCGTGCCCAACCAGCTGGTCGCCGAAACCCTGCTCGGCGCGCTCGGCGACGGCGTCGAGGTCATCGCCCCGGTGGAGATCACCGGCTTCGTCGCCGATACTGCCACAGCCCGCCTCAGCCTCGCCGATGGCCGCACCATCACCGCCCCGCTGGTCATCGCCTCCGATGGTGCGCAATCGGCGCTGCGCGGCATGGCCGGCATCGAGGTGATCTCGCACGACTACGGCCAATCGGGCCTTGTCACCACCATCACCCACGAACTCGACCACGAGGGCACTGCCTACGAGCATTTCCGCCCGGCCGGCCCCTTCGCCAGCCTGCCGCTACCCGGCCGCCGTTCGTCGCTGGTCTGGACCGAGAGCACCAGACGCGCCGCCGAACTCAAGACCTGGCCGAACGAGCAGATTGCTGCCGAGATCGAAGCGGTGATGGGCTCAAGCCTTGGTCGCGTCACCCTCGAAGAAGGCCTGCAGTCCTTCCCCCTGCGGTTGCAGATCGCCAAGAGCTTCGTCGCTCCGCGCCTGGCGCTGATCGGCGACGCTGCCCACGTCGTCCACCCGGTCGCCGGCCAGGGCCTCAACCTCGGCTTGAAGGACGTCGCCGCCCTCGCCGAAGTGGTGATCGACGCCATCCGCCTCGGCCAGGACCATGGCACCGCCGATATCCTCGAGCGCTACCAGCACTGGCGCCGCTTCGACACCGCACTCATGGCGATGGTCACCGACGGCATGGTGCGGCTGTTCTCCAACGACGTCGCCCCAGTCCGCGCCCTGCGCGATTTCGGCATGGGCGTGGTCGATCGCCTACCGCCGGTGAAGGACCTGCTGATCTCCCGAGCCGCCGGCCTCGACCGCAACGGGCCAAAACTGCTGCGCGGGCTGCAGATCTAGCCGCTACCCCAGCAGCGGCAGATTCCGCCCCATGTCGCCCTGCTCGATCTCGCGTGCCTCGTCGAGGCTGAGCATCGGCACGCCGTCGCGGATCGGGAAGGCCAGGTGGGCCGCCACCGAGATCAACTCGGTGGCATCGGCCGATAGCGTCAGCCGGGTCTTCGTCAGCGGGCAGACCAGCATTTCGAGCGTCTTCACATCCACCACGTGGCGGAGGTTGGCTGCTGCTGCTGCCGGCTCCTCGGTCAATTGAGCGGCGAGGCCCGGTTTTCGCCCTTGGCCATCTCGAATTCGGCCATGGCGATCAGCGTCTCGGCCCGTGTTTCCAGCGTATCGGCCTCGAGCAGCGCCTGCTTTTCCGCCGCGCCATAGGGCGAGACCATGGCGCAGAAGTTCACCAGGTCCGCCGTGCCGGTCTTTTCGATCTCGTCCCAGTTGAGGTCGAAATTGCCGAACTCGGCATAGTCCCGCATCATCTTGAGGAAGCGTGGCCGATCCACCGCCTCTTCGCCGAACTCGCGTTCGAAATCCGAGGCGAAGGCATCGGTCGCGATCATGCCGCGCCGGAACGGCGTCATGGTCGGCATTTCCTTGATCAGCTCGAACCGGCAGATGCCTTCGAGGATGACGAAGTACCGGCTGTCCTCGACTTCCTCGAAATGGCTGATCCGCCCCACCGTGCCGATGCGCTGCAGCGGCGCCCGGCCCTTCGGGCTTTCCTCGGACGTGTCGCGCGGCTGGATCAACCCGATCAGCCGGTCGCCCCGGAGCGCATGGTCGATCATCTCGACATAGCGCGGCTCGAAGATATTGAGCGGCCGCCGGGCGTAAGGCAGCAGCAAGGCGCCCGTCAACGGGAACAGCGGCACGCTGGCGGGCAGGTCGGCGGGGGAGTTAGGTCGCTTCAACACGGGCGCCTCCTTGGGCGCGATAGTAAGGTCAGCTGAACAGCAACGCCGACAGCAGCCGGCGACCCTTCAGCGTGGCGGGATCCTTGGGACCCCAGGCTTCGAACAGCTCGAGCAGCTTCTTGCGCGCCCCGTCCTCGTTCCAGGTGCGATCGCGGCGCATCAGCGTCACCAGTGCTTCCGCCGCCTCGAGGCGCTTGCCCTCGGCATTGTATTTCACCGCGAGGTCGAACCGCGCCTGATGGTCGTCGGGGTTCTTTTCGAGCTGTGCGGCGAGCTCATCGGTTTCGCTGAGCTCTGCTGCCTCGCCGAGCAGCTTCAGCGCCGCGACGGTCGAATTGTAGTCGTCGCCCTTGCGCTCGGCTTCCGGCATGGTGTCGAGCACCGCCTGCGCCTGATCCGGCTCCCCGGCCGCGAGGAACACCTTGGCCATCCCGACGATCGCCGCGGCATGGTCTGGCTGGTGCTGCAATACCATGCCGTAGATCTGCGCCGCCTGGTTGAGGTCGCCCACCTTCAGTGCATCGCCCGCGGCCGTCACTGCGTTGGCGATTTCTTCCTCGATCGAGCCAGCCTGTGGCTGGCCGGCCGGGGCGCCCGAGATCACCTTGTCGGCAAAGCGCCGCACTTCGCTCTCGGGGATCGCCCCGAGGAACGCATCGACCGGCCGGCCGCCGGCAAAGGCGAACACCGCCGGGATCGACTGGATGCCGAGCTGGCCGGCGACGCCCGGATTCTCGTCGATATTGATCTTCACCAGCCGGATCTTGCCGGCCTTCTCGTTGATCACCTTTTCGAGGTTCGGCGTCAGTTGGCGGCACGGGCCGCACCACGGCGCCCAGAAATCCACCAGCACCGGCGCCTCGAGCGAGGCATCGATAACGTCGGCCTTGAACGCCCGATCGGTCGAATCCTTGATCAAAGCGGCGGCCGGAGCAGCAGCGGTGTTGGAGGCCGGATTGAGATCATTGAGGGACATACTGTACTTTTCCTGCCGGGTCGGGGCCGGTGAGAGGCCCGTCTTTCCTTGATTTTCTTGCGCCCCGAAGGGTGTCAGACGCAAGCTTTATCACGGCTTTGACGAGACCAGAATTATGGGTTGCAAACCCGCTTTCGATTGGGCATATAGGCGCGCGGTTCGGCGCTGCCAAGTTCCCACAAGGAGCTAGCATCGTAAAGAGCCGATGGAGTGCGGGTGTAGCTCAGGGGTAGAGCATAACCTTGCCAAGGTTAGGGTCGAGGGTTCGAATCCCTTCGCCCGCTCCAATATCCTCCCTGGATTGCAGGGATGCGACAAAGGCCGGGCCTAGTGCCCGGCCTTTCGCATTTCTGGGGGAGCGCTGCCGGAATCCCGGGTGCGCGGCGACTCTCAGCTGTTTTCCGATGGCTTGGGCAGCGGCTCGGAGTGCATTGGTGTCGGTTCGACGATGACTCGGAACCTGAGTGGCGGCGACCGCCAGTCGAACGGCGTTTCGAGCGGGACGATGCAATGGGTCATGAGGCTCTGCTGGTCGGCGTTGACCACCTCGAACACCATGCCCGGCCGCTCCATGCCGACGCATTCAGTCCAGCGTTGAAAGTCGATCCACTCGCTCATCGCTGTTCCCTAGTCTTCCCGGAAGCTGTGCAACACCTGGTCCATCAGCGGCTTCACCAGATAGGCTAGCACGGTGCGGGTATTGGTTTCGAGGAACGCTTCCGCCGGCATGCCCGGCATCAGCCGCGTCGCCGCCCCGAGGCGCTGGCGCTCGGCTTCCGGCACGCTGACCCTGACTTCGTAGAACATGGCGCCCGTAACCGGGTCGTTGGCCGTGGCCGGTGACACCGACCGCACCGAGCCGCGCAGTTCCGGCGTCGTCGGCGCGTCGAGGCCGGTAAATCGCAGCAGCACGTCCTGGCCCACCGAAATGTCGTCCACATCACTGGGGCTGACGCGGACATCGACCAGCAGCTGATCGTTGGCCGGCACGACGAGCATTACCGCCTCCCCCGCGCCGATCACCCCGCCGACGGTCTGCACGATCGACTGGTGGATGATGCCCGAGCGCGGCGCCCGCACCTCCAGCCGCCGCAACCGGTCGTCGGCAGCGATCTGCTTCTGCAGCAATTCCGCGATGTTCGCTTCGAGCGCCTGCAGTTCCTGCAGCACTTCGGAGCGGAAATCGTCCACCACTTGCGCGCCCGCCAGGGCCCGCTCGGCGATCGCCGCTCGCGCTCCGGCGATATCGGTGGAGAGCTTGGCGATGCTGCCCTCGATGGTGGTGCGCTGGCGCCGGTTGGCGTTGGCCCGCGCCGAGTCGGTGAGCCCGTTGGCCAGCAGCTCCTCGAGCCCGTGCCACTCGTCGCTGAGGATCGCAAGCTCGTCGGTGAGGGCCGCGCGCTGCGCCTGCAGCCCCGCCACCTGTTCCTGCAATTGCGCGCTCTGCTCATCGAGCCGGGATTGCTGGCCGGCAAGCGAGGTCCTTCGCGCTTCGAGCAACCGCTCCTGCGTCTCGAAGGCCTGGTTGAAATCCGGACCCGGCGACCAGCCGGTGGCGGCTGGCCGCTCCATGGTGGCCGTTCTAGCGGCTTCCGCAACCAGCCGCGCGCGGGCGGCGAACGCATTGTCGAGCTGCGCCCTGATCACGTCGCGCGACGCCGACACTGCCGTGCCGTCGAGCCGCAGCAGCAGCTGGCCCTCGGTCACCACGTCGCCGTTGTGCACCAGGATTTCGCTGACGATGCCGCCTTCCTGATGCTGGATGCGCTTGCTGCCGCCCTCCACCACCACGATGCCGCCCGCGACCACCGCTCCGGCAATCTGCGTCGTCGCCGCCCATAGCCCCAGCCCGCCGACCACGGCCACGACGACGGCAAAGCCGACGAGGCCGTGCCGCCCCAGGCTTGCGGAAGCCATGCCTTCGAGCGTTTCGCTAGCCATTGGCCACCGCCACGATGCTGCGGACGTTCGATGCCGGTTGGGTGATCTGGCGCAGCACGTCGTCCTTGGGGCCAAACGCCTGCTGCCGCCCGCCCTTGAGATAGAGCAGCTTATCCGCCGCCGCGATCGCCGCTGGCCGGTGCGCCACGATGATCACCACCGCGCCGCGGGCCTTGGCGGCGCGCACCGCTTCGGTCAGCGCCGCGTCGCCCTCGGCATCGAGGTTGGAGTTGGGCTCGTCCAGCACCAGCAGGAACGGATCGCCGTAGAGCGCCCGCGCCAGCCCGATGCGCTGCCGCTGGCCGGCCGACAGGGCGGCGCCGCGCTCGCCGATCTGGGTGTTGTAGCCCTCGGGCAGGCCGGCGATGAGCTCGTGCACCCGCGCCCCATGGGCCGCCGCGAACAGCGCGGCCTCGTCGTCGCCGGCCCGGAACCGCGCAATGTTCTGCGCGACGGTCCCGGCGAACAGCTCCACCTGTTGCGGCAGATAGCCGACGCTGCGGCCGAGTTCATGCGGGTCGAAATGGTCGAGCTCCGACCCATCGAGGCGAACCGCGCCGTACAGCACCGGCCAGGCCCCGACCAGCGCGCGCGCCACCGACGACTTGCCCGAACCCGAGAGCCCGAGCACACCCATCGCCTCTCCGGCGCTCAGATCGAAGGAGATGCCCTCGACAAGCCGCGTCCGCGCGCTGGGTCCGGTCGACAGCTGGTTGACCGCGAGTGAGCGGCGCGGGGCCGGCAAGCTTACGCCGGGCAGCTCGATCCGGGACGCCGCCAGCGCGGTTTTCAACCGCTGCCAGGCCTGCCGGGCGCCAATGAAGCTGCGCCATTGGCCGACGATTTGCTCCACCGGCGCCAGTGCCCGCGACGAGATGATCGACGTTGCAACCATCAGCCCGCCTGAGATTTCGCCGGCGATCACCAGATAGGCGCCCGTCGCCAGCACGCAGGCCTGCAGCAGGAAGCGGGAGGCCTTGCTCAGCGACGCGTAGAAGCCGTTCCGGTCGGCGGCCTGCTGCTGGGCCCGTGACAGCTCGCCGCTCGCCACGTCCCAGCGCCGCGCGATCGCCGGCAGCATCCCCATGGCGACGACGCTCTCGGCGCTGGCCCGCGCATCGTCGGACTGCACCTGCCGCCGCGCCGTCGCCGCAGCGAGTTCGCGCGAGGGCCGCTGCGACATGAACTCGTTGATGACCAGCAGCACCGTCATCACCAACGCACCGCCCAGTGTCACCCAGCCGAGCACCGGATGGAGCAGGAACACCGTGGCGAGGTAAATCGGCATCCACGGCAGATCCAGCAGCGCCACCGGACCGGAGCTCGAGAGGAATTGCCGGATGTTGTCGAGGTCGCGCACCGGATCGGCCGGCGTTACCGCCTGCACCTGGAGCCTGCCCCTGAGCCCCGCCTCGAAGGCCAGCGGCGAAAGCTGCGCATCGACCAGGCTCGCGAAACGGGCAGACATCCGCGTCCTCAGCGTTTCGATCAGCGCGTAGACGCCGTAGAGCGCCACCACCAGCAGCAGCAACGCCCACAGCGTCGGCAACGAGCGGCTGGGCAGCACCCGGTCATAGACTTGCAGCATGAAGAGTGGGCCGACCAGCATGATCAGGTTGGCAAGCAGGCTCACCAGCACGAACGCGGCGAGCGGTCCCGCGGCGCGCACCGATCCCCGCAAAGCCGGGGCCGCACCTGCTGATCGCCCTGACATGGTGTCCGTGGGTCCCATGTCTAGAGGATGAAATCGCCGGCCGCGAGCACCGCCAGGCCTTTGACGGCGATCTGGAAGTCGGCGATGCCGTCTCCGTTGACGTCGCCGGCGACAAGCCCGCCGGTGAAACTGAGCTGGCCCGCCTTCTTGGTGAAGGCACCCGAGCCGATATAGGTAAACGCCTGGTCGCCTGCCAAAGTGGTGTTGGCATCGATCGCTTTCAGGTCGATCTTGTCGGTCAGCGACAGGAAATCGGTGATCGTATCCCGCCCGGTCATAGGGCTGTCGCTGGTGGCAACGAATATGAACGTGTCGAACCCCAGCCCGCCGGTGAGGGTGTCGGCGCCCGCATCGCCCTCGAGCTTGTCGTTGCCGATGCCGCCAATCAGGGTGTCGTTGCCACCCCGCCCCTGCAGCGCGTTGGTGCCGCCCATGCCGTTTATGACATTGGCGCCATCGTCCCCCCGCAGCACGTCGTTGAAAGCGCTGCCGGTGAGATTCTCGACAAAGAAGAAGGTGTCCCCCGCCGCCTCGCCGGTGTTGACGCTCGGGGCCATCAGGTCAACCGTCACCCCGGAGACCGACAGCGACAACAGGCTGTTGAGCAATGCCGCGCTGTAGTCCGCCGTGTCGACACCGTTGCCGCCCTCCAGCCGATCGGCACCTGCACCGCCGTTGAGGACGTCGTTGCCGTCACCGCCCACCAGCACGTCATTGCCGGCGCGGCCATTGAGCGTGTCGTTGCCGGCAAAGCCGCCTAGCCCGTTGGCCGCGCTGTCACCTGACAGGCTGTCGTCGAAATTGCTGCCGATCACCTGCTCGATCGAGGAGTACGTATCGCCGGTTGCTTCGCCGCCATTGAGCGAGGGGCTCGCGAGATCGACCACGACGCGGGCTGTCGCCTCCAGGTACGACACCGAGTCGAGGCCGTTGCCGCCCTCCAGCCGGTCGCCACCGGAGCCGCCATAAAGCAGGTCGTCGCCGTCGCCACCGGTCAGGGTGTCGGCGCCGCCGTTGCCCCACAGCGTATTGTCGGCGACGTTGCCGACGATGGTGTCATTGCCGGACCCGCCTTCGGCGTTCTCGATGAGCGAGCGCAGGTCGCCATTGTAGAGCAGTGCGTTGGCGATGTTGCCGACCGCCAATTTGGAACCGTTGGTGGTCAGCCGCGCCAGTTGCTCGGAGGACGTGGTCGTCCAGGCGCCCGGGTTCAGGTCGATCTTCAGGTTGGTCGAGTAGTTGGAGAGATCATAGGTATCGACACCGCCGCCATCCCATACCGTCATCAGGATACGGTTGCCGCCCGGCGCCCCCTGCCCGACGCCGTTGATCGACATCTGCCCGGTGGTGGGGCTCCAGGTGTAGACCGAGCTGCCGGCATTGGTGGTGAAATTGGCGCCGTACATGTGCTGGATCGCCGCGATGTCGTACATCATCAGCGTCTGGGCGAAGCCCCAGGTCTCGTTGGTATAGTTCTGCAGCGGCGCCCCGACATAGGAGCGGTAGCTCATCACCGTGTACTCGATCGAGTCCCGGCTCGAGGGCATGTTGTTGTCTTGCGGGTGCTCGAGGCCGAGCGCGTGCCCGATCTCGTGCAGGAACGAGATGTAGGCGTAGTTGCCCTTGACCGGGCTGTTGTAATAGCCGGTCGACTTGTTCATCCACACGTCGCCGCCCGAGGCCGCGGTGCTGGGATAATAGCCCCATGCCGTCGCAGGCAGGTCCGACATGGCCACACGCAGGTCGCCATGCGTGGTCGAGGACTCCGTGACTTGCGTGAAGGTGAGATTGGCAATCGCCGCATAGGAGGCGAATGCTGCCTTTGCCGCCTGGATCTGTGCCGCGTTCAGGGCACCGAAATTGCTTGAGGGCTCGCCTGAGCTGTAGCTCCCGTAGAATGACGCGCTGGTCGGGAAGCTATAAGTGAGGTTGGACGTGCCCCACTTATAGTCGCCGAGGATGCCGTCGACATAAACATTGCCTGATCGCGAAACCGAAGACACCGAAGGCAAGGTCACTCTCCACATTCGATTCGCTCTTAGCGGAGCGATGCGGAGATTAAGAACCAGTCCCGGGCGATGGGAAAACTTGTTGTACTTTGTACTATATAGGTTGAAATGCAATAGTATTGACTACGCAGTTATTCCTATCCGAGTGTGGTGGACACTAGTTTCGCCAGTTCATGCCCTTATTTCTTACCGAAACCACGCCCCGAACACCCGAATGACAAAGGCCGGCCAAGCCGCCCGGCCTTTCGCATCGTCGGCGCCCTCCGCACGTCGCCGCCCGCGCCAACCAAGCTAGCGCCCGAGCGCTGCCTGCTCCGAAGTGATCCGGTCCATCAGCGGATCAAGCTCCGTGTTCACCGGCGCGTTCGACGCCAGCCGCTGCTTCAGGAAGCCGATCGACTCCGCCAGCACCTCGTCGAGATCCTCCGAGCATTTGAAGTCGCCGGCGACGCGCTTCACCTTGGAATTGTCGAACAGCGCCGACCAGGTCTTGTCGCCGATCAGCGGCCCTTCCCAGTCCTTCTTGTAGGCAACTAGCGTGTCCGACGGCACATGCACGATGTCAGGCGTGAGCCCGACGCCCCGACCGATCGCCTTATAGATGTCGTCCCAGCTGTAGGCGCGGTCCGAAGTGATGTGGAAATCCTCGCTCAGCGCCGCGGCCTTGCCGAACAGGTTGACGAACGGCACGGCGAAATCCACCGAACGCGTCAGCGTCCAGGGCGAGGTGCCGTCACCCGCAACGATCACGGGCTTCCCCTGCTGCATGCGGCGGATGACGATGTCGCCTTCGCCCATCATCGTCGGCAGCCCGGTGCGCACCGTGTGGCTCGGCCGGACGATGGTCCAGGGCAGGTTCTTCGACGCCTTCAGCATCGCTTCCGACGCGATCTTGGCCTGGCTGTAGCCCCAGTAAGGGTTCACCGTCGGGGTCTTCTCGGTGATGATGTAATGCCGCGCCGGCTTCTCGTAGACCGAGGCCGACGAGATGAAGATGTACTGCTTGGTGTTGCCGGCGAAGGTCGCGATGTCCTCAGCCATCTGCTCGGGCGTGAACACCATGAACTGCGCCACCACGTCGAACTTATGCGCGCCCAGCGCTCGATAAGCCGCCTGGTCCTTCATGTCGCCGACGATCGAGGTGACGCCCTTGGGCAGCGCCGCATCGCGCTGGCCGCGGTTGAACACGCTGACCTTGTGCCCCTCGGCCACCGCGCGCTCGACGCAGGGCAGCGAAATCTGCCCGGTACCACCGACGAAAAGAACGCTGAGACTCATGAAATCCTCCCTCAAGTATGAGGGGCGCACCTCATCATCCGCTCGCCGCGACTTCAATGCTCCATATGAACGATAATGCACCTGCCAGGATCAGTCCCGCTTCACCTTGCGGATCGCTCCGGCCTGCGGATCGTAACCGCGCGCCGCGAGGAAGAACGCCACGGCGGCGCAACCCGCGACGACGCCGAGCGAGGTGAGGTTCAGCCGCCCGTACATGGCGAAGCGGATCAGCTCCACCGCATGAGTGAAGGGGTTCGCGACGCTGAGCCAGTAGACGATCTCCGCCCCGGACTCGCGCAGCTTCCACAGCGGGTAGAGCGCGGAGGAGAGGAAGAACATCGGGAACACCACGAAGTTCATCATCCCGGCAAAGTTCTCGATCTGCGGCGTGTAGACCGAGACCAGCAGCCCGATCGAACCCAGCATCAGCCCCGCGAGGATGATCGCCGGGATGGCGGTGAGATAGCCGAAATCCGGCACGCCATAGCCGACGAGCTTCGCGACGATCAGGAACGCGTACGCCTGCAGCAGCGCCAGGATCGTCGCCCCGGTGATCTTGGCGAAGAGGAGGAAGCCGCGCGGCAGCGGCGTCACCAGCATCACCCGCATCACCCCGGCCTCGCGGTCATAGACCATCGACAGCGCCGACTGCATGCACTGGAACAGGATGACGATGCCGACCAGCCCCGGCAGGATGTACTCCTGGTACGGCGTATAGGTCTGGTACGGCGGCACGATCGAAACGCCGAGCAGGTCATGCAACCCCGTCGCGAACACGACCAGCCACAGCGCCGGCCGCACCAGCGCCGAGAGCAACCGCTCAGTCTGTCGCAGGAACTTAGCGATCTCCCGCCAAGTGATGGCGTAGACCCCGAGCCACAGATGCTGAACGCTTACAGACACTTGTGCTCCGGCTCGTCGGTGCCGAGCGTATCGAGCACGTTGGTCTGGTGCAAAAACCCTTCGAGCGGCGCCTCGGCGATGACCGCGTTGTGCGTCGCCAGAACGATCGGAAAGCGCATCTGCCCGTCCCACGGCCGGAAGTTAAGCTGCACGCCCTTGGCCCCGTCGATCTTCAGCCGGTTGCCGCGAATGTAGTCGGCGGTCTTCTGGTACTCGCCGGTGCGCGCCTTGGCGTAGGCGGTAACGATGGCCTTGGCGGCGATCCAGGTCGACCAGTCCTGCCCGGTCATCCGCCGGCCGCCGGTCAGCGTCTCGAAGCGCGAGGTCACCTGAGTCGAGCCGTCGCGGTCCCAGCTCCACTGCCATTCGGCGGCGACGAGCCCGGTCGATCCCACCACCAGCCGCGGCAACTGCGTGTCGTAGGGCAGGTAGCGCGAGAACTCGCCCTGGTGGTCGGCGACGAACACCACGTCGTAATCGGCGTTGCCGGTGATCAGCAGCGAGTTGTTCTTCTCGCGGTTTGCCGGGTCGGTGGCGAGGGTGAACTCGCGCTCGTCGACGATATTGAGCCGCTGCCGCTCGGCGGAGGCGCGGAACGCCACCGCCATCGCCTTGTCGCGCGGCTCAGCGCCAACCAGCATCAACACCTTGGTCCAGTTGCGTGTGCGCAACAGCTGCACCATGGCGTCCGACAGCATGCGGTCCGACGCTGCAGTGTGCAGCAGGTTCGGGTAGCACCGCTGCCGCAGATAGTCCTCCGGCGCCGTGGCGTTGAGCAGCGTCACCGGCCACTCGCGCATCTGCCCGGCCACCTGGTCCACCAGTTCGGCCGGCAGGTCGAGGATGACGAACTGCTCGCCCGCCTTCCCCATGGCGTCGACCTTGGCGACCAGCGAGGCTGCGTCGGTGCCCTCCTGGTGATCCAGCACCACCTGCTGGTCCACCGCGTCCGACACCACCTTCATCTCCTCGACACCCATCGTCGCCCCGTCGATCGGGTTGCCGCCGGGAGCGATCTCGATGCGGGTGTAGACGAGGTCCGGATGGTAGCGCGGGTCGTCCTTGAGGCCGAGATAGCCGATCTTCACTTCGGCACAAAAGGCGGGGGCGCTCAGGAGCAGCGACGCCGCCAGGGGGAGGAGCCCGAGGAACTGTTTAGTCATCGATCACCACCGAATGCGGCACACGCCCAACCGGTACCGACTGGATCGGCTTCATCGAAGCCATGTCGATCACCGTGATGTCGTCCGACAGCCCGTTGGCCACATAGGCCCGCGTCTCGTCGCTGCTCAGGTCCACCGACCACGCGCGCTTGCCGACCAGAACGTACTGCAGCACGTCGTGCGTCCTGCCATCGATGATCACGACATGGTTGGCGCGGCCGAGGCTGAGCAGGATCTTCGTTCCATCCCTCGTCACCGCCATCCCCACCGGGGTCACGTCTTCCTCGCGGAAGCCGGGCGGCACGAAGATCAGGCTGTCGCCCTTGATCTCGTTGGTCGCCGTATCGATGATGTAGATCTCGCTCGACAGCTCGCAGCTCACCCACAGTTCCGTCCCGTCCGGCGTCAGGATGAAGCGGCGCGGCCGGGTGCCGACGAGGATGTTCTTGGTCACCGCGCCGGTGGTGGTGTCGACCACATGCACCATGTCCGCCACCTCCGAGGTGACATAGGCGGTCTTGCCGTCCGGCATTACCAGCACACCCTCGGGCTCGGCGCCGGTCGGGATGTCCTGGATGGAAACCCGCGTCTCCATGTCGATCGCCTCGAGCCGCGAGTCCTCCTCGTTCGAGACGTAGATGATCTTCTCGTCCGGCGAGAACGCGAACACTTCCGGCGATGGCCCGGTGGGGATCGAGTCCACCACCTCAAGCTTAGCGACATCGATTACGTCGATCGCATCGTCGTCGCCACAGGCCACGTAGAGCAAATCCTTGGCCGCGTTGAGGTGCATGTCGCGCGGCCGGCGCGAGGTGGGAATGCGCTTGATCACCGCCAGCGATTGGTCGAGCACCACCACCTCGTTGCCCTTCTCCGTGGACACGAAGATGTTGCCCGTCCCCTTGGCGAGGACCCGCGGCACGGGGCTCGACGCCAGCAATGCCGTCGCCGTCGCGACGAATGTGCGTCGGGTGAACATCATTTGACGATGAACTTCCCCTTCAGCCCACGGTTATCGTAGCCGGGGACATAGATCTCGTACTCACCCGGCCGGATCGGCACGAACGAGATGTTGAAGGTGCCGGCATCGTCGAACTCCACCGAGTAGAGCCCGTAGCTCTTCACCTCGAGGTCGTTGACGACGATCTGGTTGATCCACGAATTGCGGAACAGCTCTGGCGCCACCACCGAGATTTCCTCGTTGCCGTCGGAGGTGATGTCGAGCTGGTAGTACTTGCCGGTTTCGAGCTCCCACACGTCCTGCGAAAACTTCAGGTCCACCGTGTTGATCTCGAGCGTCAGGTCTGTGCCGTTGGCCGCGAGGTTGCCTTCGGCCTGCGCCGCGCCGGCCAGCATCAGTACGGCGGCAGCAGCTGCAAAAATCGTCTTCATTATGCGGGTTCCAATAGGCGGTTTTCGATCAGCGGTATCGCAATTTACAATCCGCTTTCCGCCGGAGCGCGCCCACCCCGCCAACCGCAATACATGATATAGCCAAGCCCAATGTCCGCGGGTGCTAGCGCTGGACCGACCATCAAAAACACGCGTTCCCTGGAGGGACCATGCGCAATATTCTTCGGGCCGTTCTGCTGGGTTTGACCCTGGCGATCGGCTTCGTTTCCGGTGCCTTCGCCCAGCATGGCGAGCCGGAAAAACTCTCGCTCGGCGTGCAGGCCACCGGCACGGTGAAATGGGAACTCGCCGCCATGCAGGCGCTCGAGCTCGACAAGAAGCACCACCTGGCGCTCGACGTCCGCGATGTCGCCGACAGCAAGGCCGGCCAGATCGCGCTGCAAGCCAAGGAAGTCGACGTCATCCTGTCCGATTTCGTCTGGGTCTCGATCCAGCGCCACCAGGGCAACATGGTCACCATGGTGCCGCACTCGCTGACCGTGGGCGGCCTCGTCGTCGATCCCGCCGCCGGCATTGCCACGGTCGCCGACTTGAAGGGCAAGACCCTCGCCGTCTCCGGCAGCCCGGTCGACAAGAGCTACGTGATCCTCGCCGCCTATTACAACAAGCTCACCGGCGGCAACCTCACCGAAGACGCTTCGGCCAAGTTCGGTGCGCCCCCGCTGGTCAACGAGCTGATCACCGGCGGCCAGGCCCAGGCAGCCCTCAACCTGTGGAACTGGAACTCGCGCGCCAGGCTGGCGGGGAAGACCGAGCTGATCTCGGTCGCCGCCATGCTGGCCGATCTCGGCGTCTCCGAAACTCCGCCGCTGCTCGGCTGGGCCTTCTTCGACGAGACCGGCCGCGAGAAGAAAGCCGCCATCAAGGGCTTCCTCGACGCCAGCTTCGAAACCAAGAACGCGCTGCTCACCGACGACGCGCTGTGGGACAAGATCCGCGACGTGATGAATGTCGGCGATGACGACGCGCTGTTCACCCAGCTGCGCGACGATTATCGTCGTGGCATCGTCACCAAATACGCGGCCTCGAGCATGAAGCCGGCCGAGGAATCCTTCGCCGTGATGGCCAAGTTCGGCGGCCCCGATGTCGTCGGGGATTCGACCGAACTGGCCGACGGCACCTTCTGGAAGGGCTATCGCAAATAGCCGTTGAACTGCGCGACAGTAGCATCGCAGCCGTAACCAATGGGCGGCAGCAGCGCGTGACCAGGCGGGGCGTTCCCCTCGAACTGATCAGCCTGCTGCTGCTTTTGGCCGGCTGGCAGGTCCTCTCGATGCTGTTCCCGTCGCGCCTGTTCCCCTCGCCCATCGAGGTCGGGGCACACGTCTGGACGCTTGCCACTACGGGCAAGCTCCTGCCCGATCTCGGCAAGACCCTCACCCGCGCCATCACCGCCTTCGTCATCGCCATGGCGCTCGGCACCGCCATCGGCATCGCGCTCGGCCGCTCGCGCGTCGCCGACCGGCTGTTCTCCACCTGGGTGGTGGTCGGGCTCAATGTCCCGGCCATTGTCATCGCCATCGTGCTCTACATCTGGCTCGGCCTCACCGAGTTCGCGCTGATCCTCGCCGTGGTGCTCAACAAGCTGCCGCTGGTCATTGCCACCATCCGCGAAGGCGTCCGCAGCTTCGATCCCGGCTATGACGACCTCGGCCGCGCCTTCCGCATGCCGTTCCTGCGACAGCTGCGCCTGATCGCCGTGCCGCAGCTGATGCCGTTCGTCCTCGCCGCGGCGCGCACCGGACTCAGCCTGATCTGGAAGATCGTCCTCGTCTTCGAGGTGCTGGGCTCCGATGGCGGCGTCGGCTTCCGCATCTCGGTGTTCTTCCAGTTCTTCGACATCAAGGGCATCTTCGCCTACACCACCGCCTTCATCCTCGTGGTCTTCGTCTTCGAGTACCTGATCCTCCGCCCGCTCGAAGGCCGGGTGCTGAAATGGCGGCAGCCGCGATGACCGGCCCCCGTCTCGATATCGCCGTCGACGGCAAGCGCTTCGATTTCCTGCCGGAGCCGCTGCTCGAACGCTTCGACCTCGTGGTCGAGCCCTCCTCGGTGGTCGCGCTGGTCGGCCCCAGCGGTGTCGGCAAGTCCACCCTGCTCCGTATGGTCGGCGGCATCGACACCCTGTTCTCCGGCACCGTCCGCGTCGACGGCGTCGCTGCCTCCGAAGCCCCGCCCGCCGGCTTCGTCTTCCAGGATGCGCGCCTCCTCCCCTGGCTCACCGCGCTGGGCAACATCCGCGCCGTTCGCCCCGAAACCACCGAAGCCGAAGCCACCGAAATGCTCCACCGAGTCGGACTCATCGGCTTCGAGCACTACTTCCCGCACGAACTCTCCGGCGGCATGCAGCGCCGCGTCGCCTTGGCCCGAGCCTTCTCGGTCAACCCGCGCCTGCTGCTGCTCGACGAGCCCTTCGTCTCACTCGACCGCACGTTGGTGCGCGAGATGGAGCAGGTGCTGTCCGTGCTCATCGACGCCAGCCGCCCCACCGTGCTGCTCGTCACCCACCTGCCCGAGGATGCCGCGATGCTGGCCGACCGCGCCATCGTGCTTAGCGGCCGCCCCGCCCGCATCGCCGCCGACCTACGCTTCGACATTCCACGCGGCAGTCGCACCCGTGAGCAGCGAGAACAGATCGCCAACCAGATCGCCGCCTCCGCCGGGACAGACGAGAAGGCCTTCGGATGACCGCCCCCGTCATCGCGCTCACCGACATCAGTAAGTCCTATGGCAACAACGAAGCGCTGAAGGGCGTCTCGCTGGATATCGCCCCCGGCGAGATCGTCGGCCTGCTCGGCCCCAACGGCGCCGGCAAGTCCACCCTGTTCCAGATCTGCTCCGGCCTCTTTTCCCCCGATGGCGGCCAGGTCAGCCTGTTCGGCATGGGCTACCAGGACCAGGCCTCCGAAATCCTCAAGCGCCTCGGCGTCGTCTTCCAATCCCGTTCGCTCGATCTCGACATGAGCGTCCGCGCCAACCTCAAATTCCACGGCAACCTGTTCGGCCTTTCCGGCAAGCTGCTGAAGGACCGCATCGACGCCGCAGCGTCACTGTTCGAAGTCACCGACCTCATCGACAAGCCGGTCCGCACCCTCTCCGGCGGCAACCAGCGCCGCATCGAAATCCTCCGCGCCCTGCTCAACCTCCCCGACCTCTTGCTGATGGATGAGCCGTCGGTCGGCCTCGACCCCACCACGCGAAAACTCCTCGGCCAGCACATCCGCACTGTCCGCGACCAGCACCAGGTCTCGATCCTCTGGGCCACTCACCTCGTCGAAGAAGTCGAACACGCCGACCGCATCGCGCTCATCGTCGCAGGGAAGATCATCCGCGTGGGCACGCCGGCCGAGATCATGGCGGCGGCGGGGACGGAAACGCTGACGGATGCATATATTGCGCTGACGGGGGCAAAGCCGGCCGCCGCGACCGCCGCTGCGGACTAGGCGCCGCCCTCCGAGCGTCACCGATAATTCCGAGGATCCGTCTTCCTGAACTCCCACGGCGCGTCGACCTTGGCGCCGGGCTGGAACACCCCAACCGCTGCCGCCTTGGCCTCCTCTTCCTGCGCAACGTAGTCCGGCGCCTGCTCGACATAAGCCCGCGCGATCCCGAGCCGCACCAGCTCCGCGCCAATATCCCTGCCTGCGGACGTGCACACGCCATACCGCCGGTTGAACTTGTCCGGCTCGCCCGGCTGCAGCGTGCAGCTCGCCTCACCCAAAGCTAGCAGCTCGCCCAGCGCCTGCCGTGCTGCGCCGTAGCAGTCCCACAGCAGATCGCCGACGAAGCACTTCTGCGGCCGCTCCGGCGCATCCACCGCCCAAAGGATCACCCGCTGCTTCTCCACCATGATGATGTCGGCATCGACGACCTTCGCCGCCCCGGTTACCACCTCCTGCGCCATCGCACCGGACGCGACCAGCGTCAGCGCCATGGCGAGGCGCAGTTTCATGCGTATCATTCGGCCCCCTGCACCCGCCCATCGGGCAGGATATTGCGTGTGAAAGTGCTGCCGGTGAACTGCTCGAGCTTCAGCTTGGCGCGGGTGAAGCGGTTGTCGCTGAGGGTGGCGCCGGCGAAGTTCGCATTGTTCAGCTCGGCACCGTAGAAATCAGTCAGCGAAATCGTCGCCGCCTTGAAGCTCGCTCCCGGCGCGCTCGCCTGCAGGAAGCCGGCACTGGTGATCGTGGTCTCGTCGAACTTAGTCCGCCCCACGCTGGCCTTCTCGAGATTGGTCCGCTCCATCGAAGCTCCCGTGAGGTTGGCATTGTTGAGCCGCACCTCCTTCATCACCGACCAGTCGAGGTCAGCCCCGCTGAGGTCGGCGCCGGTCAGCCGCGCATGCTGCATGCGCGTCGCCGTCAGGTCGGCCTTCTCCATCGTCGCCCCCGACAGCTGCGCCTCATAGAACATCGCATCCTTGAAATGCCCGCCGCTGAGATCGGCGCTGCTAAGATCGGCGAGGTTGAAGTTCGCCCCCTCCGCGTTCACCCCCGATAGGTTGGCACCCCTCAGGTTGGCCCGATGAAACGTCGTCCCGCTGAGATTGGCCCCCGAGAGGTCGACCCCTGCGAGGTTGGCCTTCTTGAAGCTCTGGTTGCTCAGGTCGCAGCCGCGGCACTCGGTGCGGACGCCGGCCTTCAGCTCCTCCACCGGACCGGCCAACGCCACACCCGGCAACAGCGCCAGCGCGAACAGCGCCATCCTCATCGTGTCTCTCCTGATCCCTCAGCGGACCGGCGTCGTGTCCGGCTCATAGGGCCTCTGCACCACCTCCAGCCGGGTCGCCGACTGGAAGTAGTTCTTGTTGATCTGCTGCGTCTCGAGGCTGATCGAGGTCTGCCCCTTCTTGCGGAAATAGGTGGCTTCAAGCCGCATCCGCGCATCGCCCTCCGGGCTGTCGGCGGTGCAGATCTCGTGCACGAACACCTTGCCCACCGGCAGCTGTCCATCGGTCGGCTTGAGGTTGTCGCAGCTTTGCGCCCAGCGCCCGTAGCGCGACTTGAGGTTGCGCGCCAGCGTCACCGCCACCCGCCGCTCGCGGTCGGCGGCGCGCTCGTCGGTGACGATGCGGATGCCGCGGGCGATCCCCCCGCCGTCGATCAGCACCGAATAGACCACCGGATGCGCATAGATCGACGTGCCGCCCTGCATCACGCGGTACTCCGCCTCCAGCGCCCTCGCGATGTAGTCGGCCTCGTCGTCATTGGTGAAGAACACCTCGTGCAGCCCTGACGCCTCCGCCGGGCATTTCTCGAACTCCGAGAAATCCCTGAGCGGCGTCGACGGCGGCCCGCCATTGGTGCCGCAGGCGATCTCGGCGACCTCCTCGGGCGGGATCTGGCTGACCGGCGCGCCGAACTTGATGTCCCAGATGGTGTAGGCCGGCACCAGGTTGACGTCGAACTGCGCCAGCGCCGGCGGCGTCACCGCCACCGCGCCCAACATGCCCACGCAGAACAGCAGCAGGCGCAGCCGCATCGCCTACTTCTTCAGGAAGGCGCAGGCCTTCTCAGCCGAAGCGCCGAAATAGAACGCGCAGTCCTCGTACGTCGCCTTCGGCTTCCCCTGGATGTGGGTCTGGATGTAGGCGACGAGGTTGATGATGTCCTCGTGCTTGATCGCCTTGCCCTTGTGCGGCTCCTGGCCGGCCTCGAAATCGGCGGCCTTCATGCCGTAGCAGCGATCGTCCTTGTAGGCCTGGCTGTCATGGTACGGCATCGGCGTCCCCGGGATGCCGCAGCTGATGATCTCGATAAAGCCCTGCGCATCGAGGCCGGATTCGCGCAGCAGCGCCGCGGCGCCTTCCGAGCGCGGGTTCTTGCCCAGCCCGTTGCCGTCCCAGCCGTGGCAGGAAACGCAATTGCCGCCCCGGCTGCCAAACACCACGACGCCGCGTTCGATACCGGCACCGGCGAGCAGCGGGTCGAGTTCCACCGCAGCTGCATCGGTCGGGGGCGCTTCGGCGGGAACGGCCGTCTCCGCCGCCGGGGCGTTGGCCGGCGGCTGCGCCGCGTAAAGCGCCAGCGGAGTGGCGGCAAACAGGCCCGCTGCAACGAGCAGTGCCAGGGATTTCCGGGACGGAAGGGACATCTAAAACTCTTCTCTCTTCAATGAGTTGTGCCGGGCGGCGAACCGCCCGGCAGCGTTACTGTGTCCGTCTCGCAAGACCCGTCAGAGCGCGAACACGTAGAGGACGTTGGCCGCCGGCCGGTTGGCGAGCTCGGGATAGCCGAAGGTGGTGACGGCACTGCCGCCAGCCGCGATCGCGACGTACTCCTTGTCGCCGACCTTGAAGGCGATCGGCGGGGCGCTGAACGTGCCACCCACATTGATCGACCACTTCTGTTCCAGCGTCTTCGCGTCATAGGCGCCGAACGTGCCGTCCATCTCGCCGGTCCAGACGAGGCCCGGAGTGGTCATCACGCCGGCATAGTTCGGATACGGACGATCGATCTTGGCAACCTGCTTGCCAGTGGTGACGTCGAACGCAAAGATCGCGCCGGTCTGGGCACCCGAAGCGGCCGCCGCACCGCCCGCGAAGGTCGAATTGCCGGGCGCCACGTCTTCCGGAGCCTTGGCTTCGACGGTCAGGTCGGAACAACCTTCGATGCCGGCGCCGTAGGCAATGTTGCTGGTCGAGTCGACAGCCGGCGGCCAGAAGTTCATGCCGCCCTGGATGTTCGGGCAGGTGTTCACCGTCTCGCCGCCACGACGCATCGTGCCGTTGGCATAGACCTGCAAAGGCTTCGACGCATCGTACTCAACCGGCTTGCCGGTCTTGGGGTCGATCCCCTTGGTCCAGTTCAGCTTGCTGACATAGGGGTTCGCCGCGATGAACGAGCCGTTGGTGCGGTCGAGCGTGTAGAAGATGCCGTTGCGGCCGAAATGCGCCAGGACCTTGCGATCCTCGCCTTCCACCTTGGCATCGACGAGCAGCTGGGCGCCGACTTCGTCATAGTCCATGTAGTCGCCCGGGGTGTACTGGAAGTGCCACTTCAGCGCGCCCGTGTCGGCGTCGAGCGCCACGGTCGAGTTGGAGTAGAGGTTGTCGCCCGGTCGATATTCCGGATCGTACATCGGCACCGGGTTGCCCGTGCCCCAATAGGTGGTGTTGCTGGCTTCGTCATACGAACCCGTCACCCACGCCGCCGCGCCGCCGGTCTTCCAGCAGTCGGGGTTGCCCGACTGGTCACAGAGCCAGGTTTCCGAACCCGGCTGGCCTGGCTCCGGCACAGTGTAGAACCGCCAGACCTCCTCGCCGGTCTTGGCATCGAGTGCCGCAACCCAGCCGCGCGTTGCCCAGTCACCATAGGATTGCCCGACGAGGATCTTGTCCTTCACCACCAGCGGCGCGTTGGTGAAGCCTTCGCCCGGCTCCTTGCCGACCTGCTGGTCCCACACCACGTCGCCGGTCTCGTCGTCGAACGCCATGACACGGCCGTCGTTGAGCGCGGTGATCACCAGATTGTCGACCAGCGCCAGACCGCGCGAGGCGAGGAGGATTGCCCGGCTCGGGTCCTTGTCGACGCCGGTATCGCCGACCCACACGGTCTTGCCGGTTTTGCCGTCCGACGCGTCGATCTTGTAAGGCGTGCCCCACGGGTCCGAGATGTAGAGGAAGCCGTCCTTGGCGAGCGGGGTCGCTTCCATCGAGCCGGCGCCGAACCCTGCGGGCTCCGAGCCGCCGAGCGGCACCGCGAAGGCGAGCTTCAGGCCCGAAACGTTGTCGGCGGTGATTTCGCTCAGCGGCGAGAAGCGGTGCGCGTCATAGGTGCGGTGCACCATCAGCCAGTTGCCGGCCTCCGCCTCGCTGCCCGCGGCAGAAAGCCGCTCGGCCGTCACATCAGCCGCAATTGTCAGGCCCGGCAGTGCCAGCATGCTGCCGGCCAACATGGCGGCCAGAAGGTGTTTCAGGCGCATAGTCTCCCCCTCTTCAAGGATCAGTTCTTAGGTAGGCGTTGGCGCCACATAAGACCGATGCGCGGGGAAGTTTGCCTATGTCATCTATTGGTAATTCTGCTGCACCCCGGCAGCCACACGGCCCCCGGCCAACTCTTTCTCCGGCCGCGCCCGTTCCGGCACCGGCAGTTCCAGCACACTGTCGGCGGGGACGTTCTGGGCGTATTCGTGCCGGCAGAAATCGGTCAGCCGCCTGAAGATATTGGCATAGCCCGGCAGCGTCATCAGGTGCTTGGGCATGGCAAGGACGATCGAGCGGTCCATGCCGGGGAGCGTATGGACCTTGAGCCGCGTCCGCACCGAATTGGGCAGGCTCGGCAGCAGCGACAGCGGCACATGCGTGGTCGCCAGTCCCTCCGCCACGATGTCGGTCGCCGCCACGTAGGTCATCGCCGAGAAGGTCGGCGTCGCGTAGGGCAGGTTGGCGCGGTACCAGGCATCCGACACCGGCCGCATCGGCACATTGGCGCTGATCTCGACGTAGCGGGTGAGCGACCCATCGAGCTGAGAGGCTTTGACCCCTTTGGTCAGCGCCCTCTCCAGCATCCCCTCCGGCAAATCCGCCGGCACCACCAGCACCATCGGGTCGCGGAACAACAGCGACGTAGCGAACGACGAGCGGTCCTCGGCCAGCGCCTCGTCATTGACGATCACACAGTTGAGCTGGTGCAGCCGCAACTGCTCGACCAGCTCGCTGCTGGTCGTCGCGTAACTCACCTCGAACTTCGCAAAACCCTGCTCATCGCTGGCGATGCGCGCCGCCGCCGACAGGAACCGCCCGCGCAGCGTCGGCGACAGCCCGATCCGCAGGAACACCCGGCTATCGACATAGCGTTTCTCGTGCTCGTCGATCGCCTGGTCGAACTTGCGCAGCACATCGTCGGAGAACTTGAACCAGTACTCGCCCGACGGCGTGAGGCTCACCGCGCCGGTGCGGTTGCGGTTGATCAGCTGGGTGCCCAGCCGCTCTTCGAGCTTCGCCAGTTGCTGGCTGATCGAGGGCTGGCTCAGCCCGACGCGCCGCGATGCCTTGGTGATCGATCCTGCGATCACCACGGCGCGGAAGATCTGCATCTGCTTGAGCGTGATATCCATGAGGGCCCTGATTTCTGGCCCTCTATGTCAGCACAATACGTCACATTCGATAAGCTAATAGAACGTCGCATACCCCCCATTTGTGGGGTGCGCGAAAAAGCCCTCCCCCGGTTCAGGAGAGGGCTCTGATAACGCTGTCAGATTTGACTTACTGCGCGGCGGGCGCCACGCCATCGGCGGGAGCTGCGGCAGCCGAGAAGGTGGTCAGGTAGGCAACGACATTGTCGATGTCCGCCTGCTCCTTGAGCCCCGGGAAGCTCATCTTGGTGCCCTTCACGAAGTCCTTCGGCTTAACCAGGAACTGGTGCAGCGTCTCGGCCGACCACACCAGCCCGCCGGCGCCGGCATCGGTCATCCCCTGGGAATACTTGAAGTCCGGGGCCGTGCCGGCAGTCCGGCCGATGAGCAGGTTCAGCTCAGGCCCGACCTTGTTCTTGGCGCCCTCGCCCACCGCGTGGCAGGACGCGCACTTCTTGAACACGGTGGCGCCTGCTGCCGCGTCGCCTTCGGCAAAAGCCGAACCGGCGAGCAGCGCCGACATCACCAAACCAAGGGCCAGGACTTTCATTCACATTCCTCCAAGCGCGCGCCGGATGGCCCGGCGTCAGTCACGTTGGGCAATCTCTGGCGACGGCGTTGGTTGCGGTCAAGCGACGACACGTCGCACCGCCTTCGGGTGTGCTTAGCCCAAAAAGCGCTGGCACAGCACTTGCTTAGCATCCGAGGGCGCTCCACCCACCGACGGTGGTCGTTGCCAAGCTGGCGATCACAAATGCCGGTTCCGCAGCCGCCGGATCCCCAGAAACACCAGCAGCACGACCACCGGCGCCGCCACCGCCAGCATCTCGCCCTTGGTGAACGGCAGCACCTCGTGCAGCCCCTCGAAGATGTACCCAAGGATCCCCAGCGCGTAATACGAGATGGCGATGATCGACAGCCCCTCGACCGTCAGCTGCAGCCGGTACTGGCTGCGCCCGGTCTTGCTGATCGCATCGAGCACCGAGCGGTTCTGCGTCTGGATGGACAGCGTGATCCGCGCGTCCAAGAGCTCGATCGAGCGCTGCACCTTCTGCGTCAGCGCCGTCAGCCGCTTCTCCATAGCCTTGCAGGTGGCGAGCGCCGGGTGCACCCGGTTGTTGAGGAACCGCTCGATGGTGGTGAACTCACCGATCGCATGCTCGCGCAGCCGCGTCAGCCGCTCCGCCAGCACCTCGCCATAGGCCTGCGTCGCGGCAAAGCGGAAGCTCGTCTCCTCTACCGTGCGGCTGATCTCGACGCTCAACTTATGCAGCGCCGCCAGCGACACCTCGTGGTCCTCGGCGGTGTCGCCCTCGCCCACCTTCTGCATGATACCCGCGAGCTGCCGCTCATAGCCCGACACCCGCCCGCCCAGCTCCCGCGCCAGCGGCAGCCCGATCAGCGCCATCGTTCGGTAGGTTTCGATCTCCAATAGCCGCCGGACGATCACCCCGATCCTGAGCTCACCGCTCCGCCCCGCCGCCACCTCGAAACGGGTGAACCCGTCGGCATCAAGGTGGAAGTCGGTCGCCGCCTGCGCCCCATCGTCGAAGATCGACGAGTAGCAGAGGCTGAGCGGGTTGAACCCGGCCAGCGCCGCCTCGCCAATGGTGTCCGTCGGCATCACGTCGATGCGTGTCGCGAACACCAGCAGCAGCTTCTCGTGCAGCTCGAGCCCGATGCCCGCGGGCTTGGCGTCCCAGTCATCCGCCGCCCCGGTCCAGGTCATGGTGGCGAACTCGTTGTGCAGCTCCCACGTCACCCGTCGCCCGTCGCGGCTGAAGGCGAGCTGCCGCGCCCAGGCCGGCCCTTCCGGCGCCACCCCGGCCACCACGCCCATCTGGCTGTGCAGCGCGCGCAAGTCGGCGCCGCCATCGGCGCTCATGAACGCCAGCCGCCGGATGCGGATCGGCGGGGTCATGCCCAGCACCGGCCGCGCATGCGTCTCGGCATCGATCAGCCGCCGATATTGATGCTCACGCCACTCCGCCATCTGGCCTGTCCTCAACTGTGCCCGACACCAGCCTGACTGCTCCCGAGGGGCGCAGCAATCGGCACCTTTGTCGCGCCACTAAAGGCCAAGAGCTGCAGGCCACGTTGGCATTTCCAATGCGATGCATAGGCGGAGACGATCTCCCCCTCATGCTAGCGGTTGCGGCAACGAGCTCGCCCCGGACGAAGCGAGCCGGTCGGGTGCGGAGGAACGGGTTTGGACGACGTGAAAGCAGCGGTCATCGGACCGCCCATCGAGCGGCGCGACTACACCCCCGTCCTGCGCTGGCTGATCGTCAACGTGCTCGTCGCGCTCGGCCTCATCACCCTGTGGCAGCTCGGCTTCCTCGGTTCGGTCCTCGCCTCCGACCACACCCGCATTTCGTTGCTGATCTTCGCCATCTTCGTCATCACCAGCCTCCATTGCCTGATGCAGGCCATCGACATCAGCCGCGAACTGATCGCCGCCCGCCGCGCCCGCGCCGTGATCGAGGCCGAAAGCGCCACCGGCTTCCGCCTCGCCGGCGGGCATGTCCTCACCGGCGCCGGCACCCTGCTCGAACCGGGCCTGCTCACCGCCCATGTCGGCAACCTGGTGAAAAAGGCCGATATCCGCGGCAAGGGCCAACTCGACCAGACCCTGCTGCTCCGCACCGTCGCCGACAAGCTCCGCTCCCGCGAAAAGATCGGCCTCTTCGTCTCCGAGGGCCTGCTCCGCCTTGCCCTTCTCGGCACCGCTATCGGCTTCATCCTGATGCTGATCCCGATCGCCGGCCTCACCTCGTTCGACGCCGAAACCCTACGCGGCGCACTATCCGGCATGACGGGCGGCATGGCCGTCGCGCTCAACGTCACGGTCGCCGGCATCGCCACAGCGCTGGTCCTCAAGTTCCAGTATTTCCAGCTCGATGGCGCCATCGGCGAGCTGTTCTCCCTCATCGCCGAGGTCTCCGAGATCCACGTCGTCCCCGCCATCGAGCGGAGCCACGATGGACGGCCCTAGTCTTTTCACCGGCGCCGAAAGCGACGACGGCACCTTCGTGCCGTTCACCGATATCCTGTTCAACGTGCTGCTCGGCTTCACCATGATGGTGTTCGTCGCCTTCGCGCTGATCCGGCCGGACGCCAAGTCGGGCATCATCGACACCAACGCCGAATTCATCATCACCACCACCTGGCCCGACGACAACGACGACGACATCGACACCTACGTGCAGGACCCGACCGGCAACGTCGTTTGGTACCACTCGATGCAGAAGGGCTTCGTCACCCTCGATCGCGACGATCGCGGCAACTACCTCGACGAAGTCACCGTCAACGGCGTCACCCACCACATCGCGCTGAACCAGGAAACCGTGACGGTCCGCGGCATCCTGCCGGGCGATTACGCCGTCAACATCTACCACTTCACCAACCCCAGCGCCGCCGCCGTGCCGGTGACCATCAAGGTCGAAAAGATCAACCCCAAGCTGTCGGTGGTCTATTACGACACGCTCGTGCTCGATCACAAAGGCGACGAGAAAACCGTCGTCCGCTTCAGCCTCGACAAAGACGGCGCTGTCGGCAACATCAACACCGTGCCGGTGTCGCTGATCCAGGCGGTGCGCAAGTGAACCCGCTGATCATCGTCGGCGCCGTCGCGCTGTTCCTCGTCCTCGCGCTGCTGCTGCTCAGTCTCAACCTCACGTCTCTGTGGAAGTGGTGGATCAAGGCCGCCGCCATCGTCGTGACGCTAGGCTCGGTGCTGGTCTTGTACTTCACCATGACCGGGCTCGTGGGCTGGGCCAGCCCCGGCGAAATGCCCAGGCGCTTCGGCCTCCTCGCCACCCGCATCGTCGAGCCCGACAAGCTCAACAACCTGCCCGGCGCCATCTATCTCTGGGTCGAGGAAGTCGACGACCGCCAGATCGTCATCAGTCCGCCCCGCGCCTTCGAGGTGCCCTACAAGGTCGAGATCGCCACCGAGGTGGCGTCCGCCCAGCAGCAGATCGAAGGCGGCGGCAAGGTGCTCGGCCAGTTCGCCGCCACCGGCAACGAGGAGGCCAACGCCGCCCAGACCGCCCAGCAGCACGGCCAGGGCGCCATCAACACCGACGGCAACGCCAACCTCTCGGCCAGCGGCGGCGGCGAAGGGGCCGAAAAGATCGGCGACCCCGGCGCCCTAACCTTCTCCGAAATGCCCCCCGTCGCCCTCCCCGACAAGGCCGTTATCCAGATGGGGCAGTAGCCCACCGACCTCTCAGTGATCCTCCCCCGCATGGCGGGGGAGGGGGACCGGCGAAGCCGGTGGAGGGGGCGGCCAGAGTCGCGGAAACCTACTTGCTCAGCGCATCCGCCGCATAAGTCAGCGCATGCTCCACCGCGCGGATCTCGACCACCAGTGGCGCCACCTTCGGGTCCGATTCCCACGCCGCGAACCCGCGCTGCTTGGCCAGTTCCGCCAGGTCCGTCGCCCGCTGCCCGACGATCCCTGCCGCCGTCCGTGCCTCGGCCAGCGCATCGCTGCGCACCGAGTCCGGAGTCTGCGGATTGTTGGCGAGGCTCTGCAGCCGCTTGGCGTTGATCTTCCACTGCCGCGCAAACTCCTCGGCCCGCGCCAGGCGGAACGAGATGACTGTATCGCTGAGTGCTGCCTCTCCCATGCCCCCACCATTGATTCGGGTCCACGAAGAGTCAATTTGGCGCGCCGATTTTGATCGCCAGATGGCGGCCGTCACTAAACTAGTGGCTTGAGGTCACCCAGCAGCGTCGGCACCAGTTCGCTCACCGTCGGGTGCACATGCATGGTGCGGATGATGGTATCGACATCAACCCCCGCGGCCATCGCCTCGAGCAGCGACTGCATCACCTCGTCGCCCTCGATCCCCAGCAACGCCACCCCGAGGATTTGCCGCGTCTTCGCATCGGCGAACACCTTCATGAACCCCAGGTTCTCCGCCCGCTCGTTGGCCCGGCTCACCCGCGTCATCGGCCGCGTTGCCACCAGCGCCGGCCGCCCGGAGTTCCGCACCTCCGCCTCGCTCATCCCCGCCCGCCCCAGCGGCGGATCGATATAGAGCGCATAGGCCGGCACCCGCTCGCTCACCTTGCGGTCCGCCCCATCGAGCAGGTTCTGCGACACGATCTCGAAGTCGTTGTACGAGGTATGGGTGAACGCCCCACGCCCGTTCACATCGCCCAGCGCATAGATATGCGACTGGTTGGTCCGTAGCTTGTCGTCGACCTCGATGAACCCCTCGTCGTCCAGCGCGACGCCGGCCCTCTCGAGCCGCAGATCCTCGACATTGGGCACCCGTCCCACCGCCAGCAGCAGGTGACTGCCTTCGACCTCCTGGCTGCCCGCCGCATAGCGAACCGCCACGCCGTCGCCCCGCCGCTCGGCCGCCATACAGCCCGCATTGGTGATGACCCGGATCCCCTCCCCCTCGAGAATGTCGCGGATTGCCGCCGACACATCCTCGTCCTCCTTGGCCGCGAGCCGAGGACTGCGTGCCAGTACCGTCACCTCGGCCCCGAAGCGGCGATACATCTGCGCAAACTCGAGCCCGATATACGACCCGCCGACAATCACCAGATGCCTGGGCAGCGTATCGAGCTCGAGCACCGAGATATTGGTGAGATGGGGCACGCCCTCGGCCCAGTCCGGCACCACCGGCCTTGCGCCGGTATTGAGGAAGATCTCGGCCCCCTCGAGCACTTCGCCATTCACCTCGACCTCGTGCGGCGAAACGAACGCCGCCGAGCCGCGGAACACCGTGATGTTCGGCGTCGACTCCATCCAGTCGTCGAGCCCCTGGCGCGAGGCCAGCACGATCTTCTCCTTGCGCGCCTTCACCGCCGCCATGTCGACGCTCACCGGCCCGGTCGAAATCCCGAAATCCGCCGCCCGCCGCGCCAGCCACGCCACCCGCGCGCTCGCCACCAGGGTCTTGGTCGGCTGGCAGCCATTGTTGACGCAGGTGCCGCCCATGAACCGCCGCTCGACCAGCGCCACTTGCCGTCCCGCGTCGGCCAACCGCGCTGCGAGAAACGGGCCGGCCTGCCCGCCCCCGATGACGATGGCGTCGAACGATCGGCTCATGCGTGCTCTCCTATCCCGGCGCGCAAACCTTAGCCGCCCACCGCCAATCTCGAAAGCGGCCCGAGTCGGGCCGCTTGGGAACTGGCGCCCTGTACGCGCCGTTCATAGCTCGCCTGCAGCAACGCCTCTTCGCGCCGCACGCTGTCGCTGTTAGGCTGATGTGGTCTGCATTAGGGTTGGCGCGCCATCCCGGTCGCGCCCCTCACTTCGGGGGAATGACAATTGCCCGGTAAATCGAAGGCAGCCGACGCCGCTGCCATGGTCAACGACGACGCCATCCGCCAGCGCGCCTACTACATGTGGGAAGCTGACGGCCGCCCTGACGGCAAGCACGATCACTACTGGCGCCTCGCCCACCAAGAGGCGACCCATGCCTTCGCCGAAGCCACCGCCAACGGCGTCGCCAAGGCCACCAAGGGCAAAAACCCCAGCGCCATGCCGGCCGCCGTCAAATCGCCAAAGCTGGCAAAGGACGCAAAGCCCGTGAAGGCCAAGGCGGAAGCCAAACCCACCAAGAAAGCCGCGACCAAGCCAAGAGCCGCCGTCCCTGCGAAGAAGGCGAAGTAATCGGCACCAGCCTATCGGTGATCCTCCCCCGCGCGGCGGGGGAGGGAGATCATGCGAAGCATGGTGGCGGGGGCGGCCCTACGCACGGGCGGCCGCTAACCTTTAGTCCAGCGCCGCGATCGCGATGATCTCGACCTTCAGCGCCGGGTGCGCCAGGCGCGCCTCGATCGCCGCGCGGGCCGGCGGGTTGGCCGGATCGATCCACGCGTCGTAGACCGTGTTCATCGCCGCGAAATCGGCGATGTTGTTGAGCACCACCTGGCAGAACAGCACCTTGGACTTGCTCGAGCCAGCGTCGGCGAGGAGCTTGTCGATCGCCGCCAGCACTTCGCCGGTCTGCTTTTCGATCGTGCCGTTGTAGTCGGTCGCGACCTGCCCGGCGAGATAGACGGTGTTGCCGTGGACGACGGCCTGGCTCATGCGCTTGCCGGGCTGGTAACGGGTGATGCTCATCGGATGCTCCTCAATAAATGGCGGAGCCTCTGTAGCGGCTGCATCACCGGGGCGAAAGGGGGGAACGGCACGCCCGCTCCCCTCACGATCCTAGCGCGGCGAAATCACCCGCTTGCGGGTCCGGCCCCACAGCACGAAGAGCGACAGCGCCAGCAGCACCAGGTTGATCGGCAGCGTCATCGCCGTTTCCCCGCGTGTGGCGTGGAGAATAATCGCCGCCACCTGCACGATCGTCAGCCCCAGCGCCGCCAACGGCGTGAGGAACGGCAGGATGCGGGTTGCCGCCGGCAGGATCAGCCCGATCGCGCCCAGCACTTCCATCAGCCCGACGAAGCGGACGAAGAGTTCCGGCAGCGTCGTCGCATAGCCCATGCCCATGGCGGCAAGTCCCGCCATCGGCTGGCTGAGCTTCATCCAGCCCGCCATCACGTACATGACGGCGAGCAGCACTTGCGCCACCCACAGCCCGATATTCAACCAGTTCGTGCGCCGCACGGCGCCGGCTTCGATAGTCATCTCATTGTCCTCGGAAGTTTGGATCTGTCAGTGCTTGACGACGATCTTGCCGCGCGGGCCGGCGGCGAGCGCCTGGTGCGCCTTGCCGAGTTCGGCGAGGGCGAAGGTCTTGGCCACCGGGATCGTCAGCTCGCCACGGCCCGCCGCGTCGGCGATCTGCTGCAGCTGCTTGCCGTCCTGCTGGTGATAGACGGTCTGGAACGCCACGCTCGGGTTGGCCCCCTCAGGCGCCTGCACCGAGGAGCCGATCTTGCCGCCGTCGCGCACATGCTTGACCGCGTTGGCCGCCGCCGGCTGCACTGCGGCAACCGCAAAGTCGAACTCGGCCTTGCCCGGCGCCACGGTGATATCCAGCGCTTCGCCAGCGAGCTTTTCGCCTTCGGCCAACTCATCGGGCAACACGCCCGCCACGGGCTTGGCGCCCAGTTGCTTCAGATAGTGGACCGCGACGCGCCCGACCGCGCTCAGCGCGCCGGCGACCAGCACGCGATCGCCAGCCTTGACGCCCAGCACATCAACCACCTGCCGTCCGGTGAGCCCCACCAGCGGCAGCGTCACGCCGGTCTCGTAGTTCACGTTGGCGGGGAGCTTGGCGACGCCGTTGACCGAGGCCACCCCGTATTCGGCATGCGCCCCCGCCCCGTTGACCGGGAAATTGGCGATCACCCGATCGCCCACCACAAAGCCGCTCACATCAGGCCCGACCGCCGCGATCGTGCCGGCGCCGTCACCGCCCAGGATCGCCGGCAGCGCCAGCGGGATCATCTGGGCCATATAGCCCTGCCGGACGAAGAGATCGAAATGATTGACCGCCGATGCCTCGAGCTTGACGAGCACTTCGCCGGCGCCGGGAGTGGGCACCGGGACGTCTTCAAGCTGCAACTGATCGACATCGCCATAGGACTGCAGACGGACCGCTTTCATGATAGGACTTGCTCCAGGGTTTGTTCGTCACTAGATACGATAGGGTACACTATCGTTTCGCGATACGATATGGAGCATTATCGTTTGAAGGTCAAGCGGGCATGAAGGATTGGGCTGCCGATCACCCCAAGGCGAAGCTTATGGCGCGCAAGCGTGCGGCTATCCTCGCGGCGGCAAAGGATATTTTCCTCGAGCAGGGCTTCGAGGGCGCCAGCATGGAATCGATCGCGGCGGCAGCCGACGTGTCCATCATGACCCTTTATCGCCACGCCGAGAGCAAGGACGACCTGTTCGCCGCCGTCATCGCCAGCGCCTGCGATCCCAATGACGAAGAGGAGCAGGCCGGGTTCATCGAGCTGATGAAGCGGCCGCTGGCCGAGGTGCTGGTCGAGGTCGGCATGATCGCCCAGGCGCGGCTCGCCAATCACGAGACGGTGGCGCTGATGCGGGCCGTGATGGCCGAAACCGCACGCTTCCCGCAGCTGGGCGAGACCGCCTATAGCGGCTTCGTCGGTCACCTCGAGCAGTTCGCCGAAGTGGTCCTTGCCGAAAAGCCGGAATCGCGCGACCTCGGCACAGCCGAGCACAAGCGCCTCGGCGCCCTGTTCATCGACCGCCTGTTCGGCGCCGACATGCTGCGCGTCCTGCTCGGCCTGGGCGGCGTCTCCCCGGCCGACTGGCGCCAGCGCGCCATCCGCGCCCGTGACGAGGTGATTGAGCAGATGGAAGCCTTCGCCCCCGCCGCGAGCTGAGCGCCCCCTACTGCAGCGCCTCGACCTCCAGCCCCGCCAGCCGCTCGGGGTCGGCGACAACTTCGATCTCCGTCACCCGTGCCCCGACCACCGTAAAGCGCAGGGCGCGGAACAGCTGCCCGTCCCGCATCACCACAATGCCCGCCTGGCCATCGACCAGCGCCAGCTGCGCCTGCGGCATGAAGCCGGCAAGTGCGCGCGGCGCGACATTCTCGGCGCCCGCTGCCACTAATGCCACCCCCGCCGGCACGGCCAGCCGGTCGGCCCGCAGCACCACCTGCGGGTCGAGCACCGCCAGCAGCGCCGCGAGGTCCCCGCCCCGCGATGCCCTGAGATAGGCCTCCACCACCTCGCGATGCCGTTCGCGGCTGGGCTCGACGCTTTCCGATCCACCTTTCACCCGCCGCCGTGCCCGGCTCGCCAGCTGTCGCGCCGCCTCGGTCGATTTGCCGACGATCGGCGCGATCTCCTCGAACGGCAGGTCGAACATGTCGTGCAGGACGAACGCCACCCGCTCCGGCGGCGGCAGCGTCTCCAGCACCACCAGCAGCGCCACCCCCAGCGAGTCGGCCATCGCCAGCTCGCGCTCCGGATCGTTCCCGTCGGCCAGCGTCTCCGCCGCCGTCGGCAGATCCAGCGGCTCCTCGCGCAGTGACTTCCGCGCCCTGAGCATATCGAGGCAAACCCGCGCCACCACCGTGGTCAGCCAGCCCGAGAGATTGCCGACCCCACTCGTGTCCGAACGGCTGAGCCGCAGCCACGCCTCCTGTACCGCATCCTCGGCCTCCGTCGCCGAGCCCAGCATCCGGTAGGCCACGCGCCTCAGGTGCCCGCGATCCGCCTCGAACCGGCCGGCCAGGATTTTCTCTTCGTCCATCGTCACATTCCTCGATCGCGCTCCGTCATAGCACTGACGAACGACATCGCCCGGGTGTGACAGCACCGGCCGAGAATCCGCTCCGTCACACGAGAAAAACCGGAGAACCGACATGCAAGCCCGTATGACCAACCCCGCCTTCGCCGTCCCCGACGCCATGCCGGCCCTGCAGGCCATCAGCCGCGCCGCCATGGCCAATGACGGCGTCTCACACCTGATCCACGCCCTCGTTCACCTGCGCGCCAGCCAGATCAACGGCTGCAGCGTCTGCGTCGACATGCATGCGGCGGACCTGAAGAAGCTCGGCGACACCGACCGCCGCATCATTGCCGTCTCGGCCTGGCGCGAGGCGCCGTGGTTCACCGCCCCGGAACGCGCCGCCCTGGCGCTCGCCGAAGCCGTGACCCGCATCAGCGACCGTCCCGACCCGGTCCCCGATGCGGTGTGGGACGAAGCCAAGGAGCACTACGACGAAGCGGCGCTGGGCGCCCTCGTTCTCTCCATCGCCAGCATCAACCTGTGGAACCGCCTCAACGCCGCCACCCGCCAGATCGCCGGCGCCTGGAAGGCGTAAGGGGAGGCCTGATCCTCCCCCGCCTGGCCACAACCTCAGAGACTGGCGGGGTGATCACCTCACCCCGCCCTCTCCCCTCAAGCCGCCTGCGGCCGCCAGGCGATAACCCCCTCGGTCCGCGCCCGCACCTCGGGCGAGGCGAGGCACGTCGCCACCGCCTCATATCCCGCGGCGCCCGGATAGGGCGCCACTACCGTTGGCGGGCTGTGATTGGCCGGGCAAAGGATGATCGCCTCATCCGCCCCCACCGCCCCCAGGTCGAGGATCGCGTTCGACCGCGTCATCACGAACAGCGATCGTGCCCCTTCGCCCCGCCGCCGCAGATGCGCGATCACCGCCTCCTGCGACGCCTGGTCCAGCCCCTGCTCGATCATGTCGATCACCAGCACGTCCGGCCCATCCGTCTCCAGCCCCGCCACCAGCGCCGTCAGCGCCTCGGACTCCGTCGCGCCATCATCGACCAGCCAACCCAGCGTCGCCGCGACCCGCTGCTTCAGCCCGGCATCCCCCACCATCCGGCTTTCCGCCGCGCTGCCATCCACCAGCCGGTCCAACCCCAGGAACATCGCCCCCGGCACCGCCTCCGCAAGCTTCTGCGCCAGCTTGGTCTTGCCGCTCCCCAGCGGCCCGATGATGTAGTTGATCGCGCGGATCTGGCCCAGATCGAACCGCTCGCCGCCCCACGGCCACGGCAGCTCGAACCCGACGCTCCGCGCCGGCTCCGCCATCAACCCCGCCAGTTCGCCGCTCACCGGGGTCTCGCCGCGCCTCAGCCGCTCGCGCAGCTGCCGCAGCCGCTCCATCATTCCGGACAGCTGCTGCATCCGGCCTTCGAGCACGCCTTGATGCGCCGCCAGCGATGCTTCCAGCTCCCGTGCATCTCCCCCGAGCACCCGCGCCACCTGCGCAAGGCTCAGGCCGAGCGCCCGCATCGCCGCGATCTCGCCGGCCCTGGCCATCTGCTCCGGCCCATATGTGCGCCACCCAGCCGCCGTGCGCACCGGCACGATCAACCCGCGCTGCTCGTAAAGCCGTAGCGCCTTGGCGGAAACTCCGAGCCGGCCGGCGGCATCGGAGGCGTTCAGAAACTCAGTCGAGGACCCCATGGAATCACCCTTCATTTGCTTGACCGCCTCCCTTATCGGAGCGGCCCCAAGGGCCGAGTCAACCGGGATCGTCACGCCGGGTGCTCGAAGGCGAAGCCGGCATAGTCCACCTGCGCTATCGCGTGCTGCGCTGACGGGGCGGGCGGAGCGATCGCCGGCCTACGTGGGGCAACAGCCCCGATCACGCCGGCTTGCGGTACAGCATCACCCGTTCGGTCACCCTCACGCCCTCGAACCGCTTCACCTCGGCCGCCAGGTTCGCAAAATACCCCGTCCGTTCCAGCGGCACGTCGACCAACCGCCGCGCCGCCGCCATCGCATCCGGAGCGTCCACCGTTTCCGGCGCGCTGGCGCTCGGCGGCGTGGCCAGGAAATCGTAGAGCGTCACTTCATACCGAGGCATCGTCCCCGCACCGACCTGCGATCTGATCGCAGGAGCTTATCGGCGCGTGGCTGACAAACAGCTGACCTTCGGGCTGTGAAGTTATTTGCCCCCGCCGGACTTGACGTTGTTCGAGGCGGCATAGAACATGCCAGTCTATCACCACCGTAGCCTGTACTTCTTTGGGGGGAAGCACAATGCGTACGATTCTCTGCGTGATTTTCGGCTCATTGTGCCTCGTTTCATCTGTATTCGCCCAGTCGACTTCGCTGCCAAGGAAGGATTGGATGGTGAAGGGCTTCGAGGCCGCGCTCGCCGATCCTTCCGAACAGGTCGCAGCAGAAGCCGTGATCTTCGCCGGCCACCTGGTGGCAGACGTACCCCTTGGCGAAAGAAGCACGCATGTCGTTGACCGGCTGCTCAAGCTCCTGGAAACCTCATCGGCACGGCGCGCCACCCTCGAAGCCCTTGCCGTCGTGCCCTCGGGGGCCGACACCCACCGGATCGTCGACAGCCTGATCGAGGCTGCAGCAAAAGGCGACGTCGACGCGATATCGGCCCTGGGGACGATGGAGCACGGCACTCAAGGCGCGCGCATCATTGCCGCACTGTTCGAGCAACTCGACGCAGAGACCAGCAATGGTATCAAGTCCGACATCCTGATCGCGCTCGCCAAGCTGCCTCTGAACGCGCAGCAGAAGGCGAGCTTCGCCGACACTCTGGTGTCGATCTTGCCCGATCGCGACGACGTCATTGACCCTGATGTAATCGTTGGTCCCGAACCAGTTGATGCCGTGCCCACTCCGGACCTGGCCCGCATCGTTGCCGATCGTCTGATTTCCGCCGCGGACAAGCATCCGATCGCTTGGATAACCGCGGCCAAGGGGCTTGCTAGGCACGATCTGGGGGATCGGCGGCCGGTTATCGTCGACACACTCATCAAGCATCTTCAGCAGCCCGATCCCATCGTCGCGCGGGTCGCCGCCAACGCGCTGGCGGACATCCCGCCCGATGGTTCGTCGAGAAAGGCGGCCGTGTCGGCACTGCTGAAACTCTTCGGCGGCGCCAACGCCGAGCTTGCCGCCGCCGCGATGGCGACCATGGGCAAGATGCCCTTGGGTGACGATGCGCCACGGGTGGTTGAAGCCCTGCGGCTCCAACTCAAGGGAACCCGACGGGTCGCGGCAGCCGCCGCTCTGGGCACCACAGATCTGGGTTCAAAGGCCGACGCGATCATCACGTCTCTCCAGGCGGTGATCGAGCAGGAGGAGGAGTACGACGCCCGGGCCGCAGCGGCGACCGCATTGGCGACCATGCCGCTGGGCGATCGCACCGCCCAACTCTACCCCGAAATTCTTGCTGTCCTGAGCGAGGGGAACGGTAGCATCGCCGCCGAGGCCCTCGCCGAACTTGCAACGCATGATCCTGCGCAGCGGGACCGGGTGATCGACGTCGCGCTGCCTTTGCTCGCGACTGAGAACCTCCCACTGCAACGCGAGGTGGCATACCTGTTTGAGAAACTGCCACTGGGGACACGCAAGGCTCAGGTGATCGACCGGTTTCTGCCGCTGGCGGATCCGGCCAACCCGGGCCAACCAGAGATGCTCGCAACCCTGGCAACACTGGCCGCCGGCGAAGCGCGCAAAGACGTAGCGGACCGCTTTCTCGTGCTGCTCAAGTCCGAAAACACCGACATTCGGGACGCGGCGATCGATGGGTTGGCGACCCTTGGACGCGAGTTGGACAAGGATGAGGTGTTGGACGCTCTCCTTCCGCTGCTCCCCGGTTCTCGCGCCTCGATCATCGATGCGATCGGCGCGCTCAAGTTCGACGTTGCACCAGACAAGATGGTCGACGCACTGCTGCCGCAGATCGGTGCATCACCAGGCGGTTTGGCAACCACCCATGTCCTGAGCGCGGCTCCCTCCAAGTACAAGTTCGCCGAAGTCATCGGCGCCATTTTGGGCCTGCGCGAATCGAGCCTGAAATCGGCGAACTCAGCCGCCCTCAACGGCATCGCCAGCTTCGGCCCCGTAGGGGTGCCCGGGACGATCGCGGCGATCAAGCTGATCCAGACGCGCAGCGACAAATCGGTGCCCAAGTTCCGCGCCGCAGCGCACATCGCGATTGGCGACGACCCTGACAGCACCCTGCTGCTCTCCCTCCTGGGAGCGCCCATGGAGCCTGCGATTGCGGCTGTCTCCGCCGATCCCGTCAAGGCCAGCGCGGCCATCCGGCTGATCCATTCCAACTGGCAAGCGCTGGCCGCGGAATCCTCGGCTCGCAAGGAGGCAGAGGAGGTGATCATGCGCATCATCTATGCCGCCTGCGGCAAACCCGCCGGAACCAATTTCCTCCAGCAGCTCTTCAATGGCGCGATCGGCGCGGTCGTCGACATAGCCACCACCGGCAGCTTCCGGACCTGCTGGACGCCGGCACAGCGGGCGACCATCGAGCAGGTCCACGCCAGCTTCATCCAGGCCGGCTCCAGTTACCAGCAGCCGCTTGGCGATCACCTGTCGGCGGAGAGCCGGGTCCCCATCTTCAATTCCCTGAGCTACGGCGTCGTTGGCTGGATCGCCTTCTGGGCGGCGCTCTTGCTTGTCTTCCCCTATTCGCCGGTGGTGCAGGCCGCTTTCTTCTACAATCCCAAGCTGCGCGAATACCTGAGCGTCTGGACCGTGCCGCTGCTGCTGTTCGCGGTGCCATACTTCCGCGGGCGAATCCTCGACACCTTCCGTGAGGACCTCATCCGCGATGCCAATCCCGAGGGCTTCGTCCAAAGGCTCGGCTATTTCGACAGCGGCGAAGCGGAACTGGGAGAAGCCAAACCCGCACCCCTCAAGAACATCCTGCCCAACCTGCACGGCATCGTCGTTGTCCGCGGCGAAGCCGGGCTCGGGAAATCCAGCGCCCTCAGATGGCTAGCCATCAACCGGCCGCATGTGGCCTTCCTCAATGCGCGCGACTGCGCCGTGGGGGTTGATGTCGCCATCGCCGAGCGCATCCACCGGCTTCAGGAAGCAGACTTCATCAAGAGCCTCGTCCATATCCGGGCCCTGACCGTCATCATCGACGGCCTCAACGAGGTCTCGGCCGGCACCCGCGAGAACATCGGGACATTTGCCCGCGAGGGGGCGCGGGGCGACATCTTCGTCGGAACCCAGCCCATCGACTGGACCGAGCCCGCCGGCTCCACACGCCTTGCACTGCAGCCCTTGCGCCGGGAGTTGGCTGCCGAGTTCCTGAAGTCCCGACCAGTAGGCGCCGACTCTGAATCGCCGCGCCACGGCAAGCCTTACGAGGAGGCGGTCGACGAATTCCTGCGTGAGGCGCTGGATCTGGTGCCCACCGATGAGTCGCAGGCCGCCGCCCTGATGCTGTCGAACCCCTTCGACCTGTCCCTAGCCGCCGATCTCCTCGCCAACGGCACGATGCCGAAGGCGACGGCGCTGATCGACGAGGCCTTCCACCTCGCCGACACCGACGAGGACGACGGCTTTCGGGTGCTGCATGCCGGCCAGCAGTTCCCGCTGCTGGCCTTTGGCGACAATGCAATCAAGATGCGCCTCGAAGACCGCAACTGGTTCCGAAACGACGAGTACGTTGACGAGACCCGCAGCCTGCGCAAGTGGCGACTGGTCGTCGAGCGCAGCGCCTACACGGCCGCCGGTGAAGAGCAGCGCCTCCAGTTTCGTCACGACCGGGTGTGGGATTTCTTCATCGCCGCGGCCTTCAGGCTGGAGCCCAAGCTTTGGCTGGAGCATCTGAACGACGCCAGGTTCCGCGGCGCCTATCTCCGGATCGCCGAGACCTGGCCACTCGAGGACGCGAGGAAGGTGGGAGAAAGACTGGTTGCGGCCGCGGCAAAGAGCGGCGATCACACGACCAGCGATGCTTTCGTAAATCGCCTCGAACGCCGGCTGGAGGAGGAAGACAAAACGGATGATCCCAACTTGACCAAACCCATGTCCAAAACGCTGGCGACCGAGATTGCCGACCGCACCCTCGCGGTGGTCAATCCGCAGAACCGTCCGCTGGCCCTCAACGCCGCACTGCAGCGCCACGCCATCAGGCCGGTCTCGACCCCACCCGCCGATCAGCTGCTCGATCGCACCGCGATCGTCGCCTGGCTGCTCGCCACCTACGCGCCAAGCACGTAGCGCGCGCCTACATCGTGATTCCGCCATCCACCACGAAGTTCGAGCCGGTGGCATAGGCGCTCTCGTCGCTGGCCAGATACACCAGCAGATGCGCCATCTCCTCGGGCTGCGCCATGCGGCCCATGGGCTGGCGCGCCACGAACGTCTTCCACACCTCGTCATGGTCGCCCAGCGCGTTCGCCCGCTCGTGCAGCGACGGCGAGTCGACGCTGCCGGGGCAGATGGTGTTTGCCCGGATTCCGTTCTTCATGTAGTCGAACGCCACCGACTTGGTGAACCCGATCACCGCAGCCTTGCTCGACATGTAGCTGACCCGGTTCGGCACCGCCTTCATCGAGGAGGCAACCGAAGCGACATTGATGATGTTGGCCCCGCCCTGCGCGATGAAGGCCGGCAGGAACGCCTGGGTCAGCACGAACATCGGCGTCACGTTAATATCGAAGCTGAGTTGCCACTCCTCCAGCGTCGTGGTCCCGAGCATGCCCTGGTGCACCCAGCCGGCGCCGTTATAGAGCACGTTCACGTCGTGATGCCGCGCTGCCGCCTCGCGCAACGCCAGGTGGTCGGTGACGTCGAGCGCGTAGGCCTCGTGCCCGGCGGAGATCTTCCTGAGTTCCTCGCCCTTCAGCGCAATCCCCGCGGCGTCGCGATCCGTGGCGATCACCCGCGCCCCCTCGCGCGCGAACGCCGTCGCCGCCGCCCCGCCGATGCCGGCAGCGGCCGCCGTCATGAACACTACTTTCCCCTCGAGCCGTCCCATCTTTCCCGCTCCTCCAGCGCTTCGTCCGACCAAAGCCTGATCAGCCGGTCGATTGTTCCAATGCCTCCCATCCGCTACCATACCAGTCAAGGGATGGGGGAAGGATAGGATGCCGAGCGAGACGAAAGACCTAACCTGGGAAGCGCTGCTCCCCCCGATTTTTGCTGCCGCCGGCATCGACCCCGGCAAGACTGTCACCGTCGAGCCGCTGACCGGCGGGGTCTCCTCCGATATCGTCCGCATCCGCCTCGACGACGGCCGCCAATACTGCGCCAAGCGGGCCTTGCAAAAATTGAAGGTGGCATCCGACTGGCAGGCGCCACTCGAACGCAACCATTACGAAGTCGCCTGGCTCCGTCGCGCCAACGCCATCGTCCCCGGCGCCGCCCCCGAGGTGATCGGCGAGGACCGCGAGCACGGTATCGCGCTGCTCGAATACTTGCCGCCCGAAGACTACGTGCTGTGGAAGTCCGAACTCCTCGCCGGCCGCGCCGACCCCGCCGTGCCGGTGGCCGTCGCCGATGCTCTGGGCAGCATCCATGCGGCCAGCTTCCTGCAGGTGTGGCCCAAGGCAGAGTTCCGAACCGACGTCGTGTTCGACGCCCTCAGGCTCGATCCCTATCTTCGGTACACCGCCGGTCGCCATCCAGAACTCAGCGAGCAATTCCTGACCGTGCTGAAGATCACCGCGGGCACCAGGGTCGCGCTGGTGCATGGCGACGTCAGCCCGAAGAACATCCTGGTCAACCGTCACGATGGCCACCCCGTGTTACTCGATGCCGAGTGCGCATGGTGTGGCGACCCGGCCTTCGACGCCGCCTTCTGCCTCAACCACCTTGTGCTCAAATCCATCCACCTGCCGGCGCTCGGTGGTACCCTGATCAATCAGGCGAAGAGTTTCGCGACCAGCTGGGTTGCCCATTTCCCCATCGCCCATCGCGTCGGCCTCGAGCAGCGCGTCGCCGCGCTTCTTCCGTGCCTGATGCTGGCACGTGTGGATGGCAAATCACCGGTCGAGTATCTCGATGGGGGCGAACGGCAAGCCGTTCGTGACAAGGCCATCCCGTTCGTCCGCAATCCGGCGTCGGGCATCGTTCATCTGCTCGACAGCCTCCGTTCATAACCGTTCAGGAAACCCACCTCGTTATGTCAGCCATCAAGACCATTCTCGGCCGGCAGGTCTGGGATTCCCGCGGCCGCCCCACGGTCGAGGTCGAAGTCACCCTCGCCTCCGGCGCCACAGGCCGGGCCATCGCCCCCTCCGGCGCCTCCACCGGCAGCCGTGAAGCGCTCGACAAGCGCGACGGCGGCAAGCGCCTCGGCGGCTACGGCGTCAACGGTGCATTGGCTGCAGTGAACGGCGAAATCGCGAGCTGTCTCAATAGCTTCGACGCACTCGACCAGGCCGCTGCCGACCACGCGATGATCGCGCTCGACGGCACTCCGCAGAAGACCCGCCTTGGCGGCAACGCCATCGTCGCCACCTCCTCCGCCATCGCCTGGGCCGCCGCCGCCGAGCAGAAAGTCCCGCTCTGGCGCCACCTCAGGCAACTCAGCGGCCTCGACCCCGCCATCGAGCACATCCCCGCCCCGATGATCCAGATCTTCGGCGGCGGCCGCCACGCCGGCAACCGCATCGATATCCAGGACTTCCTCATCCTCGCCGTCGGCGCCCGAAGCTTCGCCGAAGCCACCGAGCAGATCGCCGAAGTCTACATGGCGGCTGCCAAGGCCATGGCGCAAAAGGGAAAGCTCAACGGCGTCGCCGACGAGGGCGGCGTCTGGCCCGATTTCACCGCCAACGAGGATGGCCTCGAACTCCTCACCCGCGCCATCGAAGACGCCGGCCTCCGCCCCGGCACCGACATCGGCATCGCCCTAGACGTCGCCGCCACCTCGTTCTACGCCGATGGCGCCTATCGCCTGGCCCTCGAGGGCCGGGACCTTTCCACCCTCGAGATGATCGAGCTGCTCGAGTCCTGGGTCGCCGCCTACCCCATCGTCTCGCTCGAAGATCCGCTCGCCGAAGACGACGATGAGGGCTTCGCCGAAATCACTCGGCGCCTCGGAAAGTCCATCCAGATCATCGGCGACGATTACTTAACCAGCTCGGAGTCCCGTGTTGCCCTTGCGGCAGAACTGAGTTGCTGCAATTCGGTGTTGCTCAAATCGAACCAGTGCGGCACCCTCACCGAATTGATTGCGGCAAGCACGCGCGCTCGATCTCTTGGTTGGAATACCATCCAGTCGGGACGGTCCGGGGAAAGCGAAGACGTGACGCTCAGTCATCTGGCCGTCGGCCTGATGTCCGATCAAATCAAGGTCGGCTCGATGACACGGTCGGAACGGACTGCGAAGTGGAACGAAGTGATTAGGATCGAGGGTCATTGCGCCGCGCCGCACTACTGGCGCTTTACCATCCCGCGTCTCTAGGCGCATGGTGGTTATTTGGGGGAAGTGAGTTGGGGGACGGAGACATACGCAAGAGCGCGGGCCGACCGGTTCGCGTCGAGGATGTAGCACGTGTAGCCGGCGTCTCGCCGATTACCGTGTCGCGCGCCTTGTCGTACCCCGACAAGGTCAAGGACGACACGCGGGCGCGCATCCTCGAAGCCGTCGCGCAGACCGGTTATGTGGTCAATCGCTTCGCCTCGTCGCTCCGCTCCGGCCGTTCCAACGTCATCACCGTGTTCGTCTCGAGCCTCCTCAACCCGCATTTCGCTACCTCGGTGCAGGGCATCGTCGATTCGGTCGAAGGCAGCGGCTACCACCTGATGTTCGCGCAGACCGGCTACTCGGAAATGCTGGAGATCGATGTCGTCGAGTCGGTGCTGCCCTTCCGTCCGGCCGGTGTCGTCTTCACCGGCGTGGTGCGCGCCGATCAGACCCGGCAGGCGCTGCAGAAGCTCGGCATCCCGGTGATGGAGATGTGGGGCAACCGCCCCGACCCCATCGACATGCTCGTCGGGTCCTCGAGCTACGATGCCGGCCGCCTGATGGGCGAGCACTTCGGCGAGCAGGGGTTCAGCCGCATCGCCTATAGCGGCCACACCATCGATCGCACTGTCCAGCGCATCGAGGGCTTCCGCCACGGCCTCGCCAAGCACGACCTGACGCTCGATCTGATCTACCCCATGGACGGCACCCGCAATTTCGCCGACGGCATGCACGCCTTCGACCAGATCCTCGAGCAACTGCCCGACTGCGACGCCATCTTCTTCGGCACCGATGTCCTCGCCTCCGGCGCTATCGTCCGGGCCACCGATCGCGGCATTGCTGTGCCGGCCCAGGTCGCCATCGCCGGCTATGGCGACCTCGATTTCACCCCGCATGTGCGCCCCTCGCTCACCACGCTCCACGTCTCGAGCTACCAGATGGGCCGCGATGCCGGCCGCATGCTGCTCGACCGCCTCAACGGCGAGACCATCGACGACCCCATCGTGCTGCAACCCATCAGCCTCGAAGCCCGCGACAGCACCCGACGATAGTCCTCCCTAGCGTGACGGGGAGGGGAGCGGCAAAGCCGGTCGGAGGGCAGCCACATACACCGGCCTGCCTTCTCCCCTTGTGGGAGAAGGTGGCGCGAAGCGCCGGATGAGGGGTCTCGCAACCCCTTGGGCTGCGCGATCGGAGCGAAGCGACGAGCGACTGAGTGCGCGGAGAGAACCCCTCATCCGCCCTTCGGGCACCTTCTCCCACAAGGGGAGAAGGTATTCCGCCGCACCGCCGGCATCCGTGCTGCTCCACTCCCAACGGCCCATTGCAACCCGACATTCCGATCTCTATCATCGCCGCCGGTACGATCCTCCCTCAATCGAAGGAATGCCTGCCCAGTCCGTCTGGATTGGGCTATGGATCGTCGAAACAGCCTGTTGATTTGAGGAGATCACTATGAGTTCGGGTAAAGGCGAGACCACGCAGGGCAAGAAGCTCCGGTCGCGCGCCTGGTTCGATAATCCGGAAAACCCGGACATGACTGCGCTCTACCTCGAGCGCTATCTCAACTACGGCATCTCGCGCGAAGAGCTGCAGTCCGGCAAGCCGATCATCGGTATCGCGCAGACCGGCTCCGATATCTCGCCCTGCAACCGCCACCACCTCGAGCTCGCCAAGCGCGTCCGCGACGGCATCCGCGATGCCGGCGGCATCGCCATGGAATTCCCGGTCCACCCGATCCAGGAAACCGGCAAGCGCCCGACCGCCGGTCTCGACCGCAACCTCGCCTATCTCAGCCTCGTCGAAGTGCTGTACGGCTACCCGCTCGACGGCGTGGTGCTGACCATCGGCTGCGACAAGACCACCCCCGCCATGCTGATGGGCGCCGCCACGGTGAACATCCCGGCGATCGCGCTCAGCGTCGGCCCGATGCTGAACGGCTGGTTCCGCGGCGAGCGTACCGGCTCGGGCACCATCGTCTGGAAGGCCCGCCAGATGATGGCCGCCGGCGAAATCGGCTACGAGCAGTTCATCGAGCTGGTGGCCTCCTCCGCCCCCTCGACCGGCTACTGCAACACCATGGGCACGGCTTCGACCATGAACTCGCTGGCCGAGTCGCTCGGCATGCAGTTGCCTGGCTCCGCCGCCATCCCGGCGCCCTATCGCGACCGGCAGGAAATGGCCTGGCGCACCGGCATGCGCATCGTCGAGATGGTGCATGAGGACCTCAAGCCCTCCGACATCCTGACCAAGGACAACTTCATCAACACCATCGTCGTGAACTCGGCGATCGGTGGCTCGACCAACGCCCCGATCCACATCCAGGCCATCGCCAAGCATATCGGCGTCGAGCTTGAGCTGAAGGAGTTCGAGACCTACGGCCACAAGGTGCCGCTGCTGGTCAACCTGCAGCCGGCCGGTGAATATCTCGGCGAGGACTACTACCATGCCGGCGGCGTGCCGGCGGTGGTCAACGAGCTGATGACTCAAGGTCTGATCCGCGAGAACGCCCCCACCGTCAACGGCAAGTCCATCGGCGAGAACTGCCGGTCGACCACCATCCAGGACGACAAGGTCATCCGCCACTTCGACAATCCGTTGAAGAAGGAAGCCGGCTTCCTGGTGCTCTCAGGCAACCTGTTCGATTCGGCCATCATGAAGACCTCGGTGATCTCCGAGGAGTTCCGCCAGCGCTACCTCAACGACCCGGTGCACCCGAACATGTTCGAGGGCAAGGCCGTGGTGTTCGATGGTCCGGAGGACTACCACAAGCGCATCGACGATCCGTCGCTCGCCATCGACGAGCACACCCTGCTGTTCATGCGCGGCGCCGGCCCGATCGGCTATCCGGGTGCCGCCGAAGTCGTCAACATGCGGCCGCCTGATTACCTGATCAAGAAGGGCATCACCTCGCTCGCCTGCATCGGCGACGGACGCCAGTCGGGCACCTCGGGCTCGCCCTCGATCCTCAACGCCTCGCCGGAAGCGGCAGCGGGCGGCAACCTCGCCATCCTCAAGACCGGCGACCGGGTGCGCATCGACCTCAACAAGGGCGAAGCCGACATCCTGATCTCGGCCGAGGAAATCGAGCAGCGCCGCGCCGAACTGCATGCGGCCGGCGGCTACAAGTACCCGGCCCACCAGACCCCGTGGCAGGAAATCCAGCGCGGCGTTGTCGACCAGCTCGGCTCCGGCGCGGTGCTCAAGAACGCGGTCAACTACCAGCGCCTGGCACAGACCGCCGGGCTGCCCCGCGACAACCACTAAAGACGTGTGAAAGGGCCGGTCTTACCGGCCCTTTCTTCTTGCGCGGCCCACAGCAATGAGCCAACAAGCCGCCGCAATGTTTGACGAACTAGATGGCGTTAGCGCACTATTGCCGGCGCTGCAGGCGGGTGAGGGCTCGATGTCGGATATTCTGGACTATTGCAAAGGGCGAGAGGCACAGAGCTTCCGCCCCGGCCATATCCTGATCAAGGAAGGCGGCCAGGAGGGCAAGCTCTTCGTCCTGATCGACGGTCAGGTCGAGGTGCTGCGCAAGGACACCCAGGTCAGCTATATCGACGAGCCCGGCTCGATCTTCGGCGAGATGGCGGTGCTGCTCGACATGCCCTCGAGCGCCACGGTCAAGGCGCTGTCCAACGTCAAGGCCTACGCCATCGACGACGCGATCAGCTTCCTCGGCGGCAACCCCGAGATCGCGCTCTACGTCGCGACCCTCTTGGCCCGCCGCCTCTACTACACGACCTCTTACCTGGTCGACCTGCAGCAGCAATCCGAAGGCAAGCGCGAAGACCTCGACCTCGTCGACAAGATCCTCGCCCAGCTCGTCGAAAAACCCGACGAAGCCAAGCACGCCCGCCGCACGCGCAAGTAGCCGAGGTTGCGACTGGTCCCTCGCCGATTGGCGGGGTCAGGGGTGGGGATCACCTCGCTCCGCCGCCAAGAGACGTAGTAGCGCGCGCGCCGCATGGTGAGGCCGCGGCCCTTCCTCCAGGCCCATCTGGTCGGTCTCAATGGCGTAGAGGTGCGCGACAAGCTCCTCCTCGGTCGCGCCAGACAGCAACATCCGAAGAACGGTTGGAGCGTAGCTGTCGTATTCGTCGGCCGGCCCGCCCATGGAGCGAACACCAATCGGGTCCCAGTCCTCCCAGAGCGTCTTCTCAACACCCCCTAGGTCCAGCTTCGCTCGCCTTTCGCTCACAGCGCGCACATAGCCAGTGCCCTACACCAGCCCCTTGCTCACCAGCACAGCGTAAATGATCGCCGCATAAGTCAGCTGGTGCGTGATCTGGTCGAGCCCGTGCAGGCTCCAGAACCGTCGCGGCTGCGTGTCGACATGCACGCCGCGCGAATAGTGGATCTTGGAATAGTCGAGCAGGTAGTGCACCACGAACTCGGCCACCACGATGCCCGCCAGCCATGCCAGCGGCGTGCCCGCCAGCAGCAGTATCAGCGCGGTCAGCCCGGCATGCACGCCCGCATGCGCGTAACCGCCCAATTGGCGGAAATCGCCCTTGCCGCCCAGCATCCATCCCGGCTGCAGAAAATAGTCGGCGATGTAATGCTTGAACTCCAGCCCTATGAACAACAGAAAAAATAGCCCGACCATTCGGTCTTGTCCTTGCGGGACAGCGCCCCCACGGCCTACCCCGAGAGCAGATGCTTGCAAGCTCCGTTGTTTGAGGCAAGCACAGAGTTTAGTCCTGTGTTAGGTTCAGTGAAGCGCCGTTCAGCCGGCGTTCATGGACGGCATGGCAGTTCGTCCGCGCCGGACGTTTGTCCGCTTGGAGGTTTCGATGCGTAGGCTGGTTACCTCGATTGTTCTGTTGTTGCTGGCGCTGCAGCCTGCCTTCGCTGCCTCCGGCACGGCACTCGGGGTCGATCCCGCCGCAAGACTGGAAGACAAGGCCGGCACCAAGACCCTCGTCGTCGGCACCGACGTCTTCATCGGAGATCGTGTGGTCACCGACGCCAAGGGCCTCGTGCAGATCAAATTCTCCGACCGGACCGAACTCGTCGTCGGACCACGCTCGTCCCTCGTCATCGAGGATTACCTGCTGCGCGAGGATGGCTCGGGCGGCAAGTTCGCCATCAACGCGCTGAGCGGCACCTTCCGCTTCGTCACCGGCGGCGCCCCCAAGGACCGCTATATCATCAAGACGCCCACCGGCACCGTCGGCGTGCGCGGCACCGCCTTCGACATGAACGTCCATCAGGACCATTCCTCGCTGCTGCTGTTCCACGGCACCGTCATCATGTGCACCCTCGCCAACCAGTGCATCGACGTCAGTGATGTCTGCGACGTCGGCATGTTCGATCTCAGCCAGGCCAAGCTGCTCGGCAACACCCACGATTTCACCGGCCAGGAGCGCAATACCATGCGCGGCATGTTCCCCTGGGCCATCTCCGAGAGCGACCTGCTGAACGCCTTCTGGGTCGCCCAGGCCCGCGAATGCTTCCTCCACTCCACCACCGGCGCACCAGACAGCCTCGTCAAATCCGACAATGAGGAACCGCCGCCGAACCGCGACAAGCGTTGATCAACCCAGGGGACTGACGCACACCCATGCTCCGGCGCCTCATTCCTATCTTCGCCGGTCTTGTTGTCGTCGTCCTGCTGACGTTGCTGCGCATCGCCGATCCGTTCCCGGTGCAGGTGCTGCGCGAGATCGCCTTCGATTTCTACCAGCGGCTCCACCCCCGCCCGCAGGGCGAATTCCCGGTCCGAGTCATCGACATCGACGAGAGGTCTCTCGCCGAGCTCGGCCAATGGCCGTGGCCGCGCGATCGCCTCGCCACCATCTCCGACCGGCTGACCGAACTCGGCGCCGCCGCCATCGGCTTCGACGTGCTGTTCCCCGAGCCCGACCGCATGTCGCCGAGCCGCATCGCCGCCACCCTGCCTGGCGTCGATGCCGCGACCCTGCCCGACTATGACGCCATCTTCGCCGCGTCGCTCTCGCGCGCCCCGGCCATTCTCGGCTTCTCGCTCACCCCCGCGGGCAAGCCGATGACTGGCGGCCCCAAGGGTGGCTTTGCCATTTCCGGCCCCGATCCGAGCGAGCGCATCCCCTATCTCAGCGGCACCGCCGCTCCGATCCCGATCCTGCGCGACGCCGCCCCCGGCCTTGCCGCCCTCAGCCTCAATTCCACCCTCTCGACCACCGCCGTCCGCCGCCTGCCGATGCTGTGGACCAATGGCTCGCAGCTGTTCCCCACGCTGTCGCTCGAAGCGTTGCGCATCGCCATGGGGGTCGGCGCGGTCGTCGTCTTCGGCGATACTGCTGCGGAGGGCTATGTCGAAGGCCTGAAGGTCGGCGATTTCAACATCCCGCTGACCTCCGAGGGTGACCTCTGGCTCTACTACAGCCGTCCCAACTCGGACATGATGGTGTCCGCCGCCGACCTGCTCGGTCGCAACTACCGGCAGCTGAGCGATCGCATCGCGGGCAATATCGTGCTGATCGGCACTTCCGCCTCCGGCCTGCTCGATATCCATAACACCACGCTGGGCGACAACGTCGCCGGCGTCACCATCCACGCCCAGGCCATCGAGCAGATCCTCTCGGGGACCTATCTCAGCCGCCCCGACTGGGTCGCCGGCCTCGAGATCGTCGGCTTCCTCGCTCTCGGCGCGCTGCTGGTTACCGTGGTGCTGCTGCTCGGCCCGGTCGCCGGCCTTGCCGCCGGGGCGCTCTGCCTTGCCGTCGCCATCGGCGTCTCCTGGTGGCTGTTCCTTACCGACGGCATCATGCTCGATCCAAGCTTCCCGCTGGTCGGGCTGACCCTGCTCTACCTCGCCCTGATCTTCTTCCGCTTCGTCACCACCGAGCGCGCCAAAAAGCAGATCCGCCGCGCCTTCGGCTATTACGTCGCGCCGTCGCTACTCAGCGAAATCGAAAAGAACGGCGACCGGCTGAAGCTCGGCGGCGACCTGCGCCGCATTACGGTGCTGTTCTCGGATACGCGCGGCTTCACCTCGCTCAGCGAGCGGTTCGAGCCAGCCCGCCTGCTCGCCATCATCAACACGCTGTTCGGCGCGCTCGGCGCCGAGATCACCGGCCGGCTAGGCACCATCGACAAGTTCATCGGCGACGCCATCATGGCGTTCTGGAACGCGCCGGTCGATGTGCCCGACCATGAGCGCAAGGCGCTGCGCGCCGCTCTCGGCATGCGCCAGAAACTCGCCGAGCTCAACCGCCACGACGCCTTCCACCTGAGGGGCGGCAATGGCGTCCAGGAGCTGGGCATCGGTATCGGCATCTCCACCGGGGAGGCGCTGGTTGGCAACATGGGCCTCGAGACCCGCTTCGACTATTCGGCGCTCGGCGACACCGTCAACGTCGCGAGCCGCGTCGAGAGCGCCTGCAAGGAGGTCGCCTACGACATCCTCGTTACCGAGCCCGTCCGCCTCGCCGCCTCCGATTTCGCCATGCTCGAAGCCGGCGCACTGGCGCTGAAGGGCAAGACCGAGCGCGTCGTCATCTACCTGCTCGTGGGCGATGCCGACCTCGCCAAGTCCGGCGCCTTCAGCCTGCTGAAGACCACCCATGCCGATGCGCTCGAGGCGCTCCGCACCGGCAAGGATACCCGCGGCGCGCTGGCCGAATGCATCGCGCTATCGGCCAAAGTCGAGCCTGGGCTGAAGAGGTTCTACGAGCAGCTGCCGACTCGCCGCACCGACTTCCTGTCGTCGCTGACCACCGTGCCGCTCACCCCCGAGATCATCGGAGCCCCCGCCAACGACGTATCCGCCCGCGCCGAGGGCTGACCCTCAGCTGCCCGAATACGCCTCGCGCATCTCCTCGATCTCCCCCAGCGCCTCATACAGCGGCCGCCAGTTGTCCTCCTCCGCGATAGGCGCCCACAGCGCCTCCATCTCGTCGATCAGCATGGTCCGCGGCGTCGCCCGCTTGAAATACGGATGCTCGAGATTGGCGTCTGCCGCCCGCGGATGCGCCGCGATCAGCCCCCGCAACTTCTCGAACGCCTCGCTCCGATAGTGCTCCGCCGACGGGCTGGCGAACGCCCTCGCCTCGGCCCCGCCGCGCCAGTCGAAGATGAACTGCTCATACGGTGCCTGCGTCGCATGCAGCGCCGCGAACACTTCCGCCACCAGCGCCGAGTCCGCCTCCACCCCGAGCGACTCCAGCCCCAGCCGCTCCAGCATCGCCTGCCAGATCGAGCGCTGGAACGCCGGCCAGAAGCGGTTCAGCGCCGCTTCCAGCTCGTCATGCTCGCCCAGCGGCAGCAGCACCTCGGCCAGCCGCGTCAGGTTCCACGCCAATGTGTCGGGTTGCTTCCCGAATGCATACAGCCCCCACTCGTCGAAATATGCCGCCGTGAACGCCGGATCATAGGTCGGCAGGAACCGCCACGGGCCGTAATCGAAACTCTCGCCGGTGACGTTGATGTTGTCGGTGTTGAGCACCCCGTGCACGAACCCCGCCGCTATCCACCGCGCCCCCGTCTCCGCCACTGCCTCGCTCACTGCACCCAGGAACTTCGCAGCCCGCCCGTTGTCACCCTCGACCCACAGCTCCGGGTAGTAAGCCCGCACCGAATGATCGAGCAGCCCCCGGAGCCGCTCCTCTTCCTTCAGGTAGCTCAGCCGCTGGAACGAGCCGATCCGCGTATGCCCATGTGAGAGCCGGACCAGCACCGATGACCGCGTCGGCGACGGCTCATCACCGCGCTGCAGCTCCTCGCCGGTCTCGATCAGGCTCAGCGATTTCGAGGTATTCACCCCCAGCGCCTCGAGCATCGCCGTCGCCAGCACCTCGCGCACCCCGCCCTTGAGGGTCAGCCGCCCGTCCCCACCCCGCGACCACGGCGTCCGCCCCGACCCCTTGGTCCCCAGGTCCATCAGCCGCCCGTCGTTCAGATCCTCGAGCTGCGCATAGAGGAAGCCCCGGCCGTCGCCGAGCTCCGGATTGTAGGTCTGGAACTGATGCCCGTGATAGCGCAGCGCCAGCGGCTCGGGGAACGACCCCGGCAAGGGCTCAAACTTGCCGAAATGGTTCACCCACTCCTCGTCCGTCAGCCCATCCAGCCCCACCGAAGCCGCCGCCCGCTGATTGCGGTAGCGCAGGATGTGCTGCGGAAACTCGGCGGCTCTCACCTTGTCGAAGTAGCCCTCGCCGAGTTCGGCATGGGTGGTGCGGGGCTTGAATGGCGTCATGTGGCTCCCCACCCCTCATCCAGCGCTGCGCGCCACCTTCTCCCTCAAGGGGAGAAGGCAGACCTGACTGAGATTTCTCGGCGGAGTACCTTCTCCCCTTGAGGGAGAAGGTACCCGAAGGGCGGATGAGGGGTATCGCATCGCGAGGCGATGCGCGCTTGGAGCGAAGCGACGAGCGACAGCCCTCACCGCCGAAACACTCCGACGACCTCCACATGGGTCGACCAGGCGAACTGATCGACCGGCGTCACGCTTTCGATCCGATATCCGCCATCGATCAAGATCGCCGCGTCACGCGCAAACGTCTTCGGCTCGCACGACACCGCTACCACCGTCTTCACCTTGCTCCGCGCCAGCTCCCTCGCCTGCGCCTCTGCGCCGGCGCGCGGCGGATCGAACACCACCGCGTCGAACGGGTTGAGCTCAATCGGCGCCAGCGGGTCGCGGAACAGGTCGCGCACCTTGGCCTCTACTGGCTTCAGCCCCTGCACGTGGTTGAAGGCCTTGACCAGTGCCGCAATACCCAGCCGGTCGCTGTCCGCGGCATAGACCCGCGCGCCCTCGGCCAGCCGCAGCGCGAATGGCCCGACCCCCGAGAACAGGTCGGCCACCGATTTCACCTTGCCGACACCCTCGACCACCAACTGCGCCAGCGTCTCCTCCGCCGCCGCTGTCGCCTGCAGGAAGCTCGCGGGCGGGATCTCAACCATGGCCTTGCCCATCCGGATGGATGGCGGATGCGCCATGAACACCGGGTCGCCATTGAAGGTCAGCCGCGCCAGCCGGTGCGTCCGCGCAAACTCGGCCAGCTGCGCCGGCTTCAGCTTCCGCTCCGACTTCACCGAGAGGTCGATGCCGGTGTCGCTGAGCGTGAAGCTCACATCGCAATCCCCGGCGAGCGGCTGCAGCGCCCGCGCGATCCGCGGCGCGTGCTTGGACAGCGTCGGCACGAGGATCGGGCACGCATCGATGTCGAGCACCTCGTGGCTTTTCGCCCGCATGTAGCCGGCGCCGGCCTTCCGCACATGCAGCGTCGCCCGCCGCCGTCCGGTGCCGGTCGCATCCACCAACGGCTTCACCACCGTCTCGACCTCGGCATGTTGCAGCGCGATCTCGACCAGGCTCCGCTTGAAGCTGGCGTAAGTCTCACGGTTCATGTGCTGCAGCGAACACCCGCCGCAAACCCCGAAATACGGGCTGATCGGCTCCGCCCGCGCATCGCTGGGCTCGATAACGCGCAGCAGCGTCCCGCGCTCCCCGTCGCGCGAAATCTCCACCCGCTCGCCTGGCAGCGTGAACGGCACATACACCCGTTCCCCGCCGATCTCCGCCACGCCGTCGCCATGCTGCCCGATGCTATCGATAAGAACTTCTGTCATGGGGGCGCTCTAGCAGGCTTTTGGGCTACTGAACATGGCAGCCCCTCAGCCCGCCGGCTGGCTAACCCTCTCCAGCAAGCTCGCAATCGACACGAACGGTATTCCCATCCGCTCGCTCAACCCGGTCGCGCAGGTCGACACCGTCGACAGCCCGATCTCGCACCCATCCGGGATCTGCGCCTTGCCGAACCGCGTGCCATGTTCATTGAGCTCCGGCACGAACAGCCCCTTGTCCCCGGCATAGCCGCAGCAGCTGATGGCATCGAGCACCACGACTTTCTCGGCGATCACCGCCGCCAGCGCGTTGATCGCGTCTTGCTCCTTGAGCCGCTGCGCCGAGCAGTTGTGGTGCACCGCCACTGCCGGCAGCGGCCGCGTGATCTTTAGCCGCGGCAGGATCTCCTTGAGCAGGAACTCCGCCGAATCCATCACCGCCGCTTCGCCCGGATGCTCGCGCATATGCTTGGCGCAGGTCGAGGCATCGGTCACCACAGGCAGCGCTCCGGCCTTGCTCAGTCCATCAAGGGCTGCCCGGGTCGACCCGCCAACCCGCTCTGCCTCCGCCGGAAAGCCCTTCGACAAGAACGGCTGCCCACAGCACTGCCCATCGAGTTTTTCCGGCACCACGGGATCGAACCCCACCCGCCGCATCAGCTCGAGCATCGCATCCGTCGTCGGCAGCAGCCCGTTCTCACGCGTCGGCGCCCCGAACATGCGCGTCGCGCAGGAGGGGAAATACACCACCTGCCCCTTCGGGGCGTTGGGCACGTGCACCGGCTTCGGCGCCCCCGGCCCCACCCGCAGCGCCGGCGACACCCGAGGGATCGCCCCACCCGTCATCTTGCGCGCCAACCCGGCCAGCGCATCGGTCGCGCCATCGCCGATAATGGTGCGCGAGAACGCCTGCGCCCCTACTGCCAGCTTCATGCCGCGCTCCACCGCCAGCGTGTGCCCGCCGACCAGGTGCGCCGTCTTCCGCTCCGCGTCGGTCCGCCGCCGCGCCCGTTCGCCGATCACCATCCTGCCGGTCTCGATTCCCACCGGGCAGCGCAGCGCACAGACATTGCCCGCCGCGCAGGTGGCGAGCCCGGCATACTCAAAACCCTCGTCCATCGCCTTGAGCCGCGCCGGGTCCTCACCGGTCGCGCGCAGTCGCGCCCGCTCGCGCGTCACTACGATGCGCTGTCGCGGGCTCATCGTCATGTGATGGCTCGGACAGGCCGGCTCGCAGAAGCCGCACTCGATGCACATGTCGACCACGTCGTCGGCCAGCGGCATCAGCTTCAGGTCGCGCACATGCAGCTGCGGGTCGGGATTGAGCAGCACGCCGGGATTGAGCAGCCCCTCGGGATCGAACAGCGCCTTGATCCGGTACATCACGCGATAGGCGCTCTGCCCCCATTCCAGCTCGACGAACGAAGCAATCGCCCGCCCCGTGCCGTGCTCCGCCTTGAGGCTGCCGCCATAGGTCACCGAGACGAGTTCACCCAGCGCCACCGAGAACCGGTCGAACCGGTCCGCCTCCTCCGGGTTGGAGAAATCCGCCGCCATCTGGAAATGCAGGTTGCCCGCCAGCGCATGCCCAAACAGCACGCCATCGACATAGCCGTACGCGTCGAGAAGCTTCCGCATGTCGATGACGAAATCGGCCAGCTGGTCGACCGGCGCCGCGACGTCCTCGGTGAGCATCGTCGTGCCCTTGGGCCGCGTCGCCCCGAACATCGGAATGAAGCCCTTGCGCATGTCCCACAGGAGGTGCGCCCGTTCCTCGTCATCGTCGAAATCGATGTCGGTAGCGCCCTCCTCGCTCAACACCGCGACCGCCGCCGCGATTTCCCGCTCCAGCGCCTCGGGGCTCTCCGCCGAAATATCGATCAGCATCGCCGGCGAACTCTCGGTGAAGAACCTGAGATAGGGCTGCATCACCGGCAAATGCGTCACCGCCTCGAGCGCCCGCCGTTCCAGATACTCCGCGGCCGTTACCCCATGCGTCTGCTGGATACCGCCATTGGCGAGGCGCGAAATCGCCCGCCCGCAGGAATAGGGATCGGGAAACGGGATCAGCCCGGTCACCTTGAACGGGTGCTCCGGAATGGTGTTGTAGGTCACCTCGGAAACGAACCCGAGCGTCCCCTCGGACCCGACGATCAGGTGGATCAGGATGTCGATGGGATCGTGGAAATCGACCAGCGCGTTGATCGAGTAGCCGACGGTGTTCTTGATCCGGTATTTCTTCCTGATCAGCGCCACCAGCTCGGCATCGGCCATCACCTCGTGATGCAGCCGCTGCAGCCCCTCCAGCAGTTCTGCGTGCGAGCGGCGGAACGCCTCGATCGAGGCCGGATCCCCCGAGTCCAGCACCGTTCCATCGACCAGCATCACCCTCAGCCGGGCCATCGTGTGGTAGGTGTTGTAGGCCACCCCGCAGCACATACCGGACGAGTTGTTGTTGACCACCCCGCCGATCTTGCAGGTGGCCTGGCTCGCCGGATCTGGTCCGAGCTTGCGATTGAACGGCTTCAGCGCCTTGTTGACGTTGGCGACGATGTTGGCCGGTCCCAGCGTCACCTGCTCGCCGCCCTCATGCACGGTGAGCTTCCGCCAGCCGTCGCCGAGCACCGCCAGTATCCCGTCGGTGATCGACTGGCCCGAGAGCGAGGTCCCGGCGGCCCGGAACGTCAGCGGCAATCCTTCGGCCCGCGCCGCCTCGATCACTGCGCGCACCTCGTCCTCGGTGTTGACGATCACCACCACCGCGGGCACCAGCCGATAGTGGCTCGCATCGCCGGAATAGGCGTAGGTCATCACCGGGTCGGTCATGATCCGGTCCCGGCGGATCACCTCCCGCAGCCGCGCCACCACCCCTTGCGTCGCCGCAGCCCGGTTCACCCCGATCGGGGCCATCTCGTTCACGTCACTACCCGCCCTACTGTCTTGCCCTGGCATGTTAGTGCCATTCGCCGGGGCGAGATAGTCGGGCCCGCGCCGCGCGGTACGCTACGAAACGATTTCGACCTTATCGGCCGGCGGGCCGGGGAAGGTTGCAAAGCCGGTGATCACCCCGCCGCCGAGCAGTTCGTCGACCGCCCGCCCCGCCTGGTCGATCGCCGAATGCGCGTAGGCATAGGCGCCCGAATCCGAGTTGGCGATGGCGATCCGCCCCCAGCCCTTACGCGCCGTCTCGATCGGCAGCGGCCCATCCGGCCAGAACTGGTCCCACGGCCGCATGTACTCGAGCGCGTAGCCGTGACTCCAGCGGTTGCAGGTGATCGCCCCGATATCCCGCGCTGCGTCGAACCCCTTGTCGCCCAGCGCGCGGTTCAGCATGTCGCGCACCTCGCGCTCCATATCCTCGAAGCTGATCGCCGTAAGCGTCTGCCGTCCCATCGCCGCCTGCTCGCGGGCCGAGCTTCCGGGCTCCCCCGCCACCACGATCTTCGCCACATGCAGCAGCACGGGATCGGCCGGCCCTTCCGCGAACTTGTAGTCGCCGACGCTCACCGGAAAATCGATCGAGGCGCCCAGCCAGAACCCGCCCGGCGCCTCGAAGCCGGAAATCCCGGCATCGGCGAAGGCCTGCCAGTTGTTGACCAGCACATTGGTGTAGATCAGCGGGATCTTCACCTGGTCGTCCAGCGCTTCGATCTGCGCCTCGCCGACCTCGTCGCTGAGATAGCGGATGATCCGGTGCCAGCACGCGAGCACGACCTGCTTGGCTCGCACGGTCCTCAGCTTTCCGTCCTCGACATAGGTCACGGTGACGCTTTCCGCCGAAGCCGGATCGCCATCGTGCTTCACCTTCACCACGCTGGCATTGAGCCGCAGGCGCGTGTCGTTCTCCGCCGCGTCGAGCACATCATAGTCGAGCCGGCCGTTGACCAGCTCTTCCATGCCCGTGCCGGCAAGCGCCTGGGGGATCAGCTTCCGCACCAGCGCCCGTGCCACGCCGGCGTTCCCGTCGGGGAAGTGGTAGATGTAGTCGTCCGGGTCGACCAGCACGAGCCGCCCCGACGGGCTCATCGTCTTGAACGGGTGCTCGCCCAGGTCCATGCCGCCGAACCCAGGATTCCAGTTGCCCCAGGCATCGAGCGCCGTCACGCCGTCGATCCCCATGCCGAAATACTCGTGCGTCGACTCCTGGAAATACGCCACCAGTTGCGGATCGTACCCGCAGATCCTGGTTAGGAAGTCGGCATAGGTGGTCTCGGCGAGGATCTTGAACTTTTCTTCCCGCGTCTTGCCCTTGAGATAGTCCGGCGGGGCGTCGATCAGCTCGATCAGGTTCGTCTGCGCCTGGGCGTTCAATGGCGTCTGCGGCACCCAGTCGGCGGCGACCTCGGTCTGCACCACTAGCCTGTCTTCGCCGAACACCTCCTTGCGGAAGAACGTCGCATCGCCGAGGCCATGCCGCTCATACCAGCCGCTGTCGTAGTAGCTCTCGAACTTGTCGAGCTCCACCCCGACATCGGCTAGCACTTCCATGACCAACGGCGAAAAGAAGCTCGGTGTCTGCAGCGACTGGCTGCCGCCGTAGCCGATCACCGACCTGCCATTCGCCGTGGTGAACTCGTTGCGCTGCGCATGCCCGCCGAAATCGGCATTGTTCTCGAGGACCAGCACCCTGCCCGGCTTGTGCTTCTGATAGAGCTGCGCCGCGGCCAGCCCCGAAATGCCGCCGCCCACCACCACTAGGTCGTAGCTCTCACCGGTTGCCTCGGGTGCTTCGGCACTATCCCAGAACGTGCCGTCGCGCAGTGAGTGCGCCACGCCCATTGCCGTTTCGGAGTGTCCGCGCAGTTGCCCCATCGCCGGCGGATAGGCCGAGGGAGCGGCGGCCTGCGCAGCGTCGGCGCCGAGGCCCAGCTGCGCGGCCGCAACACCGCCTACGGTCAGCGCCACTCCGTTGAGGAAATCCCGCCGGCTGATCAGCCGGTCCATCCCCAGTTCACGATCACGCTCGGACCAGTCCGCCATAGTAAAGACTCCCGCCGCTCATTCTGCCTCAAGCATCAGAGCAGGCGGGAGTTCTTGTCAATCACGGCAATATCTTAGCCGAGGTCGATATCCGTCGCGTCCTCATCAAAGCCGCCGCGAATTTCCTGCGCGGCGCGGCGAAGAATCTCCGCCACTCGACGGTCGTCCTCGGGACCGCGCCGGATCGCTTCTTTGATCGCCTTCTTCAGCGCCTTGCGCGCCTCGTTCACTTCCGGCGCCACGTCGTCGATATCACGGTCGGGCCGGGCTGGGCGCTCGGGCCGGTCGGGTCGTCCCGGATGCTCCGGATGCGGCGGCGGGCCGCCGCGATCGCCGAACCAGCCGCCCCGGCCAAACTCCCGCCCCATGCCGCGAAATCGGCTGCGGAACTGTTCCGCCTCCTCCGGCGTGAAGGGAAAGTCCTGGCTCGCCATCCGCTCGCGCAGATGCTCCATGCCCGAGCCGGCCTTGGCGAGAAAATCCAGCGTCGACGCGATCGCCTCGCGATTGTCGTTGAGGTGCGTCCGGCCCTCGTCGGTGATGGTGTAGAGCTTCTTGTTGCCCTCGGCGGCCGAGGTCACATACCCCGCCTCCTCGAGATAGGTCAGCGCCGGATAGACGATGCCCGGGCTCGGCGAATAGAAGCCGTGAGAATGCTCCTCGATCGCCTTGATCAGGTCGTACCCATGCCGCGGCTGCTGCTCGATCAGGAACAGCGCGACGAGCCGCAGGTCGCCCGAGGCGAGCATCCGCCCGATACGGAAATTGCCCCCGAACCCGCCCCAGTCGCCTGGGTTGATGCCGCCTTCGAAGTTGCCGAATTTCCGAAACCCGCGCCGCGCCATAGCTTCCATGCGCCGCCAGTTCCGGTCCCACCTATGGTCGTGATCATGCATGACTGCACTCCAAGATATATCTTACGATTAGCCGCAAAGATATGCCTCGACCACGGAGCGTTCAAGATAGCTCTCAAGATATATCTTAAGTCAGCGATACTGCCTTGATCCTCCTCCGCGTGGCGGCGGAGGGGGCGGCCACAAGCACGAAGCGAGCTACCCCGCGATCGCCTTCACATACCGCTCCGCCGAAGCATGCACCTGCGCCTTCGCATCCTTCGTCATTACCCGATCCCACCAGGCCGAGTAGATCCGGTCATACGCAAAGCCCTCGACGCAGCCGACGATGCGGTTCACCTGGCGCGCCGGCAGCGGGATCAGGTTGGGATAGGAGTACATGAAGCTCACCCAGCGCGTGTCCGGCACCACCATGATGGTGTCGCCGGTCATCAGCACGCCCTTGCCGTCCTCGCCCGGCCAGTGCAGCGCCGTCGAGCCCTCGAAATGCCCGCCGCAACGCGCCAGCCTAACCCCCTGCCCCAGGTCCAGCGTCTCGCTGTTCCAGAAGCTCACCCGCTCCGACGGCCGCATCACATACTGCCGGTTCGCCTCATGGATATGGATCGGCACCCCACCCAGCGCCTCCGACCAATCGACCATCGAGGAATAGAAATGCGGATGCGAAATCGCCATCGCCCGCACCCCGCCCAGTTCCTTGATCCGGGCAACCGCCTCATCAGTCACCAGCGGCGTACAATCCCACAGGATGCCCCCGCCCGGCTGCCGGATCAGCAACATCCGCTGCCCGATGGCAATCTGCGGCGTCGCCCCGATACCGACGAGCCCCGGCTCCTGCTCCTTGAACTCGATCGTGTGCTTGGCTTGCAGCTCCGCCAGCGTCGTCCACCGCTGCCCGGCCGGCGTCACATACTGCCGCTCGTCATCACAGATCGCACACCGCTCCGGCGGCGCCTCGGACGGTGCATGGCCAACGCCACAGGTGACGCAGATAAAGGATTGCATGAGGAAAGCTCCGGTTCGAAAAAGCTGCCGGACCAATTGTTAGCGGAGTCGAGAACGCTTGGGCACCAGACTGAATCAGATCATGCCTCTCGCCTGCGGGTTGCCTATCGGTGCGCTCCCGTCCAAAGTGACCTCGCGAAATGGGGGTCGCCAATGCTGAAAGCTGCACTGTTTGCGGGGTGCGTCCTGCTTCTGTCGGCGACTTCAGCTGGTGCGGCGAGATTGATTGCCGAGCCTGCCGACACCCAACCCCTGCCACGGCCCGAAATACTGCCTCCGCCAAATGGCGAGTTAGTTCGCACCATCAAGGACAGCAACGGAACCACGAAGATCGATGTCAGCGGTAAAGGAGCGGTGCTGTGCGCCTGGAGCATCCTCGTTGCAGTACAGGCAACCACCGAGGCATGTGGCTGGAAACGCCTTCCCGTCGATGCTGCGATAGATGCCGCCATCGCCGACATGGACAAGTACATCATCGAGAACATGCCAACGCCGATAACCCAAGGCGATCTCGATGAACGGAAGCGGCACGACCGCGAAGGTGTTTGGGGAGTGGAAGCCGACGAGATCGCGTTGATGTGCGAACTCAGTTCGGAAACCGATACCTACGCAAACTTCGCCTCAAGCATGCGGCAGATCGACCCGGCGACCTTGGCCACGAGTATCCAGGACTCGCTCTCAATCCCTCGCGAGCCCGTCATGAACCCCTGCCTCTAGGCCACCAGCCCCTTCCACACCTCCAACTCGTCCAGCGTCTCACCCGCCCCCGCCAGCGCGAACTGGTAGATGTCGAAGCTCCCCACCATCACGCCGTAATAGCCCGGCCGCTCGCGTGCCTCGTGCTTGAGCCGCAGGATCAAGTCCCGGTCGCAGTTCGACAGATCCGCGCGCAAATTCGCATCTCGCGCCTGGCGCACCGCGAAATCGAAAGGCTCCCAGCCCCAGATGTCGCACTTCCATTCATTGCCGGCGAAATCCTTGAACTCGATGCCCCAGTAGAGCCCGGCGCCCAGCGGATGCGGGTCGACATAGTCGTTGAGGAAGCTCGCCTTGTGCAGCTGCAGCCCGGCCCGGTCGAACTGGATGGCGATGTCCGCGGCGAGCCCCGCCCACTCGGCCCAGCGTTCCGCCTCGCACGGCATGTGGATGTCGATGTCGCGCCACACCATCAGGTCGTAGCCGGCGCTGCCGGTCACCACCGCCTCGCCGAAGCGGGCATTGAGCAATTCGAGCAGGCCGGTCTCAACCAGCACATTGCGGGTCTCGTTGCGGAGTTCGGCGGCCAGCCGCGCCCTCTCTTCTGCGTCCTGAAGAGCTGCGTCCATTCCAAATGTCCCTCTTTGGAATCCGTCCCGGGGCATCCCGACCCCGGAATCAAAAGCCCGGCTCGTGAGCCGGGCTGAAAATCTAGTGACGTAAGCGCCGAAACTGTGGCGGCTTACTCGGCCTTGGGCTCGGCGGCAGCCTCGGTCGCAGCAGCAGCCTCGGCGGCAGCAGCAGCGGCGGCCTCGGCGGCGTCCTTCTCGGCGAGTTCCTTCGCCAGCGCCTCGGCAGCGGCGATCTTCTCAGCCTCGCGGGCGTTCTTGGCCTCGATGGCGGCTTCGCGCTCACCGGCCTCGATCTTCTTGGTACGGGCGCCGACGTTCTCGAAGATACGGGCGGCCTTACCGCGACGGTCGCGCAGGTAGTAGAGCTTGGCGCGACGCACCTTGCCGCGCTTGATCACTTCGACGCGGTCGATGTTCGGCGAGAGCACCGGGAACACGCGTTCCACGCCTTCGCCGTACGAAATCTTGCGCACGGTGAAGCTTTCCATGATGCCGGTGCCGGAGCGGGCGATAACCACGCCCTCATAGGCCTGCAGGCGTTCCTTGTCGCCTTCGCGGATCTTCACCCAAACCTTGACGGTATCGCCATGGGTAAATTCCGGATGGGCGCCCTTGGCGAGCAGCTTCTCGTGCTGCTCCTGATTGAGCTGTTCGATGATGTTCGACATCTGATGTTCCGTTCGTCTTTTTCAAAGGAGCGTTTCGCCGGCTTTCGCCGACCGCCCGGTCTTGGTTGCACGGATTTTTATGCATTATTGGCCGAGCCGAAGCTCAAGCGAGCGGGGCTATAGATGAAGAAAGCCCGCGAGTCTAGAGCAGGTCTAGGGCTCGCGGGCCTTTGATGTCACTTCGATGTCAGCCGCGCGACACTAGTCGCTGCGGACGAGGCTCAGAGCCAGCCAGCCAGCACCCCGACACCGCCCAGCGCGAACACGCCGCCCGCCACCTGCGCAACCGTCTTGCTGTACTTGCCGACGAGCTTCGATACGCCCATCGCCGCCCCGATACCCGCCGCGTGCAGCAGCGCGGTCGCGACGATAAAGCCCGTCGCATACTCGAAGCCCGAGGCATCCACCGGCATTTCGGCGCCATGCGCGTGGCCGTGGAAGACCGCAAACACCCCGACCAGGGCCGAAGCCGCCACCACCGGCATCGGCCGGCCGAGCGCCGCGACGCCGCCGATCACCACGCTCGAGAGTGCAATCCCCAGCTCGACGAACGGCACGTCGATCTGCCCGACGCCAAGCAGGAAGCCCACCGCCATCATGCCCACGAAGCTCAGCGGCACCAGCCACAGCGCCTTGCCGCCCAGCACATAGGCGAACACGCCCACCGCCACCATGGCGAGCACGTGGTCGAGGCCACCCACCGGGTGCATGAAGCCATGCAGGAACCCCGAGGTGTCGCCATGCCCGGTATGGGCAAAGGCGGCCGTCGGAACAGCAATGAGCAGAAGTGCCAGAAGCGCGCGCATAAGTATCTCCATCTCGGGACCCACCGTCCCGTTCGCGTATGTTTCACTGACGGCCGGTCTCCTGGCTCCGGGCATCTCCCACTCCGCCTTCCCAGTCGCAAACCAGTGGCACGCTGAGTGGAAGTTAGGCCCGTTACAGTCGCGGGGGCGGCGCCGGCATCGCCCGAAGGCCACCGGCTTCCCGTTTCACGCATCACCCGATGCGCACCGTCGCCTTATCTCTGTCAGGTCTCGGTAGCGAGATCAACGGCAAGCCGCGCATTTGCCGCATGACGCGGCACCTCCTCCTGCGCTAGAGGAGCAACGTCCAACCGGGATGGCCCCAGTGCTGAATGCGCGAAACATGGGAATCGAGGTGCTGCGCGCGGCTATCGTGCTGGCGCTGGTCTTCCTCAGCTTCGCGCACACTCCGGTCACCGTGGCCTCTGCCGGCCCCGACGTGCTCACCGCCGCGCTCGACCTCAGCTATTGCGGCGATCTCCCGGACGAGCCCAAGTCGCACGCTCCCTGCCACGCCTGCCGCATCGGCGCCGGCGCCGACCTGCCCCCGCCTTGCACCCTCGCCCTCCCGGCCACCCTCGTCGCCGCGGTTGCCTATGGCGCGATGCCGGTGCTGGTGCAGCCGGCAACCTCCATCCGCCCCTTCGACGCCCGCGGACCACCTCTCGCCTGATCTTCCTCGCCTCGAATTCCCCAATTCCATTCGAAAGATCAGTTCAATGAACCGTCTCCTCATCCCGGCCCTGCTGGGCCTTGCCCTTGTCGCCACCCCGGCCTTTGCTCACAATGGCCTCATCCACGAGGGTTGCCCCACCGGCCAGGTGTTCACCGCCGGCGACCTCACCATCACCGACGCCTACACCCGCGCCATGCTGCCCAAGGCCCAGGTTTCCGGCGGCTATCTCACCATTGAAAACAAGGGCAGCATTGCCGATCGCCTGCTCGGCGGCAGCACCCAAGCCGCCAAAACCGTCCAGGTTCACCAGATGAAGATGGAGGGCGACATGATGAAGATGGGCGAAGTCGAAGGCGGCCTCGAAATCCCCGCTGGCGGCACCGTCGCGCTCACCCCGGGCGGCGACGCCTATCACCTGATGCTCATGGGTGTCGGCACGCCGTTCGAAGAGGGCCAGTGCCTGCAGCTGACGCTGAAGTTCGAGAAGGCCGGCGAGGTGCCGGTCGTGCTCAACATCGGCGGCGCCGCAGCCGACGCTGCGCCCGAGGGCGAGATGAGCATGCCGATGGGTCACTCGGACCACCAGATGGCCCCGGCGCAGTAAGCCGGCGCTACTTCAGCAGATCCGGCCGGCGCGCCCGCGTGAGCTTCTCGCTCTCGGCGCGCCGCCACTTCTCCACCTTGCCGTGGTCGCCCGACGTCAGCACCGCCGGGATCTCGCGCCCCTCAAACAGCTGTGGCCGCGTATATTGCGGGTATTCCAGCAGCCCGTTCTCAAAGCTCTCGTCGGCATGGCTCTCCGCCGCCCCCAGCACCCCGGGGATCAGCCGCACCACCGCCTCGAGCAGCACCATGGCCGCGACCTCGCCGCCGGCGAGCACATAATCGCCGATCGAGACTTCCTCGAGCTGCCTGGCCTCGATCACCCGCTGGTCGATCCCCTCGAACCGCCCGCAGACGATCACCGCCCCCGGCCCCGCCGCCAACTCGCGCACACGCTCCTGCGTCAGCGGCTTGCCGCGCGGCGACATCAGCAGCCGCGGCCGAGCATCGCCTTCCGGCGACACCGCGTCGATGGCTTTCGCGAGAATGTCCGGCTTGAGCACCATCCCGGCGCCGCCGCCCGATGGGGTATCGTCCACCGTCCGGTGCCGATCGGTGGCGAAATCGCGCAGCTGGGTGGTCGAAAGGCTCCACAACCCATCCGCCATGCCACGGCCGATCACCGAGGCGCCGAGCGGCCCCGGGAACAGTTCCGGAAAGAGCGTGATGATGTGAGCTGAAAAGCTCAATCGGGTTCTTCTTCGCCCGGATCCGCCTCGATCGGCGGATCGATCAGCAGATACCCGTCCTTGACCCGCACCTCCGGCACAACGGCCTTGGAGAATGGATAGAGATAGGTATCGCCCGAGCGCGGATCGCGGATTTCGAGCAGGTCGCCGGCGCCGAAATTGGGCACCGCCATCACCTCGCCGATCTCCGAGCCGTCCGACAATCGGGCTTTCAGCCCGATCAGGTCGGCATGGTAGAAATCGTCTTCGTCGTCCGGCTCCGGCAGCAGCGCGCGATCGACATAGAGTTCGACCCCGTTGAGCTTTTCCGCCGCGTTCCGGTCGTTCACCCCCTCGATACGCGCCACGAGCACATTCGTCGTGGTGCGCGCCGAGAGGATTTTGATCGTCAGCCCCGGCTTGTCGGTCGACAGCGGGCCATAGGAAACCAGCGCCAGCGGGTCCTCGGTGAAGGACTGGATGCGCACTTCGCCCTTGATCCCATGGGCCGCGCCAATGCGGCCCATGAGGAGCTTGTTGTCGCCCGCTTGCGCCACGGCTTACTCGGACGCGGCTTCGGCTGCCGGCTCTTCAGCGGCGGGAGCGGGAGCGTTCTTGGCTTCCTCGGCGGCGGCAGCGGCAGCAGCCTTCGCCTCGGCGCGCTCGGTCGCCTTCTTGCCCGGCACGGCCTTCTCGGGGTTGTTGCGCGCTTCGCGCTTCAGCAGGCCCGCGGCGTCGAAGAAACGGGCGACGCGGTCGGTCGGCTGGGCGCCGACGCTCAGCCAGTGGGTGGCGCGCTCGGTGACGAGGTTTACGCGCTTTTCCTTGTCGGCGAGCTTGGGATCATAGGTGCCGATCTTCTCGATGAAGCGGCCATCGCGCGGCGAACGGGCATCGGCGACGACGACGTGGTAGTAGGGGCGCTTCTTGGTGCCGGCGCGGGCAAGGCGGAGTTTCAGCGACATAGGTTCAGTCCTTTGAGTTGATTTCGTCTGTTACTTTTTCTTCGGCACGAAGCCGCCACCGAGGCCCGGAAGGCCAGGGAAGCGCGGCGCGCCGCCAAGCCCGGGAAGTCCCGAGCCGGATTTGAGCAGCTGGCCGACATCGGTCGGCAGCTTGTTTTCGGTGAGTTGCTTCGGCGGAGCCGCCTGCTGCGGAATGGCCGCCGGGTCGATGCCCATGCGACGCGCCAGCGCCTCGAGTTCCTTGGGGTCCATCGACGACGGGTCCGGCATGTTGCCGAGCCCCGGCATCATCCCGCCCATCTTGCCGCCGAACATGCCAGCGAGCGACCCCATGCCACCCTTCGACACCTTCTTCATCATGTCCGCCATCTGGCGGTGCTGCTTCATCAGCTTGTTGACGTCTTCGACCTTGGTGCCAGAGCCCGCCGCGATGCGGATGCGCCGCTTTGCGTTCAACAGGTCCGGGTTCGCCCGCTCCGCCTTGGTCATCGAGTTGATGACGGCGATCTGCCGGTCGAACACCTTCTCGTCGATATTGGCGCCGGCCATCGCCTTCTTCATCTGGCCCATGCCCGGCATCATGTTCATGAGCGAACCCATGCCGCCCATCTTCTTCATCTGCAGCAGTTGGCCGCGCAGATCCTCGAGGTCGAAGACGCCCTTCTTGAGCTTCTTCGCCATCTTCTGCGCGTCTTCGGCAGTGACGTTCTGCGCAGCCTTCTCGACCAGGCTGACGATGTCGCCCATGCCAAGGATACGGTCGGCGATGCGCGAGGGATGGAAATCCTCGAGCGCATCCATCTTTTCGCCGGTACCGAGCAGCTTGATCGGCTTGCCGGTCGCCGCCCGCATCGAAAGCGCGGCGCCGCCACGGCCATCGCCGTCGACACGCGTCAAAACGATACCGGTGATATCCACCCGCGCATCGAACGAACGTGCCAGGTTCACCGCATCCTGGCCGGTCAGCGAGTCGGCCACCAGCAGGATTTCGTGCGGATCGGTAGCGGCCTTCACCGCCGCCGTCTCTTCCATCAGCTCTTCGTCGATATGCGTGCGACCCGCCGTATCGAGGATCAGCACGTCATAGCCGCCGAGCTTGCCCTCGCGCTGCGCGCGCCTGGCGATATCGACGGGCTTTTCGTTCTGCTGGATCGGCAGCGTATCGACGCCGATCTGCTCGCCGAGCACCCTGAGCTGCTCCTTCGCCGCCGGGCGGCGATCGTCGAGCGAGGCCATCAGGACCTTCTTGCCCTGACGCTCCTTCATCCGCTTCGCCAGCTTGGCCGAAAGCGTGGTCTTGCCCGCGCCCTGCAGGCCCACCATCAGCATGGTCATCGGCGGCGTGGTGTTGAAGTCGATCGGCACCTGCGTTTCGCCGAGCACCTTGACCAGCTCGTCGTGGACGATCTTGACCACCTGCTGGCCCGGCGTCACCGAGCGGGTAACCTCCGCGCCAACGGCGCGCTCGCGCACCTGCTCGACGAACGCCCGCACCACTTCCAGCGACACGTCGGCCTCGAGCAGCGCCCGGCGCACTTCGCGCAGCGCCGCATCCACGTCGCTCTCGTTGAGGGCGCCGCGGCCCCTGAGGCCCTCGAAGATTTTCCCAAGCCGGTCGCTAAGGCTTTCGAACATTTTTGTTCCTTTGGTTCCGCAGCATGGATGCCTCGGACCCGGAGATAGGTAGTCTTGGTCGATCCCGCCATCCGAGGACGGCGCCATCGGCGCAAACGCCAAACCCACCCGAGGGCGCATCGCGCTGTCGGGTGTTAGCCTCCGGGATCTCTTTATACCTTTGCGGGTCCCGGTCGGCAGTCAGGCGTTCGAACCTGATGAATTGTCGCGGTCGATAGAGAGGAAATGGGGCGGAGTCAAGGAAGAGGCGCACTGCCTTCAAGCGATCCGCCGCCCCTGCACGGCAACGATCCCCTCGACGAGCAGAGTATCGACCTCGAACCCCATGCCAACGAGGCTCGCTGCAGCCTGCATGGCAAATCGCTCCGCAGTGCGGATAGCCGGCGCCTCCAGCACGAGCACGATCCGCCCACCTGCCTTCAGCACTTTGCGGAACGCGGGCGCCCAGCCAAGGTCGGCATGCCGGGGAAAATCGACGTTCACCGCGAATGCCGCATCGAATGTGCCGAGGTCCAGCGTCTCGAACTCGCTTTCGAACGCCGTCAGCCGCCCCAGGCCAGCGTTCCGCTTGACGCAGGCCTCGACCATCTTGCCCGAGCGGTCGACCGCCACCACATCCGCGCCCGCCGCCAGCACCAGCCCGGTCGCGATCCCGTGTCCGCAACCGATTTCCAGCACGCTTTCGCCGCGCCTCGGCGCCAGCAATTCCACCGCCCAGCGATGACGTTTCGCGATCTCCGCCAAGCACGACTCCCCTTTCGCAACGAAATAACCCGGCCGAACGTGACCTGAACATGGCCGTTGCCCGCTTTCCCCAGCAGCGCTACATCTTGGCCGGGTCTGCAGTTCACCCAGGCGTCGCCGCCCCATCCTGGGAGCTAAACCTGCCTCATATCCGAGCCCAGCACTTATCCCCGTGCCAACTCGCAAGCCGGCGGCCACGACATCTCCTCCGGGGGATTGGCACTACGAGGATGAGTTGATGTCCAGAACTGCTGTCCCCCTGCGGGTGGACGACCTGTCGCCCTTCGCCAAGACGCTCCGCCAGAGCCTCTCACAACACGAGGGCATCCCAACCCATGTCGAACTGCTGAACCTGTTGGCGAAAGCCGCGGGCTTCGCGAACTACCAGCACCTGCGCGCCGATGCCGGCACCGCCGGCCGGCTGGCCACAGCCGCCGAAGCCGCACCCCGTGCCGACCTCACCCAAGTCGAGAAGGCGGCGCGCTATTTCGACGATGGCGGCGTGCTGCAAAGCTGGCCGGCCCGCTTCAATCTGCAGCTGCTCTGCCTCTGGGTGCTGTGGTCGCGCCTGCCGCCCGATACCAGCTACACCGAACGCGAGATCAGCGACCTCTTGCGCGATTGGCACGAGTTCGGCGACCACGCGCTGCTCCGCCGCGCCATGTACGAAGCCAAGCTCGTCGACCGCACCATCGACGGCCGCGACTACCGCCGCATCGAGCAAGCCCCGCCGCCCGAGCTCAAACCGCTCCTCGCCCACCTCGCCGCCCGCGCCCCGGTGTAGCCGGCCCAGTGGCGGGACGCAGCGTTGCGCCCGCCACTGGCAATTTGGCGTCACTTCCGCCATATACACCCACAACTGAGACCCAGCAGGTCACGCACATGTCCACGGCCCCATTCCTCAAGATGAACGGGCTCGGCAACGAGATCATCGTCGCCGACATGCGTGGTCGTGCCGATCGCGTTACCCCAGCCGCCGCCGTAGCCATCAATGCCAACCCGGCCACCCGCTACGACCAGATCATGGCCATCCATGATCCGCGCACCCAGGGCACTGCCCATTATATCGAGATCATCAACTCCGATGGCTCGCTCGCCCAGGCCTGCGGCAACGGCATGCGCTGCGTCGTTCAGGCGCTCTCGGCCGAGACCGGCCAGAAGCACTTCGTCTTTGAAACCCTCGCCGGCATTTTGACCGGCGACGAGCATCCAGATGGCCTGATCACCGTCGACATGGGCAAGCCCCGTTTCGGCTGGGAAGAGATCCCGCTCGCCGAGGAGTTCTACGACACCACCGGCATCGAGCTGCAGATCGGGCCGATCGACGCGCCGGTGCTGCACACCCCGTCGGTCGCCTCGATGGGCAACCCGCACGCCACTTTCTGGGTCGAGGACGACGTCTGGAGCTACGCGCTCGATCGCTTCGGCCCGCTGCTCGAGAACCACCCGATCTTCCCCGAGCGCGCCAATATCTCGATCGCCCAGGTCGTCGCCCCTGATCACATCATCCTTCGCACCTGGGAACGTGGCGCCGGTCTCACCCGCGCCTGCGGCACGGCCGCCTGCGCCGCCCTGGTCAATGGCGCCCGCACCCATCGCACCGGCCGCAAGGCCACTGTGACCCTCCCCGGCGGCGATCTCGTCATCGAGTGGCGCGCCGACGACCATGTGCTGCTCACCGGCCCGGCCGAGTTCGAGTTCTCCGGCACCTTCGAGCCCTTCACCGGCACCTGGACCCGGGACCAGGTGGACGCCTGATGTCCATCGAAACGCTGACCTTTGGCTGTCGCCTCAACGCCTATGAAGGCGAAGTGATGAAGGCCGAAGCCGAAAAGGCCGGGCTCGACAACACCATCATCATCAACACCTGCGCCGTTACCGCCGAAGCCGTCCGGCAGGCGAAGCAAGCCATCCGCAAGGCCAAGCGCGACAACCCCGAGCGCCGCATCATCGTCACCGGCTGCGCCGCGCAGACCGAAGCCCGCTCCTTCGGCGACATGGCCGAAGTCGATCTCGTCATCGGCAATGCCGACAAGCTGAAGTCGGAAAGCTATGCCCCCATAGCATTCGGCCTGCCCCTCAACGACAAGGTCCAGGTCAACGACATCATGTCGGTCAAGGAGACCGCCGGTCATCTGATCGAGGCCATGGACGGCCGCACCCGCGCCTTCGTCCAGGTCCAGAACGGCTGCGATCACCGCTGCACCTTCTGCATCATCCCGTTCGGCCGCGGCCCGTCGCGCTCGGTGCCGATGGGCCTCGTCGTCGAGCAGATCAAGAAGCTCGTCGGCAACGGCTACCGCGAGATTGTCCTCACCGGGGTCGACATCACCTCCTACGGCCCCGACCTGCCGGGCACCCCGACGCTCGGCAAGCTGGTCCAGCAGATCCTGCGCCACGTCCCCGACCTGCCGCGGCTGCGCATCTCGTCGATCGACTCGATCGAGGCCGACCCGGCCTTTTATGACGCCATAGCGTCCGACCGCCGCCTGATGCCGCATCTGCATTTGAGCCTGCAGTCCGGCGACGACATGATCCTCAAGCGCATGAAGCGGCGGCACCTCCGCGACGATGCCTTTGCCGTGGTGGACAAGCTCCGCTCGCTCCGTCCTGACATCGTCTTCGGCGCCGACATCATTGCCGGCTTCCCCACCGAGACCGATGAGATGTTCGAGAACTCGCTCGAGTTCATCGAAACGGCCAATCTCACCTACATCCACGCCTTCCCCTATTCGCCCCGCCCCGGCACGCCGGCGGCGCGCATGCCGCAGGTGGACAAGCGCGTGGCCAAGGAGCGCGCCGCACGCCTCCGCGCCCTCGGCGAAGCCCAGTTCGAAAAGCTCGCCGCCTCCCGGATCGGCCAGATCGAGTCCATCCTGGTCGAAAAGGACGGGATCGGACGCCAGGAGCAGTTCATTACCTGTTCATTGCCCGGTCATCGGGCCGGTGAAATTGTGACAGCCCGTATTACCCATTTCGCGGATGGCAACCTCGTCGGCGAACCACTGAGGACCGCTGCCTGATGGCCGAAAAGAAAAAGGGCTTCTTCCAGCGCCTGTTCGGCGGCGGCGACACCCCGCCGCCGGCCCGCGAGCACTCGGTCGCCGAAGACCTGGAAGCCGACATCGTCCTCGACGAGGTCGTCGAAGCCGCCCCCCTCATCCTGCCGCCTGACCAGGAAATCGCCCTCGAAGAGGCAATGCACGACGCCGGCATGACCATCGAGGGCCCCGCTCCGGTGGCCCCGCCTGCACCTCCCGCTCCCCCGGAGCTCCCGGCGGACCCCGAACCCACTGTCGAAGACGAACTCGTCGCCGACATCATCCTCGACGATATCGTAGAAGCCGCGCCGCTCGTGTTGCCGCCCGATCAGGAAATCGCGCTCGAAGAAGCGCTGCACGATGAAGGCCTGACCATCGAAGCACCGGTCGAGGAATTCGCCTCCGAGCCGCCCGCTGGCCCCCCCGAGGCGACGCCCGCCTATATCGAGGAGATCGAGGAACAGCAGGCCCTCGAACCTGCACCGATCCCGCCGGTTCCGACCCCTGTCGCCCCCACCGAGCCGCCGAAAAAGCAGGGCTGGCTGCAGCGTCTCGCCTCCGGCCTGAAGCGGTCGTCCGACCAGCTCACCGGCTCGATCGCCGCCGTCTTCACCAAGAAGAAGCTCGATCAGGCGATGCTCGATGACCTCGAGGACATCCTGATCCAGTCCGATTTCGGCGTCGACATGGCGACCACCGTCACCGAGGCACTGCGCCGCGACCGCTTCGACCGCGACATCTCGTCGGACGAAGTCCGCGAGGTGCTGGCCACCGAGATCGTCAATGTGCTCGAGCCCGTCGCCCAGCCGCTCAACATCGATGCCGGCCAGAAGCCTTACGTCATCCTGATGGTCGGGGTGAATGGCACCGGCAAGACCACCACCATCGGCAAGCTCGCGAGCCTCTACGGCGCGCAAGGCAAGAAAGTGATGCTCGCCGCCGGCGACACCTTCCGCGCCGCTGCGATCGAGCAGCTGCAGGTCTGGGGCCAGCGCACCGGCGCCCCCGTCGTCACCAAGCCCGCCGGCTCCGACGCTTCCGGCCTCGCCTACGAGGCGGTGGAACGCGCCAAGGCCGAGGGCGCCGACATCCTCATTATCGACACTGCCGGGCGCCTGCAGAACCGCGATGAGTTGATGAGCGAGCTCGAAAAGATCATCCGCGTCATCAAGAAGGTCGAGCCGTCGGCGCCGCACGCCACGCTCCTCACCCTCGACGCCACGACCGGCCAGAACGCCCTTAATCAGGTCGAAATCTTCGGCAAACGTGCCGGCGTTACCGGGCTGGTCATGACCAAGCTCGATGGCACGGCGCGCGGCGGCATCCTTGTCGCCATCGCCAGCAAGTTCGCCCTGCCCGTGCACTTTATCGGCGTCGGCGAAGGCGTCGACAACCTAGAGGCGTTCGCGGCCCGCGACTTCGCCGCCGCGATCGCGAGGACTGCACAATGACCGACGACAGCAAGCCAGCCGAAGTGAACTGGCACGAGCTCCGCCCGCAGATCGTCAAGATCGCGCTCGAACTCGGCCCGCTGCTGGTGTTCTTCTTCGTCAACGCCAACTACGACATCTTCACCGCCACCGCCTGGTTCATGGGCGCCATGGTGGTGTCGCTGGTGCTCAGCTGGGTGATCCTGAAGAAGGTCGCCATCATGCCGCTGGTCACCGGCGTCGTGGTGCTGATCTTCGGCTCGCTCACGCTGCTGTTGAAGGACGACACCTTCATCAAGATGAAGCCGACCATCGTCGACACCCTGTTCGGCGTCACCCTGCTCGGCGGCCTCATCTGGGGCCAGTCGCTGCTGAAATACGTCTTCGGCGACGTCTACAAGCTGAAGCCCGAAGGCTGGCGCCGGCTCACCATCAACTGGGGCCTGTTCTTCCTGTTCCTCGCTGTCGCCAATGAGGTGGTCTGGCGCATGTTCGACACCAATTTCTGGGTGGCGTTCAAGGTCTGGGGCGTCATGCCCATCACCATCGTGTTCTCGATGCTGCAGCTGCCGCTGCTCACCAAGTACGCGCCCGATCCCAAGGAGCCCATCGAGGTCATCCCCCCGATGGACCCGCTGCCGTAATCCACCCCCGCCTGGCGGGGGAGGCGGACCACCCGAAGGGTGGTGGAGGGGGCGTTGCTGGCTCAGAGCTAGTGCTTGATCAGCTCGTCCTTGGTGACATTGAGCGTCATGCCGTCGCTCGACACTGAGTCGATCTGATCGGGCATCACGTAGCGATCCGCCTGGAACAGCCCGTCGGCATCGATCCGCACGAAACCCTGGTGCACCAGCCGGTCGCGCAGTTCGTCGGGCACGTTGTCGCTGGTGAACGCCTTGGCGATCACGTCGAACAGGTTGACGTCGTCGCGGTCCCGCCGTGGCCCGCTGGCCTCGACCTCGAGTGTATCCGGGTCATCGTCGCCGAACTGCACCCATTCGACCTTGCCGATCTCATGGTGCTCGCGATCGAACACCCGCATCCCCTGCTCGACAAAACGCAGGCTGGCACTGGTTTGCATGGCACTATCTCCTCATGGCTCCGCCGCTCGGAGCCGCGCGAGACAAATGAGGATGGCGGGGTCGGGGTTCCCGAAGCTCAGCCGGCCTTTGCCTTGTCGATCGCCGGTATCACTTCCTTCTCCAGTGATTCCAGTGTCATCGGCCCAATGTGCTTGTAGGTGATGATCCCCGCCGCATTGACGATGAAGGTCTCGGGCACGCCATAGACACCCCAATCGATCGAGGCTCGCCCGTCCCTGTCGGCGCCCACCGCATCATAGGGGTTGCCGAGTTCGGCAAGGAACGCCCGGGCATTCTCCGGCGCATCCTTCTGGTTGATGCCGATCAGCCGCACGCCCGTGCGCCTCAGCAGTTCCATCAGCACCGGGTGTTCGTCCCGGCAGGGGATGCACCAGCTGGCGAACACGTTCACCACCGTCACCTGCCCCTCGAGCAGCGACGGGATGATGCCGTTGCGGTCGAGCCCATCGACGGCCGGCAATGTGGTCGCCGGCGCCGGCTTGTTGATCAGCACCGAGCGCACGAGGCTGGGGTCGCGGTCCATGTTCATCGCGAACACGGCCACCAGCCCTACCAGCAGCAACAGCGGCAATACCGCGAGAAGAATGCGCCTCAAGTGTTCGATCCTGCCGAACGCCGCCGGATCCCGGCCTTGTCGAGATCGGCCAACCGCTGCTTCACTCGTCGTGCGTCCCACGCCACATAGGCGATGAGCCCCAGCGTCAGCACGGCGACGCCCGCATAGGCCCAGACGATGAATTCGAGATGCGCGCCTTCGCCGATCATTTGGCGGCTCCCTGCAAGGCCGCCTGCCGGCTCAGCGTCTCGGCCCGGCGGCGCAGGATCTCGGTCCGCATCCGCACCACCTGCAGCAGCGCGAACAGCAGCGTGAACGCCAGCATCATCACCAACAGCGGCGTCAGGATCGAACCGGGCATCTTGGGCCCAGAAGCAGTGAAGACGCTCGCCGGCTGGTGCAGAGTGTTCCACCAATCGACCGAGAACTTGATCACCGGGATGTTCAGCGCCCCGACCAAGGTCACGATGGCGATGATCCGCCCGGCCTTCAGCTGGTCATCGAAGGCCCGCCACAGCGCAATGATGCCGAGATAGATCAGCAGCAGCACCAGGGTCGAGGTCATCCGCCCGTCCCACTCCCAGAACGTGCCCCAGGTCGGCCGGCCCCATAGCGAGCCGGTGTAGAGCGCCAACGCCGTAAACACTGCGCCAAGCGGCGCCGCCGCCTTGTTGGCGACATCAGCCAGCGGGTGCCGCCACACCAGGGTGCCGAGCGCCGAAACTGCCATCACCCCATAGACCAGCTGGCTCAGCCAGGCGTTCGGCACGTGCACGTACATGACGCGCACCATGTCGCCCATCTGGTAGTCCTCGGGCGAGTTGAAGAAGGCGAACCACAGCCCGATGGCAAAGCTCAACCCGGTGGCGATGGCCAGCGGCCAGATCAGGTAGCGCGACCAGACAAGGAACTGCCCCGGATGCGCCAGGCGGCTGAACCAGTTGGGTTGTTTGACGGTATCGACGGACATGAACTTCGCTCTATTCCCCGGCCACGCGCAAGGCAAGCGCAGCCGCGAATGGCGAGAAGGCCGTCACCACGAGGCTGAGCGCAATGAGGAACAATGTCGCGCCACCCCCGGACAGCGGGTCCATCATCCCCACCCCGAAGATCATCACCGGAATGGCCAGCGGCAGGATCAGCACCGGTGCTATCAGCCCGCCGCGCCTGAGCCCCACGGTCACTGCGGCGCCCAGCGCTCCGAAACTCACCAGCGCCGGCGTGCCGATCAGCAATGCGAGCACGGTCTGCCCCCACTGTGCCCACGACATCGACAGCAGCAGCGCCAGCACCGGCGTCGCCACCAGCAGCGGCAGCGCCGTCACCAGCCAGTGCGCGATCACTTTTGCGGCAACCACCGCTTCGAGCGGCAGGCTTGAGTGCCGCAGCAAGGTCAGCGAGCCATCCTCATCATCGGCGCGAAACAGCCGGTCGAGCCCGAGCAGCATCGACAGGAACGCCGCGATCCACACGATCCCCGGCGCCAGCCGGCTGAGCTGCGGCCGGTCCGGTCCGATGGCGAAGGGCACGATCACCGCCACCATGATGAAGAACAGCACCAGCGTCAGCGCCTCGCCGCCGGCGCGAAACGCCAGCTTCAGGTCCCGCCCGATCAGCGCCCCGAATGCACTCATGCGCCACCCCCGAGCACCAGCGTCTCGACCGCAGCAGGATCCGCCAACGCCAGATCATGATGCGTGGCGATCACCGCTACGCCACCCCGCGCGCGATGCGCATCGATAAACCGGCCGAGCAGGGCCTCGCCCTCGGCGTCGAGCGCCGCGCTCGGCTCATCCAGCAGCCAGATCGGCCGCTCCGTCACCAAGAGCCGTGCCAACCCCAGCCGCCGCAACTGCCCCGATGACAGGTGACCGGCCTCCAGCACCCCGAGCCCGCCGATCCCCACAGCCTCCAGCGCATCGCCGACGCCCAGCCCCGTCGTCCCATTCATCTCCCGCCAGAACTTGAGGTTCTCCGTCACCGTCAGCCGCGACTTCAATCCGCTCTGATAGTTGAGCAGATGCATCGCAGTGCGCTCGATCCCCTCGATCGCCCCCGCATCCGGCCTGACAATCCCGGCCAGGGTCATCAGCAATGTCGACTTGCCCACGCCGTTCGGCCCGCGCAGCAGCAGCACCCCGCCGGGGCCGACCTCGAACCCCAGATCGGCGAACAGCAGCCGCTCGCCCCGCCTGACGGTGAGCCCGCGCACCCGCAGCTGCGGTGCAAAAGCCTCGGAAACGGGCGGCGACTGGTTCATGGCCGCCATGCCTAATGAACCCAAGTCACCACTGGCAAGCGTCATGTAGTTTCTCTATAAGCCAGCCGTAGATTGGAATCCTTCCAGTCAGACGACCTTTGCCCCCGGTCCCACGGGCCTTTTCCGGTCCGAGTTGAGCCAGGCGGCGCCTTGTAACACCAGCGCGTGAAGGCGATACCGTGACCTCGAAATCCCTCGACAGCTTCAAGTCCAGAACCACGATCACCGTCGGGGACAAGACCTACAGTTATTTCTCCATCCCGCTGGCGGAGAAAAATGGTCTGAAGGGCGTCTCGCAGCTGCCGCACTCGATGAAGGTGGTGCTGGAGAACCTGCTCCGCTTCGAGGATGGCATCACCGTCACCCGCGCCGATATCGAAGCCGTCGCCGATTGGCTCCGCACCCGCGTCTCCGAGCATGAAATCAGCTACCGCCCGGCCCGCGTGCTGATGCAGGATTTCACCGGCGTCCCCGCCGTGGTCGATCTGGCCGCCATGCGCGATGCCACCGCCAAGCTCGGCGCCGATCCGCAGAAGATCAACCCGCTGGTTCCCGTCGACCTGGTCATCGATCACTCGGTGATGGTCGACAGCTTCGGCACCCCGCTGAGCTTCCTCCAGAACGTCGATCTCGAATATGAGCGCAACGGCGAACGCTACGAGTTCCTGCGCTGGGGGCAGAAAGCCTTCGACAACTTCCGCGTCGTGCCGCCGGGCACCGGCATCTGCCACCAGGTGAATCTCGAATACCTGGCCCAGACCGTCTGGACCCGCCAGGACGAGACCTCGGGCGAACTCTACGCCTACCCGGATACGCTGGTCGGCACCGACAGCCACACCACCATGGTCAACGGCCTCGCGGTGCTCGGCTGGGGCGTCGGCGGCATCGAGGCTGAAGCCGCCATGCTCGGCCAGCCCATCACCATGCTGATCCCCGAAGTCGTCGGCTTCAAGATGACCGGCAAGATCAACGAGGGCATCACCGCCACCGACCTGGTCCTCACCGTCACCGAGATGCTCCGCAAGAAGGGCGTGGTCGGCAAGTTCGTCGAGTTCTACGGCCCCGGCCTCGATTACCTGAGCCTCGAAGACCAGGCGACCATCGCCAACATGGCCCCCGAATACGGCGCCACCTGCGGCTTCTTCCCGGTCGACGAGGACACCCTCACCTATCTCGAGACCTCCGGCCGCGACGCCGACCGGGTCGCACTGGTGAAGGCCTATTCCGAAGCCCAGGGCATGTACCGCACCACGGCCTCGCCCGATCCGCTGTTCACCGATACGCTTGAGCTCGACCTCACGACCGTCGTTCCCTCGCTCTCCGGCCCCAAGCGCCCGCAGGACCGCGTCTCGCTGGTCGATGCCGCGCCGAAGTTCGCCGAGGCGATGAAGGATCTCGCCGGCGGCCGCAAGGAGCGCACCGCGCTGCCCGAGTCGCGTGGCGAGAGCCGCTTCGTCGATGAAGGCGCCACCGGCATCGACGACATCCCCGAGGAAGCCGCCTTCCCGGTGAAGGGTGCCTCCTACGGGATCGACGACGGCCATGTGGTGATCGCCGCCATCACCTCGTGCACCAACACCTCGAACCCGAACGTGCTGATCGCTGCCGGCCTCGTCGCCCGCAAGGCCCGCGCCAAGGGCCTCACCAGCAAGCCCTGGGTCAAGACCTCGCTCGCCCCCGGCTCGCAGGTGGTCACCGACTATCTCAACGCTGCCGGCCTTTCGGCCGATCTCGACGCGCTCGGCTTCAACCTCGTCGGCTATGGCTGCACCACCTGTATCGGCAACTCGGGCCCGCTGCCGGAAGCCATCTCCGAGTGCATCAACGCCAACGACCTCGTCGCGGCCTCAGTGCTCTCGGGCAACCGCAACTTCGAGGGCCGCGTGAACCCCGACGTGCGCGCCAACTACCTGGCCTCCCCGCCGCTGGTCGTCGCCTACGCCATCGCCGGTTCGATGAATGTGAACCTGACCACCGATCCGCTCGGCACCGGTTCGGATGGCCAGCCGGTCTATCTCAAGGACATCTGGCCGACCAACCAGGAGATCGCCGACATCGTTCGCACGGTGATCACCCCCAAGATGTTCCTCGGCCGCTACTCCGACGTGTTCAAGGGCGACGAGAACTGGCAGGGCATCGCCGTCGACGGCGGCGAGACCTATCGCTGGAACTCCAGCTCCACCTATGTGCAGAACCCCCCGTATTTCGAGGGCCTGACCATGGAACCGGCGCCGGTCACCGACATCCACGAGGCCCGCGTTCTCAGCCTCTTCCTCGACTCGATCACTACCGACCACATCTCGCCCGCCGGCTCGTTCAAGGCCGGCACCCCGGCCGGCAAGTACCTGGTCGACCGCCAGGTGGCGCCCAAGGACTTCAACTCCTACGGCGCCCGCCGCGGCAACCACGAAGTCATGATGCGCGGCACCTTCGCCAACATCCGCATCAAGAACCAGATGGTCCCCGGCGTCGAAGGCGGCTTCACCAAGGGCCCGACCGGCGAAGTCATGGCGATGTACGACGCCGCCATGGCCTACCAGAAGTCCGATACTCCGCTGGTGATCTTTGCCGGCAAGGAATACGGCACCGGCTCGTCGCGCGACTGGGCCGCCAAGGGCACACGCCTCCTCGGCGTCCGCGCCGTCATCGCCCAGAGCTTCGAGCGCATCCACCGCTCCAACCTCATCGGCATGGGCGTGTTGCCGCTGCAGTTCGCCGACGGCGAGAGCTGGCAGACCCTGCATCTCGACGGCACCGAGACCGTCTCGATCGAGGGTCTCACCACGCTGACCCCGCGCTCCACCGTCAAGGTGAGGATCGTCCGCGCCGATGGCCGCGTCGAGGAGATCTCGACCCGCTGCCGTATCGATACGATCAATGAGCTCGAGTACTACCAGCACGGCGGGATCCTGCACTACGTGCTGCGCAACCTCGTCGCTGCCTAGGCAGTTGCCGGCGCTTCGATGAAATAGCAATTGCCCGCGGTGCGGACTTCGAGCCGCCCGTGGGCAAAGGCGAATTCGGTGACGGCCCGGCGCACCGGCAGCAGGTATCCCATGAACTGATGGTGCTCGAGGCCGGGGTTGAACTCCCAGTCGTCGCCGGCAATCGTCGCGCCCGGGAACAGGTGGAAGGCCAGCGTCAGGTCGTCATAGCATCCATGGAAGGTGTGCATCCCGTCGATGTAGATCAGGTCGGGCTTGAGCCCCATCGCGAACAGCTGGGGCAGCCCTTCGCCGGAGGTGGCGCGCAGTGGCAGCAGCCGGTCGCGCCATTCCCAGTTGAGGCTCATGAACACCCGGTAGTAGGAAAGCCCGTCCGCCTCTGCATGGGTGGCGATCTGCGGCCATTTCTTGCTGATATGCCGATAGTTCGCCGGCCACGGATCTATGGTGATCACCTGGGCATCGGGAAACTGCCTCAGGAAAAAGCGCGTGCTGCCGCCCAGTTCGCCGCCCACCTCCACGATGGTCTTGATCGGCTCGGTCCGGCTGGCGACGATCGCCTCGACCAGTTCGGCAAGTCCGCCGGTGGGCCGTCCGACCTCCGCCTCGCCCGCAAGCGCGGGGATGGGCCGTTCGGCGGGCCAGGTCTCGCGCATCGTTCCGTGGAGCTTTGCCGCGGTATCGATCATCGTGTCCATCGGGGCATCCTAGCAGGGTTCGCCGGCGAGCGTCGTTAAGCCACCCTTTCGCCAGTCCCGGGGATTGCGATCGGGTTTGCACCCCTGCAAACGCAACTGGGCGCGCCCAGTTCCCGGGACTTTCCGGCACTTTTCCCCATCACGTAAGCTCGCGCCGATTTGACTCGCGCGGGACAAATGGCGTGCCTACAACCGTTGCCATGCTTTTTAGACAGTTACTTTGCGGCGCCTCCTTTTCGCTTGCCCTGATCGCTCCAGCCCTCGCCGGCGAGATCAAGCTTGCGCCCAAGGCCGTGCTCGAGCTGTTCACCTCGCAGGGCTGCTCGTCCTGCCCGAAGGCCGACGCCATGCTCGACGAGATGTCGAAACGCCCCGATGTCGTCGCCCTCGCCTACCACGTCGACTACTGGGACTATATCGGCTGGGAAGACACGTTCGGCGCCAAGGAGAACTCGCAGCACCAGCGCGACTATGCCGAGAGCTGGGGCTCCTCGCGCATCTTCACCCCGCAGCTGGTAATCAACGGCAAGGGCGGCCTCGTCGGCTCGAAGCGTGACGCGGTCAACACCGCGCTTGGTGGCGCCACCCTGCCGCTCGACGTCAAGCTCGTCGCCGCCGCCGACGATATGCTGCAGGTCTCAGTGCCGGCCAACGCGGCGCATGGCGACGCCATGATCTGGCTCGTCACCTTCCTCGATCGCGCCGATGTCGCCATCGAGCGTGGCGAGAACGAAGGCAAACACGTCGCCTATTCGCAGATCGTCACCGGCCGCCAGGTGCTGGGCATGTGGAACCACGAGACCGGCGCCGAGCTGACGCTGCCGCTCGCCGAAGCGTTGACCGGCCGCTCCAACGGCGCCGTCATCCTCATCCAGGAAGACCGCGACGGCCTCCCCGGCCCCATCCTCGGCGCCGCCAGCTTCACCCGCTGACCCCCACCGACCTCCCGTCAGCCTTCAGCTAGTCCCGGGCCGGGGCGGGGCGCCTCGCCGCCATAACAAAACTCCCGCCAGCTTGCGCAGGCGGGAGGAGAATGACTGTGCATGTAAGAGGCGGCCGGCAAACGAGCATCGTGGTTTGGGGGCTCGGTCAGCCCGCTTGCCGGCCACTGGAGGCAATATGGATAAGGTGCCGGGCCAATCTGGCGCCAAGTGGGAGGGATTGTGACCGAATTGGGGATTCTACGTTAACCACTGCGGCAGGTGCTTACGTCGTCACCACGGCGTAACGCCGATGCATCCCGACCGGCTTGCCAAGCGTTGCGAATGACGCGATCATGACATTGAGGTGACGAGGCGAGGAATGGTGGACGAACCCGAGCAGCTTGGATCAGGGCTTCTCATCGATTTCGCGGCAGCCGCGAGCCCTGGTCCTGCAGAGCCCCAACCGGCCAACCACAACCGCTTCGTTCCGGCGGTTAGCTTCGAGCGCAAAGAACTCCAGACCATCCTTAACCTCTATGGCCGCAAGGTCGTCGACGGCGAGTGGCGTGACTATGCGATCGACTTCCTGCGCGACCGCGCCTTGTTCTCGATCTACAAGCGCGCCTCCGAGCGCCCGCTCTACGTGGTCGAGAAGAACCCAAAGCTCCGTCTCAAGCAGGGCCAGTACATGGTGCTGAGCCAGGACGGCCGCATCCTGAAGCGCGGCCACGACCTGTCGACGGTGCTGCGCGTCCTGGAACTCGCCCTCGTCAAATGATCACCGTCCGCCCGGCCGAGCCGGCGGATGCAGCGGCCATGAGCGCCGTGCTCACCGCCTCGATCCGCGACCTCTGCACCACCGATCACCGCAACGACCCCGAAATCCTCGCCGGCTGGCTGCGCAACAAGACGCCCGAAATGGTGCTGCGGATGTTCGACAACCCGAACGCCCAGTTGCTGGTCGCCGAGCATGACGGCGAGGTCGCAGCCGTCGGCTGCCTCAACGGCACAGACGAGATTGCGCTCAACTACGTCGCCCCGGGCCACCGTTTTGCCGGCGTCAGCAAGGCCCTCCTGGCCGACATGGAGGACCGCATCCGCCAGGCTGGCGCTACCCGCGGCAAGCTCACCAGCACCGGCACAGCCCGGCGCTTCTACCTCGCGTCAGGCTGGCACGAAGCCGGCCCCTGCGAGGCCGATCGCGGCATGGTGTGCTACCCAATGGAAAAGCCTCTCTAGAGGGCCTTCTGCATGTGGACGATATCCAGCCAGCGGGCGAACTTGTAGCCCACTGCATCGTAGCGCCCGACATGGCGGAACCCGGCCTTCTCGTGCAGCCGCACCGAGTTCGCCCGCTCAGCGGTAATCACCGCGATCATCTGCTTGAACCCCGCCGCCCGGCTCTGCGCCATCAGCTCGTCGAGCAGCCGTCCGCCGATCCCCTGCCCCACCGCATCCTGCGCTAGGTAGATCGAGTCCTCGCAGGTGAACCGGTACGCGGCGCGCGGCCGGTAGAACGAGGCATAGGCATATCCGAGCACCCTGCCGTCCCGTTCGGCGATGATCAGCGGATGGCCCAGCGCCTTCAGCTTGCCGAAGCGCTCCGCCATCTCGGTCTCGCCCGGCGGCTCCGTCTCGAACGTGATCACCGTCTCCTCGACATAGGGCCGGTAGATGGCCGTGATCGCCGGGATGTCTGACCAGGCGAACGGGCGGAAGACGACGTCGGACATTGAGAGCTCGCTGCAAACGAAAGGGCCGCGATCTCTAGTAGATCGCGGCCCTTCAAACTTCCAATCAGACTTGCTGATTGCTGGGATTATTCCCGGTTGCCGAACAGGCGCAGCAGCATCAGGAACAGGTTGATGAAGTCGAGGTAGAGGCTGAGAGCGCCCATGACGGCGGTCTTGTGCAGCACCTCGGCGCCATAACCCTCGTTGTAGCCTTCCTTGATCTTCTGCGTGTCGTAGGCGGTCAGGCCCACGAAGATCAGTACGCCGATCGCCGAGATGGCGAAGTCGAGCATGCTCGAAGCAAGGAAGATATTCACGATCGAGGCGATGATCAGGCCGATCAGGCCCATGATCAGGAAGTTGCCGATGCTCGTGAGGTCACGCTTGGTGGTGTAGCCGTAGAGGCTCATCGCGCCGAACGTTGCCGCCGAGATGAAGAACACCTTGGCGATCGAGGCGTCGGTATAGACCATGAAGATCGACGAGAGGCTCAGGCCCATCACGGCCGCGAACACCCAGAACAGCAGCTGCGCGGTCGCGCCGGACAGCTTGTTGATGCCGAAGCTCAGCACCAGCACGAAGGCCAGCGGCGCGAAGGCGATCACCCACATCAGCGGCGACGTATAGAGCAGTGCGCCCCACGAGGTGAGCATCGTGCCATTGGTCAGCTGCGCCACAGCCTGGCTCGGGTCGGTGGTAGTGGCGAAGGAGTTGCCGAAATAGGCAACAAGGCCGGTCACCACCAGACCGATGCCCATGTAGTTGTAGACCTTCAGCATGTAGCTGCGCAGGCCCTCATCGATGGCCGCGGCGGTTCCGGCCCGCTGAGCGGCGATAGTCGGACGGTCGAATTCAGCCATGACGAAATTCCTTTTCCTGGCGACGTGACGGGGCGCTCCTCCGAGCCACTGCCGTCGATCACACAATATGAGGGCACGCCCTGGCGAATACAAGACTTCGGGATCCCACCTTAACGTTCCGTAATGTCGCAATTCTTCAACGGTTTATCCGAGCCTTTTCGCCTCACGGCGCAGCCGCTTTACCACGCTGTGCTGCGTGTCTTGCGGGAGCCATCCTCCGTCGCTACGTTTCTTGTGTAGATGAGCGCGAATCACGTGGCTCACAGCGGCAAAGGGAGGGTCGATTGCCCAGGCTCTTTACCGGAATCGAGGTCCCTCCAGAGGTGGGCCTCGCCCTCTCGCTCAAGCGCGGAGGCCTGTTCGGCGCCCGCTGGATCGACACCGAGAACTATCACATTACCTTGCGCTTCATCGGCGACGTCGATCACCATGTGGCGAGCGAAGTCACCGACATGCTCGACCGCCTGGCCGACAGCGAGGCCTTCACGGTCAAGCTCGATCACCTGGGTTCGTTCGGTGGCAACACCCCCCGCGCCCTGTTCGCCGGCTGCTCCGCCAATGCCGCTCTCTTACGCTTGCAGGCGGCGCAGGAGCGGGTGCTGCAACGCTGCGGCCTCGCGCCGGAAGGCCGGAAATTCGTGCCGCACGTGGCTTTGGCCCGGCTCCGCGGCGTCTCCGCCGAGGAAGTCGCGAGCTTCATCGCCTTTTCCGGCCGCTTCACCCCGCTCGAGTTCAAGGTCGGTCGCTTCGTCCTGTTCTCGAGCCGTGACTCGGTCGGCGGCGGGCCCTATCTGGTGGAGCAGAGCTACCCGCTGGCGGCGTGAGCGTTAACGCTTCTTTCACCATGCGGGCCCAAACAGGATTTTCGGCGATTTGCCCTGTCAAATTGCCGACAAGATTGCCGCTAATGTCGCGACTTACTCAAAATGCGCGACCGGTTTGAGACCTTGGTAACCATGCCATGGCAGGATGCCCAGGTGCTGGTTGCGCAACTTCGGACAAGGATGTTCGGGCGATGACATCATCTCGTTTGGCGCTGGCAGGTCTCGTTGCCGGAAGCCTCTGCCTCGCACTGGCGGCCGTGCCGGCCTCAGCGCAGGAAATCAAGCAACTGGGGACCTTCAAGGCGTGGACCGCCTGGACCGGTACCGATGCCAATGGCGCCATGTGCTACATCTCGGCCTCGCCCGATGACTGGACCCCCAAGGAAGTGAACGGCAGCCCGGTGCGGCGCAGCCCGATCCATTTCCTGGTGATCAACCGCAAGGGCCTGGGCACCAAGAACGAAGTGCAGACCCAGGTCGGCTACCCGTTCCACCCCACCAATGCCACCGTCACTGCGACGGTCGACGGCAAGACCTTCCCCATGGTCACCGAAGGCGAAGCCGCCTGGCTCGCCGTCGAGGCGGACGAAGCGACCTTCGTCGAAGCGCTGAAGGCGGGCACTAAGCTCACCGTCAACGGCACCTCGCAGAAGGGCAACAAGATGTCCGACAGCTACAGCCTGTCAGGCGTCACCGCCGCCCTGGGTGAAATCAACAAGGCCTGCAGCTGAGCGGCGTGAAACCCCGCGCCCTTCTGGAACGTTCGGCGATTGAACCCATCAGGCTTTGCCTGCTACCAACCGCCGAACTGTTGAGGCCCTGCTCATGAAACTCCGCGCTCTCGCTGCCCTCGCCACGCTGACCGTGCCCTTGCTGGCCGGCTCAGCCATGGCGCAGTCGGTGAAGCTGCTCGGCGAGTATCGCGACTGGACCGCTTACACCGCCACCGAGTCGACCGGCCCGGTCTGCTTCGCACTGTCGCGGCCCACTGAAGTCACGCCCAGCCCCGACGATTTCACCGAGGCCTGGCTCTACCTTACCAATCGCCCCTCGGAGAGCGTCAGCAACGAGCTCAACCTCGTTGCCGGCTTCATGTTCGCCCCGGACACCACGGCCACTGCCACGGTCAGCGGCCAGAGCTTCGAGCTGTTCACCGAAAAAGACGCCGCCTGGCTGCAGAACCCGAGCGAGAACGAGAACCTCGCTGGTGCGCTCCGCGCCGGCTCCTCGGTCGTCATCGAAGGCACCAGCGACAAGGGCATCCGGATCACCGAAACCTTCTCGCTGAGCGGCGCCACCTCCGCCAGCCGCGCCATCGAAGACTGCACCGGCTAATCCCTTGATCCTCCCCCGCGTGGCGGGGGGGACCAGCGAAGCTGGTGGAGGGGGCCACCACCCACTCGGTGCAAGCCAGCCTCCCACCGCCGTGTTTTGCGCGATCCGTGCTACTATGTTATGTGCCGCGCCCTGAAACGCTCGGAAGCCGCCGCCCGCACATGTCCATCGCCCTCGACCTTGACCATCATGCCCACGTCGACCGCCCGAAATCCGGGCGGACGTCGCTCGTCGGCCTGATGAAGCCCGAGCTGCGCGAGACGCTGATGGGCATCGGCCTCGACGAGCGCGAGGCCAAGATGCGTGCCTCCCAGCTGTGGAACTGGATCTACCACAACGGCGTCACCGACTTCGACCGGATGACCAACATCCAGAAGGGCTTCCGCCAGAAGCTCGCCGACACGTTCCTGCTCGATCGCCCCGAGATCGTCACCGAGCAGGTCTCGATCGACGGCACACGCAAGTGGCTGTTCCGCTTCCGCGATCCCAAGAATCCTCTGCTGCCGCCTGTCGAAGTCGAGACCGTCTACATCCCCGAGGAAGACCGCGGCACGCTCTGCGTCTCCTCGCAGGTCGGCTGCACCCTCACCTGTTCGTTCTGCCACACCGGCACGCAGAAGCTGGTGCGCAATCTCACCGCCGGCGAGATCCTCGGCCAGATCCTGATGGCGCGCGAGCGCCTCGGCGATTTCCCCGGCGGCGTCCGCCCCGATGACGGCGGCCTCGTGCCGGCGCCGCGCGGTTCGGGCGGCTCCGAAGGCGACAGCCGCGCCATCACCAATGTGGTGATGATGGGCATGGGCGAGCCACTCTACAATTACGACAACGTCAAGCAGGCCCTGCTGATCGCTTCGGACGAGGCCGGTATCTCGCTGTCGAAGCGCCGCATCACCCTCTCCACTTCCGGGGTCGTGCCGTTCATCGAGCCCACCGGCCGCGAGATCGGCGTCATGCTGGCCATTTCGCTCCATGCAGTGCGCGACGAGTTGCGCGACATGCTGGTGCCGATCAACAAGAAGTATCCGCTGAAAGAGCTGATCCAGGCCTGCCGCGACTATCCCGGCCTGTCGAACGCCCGCCGCATCACCTTCGAGTACGTGATGCTCAAGGACATCAACGATTCCGACGCCGACGCCCGTGAGCTGGTGCGCCTCCTTGCCGGCATCCCGGCCAAGATCAACCTGATCCCGTTCAACCCCTGGCCCGGCACCAACTACGACTGCTCGTCGTCCTCGCGCATCGAGCGCTTCGCCGACATCGTCAACAATGCCGGCTACGCCAGCCCCGTCCGCACCCCGCGGGGCCGCGACATCTTCGCCGCCTGCGGGCAACTGAAGAGTGAGACCGAGCGGCTGACCAAGAAAGAGCGCGACGCGCTCACCGCCTGACATCTTGGCGAGCCGCTAAACCCCGTCTAGGATCGTCTAGCCGCGTTCAGAGCGCGGCACCCACGGCGCGGTGCCCGTCGGCACGTCTGATCCGATCCCCAATCGGTGACGCCTCCCAGCAAGGAGTCCAGCCGATGCCCATCGACATCAAACGCATGCACCCCGGCGACGAACTCGATTTCACCGAGATCGCCCCCGACGTCTTCGACGAGCCCATCCATCCCGAGCGCCTCGAAACCTACCTGCTCGAGCCCGGCCACCTGATGCTCCTCGCCTTCGACAACGGCGTCGTCGTCGGCCAGTGCGCCGCCGTCATCCACCATCATCCCGACAAGGCGACCGAGCTCTACATTGACGAGGTCGGCACCGCCTCGACCCACCGGCGCCAGGGCATCGCCACGCGCCTGGTGTCGGCCATGTTCAGCTGGGGCAGCGAGCTGGGCTGTCGCGAAGCCTGGCTCGGCACCGAGCTCGACAACCTCGAAGCCAACGGCCTCTACCGCAAGATCGGCGGCACCGGCGATGCAATGATCTACTACGAGTTCGAGCTCTAGCCCCGCCATTGCGCTACGACTGAGGGTGATAACAGGGAGAACGAAATGTATGTGTTGCACATCGAGCATTCGGTTCCCGACTACGACACCTGGCGCCGCCAGGGCTTCGACAGCGATCCGCTAGGGCGCCGCCAGATGGGCGTACTGCGCCATCGTGTCGGCCGACATGCCGACAATCCCAACCACGTCATGATTGAGCTGGAGTTCGCAACACGCGAAGCCGCCGAACGAATGACGGCAGCGCTCCGGCAGATGTGGGTAGGGGCCGAAGCGCGCGGCCTGATCCATACGCCGCAGCTGACGAGCTTCGTTCTGGTCGACAGCGTCGACTATTAGCCCGTCACTCCTCGCCGCGGATCCACTCGAGCTTGTGCCGTCCGACGCCTGGATCGCCCAGCAACTGCGCCAGCGCCGGCAGCAGGATCCGCAGTTCCGCTTCCAGCGTGAACGGCGGGTTGACCAGGATCATGCCCGAACCGTGCAGCCGCGGCGGGTTCGATGCCGGCCGGATGCTGACCTCGGCGCGCATCATCTTCGGAATGCCCGTATCGCGCAGCGCCGAGATGAAATCGTGCACCGCCCGCGTGTCCTTCAGCGGATACCACAGCGCGTAGACCCCGGTGGCGAACTTGCCATGCGCCTTCACCAGCCCGTCGACGATGCGCTCGAACTCGCCGCGCTCCTCGAACGGCGGATCGACCAGCACCAGCCCGCGCTTCTCCTTGGGCGGCACATGCGCGTTGAGCGACAGCCACCCATCGAGATGGATCACCCGCACCTGCACGTCACCCTCGAAGAGCTTGCCCAGCCGCTCCGCATATTCGGGGTGCAGTTCCAGCGCCGACAGCCGGTCCTGCGGCCGGAACAGTTTGCGCACCAGCAGCGGCGAACCCGGATAGGTTTCGAGCTTGTCGCCCGGGTTCAGCTCGGCCAGCACCTTGAGATACGGCTCCGCCAGCGCCTGCGCCTTCTGCGGCAGGCCGCCCTTCAGCACCTTGCCTATACCGTCGATCCATTCCGGCGAGCGCTTGGCAATTGCCCCGGTCAGGTCGTACTGCCCGATCCCCGCATGCGTATCGATCACCCGAAACGCCGCGTCCTTCTTCTTCAGGTACTCGACCAGCCGCGTAACGATGAGATGCTTCATCACATCGGCGAAGTTCCCGGCGTGGAAGGCGTGGGAATAGTTCATCAGTGGCGCGCCTGCGCCGTGAGGATGGTCGTGGCGAACGCCGTGAAGATGCCCGCAAAACTCCAGTTCAGTGCCTTCTCGACCCACTTGGTGCGCTTGAACGCCGCGGCGATCCATTCGGCCGCATAGACGGTCAGCACGGCGAGCGGGATCGAGATGACGATGAACTCGGCACCGAGGAAGAACAGCTTGCCGCTCGCAGCCGGGTCATGCGCATCGACGAACTGCGGCAGGAACGTCACGAAGAACAGCACCACCTTGGGGTTGAGCAGGTTGATCCCCACGCCGGTCATGTAGCTCTGGCGCAGCGTCGGTGCCTTCTTGGCCGCCGCGGCAAGCCGCAGGCCGCCGCCATGGACGATCGCCTGCCAGGCGAGCCAGATGAGGTACACGGCCCCGACGATCTTCAGCGCCAGGAACAGCGCCGGCGCCGCAACGATCAGCACCGAGATGCCGAGCGCCGCGAGTGTCGTATGCACCAGCACCCCGGTCATCGCGCCGGCAGCGCAAGCCAACCCATGTGCCCGGCCGTAGTTGATGGCCCGGCTCAGCTGCAGCGCCATATCCGGGCCGGGAGTGATCGCAAGGATCACGCCCGCAAGCGCGAAGGCGAGGATTACGGCAAGGTCGGGAATGAAAGCGGGCATGGGGACCTCGGCAGGGAGAACTCGGCCGAGCAATGGCATGCCGCAGTCGGATTGGCCAGCCGCCTCACCCCAGCGGCAACTCGTGGCTGCGCTTGATCGTCTCCATCGGCACGTCGGTCTTGACGCTCTGCACGCTCGGGATGCGCGCGAGGTGATCCGACTGGAAGCGCCAGTAGGCGTGGAGGTCCGCCGTCACCACCCGCATGATCGCATCGCACTCGCCGGTGGTGAGATAGCACTCGACCACCTCGGGGAACTGCCGCACCGTCTCGGCGAATTTCTCGGTGACGGTCGAATCCTGCGTCTTGAACCAGACCCGCACGAACACCGTCAGCCCCAAGCCCACTTTCGGTCCATTGAGAACCGCGACATACTTGTCGATGACCCCGGATTCCTCGAGCAGCTTCACCCGGCGCAGGCAGGGCGAAGGCGACAGCCCCACCTCGTTGGCGAGCTCGACATTCGACATCCGGCCGTTGCGCTGCAGGGCATTCAGGATCCGGCGGTCGATGGCATCAAGCACTTCTGGCACTTTGCGCTGCTCCTGCACCAGCTATTGGCATTATCTGCCACAAACTGCGCCAGTAGTGACGTTTTCGCAAGGACGTTGCGCTCGCGCCGGTGTAGCGTCGCCGCCAAATCATGCCGAGAGACAAAATGAGCAAAGACATCAAGAAGATCGTCCTGTCCTATTCGGGCGGCCTCGACACGTCGATCATGCTGAAGTGGCTGCAGGAGCACTATCAGGCCGAGATCGTCACCTTCACCGCCGACCTCGGCCAGGGCGAGGAACTGGAGCCGGCCCGCAAGAAGGCCGAGATGTTCGGCATCAAGGACATCCGCATCGTCGACGTGCGCGAGGAATTCGTGCGCGATTTCGTCTTCCCGATGTTCCGCGCCAACGCCCTCTACGAAGGCCAGTACCTGCTCGGCACCTCGATCGCCCGTCCGGTGATCGCCCGCCATCTCGTCGAGATCGCCGAGGAAACCGGCGCCGATGCCATCGCCCATGGCGCCACCGGCAAGGGCAACGACCAGGTCCGCTTCGAGCTCACCGCAAATGCGCTGAAGCCGGACCTCAAGGTCATCGCCCCCTGGCGCGAATGGGACCTGCGCTCGCGCACCGCGTTGCTCAACTACGCCGAAAAGCACCAGATTCCGATCGCCAAGGACAAGCGCGGCGAAGCGCCGTTCTCGGTCGACGCCAACCTCCTCCACACCTCGTCCGAGGGCATGGTGCTGGAAGATCCGGCAGTGCCAGCACCCGACTATGTCGCCCAGCGCACCCTCGACCCCGAGAAGGCCCCGAACGAAGCCGAGATCATCACTATCGGTTACGAGAAGGGCGACCCGGTCTCGGTCAATGGCATCAAGCTCAGCCCGGCCGAGTTGCTCACCAAGCTCAATGAACTCGGCGGCAAGCACGGCATCGGCCGGCTCGACCTGGTCGAGAACCGCTTCGTCGGCATGAAGTCGCGCGGCCTCTACGAGACCCCGGGCGGCACCATCATGCTGGTGGCGCACCGCGGCATCGAGTCGATCACCCTCGACCGCGGCGAGGCCCATCTCAAGGATGAGCTGATGCCGAAATATGCCGAGCTCATCTACAACGGCTTCTGGTACTCGCCCGAGCGCGAGATGCTGCAGGCGCTGATCGACAAGTCCCAGCAGTTCGTCACCGGCGACGTCACCGTGAAACTCTACAAGGGCTCGGCCAGCGTCATCGCGCGGTCCTCGCCCTACTCGCTCTACAACATGGACCTCGTGACCTTCGAGGAAGGCGCCGTGGCCTACGACCATCACGACGCCGAGGGCTTCATCCGCCTCAACGGCCTGCGCCTCAAGACCTACGCCGCACGCCGGCTCAACCTCGGCAAGAAGTAGCCCGGCGGCCGCGGCGCGACCGCGGCTACCGCTACCTTCAACGTACACATGTGCGTGTTACTGCGTGGCCGACCGGTAGGCATTTCTTGCCGGTCGGCGCGTTGGTGTGTTGTTGATTTGCGCACTAACGCCTAGTGCGATCAATATTTAGCACTCATTAACCATGAAATACTGACACTCCGGGCGAGTTTCATCGCGTACCCGGAGTAAAGTGATGCGTTTACTTGCCGCAACCACCCTCGCCCTGCTGGCCGGCGCCGTGCCCGCGGCAGCGGCCAACGTCGATTTCACCGGCACCGTAACGGCTGGCTGCACAATCGTCGCCAGCACCAACGGTACGCTGGGGCTGAACCTCACCACGGGCACCACACTTGGTTCGGAGGAGGCCGGCGGCACGCCCGGTTCCGTCACCGTCCTGTCGATCGGCGGCTCGACGCTCACCATCGGCGCACCCACCCGCACCTCCACCGCGCCAGGTGGCTATTCGGTGGGCACCGAGATCGTCGAAGTCTCCTACACGGGCGCCTCCGGCCTCTCGGGCATCACCCAGGCTTACACGTCCAGCCAGACCACACAGCCCCTCGGCACCATCGCCGCCTCGGTGCTGACGGTGAACAATCGGATCCGCAACTCCAGTGGCTTTCCCGCGGCCACCTATACGACGCGGACCGTGGTCACATGCGCGCAGCCCTGAGCCACATAGCCGCTGGAGCGCTCATCGGCGCGGTACTACTGGCGCCGCTGCCTGCTTTGGCCTGCACGCTTAACGTGCAGTCGCCCGGTACCCTGCGCGCATCGAACGACAACACCATGCTCGGCTCGGAGGTCAACGGAACCACCCCGGGGACCATGACGAGCGTCCTGACGCTGCTCGACGGCACTGCGACCATCGACGTCGCGCCCCCGACGCGCATCCAGACGGCGTCGGGCTACAATGCCAGTGCCGAGACGCTGCAGGTCGCCTACAGCGCCGCCTCCGTACTCGGTCTCTTTCCCGGCGCCAGCCAATCCTACACGAGCGCAACGACCAGCTTCCAGGCAACGGGCATTCTCTCCGGCCTGTCGATCACGATCACGATCAACAACCGCATCTTGAACCCCAACGGCTTTGCGCCCGGCACCTATGGAACGAGGACCGTCGTCACATGCCATCCCTGAAGCTTGCCATCCTGCCGATGGCGATTGCCGCCACATTCGCCCTCGCCGCCCCGGTCGCCGCGCAATCGCTGTCGCCGCTCGAGAAATCAGGCGTCACGCCCTCGGACAAGAAGGCTTTCAAGCTGACCGTCGGCAATCCCTACAACCGCCGGATGACATTCGTCCTCGTGCCCCTCGCCTCCGACTACCAGACGCCCATCGGCGGCGTCGTCATCAGGCCCGCCGAACTCACCATGGCGCCCGGCTTCGCCCGCCAGGTCATCGTGACCTTCGATATCGATCCCACCAAGAAGGAGCGGACAATTGCGCTCTGTGTCATGCCTAAAGCACTCGATGGTCCGATTCTGCCGCGCGTCTGTGGTCGCTACACTGGCCGCATGGCCGGCGTCGGCGGCTGACGGCTTGCTCCTCCCGCCACCTCCTGTGGGACCGGGCGGCGAAGACTCGATCACGACCTCCGAGGGGGTGCGCTGCAGCCAGTCGATCAACTCCTCCGGCGGCTATCTCGATCTCGGCGTCGCGGGCGGCGACCTGTCGAGTGCGTATTCCAGCGACGACTACGGCATCGACGATAGCGCACCGCAGAGCGCCGTCGCCTATGCCCGCGTCATCATTCCGCTCGGCGAAGCCCCCACCCGGCTCAATTGCGCCCGGCTCTACGAGCTCGAAATCCAGAAGCTGAAAGCCGAAATCGAGATGCTGAAGGTCGGTCTCGAGTAACGGGCGAACGGCTTTTGCTTAAAGCGTTCTTAACCACCCATCGCTAGCGTTCCCAGGCCCGAATAACGGGAATTGGGAGCCTGACCAGAAGTGAAGGCGCTGTCCGTCGATTCCGACCACAAGGCCGCAGATGCATTGCTGCTCGATGCGGCGCTGCAGTCGGTCCCCTACGGGTTCTGCGTCTGGTCGCCCAATTTCAAGCTGGTGATGTTCAACCAGCACTATCTCGACATCTACGGCTTTCCCACCCGCCGCGTCCGCAAGGGCATGACGCTGGAGGCAGTGGTCAAGCTTTCCTCCGAGATGGGCAACCACCCCGACCAATCCCCCGAAGAGTTCCTTGCCGCCTACAAAAAGGAACTGCTCGGCAACCGCGGCGGCGCCCGTTCCAAGGTGCGCGAGCGGGTTGCCGGCGACCGCTGGCTCGAGACCGCGCACGCTTTCTCGCCCGGCCTCGGCTGGGTCGTGACGCACGAGGATGTCACCGAGGAGATCGCGTCCTCCGAGATCATCCAGAAGCGCAAGCGCGAGCTCGAACGCCAGAACATCCGGCTCGATGCGGCGGTCAACAACATCTCCCAGGGCCTCTGCATGTACGACCCCAAGGGTCGCCTGGTGATCTGCAACCAGCCCTACCAGCGCATCTACAACCTGCCCGAGCACCTGCTGAAGCCCGGCACCCAGCTCGACGACATCCTCGGCCACCTGTTCGACGAGGGCATGCAGGCCGGCGCCAACCGCGAGGATTACATCCGCTGGCGCCGCGAGGTGATTTCGCGCGGCGAGTACGGCAAGAACATCCACGAACTCAACGGCCGCACCATCATGATGCAGCACCATCCGATGAAGGATGGTGGCTGGGTCACCACCCACGAAGACATCACCGAGCAGCGCCAGCACGAAGAGCGCATCCGCCACCTCGCGCGCCACGACGCGCTGACCCAGCTGCCCAACCGCGTGCAGTTCCTCGAGGAGATGGCAGCGGCCGAGCCCGGCTTGGCGCGCGGCGAGCACATCGCAGTACTCTGCATCGATCTCGATCACTTCAAGTCGGTCAACGACACGCTCGGCCATTCGCTTGGCGACAAGCTGCTGCAGCAGGTCTCGGCGCGCCTGTGGGGCGCCACCCGGGAAAACGACCTGCTGGCCCGGCTCGGCGGCGACGAGTTCGCGCTCATGTTGCGCGGCGTCGACAACCCGGCGGAAGCCGCCACCATCGCCGAGCGCATCGTCACGGCGATGGCCAACCCCTTCACCATCGACGGCCACCAGCTGGTCATCGGCACCTCGGTCGGCATCGCCATGGCCCCACAGGACGGCGAGACCTCCGAGATCCTGATGAAGAACGCCGACCTGGCGCTCTACAAGGCCAAGAACGAGGGGCGCTCGACCTTCCATTTCTTCGAGTCCGGCATGGATGCCGCCATCCAGAAGCGCCGCACCATCGAGGCCGGCCTCCGCCTCGCCCTCGCCAAGGGCGAATTGCGCCTGGTGTTCCAGCCGCTGGTCGGCTTGAAGGAAAACCGCATCACCTGCCTCGAAGCGCTGCTGCGCTGGGATACCGCTGATCGCGGCACCATCTCGCCGACCGAGTTCATACCGATCGCCGAGGAAACCGGCCTCATCGTCCAGATCGGCGAATGGGTCCTGCGCGAAGCCTGCCGCACTGCCGCCAACTGGCCGCCCGGTGTGCGCGTCGCGGTCAACCTCTCGCCCGTGCAGTTCAAGAACAAGCGCCTGTTCGAGACGGTCGAAGCCGCGCTCCGCGATACCGGTCTCTCCCCCACCCGGCTCGAACTCGAGATCACCGAGTCGCTGCTGCTCTCCGACAACGAGCCGACGCTGAAGACCCTGCACAAGCTGCGGGCACTCGGCGTTCGCATCTCGATGGACGATTTCGGCACCGGTTACTCGTCGCTGAGCTACCTGCGTTCATTCCCCTTCGACAAGATCAAGATCGACCGCACCTTCATGCGCGATCTCAAGTCGAAGGGCGACAGCCTCGCCATCATCAAGGCGGTGATCGGCCTCGGCCAATCGCTCGGCATGTCCACCACCGCCGAAGGCATCGAGACCGAGGAACAGCTCGCCGCCGTCCGCGATCAGGGTTGCAACGAAGTCCAGGGGTTCCTGTTCTCGCCTCCGATCAGTGCCCAGGCGGTCACCGAGATGCTGGCCGAAGAAGCCGCCACCCGCCCCAAGCTGCGCCGGGTCTCCTGATATCTGATATCTGATACCTGAGATCGAGGACCCGGGGGTCGCATGGACGTCCACGCCGTCTTCGATGGGCTAGCCTGGTTGGCTGCGGCGCTGGTCGCCTTCGCCCTCCGCCGCTTCATGCCCGGCGCCTTCCCTTCCGCGGGAAAGGTCGGGACGGGCTATCTCGCCGCCCTGGTCATCGGCGCCGCCTTGGGGGCCTATACCGTCGGTAGCCTGAACCTCTGGCTTGCGGGTCTCCCCGGTTTCGCCCGCTCGATCGAGGGTGCCTTGGCCGGCGCCATTCTCGCGGTGGAGCTCTACAAGCTCCGCGTCGGCATGCGCGGCCGTACTGCCGCGCTCTACGCGCTGCCGGTCGCCGTCGGCATCGCCGTCGGCAGGATCGGCTGCTACTTCGCGGGCCTCGACGATTTCACTTACGGCACTCCCACCGACTTGCCCTGGGCACATGACTTCGGTGACGGTATTCCGCGCCACCCGGTCCAGCTCTACGAGTCCGCGGCGCTTGCGCTGTTCGCGCTGGCCTACGGCGTCGCCCTGTTCCGCCGCGACCCCTGGGTGCTCCGCAACGGCTTTGCGCTGCTGGTCCTGCTCTACGGCCTGCAGCGGTTCGCACTGGAGTTCCTCAAACCCTATCCAGCACTATTCGCCGGGCTCACGATATTTCAGATTGTGTGTGTCGGTCTGGTGTTCTACGCCTTGACAATATTATTGAGGGATAATCAGGCAAATGCTCGACGCGTTTGAAGAACCGGCCCCGGTTCGAAAGATTAAACCTTACATCTTCTACGGCGAAACCACCTCGCTCTGTGCCGAGTGCCTGGCGCTCGTGCCGGCCAAGATCCAGTTCAGCGATGGCGCCGTCTGGTACGAGAAGCGATGCCGCACCCATGGCGTGCAGAAGGTGCTGGTCTCGACCGATATCGAGTTCTTCAGGTGGCAGAAGGACTTCCTGAAGCCCGGCGACCGTCCGCTCGAGGTGCAGACCCACACCGATTACGGTTGCCCCTATGATTGCGGCCTCTGCCCAGATCACGAGCAGCATTCCTGCCTCGCCATCATCGAGATCAACCAGCACTGCAACCTCACCTGCCCGGTCTGCTTTGCCGGCTCCTCGCCCCAACACACCGAGCACCTGCCGCTTTCGACCATTGAGCGCATGATGGACGCCCTGGTCCGCAGCGAGGGCGAGCCGGATCTGCTCCAGATCTCGGGCGGCGAGCCCACCATCCACCCCGACATCCTCGCCGTGATCGACGCCGCCCAGGCCCGCCCGATCCGCCACCTGATGATCAACACCAACGGCATCCGCATCGCCCAGGACCCGGCCTTCGTCGAGGCTCTGGCCGCGCGCAAAACGGGTCTCGAAATCTACTTGCAGTTCGACAGCCTCGAGCGCGACGCCCTGATGGACCTGCGCGGCGCCGACCTCCGCCGTATCCGCCAGCAGGCGCTCGAAGCGCTCGAGCGCCACAACATTTCGACCACGCTGGTCGCGACGCTAAAGAAGGGCGTCAACGACCACGAGGTGCCAGGCATCATCGATCACGCGCTGGGCTGGCAATGCGTCCGCGGCGTCACCTTCCAGCCTATCCAGGATGCCGGCCGCAACGAGGGCTTCAGCCTCCGCGACAATCGCCTCACCCTCTCCGAGGTGCGCCGCCGCATCGTCGACGAGCACGGCCTGTTCGGCGAAGCCGACATGATCCCGCTGCCCTGCAATCCAGACGCCATCACCATCGGCTATGGTCTGCGCAACGGCCGCACCGTCGCCCCCGTCACCTCGATGATCCCGCGCGACATGCTGCTCGACTCCGTGCCCAACTCGGTCACCTTCGAGCGCTACCCCGAATTGAAGCGCCGTATCTTCGATCTCTTCTCGCTGTCGGTCGGCGAGGGCACCATCACCGAAAAGATGACGGCGCTGCTCTGCTGCCTGCCCGAAGTGCCAGTGCCGCAGGGGCTCGACTACTCCTCGGTGTTCCGCGTCGCCGTCATCAACTTCATGGATCGCCACAACTTCTCGGTGCCCGCCGCCAAGCGCAGCTGCATCCACTTCGTCACCCCGAACGGCCAGATCATACCGTTCGAGACCTACAACCTGTTCTACCGCAATGGCGAGATCGGCCCGATCCGTGAGCGGCTGGATCGGCAACGGGCCATCGCATGATCGGGCGCATTCTCGCCGTCATCGCTGGATTGCTCCTGCTACTGCCGGGGCTGTGCACGCTCGGGTTCGGCCTGATGTTTGCTTCTAACGGCTTTTCCGCAATCGCCATGTGGATCTGGTGGTTCATCATAGGCGGGGCCTTCACCTGGGGCGGCATCGCAATACTGATGGCGACCTTCAGGCGCTAGTTGCGGCCCGCCGCTCACCACCTGCCAGAATATTTCGCGCCCGATGTCGATCGGGCCCTCGCCCATCCGTCATGTCGGTGCGGAGGCACGCTTGATGCGTCGCCTCTGCGTTGGGTGGGGCGTCCCCGCAGTTTTCGCGCTGGGGTAACGGGGGCGTCCTCACCCCTCTCGCGAGATGCCGCAACCCTCCCATTCCGCGAATTGTCTTGAGAATGTGACCCTTGTCCGATATGGGGCGCGGCTAATCTCCGGAAAATCTGATCGGCCGCCCCTCATGTCTTTGCGTAACATCGCAATCATTGCTCACGTTGACCATGGCAAGACCACCATGATCGACGTCCTCCTCAAGCAGTCCGGCTCGTTCCGCGACAACCAGCGCGTCGAAGAGCGCGCCATGGACAGCAATGATCTCGAGCGCGAGCGCGGCATCACCATTCTGGCCAAGGTCACTTCGCTGGTCTGGAAAGACACACGCATCAACATCGTCGACACGCCCGGCCACGCCGACTTCGGCGGCGAGGTGGAGCGCATCCTGTCGATGGTCGATGGCGTGGTGATCCTCGTCGACGCCGCCGAAGGCCCGATGCCGCAGACCAAGTTCGTGCTCGGCAAGGCCCTGGCCCAGGGCCTCCGCCCCATCGTTGCCATCAACAAGATCGACCGCCCCGACGAGCGCCATCTCGAAGTGCTCGAAGAGATCTTCGACCTCTTCATCGCGCTCGACGCCACCCCCGAGCAGCTCGATTTCCCGGTCCTCTACGGCGCCGCCAAGCTCGGCTGGATGTCTGACAAGCCGGAAGGTCCCAAGGACTCGCTCGCCCCGCTGCTCGACAAGGTGCTCGAGTATGTGCCCGAGCCCAAGGTCGAAACCGGCCCGTTCCGCATGCTGGTCACCACCATCGAGCGCAACCCCTTCCTCGGCCGCATCCTCACCGGCCGCATCACCTCCGGTGCGGTCAAGGCCGGTGACGCCATCCACTCGCTCGGCCGTGACGGCAAGGAAGTGGAAAAGGGCCGCGTCAGTAAGGTTCTCGCTTTCCGAGGCCTCGAGCGCACGCCGATCGACGTCGCAGAAGCCGGCGACATCGTCGCCATTGCCGGCCTCGAGACCTCGACCGTCGCAGACACCCTGACCGTTCCCTCGGTCAACGAGCCGCTGCCATCCAAGCCGATCGATCCGCCGACCCTGTCGGTCACCTTCCGCATCAATGACGGCCCGCTGGCCGGCCGTGAAGGCGATAAGGTGCAGTCCCGCGTCATCCGCGAGCGCCTGATGCGCGAAGCCGAGGGCAACGTCGCCATCCGCGTCACCGAGGGCGAGGACAACGACTCGTTCGACGTCGCCGGCCGCGGCGAATTGCAGCTCGCCGTGCTGATCGAAAACATGCGCCGCGAGGGCTTCGAGCTCACCATCGGCCGCCCGCGCGTCGTTATCCGCGAGGAGAACGGCCAGAAGCTCGAGCCGATCGAGGAAGTCATCATCGACGTCGATGACGAGCACACCGGCGTGGTCGTGCAGAAGCTCACCGAGCGCAAGGGCGACCTCGTCGACATGCGTCCCTCGGGCGTCGGCCGTACGCGCCTCCGCTTCTACGTTCCGACCCGCTCGCTCATCGGCTACCAGCCCGAGCTGCTGTCGGATACCCGCGGCACCGCCATCTTCAACCGCCTGTTCCACGAGTACCAGCCGTTCAAGGGCGCCCTCCCGGGCCGCCGCACCGGCGTGCTGATCTCGAATGGCACCGGCCAGGCCGTGACCTATGCGCTGTGGAACCTCGAAGAGCGCGGCCCGATCATGATCGATGCCGGCGTCGACATCTACGAGGGCATGATCATCGGCGAGCACGCCCGTGAGAACGACCTCGAAGTCAACGCGCTCAAGGGCAAGCAGCTGACCAACATCCGTACCACGTCGAAGGACGAGGCGGTCCGCCTGACCCCGCCCAAGAAGCTCACCCTCGAGCAGTCGCTCGGCTACATCGCCGACGACGAGTACGTGGAAGTGACGCCCAAATCCATCCGCCTGCGCAAGATCTGGCTCGACCCGAACGACCGCAAGCGCATGATGCGCGCCGCCAAGGCGAGCTAATCACCGGCGTCGGTCTCCGGCACCAGACAGAACTGAAGATCCCCGCGACGAGCGGGGATTTTCGTTTTTGAGCCTCGAAACAGCGTTTCCGCTTTCGCGGCACTGACCCTGTGGGCTACTGAACGCCGGAAACGACGGAGCAGCGAACACGCATGGCCACCTGGATCACCCAGATCATCACCGACCTCGGCTATGTCGGGATCGCCTTGCTGATGCTGCTCGAGGCAGTGTTCCCGCCGATCCCCTCCGAGCTGATCGTGCCGTTCGCCGGTTTCGCCGCCGGAGAGGGCACACTCAACTTCTTCGGCGTGATCCTCGCCGCCACCATCGGTTCGCTGATCGGCATGCTGCCCTGGTACTTCGTCGGCGGCCTGTTCGGCCTCGAGCGCGTGAAATGGCTCGCCGACCACATCGGCCGCTGGTTCGCCTTCAATGCCGACGAGATCGACTACGCCGCCCGCATCTTCGACCGCTGGGGCCGGCCGATCGTCCTCGTCGGGCGGCTGTTCCCGATCCTCCGGACGCTGATCTCGGTCCCTGCCGGCCTCGCCAAGATGAACTTCCTCGCCTTCGCGCTGTTTTCGGCCATCGGCATGCTGATCTGGAACACCGTGCTGGTCAGCGCCGGCTACCTCCTCCACGAGCACTATCACCTCGTGGAAAGCTGGCTCGATCCCGTCACCTGGCTGGTCCTCATCGCCGTCGTCGGCCTCTACATTTTCCGCCTCTTCACCTGGCGGCCGAGCCGCGCCGGCGAAAAAAACTGAGGCCCATGTCACAGCGCTAGGGCCCCGGTCGTCTTGTTGTCGTGATCATCGAAATGACATGGAGACAATGATGACTAAGCGCACCAACCCCTATGCCCGGATGGACCTCATCCAGCCGCTGATCGACTACAGCCACGGCGTTCCCGATGTCGGGCTCGAGCCGGCGATCGCCCATCTCGTCAAGATCCGCGCGAGCCAGATCAACGGCTGCGCCGTGTGCCTCGTGATGCACAGCCAGGAGGCCCGCCAGGACGGCGAGACCGAAATGCGCATCTACCTGCTCGACGCCTGGAGGGAAGCCCCCCACTTCACGCCCCGCGAGCGGGCCGCCCTCGCCTGGACCGAAGCGCTGACCAGGCTCGATCATACGTCCGAGGCGGCCTACGAGCTGCTGTCGGCCGAGTTCAGCGAGGCCGAACAGATCGTCCTCACCCTGATGATCGGCAACATCAATACCTGGAACCGCATCAATGCCGGCTTCCAGGTGAACCCGCCGCGTTCGGCGGTCATCAAGGTGGCTGCGTAACATGGATGCCGGGCGGGCCGATGCGGCCATCAGCTTCGAACCTCATCGGCCCCGCCTCACCCGCGTCGCCTACCGCATGCTCGGCTCGGTCGCCGATGCCGAGGATGTGGTGCAGGACGCGTTCCTGCGCTGGCACACCACCGATCGCTCCGAGGTCGACAACGCGGAAGCCTTCCTCGTCCGCGTCGTTACCCGGCTCTGCCTCGATGTGCTGAAGTCGTCCCGCCGCAAGCGCGAGACCTATATCGGCCCCTGGCTCCCCGAGCCGGTGGTCGATACCGAGGCCGACCTCGCCGAGGACGTGACGCTGCCTTTGCTGCTGGCACTCGAACGGCTCTCCCCACTTGAGCGCGCCGCCTTCCTCCTCCACGACGTCTTCGGCATGGAGTTCGAGGAAGTCGCCGGTGCCATCGGCCGCGAGCCCGCCGCCTGCAGGCAGCTCGCCGCCCGCGCCCGCCAGCACGTCCACGATGCCCGCCCGCGCTTCGCCGTCGACCAGCGCCGCGGCATGGAGATGGCCGAGGCCTTCTTCGCTGCCTCGCAGACCGGCGACATGGCGACGCTCAAATCCATGCTCGCAGCCGACATCACGGTTACCGCCGATGGCGGCGGCAAGCGCCCGGCCGGTCCGGTTCCGATCGTCGGCCTGGACGACGTGCTGCAGCTGATGGAGCGGATGGCTCGGCTGTTCGCCCGCGCGCCGTCTCAGCTCGTCCGCGTGGCGATGATCAACGGCCTGCCCGGCTACGTCACGCTCGAGGCCGATGGCGAACTGCAGACCACCGCGCTCGAAATCGTCGATGGCAAGATCGTCGGCCTCTACATCATGCGCAACCCGGACAAGCTCGGCCATATCGAGGGCGCGGCGGTCCACTAGGCGCCAACCCACCACACTCAAAGGCAAAATCGTCGCGCCCGCTTGCCGGGCGCGCCGTCGCCCCCTAAATAGGGCCGACACCTTGAGGGCCCGACGATGATCTTCGCCATTCTGCAGACGCTCAGCTTCATCCTGAACATCGTCTGGTGGATCTTCCTGATCATGATCATCATGAGCTGGCTGATCAGCTTCAACGTGATCAACACCCGCAACCAGTTCGTCAATTCCGTCTGGCGCGTGCTCAACCAGATCACCGAGCCGATCCTGAAGCCGATCCGCCGCATCATTCCGCCGGTCGGCGGGCTCGACCTGTCGCCGCTGATCGTCTTCGTCATCATCTTCTTCCTGCAGAACTGGATCGCGTCGATGGCGGTCGGCCGCTTCATCTAGCCAGATGCTGCCGCAGGGCTACGAAGTCTCCACCGATCCGGCCCGGATCGACCTCGACTACGTACACCGCTACCTGAGCGAGCAGAGCTACTGGGCCGGCGCCATCCCGCGTGATGTCGTCGCCCGCTCGGTGGCCAATGCCCTGAGTTTCGGCCTCTATGCCCCCAACGGTGCGCAGGTCGGCTTCGCCCGCGTCATTACCGACCGTGCCACCTTCGCCTGGCTCGCCGACGTCTTCATCGACCCAGGCCGCCAGGGCCTCGGCCTCGGCAAGGGCCTGATGGACGTCGTCGTCGCCCACCCCGATCTCCAGGGCCTCAGGCGCTTCATGCTGGTCACCGCCGACGCCCACGGCCTCTACGAGCGCTACGGCTTCGCGCCGATCGAGCGCCCGGAGCGGCTGATGGCGATCCTCCGCACCGACCTCTACCCCCGCTCGTGAGTTCCGCGGTCGAGCAGCTGCCCGACGGCGTCCGCGTACACCTCCGCGTCACCCCCAATGCCGGCGTCGACCGCGTCGAAGGCATCGAAACCCGTGACGACGGCACCACCGTCCTGCGAGTCCGCGTCAAGGCCGTCCCCGACAGGGGCAAGGCCAACGCCGCCGTCATCGCCCTCCTCGGCAAGACCCTCGGCATCCCGAAATCCGCGATCACCCTCGTCTCCGGCGATACCGCCCGCTTCAAGACCCTGCACATTGCCGGCGACCCCGCTGCCCTCGCCGCCGCCCTCGCAAAGCTTGGCTAGACATCTTACATTACGATCAGCATCAAACTGGAGCGTGCGATGAAGGTCACCCGCGAGCAGGCAGCGAAGAACCGTGCGCATGTGGTCGAGGTCGCCGGTACCGAATTCCGCAGGCACGGTTTTGACGGCATCGGCGTCGCCGACCTGATGAAGGCCGCCGGCCTGACCCATGGCGGCTTCTACAATAACTTCGCCAGCAAGGACGCCCTCGCCGCCGAAGCCGTCACCCGCGTCTTCGCCGAAACCACCGACCGGCTGCGCCAGGCCGCCGCATCCTCAGCCGATCCGCTTGCTGCCATCGTGCGGCTCTATCTCTCCCCCGCACATCGCGACGCGACCGAGGCCGGCTGCGCCATCGCCGCCTTGTCGCAGGATGCCGCCCGCGGCAGCCCGGAACTGCGTGCCGCCTTCGAAGCCGGCATCGCCGGCTACCTCGACCTGATGGTCGAAGCCACCGGCGTCTCCCGCGCCCGCGCCATGGCCATCTACGCCAGCATGGTCGGCGCCCTGACGCTGTCGCGCACCGTCACCGACCCCACCCTCGCCGATGAATTCCTGACCGCCGCCACCGACAGCCTGCTCTCAAAAGAATCCACGACCGCACCCTTGTCACGATAAATTACGATCATCATGTAAATGACCTGTCGCCATTCACAGGAGATCGATCATGGCCGCACGTCCCGGAACCGCCCTCATCACCGGAGCCTCATCCGGCATCGGCGAAATCTACGCTGACCGCCTCGCCAAGCGCGGCTATGACCTCGTCCTTGTCGGGCGCAACTCCGAAAAGCTGCAGGCGCTCGCCGCCAGCCTGTCCACTGCCAACGGTGTCGTCGTCGACCGCATCGTCGCCGACCTCGGAGATGCCGCCGGCCTCGCCCGCGTCGAGCGCCGCCTCGACACCGACGCCTCGATCACCCTCCTCGTCAACTCCGCCGGCCTCATCGGCGGCGGCCCGCTCAGCGCCGGCAATCTCGACGATCTGACCAGCATGCTGACCGTCAACGTCGTCGCCCTCACTCGCCTCGCCTCAGTCGCGGCCAAGGCCTTCGCCACCCGTGGCAACGGCGCCATCGTCAATCTCGCCTCCGCCATGGCCTTCATCGACAATCCGGGGGCCGCCGCCTACGCCGCCTCCAAGGCTTATGTGCTCAACCTCTCGCTGTCGCTCGATCTCGATGTCAAAGCCAGGGGCGTTCAGGTCCAGGCCGTCCTCCCCGGCTACACCCGCACCCCGATGATATCAGGCGGAGCCGGCCTCCCCGACGAAGCGGTGATGGACGCCGACGCCATGGTCGACGCCGCCCTCGCTGGCCTCGACGCGGGCGAACTGGTCACCATCCCCTCGCTGGAATCCGTCGCCGCCTACGAGGCCTGGGCCGAAAAGCGCACCGCGCTCCAACCCCACCTGTCGCTCTCAAAGCCAGCCTCCCGCTACGCCGCCTAGCACCCCTTCCCTCTCCCCTTGAGGGAGAGGGTGCCTCGCAAAGCGAGGCGGGTGAGGGGCAGTCGCGATATCCGTCCCCTCATCCGTCTCGCTGCGCTCGCCACCTTCTCCCTCAAGGGGAGAAGGCAGACCGCCCCGCATCCCCTTGTCGCAAAGCCGTTGCACACCCTGCGGCGATTTGGCACAAGTTTGGCACGCATCGTCGGGGGGCGAGGAGGAGCGGTTCGCCGCTGCAACTACGGAGCGTTCCCCGGTGATCAGAACCGAGGGAACATTTCTATGACTCTATTGCTCTGGGCGATCGTCATATGCGGTCTGCTCTCCATCGTTTACGGCGTCGTCACGACGCAGGGCCTGTTGAAGGCCGATGCGGGGTCCGCCCGCATGCAGGAGATTTCCGCCGCAGTGCGTGAAGGCGCCTCCGCCTATCTCCGCCGCCAGTACACCACCATCGGCATCGTCGGCGTGGTCATCTTCATCCTCGCCTTCTTCCTGCTCGGCGCCTATGCCGCCGTCGGCTTCCTGATCGGCGCAGTGCTCTCGGGCGCCGCCGGCTTCATCGGCATGAACGTCTCGGTCCGCGCCAACGTGCGCGTCGCGCAGGCGGCAACCAAATCGCTCGCCGGCGGTCTCGACCTCGCCTTCAAGTCCGGCGCGGTCACGGGCCTGCTCGTCGCTGGCCTCGGCCTTCTCGGCGTGGCGCTCTACTTCATCGTCCTCACCCAGTTCCTCGGCAACGAGCCGACCAGCCGCGTCGTCATCGACTCCCTGGTGGCGCTCAGCTTCGGCGCTTCGCTGATCTCGATCTTCGCCCGTCTCGGCGGCGGTATCTTCACCAAGGGTGCGGATGTCGGCGGCGACATGGTGGGCAAGGTCGAAGCCGGCATCCCGGAAGATGATCCGCGCAACCCGGCCACCATTGCCGACAACGTGGGCGATAACGTCGGCGATTGCGCCGGCATGGCCGCCGACCTGTTCGAAACCTACGTGGTGACCATCGTCGCCACCATGGTGCTGGCGGCCATCGTCCTGCCCGACGCCTTCAAGCTCATGGGCATGGTGCTGCCGCTGGCCATCGGCGGCGCCTGCGTCATCACCTCGATCATCGGCACCTACTTCGTCAAGCTCGGCGCCTCCAACAACATCATGGGCGCCCTCTACAAGGGCATCATCGCCACCGGCGTCCTCTCGCTGATCGCGCTGCTCCCCGTGCTCTGGCTGGTGTTCGGCGATCTCAATGCCGCACTCGGCACCGCCGAAAAGGCCTTCACCCCGTGGCACCTGTTCTGGTGCGGTGTCGTCGGCCTCGCCATCACCGGCCTGATCATCGTCATCACCGAATACTACACCGGCACCGGCCGCCGCCCGGTCAACTCGATCGCCGAAGCCTCGGTCACCGGCCACGGCACCAACGTCATCCAGGGCCTCGCGGTCTCGCTCGAATCCACCGCGCTCCCGGCCATCGTCATCATCGCCGGCATCATCGTCACCTACAACCTGGCGGGCCTGTTCGGCATCGCCTTCGCCGTGGCCACCATGCTGGCGCTCGCCGGTATCGTCGTGGCCCTCGATGCCTTCGGTCCGGTCACCGACAATGCCGGCGGCATTGCCGAAATGGCCGGCCTCGACAAGGAAGTGCGTCACAACACCGACGCGCTCGACGCCGTCGGTAACACCACCAAGGCCGTCACCAAGGGCTACGCCATCGGTTCGGCCGGCCTCGGCGCCCTGGTGCTGTTCGCCGCCTATACGCAGGATCTGCAGTACTTCGTCGCCAACGCCGTCGAAGGTTCGTTCTTCTACGGCATGCAGGCGGTGAACTTCTCGCTCGCCAACCCCTATGTCGTCGTCGGCCTGCTGTTCGGCGGCCTGCTGCCGTTCCTCTTCGGCGGCATGGCGATGACCGCCGTCGGTCGCGCCGCGCAGTCGGTGGTGGTGGAAGTCCGCCGCCAGTTCAAGGAAAAGCCGGGCATCATGGCCGGCACCGACAAGCCTGACTACGGCAAGGCCGTCGACATGCTCACCAAGGCCGCGATCAAGGAAATGATCGTTCCCTCGCTGCTGCCGGTGCTGTCGCCGATCGTCGTCTTCCTCGTCATCTTCTGGATCGCCGGCCGCGACCAGGGCTTTGCCGCGCTCGGCGCCATGCTGATGGGCGTCATCGTTACCGGCCTCTTCGTCGCCATCTCGATGACCGCCGGCGGCGGCGCCTGGGACAACGCTAAGAAGAGCTTCGAAGACGGCTTCACCGACAGCCACGGCGTCAAGCACTTCAAAGGCTCCGACGCCCACAAAGCCTCCGTCACCGGCGACACCGTGGGCGACCCCTACAAGGACACCGCCGGTCCCGCAGTGAACCCGATGATCAAGATCACGAACATCGTGGCGCTACTGTTGCTGGCCGTGTTGGCCCATATGGGTGGGGTGGCTTAAGGGTCACCGCTTATTGCTGGACGACGAGGAGGCCTGGGACCACATCCCGGGCCTCTTTGCACACGTACGGGGTAGCAATGCATCTGGTTCTAGGCGGAATTAACGGTGAGTACCTCCGCAACATCACATTGGTTGCAGCGTCGAGCACTGCCGAAGTCGTAGCCGCCGTGGCCTACGCGTCGGACGATTTGCTCCTTGAGTGGTGCTGGGACAACAATATTCCCCTTAGATACTACGGGAAGCTGGACGCGAGCGTCGCCGTTTCGACGAATCTGCTGAAATTGTTTTTGAGCAGGCGGTCGCCAAATTTCGTGTGCCGACTTGTAGAGCATCTTCACGCGAAGATTATCTGGTGGCGCGGCTACGGTATGTACGTGGGGTCTGCAAATCTGACGCAGAAGGCCTGGTCCAAGGGCGTCGAAGCGGGTTGCTTCTTCTCGGAAGAAGAAATTACCGACGAGATGTCTGAGGATATATCTCGGCTGTTCGGCGTCATTGAACAGAATTCAACACCCCTGACCAAGGAGGTGTACGACGTGATGGTCGCTCGATCACTGCAGCTAGATAGAGCTAAGGTGGACGACTCCACATTTTGGAAGAGCCCAAGCCTTAAGCGCTGGTCGGGCCTCGTACAAACCGGGCGGGTAAAGGCCCGTGATCAACGCCGACAGGATTTTCTCGCAGAGTGGCATTCTACTTTGCAAGACCTACGCGATATCGGAACTCGCGTGAGCCAGTCGCAATACCGGCCCATGTGGATAAGCGGCGACGCACCAAGCGGCGCGCAAGCGGATCAATTTCTCCACGCCCACTACTACCAGCGTACCTTTGACGGGCAGCGTGCCAATTATGCAGCTCACTTTGAGGATAACCGGACTCGGCGCGAACAGGCGCTAACGGAAGCGATGGGATGGTGGGCTGGCCTGCCCCACGCGCCCGAAAACGAAGACCGGATGATCAACAACACCGCCCCCTTTTTGCGTTCCGCACTATCGGAGGGTGGTCTTAGCGATATGGACAAGGAGGGCTTCATTGAGATGTGTATGGGAGTACACGCCATTCTGGATTATGGAAGGCGTGTTCCCAATCGCTCTGTCATGCTGCCCGATGATGGAACGAAATACACCATTCCCCAGAAAGTGCGCGCTCTGGCAACACGCATTTGGGCCGACCGATCAGCCGAGCGAAAGTCGGTTGTTGAAATGCTGACGTTCGTTCTGTACGGCGGGCCTGACTCGCTCCTGCCTGAGCGGCTTTGGGACGCCGTCAGCGACCCAAAATGGAAAATCGATGGGCTGGGCATCAGTGCCATCGGCGAGATCGTAGGCTGGGCGCTGCCTGACAGATTCCCGCCCCGAAATGGAAGAACGTCGAAGGCCCTGCGGTCTCTCGGCTACGAGGCGAAGATACACGTCCAGTAGTTTGGCGACGCTACTGCAACCCCGGCCGCCCCAACCCCGTAACGCTATCCACCTGCTCCAGCACCGGCCGCACTTCCACGCTCGCGACCCGCATGATCGGGCTCGTCTTCGCCACCGCGATCGCCTCGTCGATATCATCAGCCTCGATCATGAAGAACCCGCCCAGGTGCTCCTTGGCCTCGACGAACGGCCCGTCGGTGCGCGAGAACTTCCCCGCCCGCTGCCGCACCGTCACCGCCGTCCCCGGCGCTTCCAGCGGCTGCGCCAGGATCAGCTTGCCGCTGTTCCTCAGGCCCCAGTCGAATGCGATCGAGTCGTCGGCCAGCTGCCGCCCCTCGGCCTCGCTCAGCGCCCCGATGGCCACACTGTCGATATAGACGAGACAAACGAACTTCATTTTTCGATCCCTCCGGATTTACGAGGCTAGTCGAACCCGCGCCCGCCAATTCGACATCGCGAATCCGCATCGGAGAAAATCGATCTACCGGCCCCGCATCCGCTCGCGGAACCCGCGCATCCCCACCAGCTCCAGCCCCAGCTCGGCATACATTCCCTCCACCGCGCCCGAGCGGAACAGCTCGTACTCGGCGAGCCGCAGCGGCGCGTCGTCCGAGATCATCGCGATGTCGCCCGGCTTGGTGAAGTGGAACGCCCCCCAGGTGAGCCCCGGCCGCGCACCATCGAGTATCCCGCGATAGTCCGCCGCCGTCGGGCTGAGATTGCCGAACGGCGTCGACACCACCCCGTCAAACACCGGGTTGCCCCGGCCTTGAGCCCGCTCCGTCGCGCGGTTCAGCGCCGCCGAAGGCTCCACCCAGCTATCCGTTGGCCCCGGCAGGAAGATCGGCAACCGGTAGTCCGCCCCCAGCCGCTCGTAGATCTCGACGAACTCGGGCAACCACACCGTGCCCATATGCGCATCGAGATGCGTCACATCGATGCCCGCGTCGAGCGCCGCATCGATCTGCGCCCGGAGCTCGCGCTCCACTGCCGCGGGATCAGCGCCCCGCGTATCCGCCACGCGACGCGGCATGAACCCCTCGGCGTCGCACATGCCATTATCGGCCGTGCCCGTCATCGGCCGCCAGCGAAAGCGGTCGAACTCGGCGGTCAGCGTCAGGTGCACGCCGATATCGAGCTCGGGGTTCTCCCGCGCCAGCTGCGCCATGTGCGGAAACCACGGGCAAGGCACCATCACCGAGCCGCAAGTGACCACGCCCTGCTCGCAAAGCTCGACAAACGCCATGTTGGCGCTCCAACTCGCCCCCAGGTCGTCGTGGTGCACCACCACCTGCCGTCCAGTCATCGAATCATCTCCCTTACTCCTAGCGAGCTTGCCCTATCGCCTCACCTGCGGCACCCTTTCCGGAACTGAGGTGTCCCCATGCGCATCATCGTCATCGGCGGCCACGGTCGCACCGGCATCCTGATCGTTGAAAAGCTCATCGCGGCCAGGCACGCCGTCGTCGCCACCATCCGCAACCCCCGGCACATGGCCGATATGGTGAAGCTCGGCGCCGAAACCGTGCTGCTCGATCTCGATAAATCGGCCTTCGACGATATCGTCTTCGCCATGAAGGACGCCGATGCCGTGGTGTTCGCGGCCGGCTCCGGCGCCGGCGAAAGCAGCGCCCTCGATCGCACGGGCACGCTGCGCACCGTCCGCGCTGCCGAAAAGGCCGGCGTGAAGCGCTACGTCTCGATCTCTTCGATCGGTGCCAGCACCGGGCTTTCCACCCGTTCGATGAACGACGAGATGAAGGACTATTACAAGCAGAAGCGCGCCGCGGCCAAGCACATCACCAGCTCCAGCCTCGATTGGACCATCCTCGAGCCGGGCGAGCTCACCGATGGCGGCGGCACCGGCAAGGTGGTGCTGAGCCAGGAGGCGATCAACGAGGAGTCGGTCCCACGCGAGGACGTCGCCGCGGTGGTGGTCGCCCTGCTCGAAGAGCCCAAGTCGATCGGCAAGGTCTTCCAGCTCACCCGCGGGAAGGACACGATTGCCATCGCCCTCAAGGCCGCGCTCAGCTGATGACCCGCCCCGAAATCGGCCACCTGCTCGGCTCCGGCAAGGTGGCCGAAGCCTTCCACTACGGCGAGCACGTGCTGAAGCTCTATCGTGACCCTGCCGCCCGCGCCGTCGCCTTCAGCGAGGCTGCCATCCTGGCCGTCGTCGCCGATCACGGCCTGCCCACCCCGCAGGTTTTCGAAGCCGGCAAGTTCGCCGGCCGCTGGGGCCTCGTCATGTCCCGCGCCACCGGCGAGCCGCTGGCGACCCTCGCCACCGCCGATCCCACGCAGATCCCCGCCGCGCTCGAAGCCATGGTGCAGCTACACCTAGCCATGCACGCCCGCGAGGAAACGCGCCTGGCGCCGCTGAAGCCTCGCCTGGCGCACCGCATCGCCCACGTGCCCCAGCTCGACGAAGCGCTGCGCACAAAACTGCTCGCCGACCTGGCCTGCTTGCCCGATGGCAACCGCCTCTGCCACGGCGATTTCCACCCGTTCAACATCATCGGCACCCCCGAAACGGCGATGATCGTCGATTGGCCCGACGCCACTTCGGGGCCGCCCGCCGCCGACGTCGCCCGCTCCTACGTGCTGATGCTGCACGGCGCCGGCCCCGACCTCGCCAACGCCTATCTCGAGCGCTACCTGGCCCTCGGCCCCCTTACCGCCCCCGAAATCCGCGCCTGGCTCCCCATCATCGCCGCAGCCCGCCTTTCGGAGAACGTCCCGGAAGAAACCGACCGCCTGCTGGCCCTGGCGGGGGGCTGACAGCTACGCCACCACCACCAGCTTCCCCAGCGCCCGCCCGTCGCCGATCCGCTGAAACGCCTCTGCAGCCTGTTCCAGCGGATACACCCGCTCCACCGCCGGCACGATCGTCCCCGCTGCCACCAGCGCCCCAAGCTCCGCCAGTTGCCCCACATCCGGCCGGTGCAGCAGCAGCCCCATCTGTTGCCCCTCCGGCTTCGATGTCATCGCCCCGGCCAGCGCCACCGTGAGGATCGTCGACGTCTTCCCGCCCACCATCACGAACCGGCCACGCGGACTCAGCGCCCGCCGGTAATGCGCCAGCGGCCGCGCCGCCACCATGTCGAGGATCAGGTCGTATCGCTCCCCCTCAGCCGTGTAGTCCGTCACCGCATAGTCGATCACCCGGTCCGCCCCGACCGATCGCATCAGCTCCGCCTTCTCGGCCCGGTCCACCCCCGTCACCTCGGCCCCGGCCCGCTTGGCCAGCTGGATCGCGAACGTCCCCGCCCCGCCTCCGCCGCCATTGATCAGCACCTTGTCGCCCGGCTGCACCTCGCCCTTCCAGCGCAACCCCTGCCACGCCAAGAGTCCCGCCTGCGGCGTTGCCGCCGCGGCCTCAAAACTCACTCCCGCGGGGATCGCCGCTAGTGCAGCTTCAGGCGCCGCGACATACTCCGCGAACCCGCCCCAGCTCGCCCCGCTAAGATCGCCGAACACCGCATCGCCCACCGCGAACCGCGTTACCCCCTCGCCTGCCGCCTCGACCACGCCCGCCACATCCGCCCCAAGGATCGCGTACGGCGGCCGCAGCAGCCCGCCGAGCCGCACCAAGAACGGCTGGCCCCGCAGCAGGTCCCAATCCCAAGAATTGAGCGACGCCGCCTTCACCCGGATCAGCACCTCGCCCGCCTTCGGCACCGGCCGTGCCACCTCCGTCAGCCGCAACTGCTCCGGCATCCCGTAAGCCGAATAGACCACTGCCCGCATCGCACCCTCCAGATCCCCAGCAGCAGACCTAGGCGGCACACCTGTCGATAGCAAGACAAGCCCCCGGCAGCCGCGACTCAGCTTGACAAGCTGCACCCTTCGTTCACTTTATGTTCCCCACGCCGCCATGGAGAACCCGGATGGAGTCCGCCGCCACCATCCTCCACGCCGATCTCGATGCCTTCTACGCCTCGGTCGAGCAGCTGCTGAACCCCGAGCTGCGCGGCAAACCGATCGCCGTCGGCGGTGGCGTAGTGCTCGCTGCCTCGTACGAGGCCAAGGCCTTCGGCGTCCACGGCGGCATGTCCGGCTGGGCCGCGAAGGAACTCTGCCCCGAACTGATCTTCACCGGCGGCCACTTCGAGGAGTACCAGCAGCTCGGTGACGCCGCCATCGCCGTGCTCTCCGACTACACCCCGCTGGTCGAACGCATCTCCATCGATGAAGCCTTCGCCGATGTCGCCGGCTGCGAACACCTGTTCGGCTCGCCCGAAACCATCGCCCAGACCATCCGCTCCCGCGTCCGCGCCGAGCTCGGCCTCCCCATCTCCGTCGGCGTCGCGCGGACCAAGCATCTCGCCAAGATCGCCTCGCAGGTCGCCAAGCCCGATGGCCTCGTCGTCGTCGACCCGGTCCGCGAACTCGAATTCCTCCACCATCTGCCGGTCGGGCTGATGTGGGGCGTCGGCCCGGTCACCGAAGGCAAGCTCGAAGACGAGGGCATCCTCACCATCGGCCAGCTCGCCGAAAAGCACGTCGAATGGGTGCAGGCTCTGCTCGGCCGCGCCACCGGCGAAAAGCTCAGCGCCCTGAGCTGGAACCGCGATCCCCGCGCCATTGTCACCAACCAACGCGCCCGCTCCGCCGGCGCTCAGTCAGCCCTCGGCAAAAAGCCCTTCATCGAGCGCATCTACCGCCCGACGCTGCACCACCTCGCCGATCGCATCGCCTCGCGCCTTCGGGTCAAGTCCTGGCACGGCCACACCATCACCCTGCGCGTCCGCTTCCGCGACATGCGCGCCGTCACCCGATCGGTCACCATCGACAGCCCCATCGCCGCGACGGTCAGCCTCGCTGAGATCGCCGAAGACCTGGTGCGCGTCGTGCAAGCCGACCACCCCGACGAGCGCACCATCACGCTCCTGGCCATCTCGGTCTCGCACCTCGAGCGCAACCCGCTGGTCCAGCTCGAACTGCCGCTCGGCCTCGCCGACGAGCCCCGCCGCCCCGGCACCCGCAGCGGCGCCGCCCGGCTGATCGCCGATCGCGCCATGGACACCGTCCGCACCCGCTTCGGCCGCGAAGCCATCGGCTACGGCTCCGCCACCCTCGAACTCACCCGCTCCATCCCCGACGCCTTCCGCGGCCTCGCCGAGAAGTCGCTGTGATCGCTACACCTCGCGCAACCGTGCGATCACCCGATCCGCCATATTTGCACATCGCGCCCCGTCGAACGGATAGAGCTCGGCGAACGAGCCGCGCATCTGCTCTTCCAGCACCGCCCGCAACATCCGCCGCGCCCGGTGCAGCCGGGTCTTCACCGTTTCCGGCTTCAGCGTCAGCTGCTCCGCCGTCTCCTCGGTGCTCAGCCCCTCGACATCGCGCAGCACGAACACCGTGCGAAATCCCTCCGGCAGGCCATCGATGGCTGTCTCCAGTATCTGGCGCATTTCTGACCGTGCGGCCTCCGTATCGGCGGGGAGCGGAACCAGCGACAGCGGGAACAGCGACACCAGCCCGGCATCGGCGCTCACCGCCTGGTCCAGCGCTTCTAGATCGCTGTTCCTGCGCCGCCGTCGCAACCGGGACACCGCCTCGTTCAGCGCAATGCGGGTCAGCCAGGTGGAAAAGCTCGCCTCGCCGCGAAAGCTCGCCAGCGCCGTGAACGCCTTCACATAGGTTTCCTGCACCACGTCCTCGGCCTCGCCGTCATTGCGCAGCACGCTGCGCGCGGCCCGGAACAGCCGCTGGTTGTTGCGCTCGATCAGCGTGCGAATGGCGTTCTCGCCACCCCGTCGTGCCAGCTCCACCAGCTCGGCCTCGCCCAGATCCCGCACTTCGCTTCGCGGCTTCAGCACCGTCAGCATCTGCCATCCTCCCTATCCGCGCCTCACCGTACCGGCGGCCATGATCGCCGCGACATCCGGAAATCCGGCCAGCGCGATCTCTGGCAGTTCGGTCAGGCCCGCACCGGCATTGGCGTAGTTCGCCGCCTCCGGACCCGGCGTTCCGACGACGATCCGACCCACCATGCCGGCATGCTCGTGCGGCACGCAGTAATAGTCATAGACCCCCGGCACCGTCAGCGTCAGCGAGAACGACTCGTCGGGCAGCAGGTAGTCCGAGTCCCATGGCTTGGCGCCCTGGGGTATCCGCCGCGGCCGGTCGAACAGGCTCGGATCGTAACTCGTCACCGTATGCGAATTGCCCGCATCCCGGTTGGTCCAGCGGATGGTCTGGCCCGGCTGCACAAGGATGCCGACCGGATCGAACCACACATGCGAGCCATCGGGCGTCCCGTGCATGACAATCTCGAGAGTGTCCGCTGCCAGCAACGGCGTCGGGCGCAACATCAGGGCGGCGAGGAAACCCCCGCCGGCCCAGAGCGCCTGTCTGCGCGTTGCGATCATTGCGCCACCCGCGCCTCGTCGGCCACCGGGACATGCCATAGCACCACATGCACGTGCGGCTCCTCGACGCCCGGGTGCCCGGCGTTGAAGTACACGTCGACATGATCGACATTGCCGCCCGGCGCCTTGAGGTCCTCGAACCGCTTGTCCGGGTTCAGGTCCTTGATCGGCAGCATGTAGATGGTGCTGACCAGCTTGCCGTCATGGTCATAGGCGAGGAACGGTCCAGCAGGCAGCGATGCCGGATCGACATAAAGCTGTCCCATGCCGGGCAGGAAATCCGGCAGCTTGACCAATGAGCTGACCGCCTTGAAGTCACCGGCAGGCGGCGACTTGGCGATCTCGGCGGGAACGTCGTGCGCCAGCGCCGGCAGCGCACCGGCGAGCGTCAAAGCGAGAGCGAGCGAGAGGATCTTCATCTTGAACTCCATGATCGGCGCAGCCTCAGCGAGCCGCGTCGACCATTGGAGTGGGTTGCCCGGAAAAGGTTCCCGAGCGGGCTCCGCGCCTCAGATGCGCGCGTCGATCCAGTTCTGGATGTCGCCCATCACCTCTTCCTTGCCCAGGTCGTTGAGCAGGTCGTGGAAGTGGCCCTCATACAGCTTCAGGGTTTTGTCCTTCGAGCCAGCCGTGTCGTAGAAGAACTGGCTGCCGCTCGGCTTGGTTGCCTTGTCGAGCGTGCCGTGGAGGATCAGCACCGGCAGGGTGATCTGCGGGAACTCCGCCTTCAGCCGCTCGTCGGCCCGCACCATCTCCGCCACGGTCTTGGTCGGCTGCGTCTCATGCGCAATCAGTGGGTCGGCGTTCATCGTCGCCACCACCGCGGGGTCCCGCGAAAAGTCCTCGTTGTTGAGCTTCAGCACCTGGGCATGTGGCGCAATGTGGCTCAGCCCCTTCAGCACGGCGAGGGCAAAGTCCGGCGCCGGCACCTGGTGGGCAAAGCTCTCGCAGATCAGCCCAGCCAGTTCCGACTGATGCTCGAGCGCATAGATGCAAGAGACCACGCCACCGGCGCTGTGCCCGAGCAGGAACACCTTCTGCCCCGGCTCGCGCGCCTTGGCGATCTTCATCAACCCGTCTACATCGCCGGTGTAGTCGGCGAACTTGTCGACATAGAACCGCTCGCCATCCGACTTGCCGCGGCCACGGAGGTCAACCGCATAGACCGCGAGCCCGCTCGCCACCAGTTGCTCCGCCACCCAGCCATATTGGCCGCCGTGCGAGTTGAACCCGGGGACGATCACCACCACCGCCCGCGGAGCACCATCCGGACGCCACGAGCGATAAAAAATGCTCAGTCCGCCCCGACCTTCAAATTTCTCTTCCTTATAATGCATGTGCAATCTCCAGAAGTTGACGCTACCCGCCGGTCCCACCCTGCGGGCGGAACTGTACCAGGCTTTCACGCCACTGCGACGCGCTCGTAACGGAGCACATCCATGACGGGCCGATGGGCATCTGGAGGGATTTGGAGGTGGGCTGCCGCGTCCGGCAGACAGCAAAAAGGAGGTGGGCACTGCCCCCCTCCATTATTGATATGTAGCGCACAAGGGGCTTGCTTCAAGACCCCCACCCTGCGCTAGGACAGCCGCCGTGCGAGCGGATCATCGGTTCCCACGGACGTCTTGCGTTGACTCTCGCTCCAACAACGCTTAAGTCACCGCTTAACTGATTTCGATACGGCCGCTGTCGATTCCACCGCACGTCACTCGTCGATCTGGTGAAAGCCAAGGAGATTTCCTCATGACCGCACCAGTAATTGCCGCCCCAATGCATCCGCGTTATGCGCCTTGGCGGCTGGCTCCAGGCGCCCCATCTGTGCCATTCACCCTCCCGTACTTTGATTCATTTTCTCGCAAGGCAGGCCGCAAATGACCTCCGACACCATCACCGATGTCCCGTCCGATGCCGCCGGGTTCGCGCCCGCCTCGGCTCCGATTGATTCCTCCACCGCCGCCCGCAACCGGCTGGTGATCGCGCTGCTGCTCGTCTCCACCTTCGTGGTGTTCCTCAACGAGACCATCATGAGCGTCGCCATCCAGCCGCTGATGACCGATCTCGGCGTCACCGCCAGCGCCGCCCAGTGGCTCACCGCCGCGTTCCTCCTCACCATGGCGGTGGTGATTCCCATCACCGGCTTCCTGCTGCAGCGCATCAACACCCGGCCGATCTACATGCTCGCCATGTCAATCTTCTCGGCCGGTACGCTGATCTGCGCCCTCTCGCCCGGCCTTGAGCTCCTGGTCTTCGGCCGCGTCATCCAGGCAACCGGCACCGCCATCATGATGCCGCTGCTGATGACCACGGTGATGACGCTGGTGCCTCCCGAATCCCGCGGCAAGACCATGGGCAACATCTCGATCGTCATGTCGGTGGCTCCGGCCATCGGCCCGACCATCGGCGGCTTCATCCTCACTCACTTCGAGTGGCGCTTCATGTTCATCCTGGTGCTGCCGATCGCGTTGGCCGCCCTGGCACTGGGCGCGTGGCGGATGAAGAACGTCTCGACCCCGCGTTCGACCCCGCTCGATTTCATCTCGGTGGTCCTTTCGGCGCTGGCATTCGGCGGCATCGTCTATGGCCTCTCGAGCTTCGGCGAGGCGTCGGCTGCCACTGGCGAGGGCAGCATGTCGCCCTGGATTCCGCTCGGCGTCGGTCTCGTCACCATGGTGCTGTTCGTGTGGCGCCAGCTCAGCCTGCAGGATAAGGCGCTACTCGATCTCCGCGCCTTCGCCATCCGCAACTACACGCTGTCGGTGGTGATGATGGCCATCGCCATGATGGCGCTGTTCGGCGTCATCATCCTCCTGCCGCTGTTCCTGCAGAACGTCATCAAGCTCGATCCGCTGCAGATCGGCATGATGCTGCTGCCCGGCAGCCTGACGATGGGTCTGCTCGGCCCGGTGGTCGGCCGGCTCTACGACAAGTGGGGCACGACACGCCTGCTGGTTCCCGGCTCGATCCTCGTCAGTGCCGTGCTCTGGGGCCTGACCCTCGTCGATCAGAACACCTCGATCTGGGTGATCCTCGCCGGCCACATCACGCTCTGCATCGGCCTCGCCATCATGTTCACGCCGCTGTTCACCGCGTCACTGAGCTCGCTCCCCATGCAGCTATATTCGCATGGCTCGGCCATTCTCGGCTCGGTCCAGCAGGTCGCGGGTGCGGCGGGCGTCGCCCTGTTCGTGGCGCTGATGACCATCCAGACCGCCGCGCTGACGGCCGCCGGCACCGAGCCGGTGACCGCGCTCGCCGCCGGCATCCGCACCGGGTTCCTCTGCGGCGCCATCATCTCGACGTTCGCCATCGTTGCGGCCTTCTTCGTCAAGAAGCCGCCGGCGAACCCCGAAATGGCGGGCATGGGCGGCCACTAAGGCCGCTCCTGCTTCACGTGAATCACTAATCCCTTCGGGCGCCGGACACCCCTCCGGCGCCCGATTTCTTTCCCGCCCCTGTCGAAATGGCCGCGCGTCGCCCGACATTGTCCTGAGAGCGATGAGGGAGTGCGACGATGACTGAGATAACCCAGCTGATGGATGGCATCCTGCTCGGCGAGTGCCCGCGCTGGCATGACGGCAAGCTCTGGTTCGCCGACTGGGTCGGCCAGAAACTCTACACCATCGACAGCGAAGGCCGGTCAACCGTCGAGGCGGAGGTCGCCTCGTTGCCCTTTTCTTTCGACTGGCTGTCCGATGGGCGGATGCTGCTGGTCCACGCCGCAGATAACGATCTGAAGGTGCGGCAGCCCGACGGCAGCTTCACGCGTTTCGTCGACCTGTCGAGCCTGTCGGACCGCGGCTGCAACGAAATTACCGTGCACCCCAGCGGCCACATCTACGTCAACAATGTCGATTTCGACTTCCCCGGCGGCGAATTCCGCCCCGGCTTCATCGCACTGGTCTCGCCCGACGGCACCAGTCGCAAGGTGGCCGAAGGTCTCGCCTTCCCCAACGGTATGGCCATTCTCGCCGACGGCAGGACGTTGGTCTGCGCCGAGTCGTTCAACGGCAACCTCAGCGCCTTCGACATCGCCGAGGACGGCAGCCTCAGCAATCGCAGGCTATGGGCCAATGTCGGCGAGTACGGCAATGACGGCATCTGCGCCGATGCCGAAGGCGCCATCTGGACCTCGACCGGACCCACCGTGCTGCGCGTCCGCGATGGCGGCGAGATCGTCGAGAGATTCGAGCTCGACCGCATGTGCTTTGCCGTCATGCTCGGTGGCCCCGATGGCCGGACGCTCTACATGGTCGCCAATGAATGGACGGGCACTGTCGATGTCACCAAGCCCACCGGCCGCGTCTTCAGCGCCCGCGTCGACGTCCCGCATGCGGGTTATCCGTAGTCCTTAGCTGGTTTTGGGGGTCAGCCCGCACTGACGCTAGAGTGTTGCGAGCCGCTCGAAGGCACTCGGCCGCGGCGGCGCCAGAAGTGCCGAGGCGATCGCCGCCGCACACTGCTCCGGCGTCATCACCCCGGTATCGACCTCAAGATCGTAGATCCCCGGCACATGCACCGCACCCTGCCAGCGCCGCACCGCCTCCGGCACGCCTTCGCCCGCTACATAGAGGCCGAACCCGTGCTGCGGATTGGCATTCCGCCGCGCCATGATCATTTCGATCGGACAGCGCACCCCGACGAACAGCACCGGCAGCCCGGCAAGCCGCCGTGCCGATGCTGCCAGTATGCCCAGCGGCCGCGAGTAGCCGTCATGGTGCCCGACATCGACCACCACATCGCCACGAGCCAGTGCCCGCTCCGCGATCTCGTCGTAGAGCTCGGTATAGAGCCGCACCACCGTCGGCTCCAGCTCCGCCCGCTCCCCGCCCGGCCGCAAGCCGATCCCAGGCAGCATGTCCTTGGGCAGCGCCTCGTTCATCGCATCGACGCCGAGGTTCACCCACCGCCCCGGCACCAGCGCCATCACCGCCCGCGCGATCGAGGATTTCCCCGCCCTCGGCACCCCGTTGAGAATGACGATCCGTCCGCTCATCGCTCACCCTTCGACACGCTGAAAAAGAGAAAGGCGCTCAACCCGTTAGGGGAGCGCCTTTCGTAGGCTGGGATCATGTCGCCGGGAGGGACAGCGCCCCGATCCAACCGTTGACCGATATATGTGAACCCGGTTTCACAGTTTCAAGGGGCGGCCCAATCGGGCCTCCCGGCGCACCCGCCGGCACTACTTCGCCGCCTTGGCACGCTCGATCGATTCGAGAATCACCCGCCGCGCATCATCGACGCCGCCGAGCTTTTCGATCTTGGCCCACTTGCCGGGCTCGAGATCCTTGTAGTGGGTGAAAAAGTGCTTCACCCGCTCCAGCTGGATCGGCTGCATGTCGGTGATGTCGTTGATCCCGTCATACATCTTGGTCAGCTTCGACACCGGCACGGCGAGGATCTTCTCGTCGGTGCCGCCATCGTCTTCCATGAACAGGATGCCGAACGGCCGGCAGCGCACCACCGCACCCGGCACCAGCGGCCGCGAGTTCATCACGATCACGTCGAGCGGATCGCCGTCGCCGCAAAGCGTGTGCGGCACGAAGCCGTAATTCCCCGGATAGCGCATCGGCGTATAGAGGAACCGGTCGACGAACAGCGCCCCCGAGGCCTTGTCGATCTCGTACTTGATCGGCTCGCCGCCCAGCGGCACCTCGATGATCACGTTGAGGTCGTCGGGGGGATTCTTGCCGATCGGGATCGCGTCGATGTTCATTGGGTCTGCCTTAGGTCTATTTCGGCGGGTTGTGGCCTATCCGGGGCCATGATTGCAAGGCATACGAATGCGCGGGTGGCATGCGAAGCCCAGCGGTGTTCAAGACGTATTGAGGAGGTATTGCCGTGATCGGACGCATTTTCGCCAGTGCGCTTTATGTCGCTTGCATCGGCTGGGCCGGCTCGGCCAGCGCCCAGCAGATCGAATCTAGCTACACCGACCTCAACCTCAACGTCGATTGCACGGTGATCGAGTCCGATGACTTCGGCACCATGTGGGCTTGCCTCGGCCTCAAGGGCATCCCGGTCATGGTCACCGAGGGCGACCTGCGGATGTTCGTCTCCTACGGCCTCACCTCCACCACCGAGAAGGCCGCCGAGCAGACCCTCAACCCATTCAACCACCTGGGCGACAAGATCGAGTGGCGCGTCTCCAACGCCGAGGGCTACTTCAAGCCCTTCGCCACCATCCTCCGCTTCTTCACCCAGGGTGAAGAGGGCAAACCCGAGGGCCAGGTGCTGGTCGTCACCAAAGTCACCCCCGGCGCCACCTGCCACATCGCCTATATCGACGCCCTCGCCAACCCCGACGCCAACGCCCTCGCCCGCAAAACCGCCGACGAGAAGGCAAAGGATTTCGACTGCGAGAAGAGCGAGCCCGAATATGTCGGCAAGTTCGAAGCCTGGAAGCGCTAAGCGCCCTGCACCAACGCGTCAGCCCGGCGAAGGCAGGGGCCCATCCTGATGCCTCGCCGGTCCTCAGCTAGCCGACAACCACCGGGTCATTCCCGCGAAAGCGCGGGAACGTTCTTTAAGCTGGTTCAAGCCCGCGCCATCTGGTTGCGCAGCACCGTGCGGTCGCGCGACGACACCCCGATCAGTTCGGCGATGCGCCATACCATGTTGTCCTCGAGCTCGTGGTTGCGCTTGTCGGCGAACACCACCTGCCACATCATCCGGATGATCTCGATCTTCTCGCTATCGTCCAGTGAACTCAGCGCCGAAGTGAAGCGGTAGAAATCCACCGATTCCTGGTCCCGCTTGGTCGCCTCGACGATCAGCTTGCGCACCTCGTCCTCGCCGAGCCCGTAGTAATCCATCAGCGTGCCCTCGAGCGCCTGCCGCTCGGCCTCGCTGACATTGCCGTCGATCGCCGCGAGGTGAACGAGCAAGGCCGCTACCGCCAGCTTCGGCTCCATGCTGAGCACAGTGGCATCGGGTCTCTGGAAGATGGAGCGCAGCGCATCGAACATGGGAGGAGTCCTTGGGTGGGTCGACGGAAGATAGGCACTCCCGCCCAATCGCGAAAGTGCCCGCATGCCGCAGCGCGAGGATGTGAGCACGGCGTGTGCTGACTCTTCTGCTTGACTCTCGACCGGACTCTGGTGTTCCCTATTTGTTCTAATTACTGACAACAGGGAGGCTCAGATGCCGGGCCTCGCACGCCACGATCTCGACGCCCTACGACTGAAAATCGCCGCCCTAGAAAAGCGCCCGCTGCTGGCGAAAGGCGCAGCGATGGTGGCGGAGGGGTTGGGAAAGGCTGCCAATGACGAGCAGGAGCTTGCCGATCCGCTGGAGGTGCTCGTCGCACCCAATGGACTGCTGCACGAGGTGTTTGCCGATGAGCAACGCCAGAGCGGCGCCGCGCTGGGCTTCGCCTTCGGGCTCGCCCGGCAGCTGCTGACCACCGAACGGCAGGCGATCCTCTACCTGCAGCTGGTAGGTGAAGGCCAGGAGCTGGGGCTGCCTTATGGCGCGGGGCTGCAGCAGTTCGGCATCGATCCGGCGCGGTTGGTGATCGGCCGGATCGAGAGCGTAACCGAGTTGCTCTGGGCAATGGAGGAAGCAATTGCCTGCCGTGCGGTCGCCGGGGTCATCGCCGATCTCGCAAGTCACCCCAAGGCACTCGATTTCACCGTGTCGCGCCGATTGAGCCTCCGTGCAGCTGCGGCCGGCACCTCGGCGTTCCTCATCCGCTACGGCCGGGGACGCGAGGCGAGCGCAGCAAAACTGCGCTGGCGGGTTTCGCCGGCAATGAGCGGTGAGGTGCCGTTCGATCCGCGCGCACCCGGCCCGCCCCGCTTCCAGATCGAGATCGAAAAAGGCCGGCTCGGCGACAAGACGCAACGAGCCGAAGGCAAAAGCATGCTTGTGGACTGGACAGAAAATGGTTTCGTTTCAGTCGAACCCGAATACCGCACCGGAGCTGCTGTTCACCGAACGGCGCCGCCATCTCGCCCTGTCGTTGCCACGCTGGGCGACCGACTGTCTCAGGCGGGCTGATCCGGCACTCGCCCGCTCGACCCGCCCGCTGGCCCTGTGGGAGAAGCAGAAGGGCGCCATGCGTCTCGCCGCGGTGGATGCCGCGGCGGCTAAGGCAAACCTGACATCCGGGCAGAACCTGTCGGACGCGCGCGCACTGGTGCCGGAGCTCGAAGTCCGCGAGATCGACCGGGCCTATATCGAGCAGGTCTTCGCTGATTTTGCCGATTGGCACTCCAACGCCAGCCCGATTGTCGCCGTTCACTCGGCGGCGGCGCCCTACGGTGACCTGGTCCTCGACATCACCGGGGTCGCCCACCTGTTTGGCGACGAGGCAAAAATGCTGGAAGTGCTGGTCAACCGGCTGCGCACCCTGGGCTTCACTGTCTCCGGCGCCATCGCCGATACGGTTGGGGCCGCCTGGGCTTTGGCGCATTTCTCACCTGGCAGCATCGTTCCAAAGGGCGAAACCGAAACGGCGCTCGCCACCCTGCCGATCGTCGGCTTGCGGCTCGAAGAGTCTCAGGTTTCGGGGCTCAACCAGATGGGGCTCAAGACCATCGGGCAGCTCTATGGCCGGGATCGGCGGGCCCTGCAGGCCCGGTTCGGGGAATCGCTGATCCTCAGGCTCGACCAGGCGCTGGGCCGGATCGAAGAGCGGATCACCCCGCGGCTGCCGATTGCCGAATATTATGCCGAGCGCCGTTACGCCGAGCCCATCGGCTACATGGACGACGTGCTGATGACGGCCCGCGATCTCGCCATCCAGCTCGGCCTGCGCCTCGAGTCCGAAGGACTGGGCGCGCAGACCTTCCACCTGCTGCTCTACCGGGTCGACCACAAGGTGATGAACCTCACCATCAATGCTGGCCGGGCGACGCGCGATCCCAACCACATTGCCCAGCTGTTCGTGCACCGGTCGGAGCGCCTCGAAGGCGAGTACGATGCCGGCTTCGGCATCGACATGATCCGGCTGGCGGCCAGTTCGTTGTCCGAGGTGCAGAGCACCCAGCTCGGGGCGTTCGAAGTGCGCGACGGGGCGCAGGACCTCGACCGGCTCTACGACCGCATGACCAGTCGGCTTGGCCCCATGGCGCTCACCCGGTCGAAATTCGTCAACACCCACATCCCCGAGCGGGCAGCGAAGCTGGAGCCGGTGATCGCCCAGACTGAGGACGATCCCGAGGCCTTCCCTGATCCCGAGTTGCGCAGGCCGCTCCGCCTGCTGCCCAACCCGGAACCGATCAACGTGATAGCCGAGGTGCCGCATGGCCCGCCGATGCGGATCATCTGGCGGCGCATCGCCTACCGCATCCTCAAGGCCTCGGGGCCGGAACGGATCGAGGCCGAGTGGTGGCGTTCGGGCAAGAATCTCGAGGTGCTGGAGCTGCCCCAGCGCGGCAGCAAGAAGCGCGATCCGCGCGACGACCCCAAGTCGGACAAGCAGAAGCCCAAGGAGCCTGAGCATGTCTCCGCGCTCGCGGCGTTCGACCCGCTGACCACCGTCCGCGACTACTACGTCATCGAGGATGACGGCGGCCGGCGGTTCTGGATCTTCCGCATCGGGCTCTATGGCGCCGCCGAAGCGCCGCGCTGGTTCATGCACGGGTTCTTCGCATGACCCGCCCCAGCTATGCCGAACTGATGGTGACGTCCAACTTCTCGTTCCTGAGAAGCGGTTCGCATCCGGAGGAGCTGGTCTCTGCCGCCATCGCGCTCGGAATGAGCGGTGTCGGGATCTGCGATCGCAACAGCTTTGCTGGCGTGGTGCGCGGCTACGTGGCCCACCGCGACCTCAAGGACAAGGCACCCGACTTCCGCTACGTCGTCGGTGTCCGGCTCTGCTTTGCCGATGATACTCCCGATATCGTCACCTATCCCTCTGACCGCGAGGCCTATGGCCGGCTTTGCCGCCTGCTGAGCCGCGGCAACCTCGGGAAGGAGAGCGAGAAGGGCAAGTGCATCATCCGCTTCTCCGACCTCGAAGACTTTATCGAAGGCCAGTTGCTGATCCTCCATTGCGACGAGACGCGCTGGGAGCATTCCGGCGCCGTGCTCGAGCGGTTGGCAAAGCTCAGTCCGGGCAATGTCTGGCTGGCTGCAGCGGCAACCTTCAAGGGCACCGACCGGGCCCGCCTCAACCGGCTGGCCGCAATGGCAGCCGATGCCGGCGTGCCGCTGCTGGCGGTCAACGACGTGCTCTACCACGAGCCCAACCGCAAGATCGTCCAGGACGTGGTGACCTGCATCCGCGAGCACCTGACGCTCGAGACCGCCGGTCGCCGGCTGCAGCAGAACGCCGAGCGACACCTGAAGCCGGCAACCGAAATGGTCCGGCTGTTCGCTGAGCATCCCGATGCCATCGCTCAGACACAGCTGCTGCTGAACCGCATCGGCTTCAGCCTCGACCAGCTGAAGTACAACTATCCGACTGAAACCATCGACAACGGCGAGACAGCCCAGGAGACATTGGAGCGCCTGACCTGGGAGGGAGCACGCGACCGCTATCCCGAAGGAGTGCCCGATACGGTCAAACGCAGTCTTTGGAGCGAACTTTGCCTTATCGCCTACAAAGGCTACGCATCCTACTTCCTCACCGTCGAGGACGTTGTCCGCTACGCCCGGCATAAGCTGAGAATCCTCTGCCAGGGGCGAGGTTCAGCCGCCAACTCGGTGGTCTGCTACTGTCTGGGGATCACGGAGGTCGACCCCACCAAGGTCACCCTGGTGTTCGGCCGGTTCATCTCGACCGAACGCGACGAGCCACCCGATATCGACGTCGATTTCGAGCACGAGCGGCGCGAAGAGATGATGCAGTACGTCTACAACAAATACGGTGGCGAGCGGACCGGGCTGACGGCGACCGTCATCTCCTATCGCTCCAAGAGCGCCATCCGCGAGACCGCCAAGGTATTCGGCATTTCCGACGACACCATCGGCGCGCTCAACCAGCTGCATTGGGGCTGGGGCAACGCCGCCGATCTCAAGGGCATCAAGATGCTCGGGCTCGATCCTGACGATCCGACCCTGACGCAGATGTTCAACGTGGTGCCGGTGCTGAAATCGTTCCCCCGCCACCTCAGCCAGCATGTCGGCGGTTTCGTCATCACCCGCGATTCTCTAGAGAGCCTGGTGCCAATCTCGAAGACGGCGATGGAGAGCCGCACCATCGTCGAGTGGGACAAGGACGACATCGACGCGCTCGGCATCCTAAAGGTCGATATCCTGGCGCTCGGCATGCTGACCTGCCTGCGCCGCTCGTTCGAGCTGCTGCACCAGCACTACGATCGCGATGTCACGCTGCCGCTGCTGATGGCTGAGGAAGCCCATCCGGAGGTGAAGGCCCCGGTCTACCGGATGACGCATCGGGCGGACACGATTGGGGTGTTCCAGATTGAAAGCCGGGCACAGATGTCGATGCTGCCGCGGCTGAAGCCGGTAGAGTTCTACGATCTCGTCATCGAAGTCGCCATCGTCCGGCCCGGCCCGATCCAGGGCGGCATGGTGCATCCCTATCTGAAGCGTCGGCAGGGGCTCGAGAAGGTGGAGCCCATGCCACCCGACCTCTACGAGGTTATGAAGCGAACCTACGGCGTTCCGCTGTTCCAGGAACAGGCGATGCAGATCGCCATCGTCGCCGCCGGATTCACCCCGGGCGAAGCCGATCGGCTGCGTCGCGCCATGGCGACGTTCCGGCGCAACGGCACCATCCATACGCTCAAGGATCGCTTCCTCAACGGCATGAAAGACAAGGGCTACGCCGAGGATTTCGCCCGGCGCTGCTTCGCGCAGATCGAGGGTTTTGGCGATTATGGCTTCCCCGAAAGCCACGCCGCCTCGTTCGCCCTCTTGGTCTATGCCTCGTGCTGGATGAAGTGCCACTACCCCGATGTGTTCGCTTGTGCGCTGCTCAACAGCCAGCCGATGGGCTTTTACTCGCCGGCGCAGATCGTCCGAGATGCCATCGAGCACGGGGTTGAGATGCTGCAAGCCGACATCAACCGCTCGGATTGGCTGCACGTGCTGGAGGACGGCACCCCGGCGAGCGAGCGGATCATGAAACAGCACGCCGAGATGCGCGACGACATCTGGTCGAACAAGGCGATCCGGCTGGGCCTGAGGCAGGTGCTCGGCCTGAAGCAGGACCATGCCAACCTGATCATCGCCCGCCGGGGCGATGGCTATGCCTCGATCCGCGACCTCTGGGTGCGGACGGGGGTCCCGGTCGCAACGCTGGAGAAGCTGGCCGAGGCCGATGCCTTCGGCTCACTTGGGATAAACCGCCGCGAGGCGCTGTGGATCGTCCGCGGGCTGAACGGCGTTGCCGGCGCCGAACAGCTGCCGCTGTTCTCGATCGCCAAGCGGGTCTCGAAACCCGATGACGCGGAGATCGACCTGCCGGTCATGGCCCCGGGTGAATCGGTGGTGCACGACTACCGGACGCTGTCGCTGTCGCTAAAGGGACACCCCGTGGGCTTCCTGCGCCCCGAACTCGACCGGCGCGGCACGCTGCGCTGCGCTGACCTGATCGACAAGCCGAACGGCGCCATCGTCGAAACGGCCGGCCTCGTGCTGGTGCGTCAGCAGCCGGGGACGGCGAGCGGCGTGATCTTCATGACGCTCGAGGACGAGACGGGGATCGCCAACATCATCGTGTGGAACAAGACCTTCGACAACAATCGCCGCGTCGTACTCGGTTCGCGCCTGCTGGCTGTCCGCGGCCAGCTGCAGCGCGAGGGCCTCGTCACCCACCTCGTCTCCCGCAGCTTCACCGATTTCACCCCCAGCCTGCTCGATCTGGCGCAAGGCCTCGATCTCGGCAATGGCATATTGGCGCACGGCGACGAAGGCCGCTCCGGCCCGCAACCCGGGCGCGACGAAGGCGAGCGCCGCCGCCGCGAACAGCTCGACCGCGAGACCTATGCCGCCCTTCCCTCAGGCCGCAACTTCCACTGACCCAAAAACACAAAGGCCGCCCTCGCGGACGGCCCTTGAACCTTCAGTGATGTACTGGCCTCAGCCGTCCATCTTCGCCCCGGACACCACGGCATGCAGGTCGATCAGCCCGACCATGCGGCTCTCGTGCGTCACGATGCCGTTCAGCAGTTCGGTGTCGATCGAGTTGCCCTCGGGCACGTTGTGGATGTCAGACTTGGCCACCGTGAGAATGTCGGACACCGCGTCCACCAGGATCCCCACCCACTTCTCGCCCACCGACATCACCACCACCACGTGGTTCTTGGTCGGCGAGGTCACGCCTTCGCCGAAGCGGGCGCGCAGGTCGAAAATCGGCACGATCGTACCGCGCAGGTTAATCACCCCGCGCACGAACTCGCGCGTATTGGGCAGCGGCGTCGCGCCGTTCCAGGCGCGGATTTCCCGCACCGTCGTGATTTCCACCCCGTAGGTCTGCTCGCCGATCGAGAACGCGATCAGCTGCAGCGAGTTGGCGGCAGCCGCGACGCTGCCGGAGATATCGTCCTTGAATGCGAGGGATTCCATGGTCTTCTGCCTTTCCTGCCGGCCTCCTGGCCGGCGTCAATTGTCCGGTCGCGCCGCGTCAGGCGGCGGTCTTGTGAGCTGCGGTTGCGGATTTCAAACCCTGCACGTCGACGATCAGCGCCACGTTGCCGTCGCCGAGGATGGTGCCGCCGGCGATGCCCTCGATCGACTGGAAGTTCTCCTCCAGCGATTTGATCACCACCTGCTGCTGGCCGATGATGTCGTCGACGATCACCGCCACCTTCACCCCGCCTTCCGCCTCGCAGAGCACGACGAAGCGGTTGTCGCGCTCGACGTCCGTCGTCATCTCGAAGCGAGAAGCCAGGTCCACCACCTGCACATATTCGCCGCGTACCTGCAGCACTTGCCCACCGGTCGGCATGCGGGAGAAATTGGCCCGCGCGCACTGGATCGTCTCGACGATCGAGCTCAGCGGGATCACGTAAGGGCTGCCCGCCACCTTCACCAGCATCACATCGAGCACCGCGAGCGTCAGCGGCAGGCGCAGCGTCATCCGCGTGCCCTTGCCGGTCCAGCTCTTCACATGCACCGAGCCGCCGATCTTCTTGATGTTCGAAAGCACCACGTCCATGCCGACGCCGCGGCCGGAAATGTCGGAGACCTCCGAAGCGGTCGAGAACCCCGGCGCGAAGATCAGCTGGTCGATCTGCTCGTCGCTCAGCGTCTGCTCCGGCCCCACCACGCCACGGTCGCGCGCCACCTGCAGCACCCGCTCGCGGTTGATGCCGCCGCCATCGTCTTCCACCGCGATCAAAATATTGCCGCCCGCCTGTTCGGCCGACAGCCGGATAGCCCCGCTCTCGTTCTTGCCCGCCGCCAGCCGCTTTTCCGGGCTCTCGATGCCGTGGTCGGCCGAGTTGCGGATCATGTGGGTCAGGGGATCGGAGAGCTGCTCGATGATCGTCTTGTCGATCTCGGTATTCTCGCCGATCGTCTCGAGCCGGATCTTCTTGCCGGTCTTGTTGGCCAGCTCGCGCACCAGCCGCGGCATGCGGCTGAACACCGTCTTCACCGGCTGGGCGCGGATCGCCATCACCGAGTCCTGCAGGCCGCGCGTCGTCTGCGCCAGCACCTCGAGCCCGCGCACCAGCTCCTGGTAGCGGGCGCGCAGCGTCTCATCCATCTGCTGGGTGAGCATCGACTGGGTGATCACCAGCTCGCCCACCATGTTGACCACGCGGTCGATCTTGTCGAGGTCGACGCGGATCGACTGCACGCCGTTGCGCCGGTCTTCGGCGCCCGAGCGGCGATCATTGTCGCCGTCAAAATCCTCTGATGGTGCCGCCTGCTTCAGCGGCGGCGGCATCTTCGGCGGCGCCGCCTTCAGTGCCGGCTTCATGCTCTCGGCCAGCTCGGCAAAGCTCAGCAGCTCCGCGGTCGGCGCCTCTGCCGCAATCTCGGCTTCCGGCTCGTCCGCAGCCACGTCGATCAGCTCGGCAAACGACGGCATCGCCTCGATCTCGGCGTCGAGCGCTTCCTCGGCCACGACCGGTGCCGTGCCGCGTGTGATCGTCAGGTCGCAATTGCCCTCGACGAACTCGAACACCTCGGCGATCGACGCCTCGGTCGCGCTCTCCGAGCTGAGCGAAACCTCCCAGCTGCAATAGACCCCGAACGGCTCGAAATCGGCGAGCGCCGGAATCTCGTCGAGCACCGCCCGCACCTGCATGTCGCCGAGCGTCCCCAGTTCGCGCAGCAGCAGCAGCGGATCGTTGGCCCGCGCATAAAGCTCGGAATGCGGCGTGAAGCGGATCGTCCAGTGCCCGGTTTCCGGCGCCAGCGGCGGCGCCTCGAACGCATCGTCGAGCCCTTCGAGGCTCAGCGGCTCGGCCACCGCCTCTTCCTCGATCTCGTCTTCCGCCCCTGCAATGGTCACCATGACAGGCACGAAGTCGATGTCGAACTCCTCCATCGGCTCACCGGCCATGTCCGGATCGCCCGAGGTCAGCGTGTCGAACTGCAGCTTTTCCTCGGCCCCGTAGCCCGCTTCGAGCTCGGTCCCGTCCTTGGCCGCGGCGACGAAGTCGGCGACGATATCGTTGGCCCGGATGCAGAGCGCCGTCACCGTCTCGCTGAGCTCGACGCGCCCATCACGCACATGGTCGAGCAGCGTCTCGTAGGCGTGGGCAAACCCCACCAGTCCCTGGAACCCGAACGCCCCGCCGCCGCCCTTGATCGAGTGGATGGCGCGGAACACCGCGTTCAGCCGGTCGCTCGAACGGTCGCCCTCTTCGATGGCGGCGAACTGCTCTTCAAGTTCGAGCAGCAGCTCCGAGCACTCGTCGAAATAGGTGGCCTTGAAGTCGTCGAGGTCGCTCATGGGCTAGTCACGAACCCTTCTGGGTTGCCGGGAAGGCGGTTAGGCTCTTGCAGAACTCAGTGCACCACGCGGTGGATCACCGAGATCAGCTTCTCCGGGTCGAACGGCTTGACGATCCAGCCGGTACCGCCGGCGGCGCGGCCCTGGTCGCGCTTGTCCTGGCTGGTTTCGGTGGTGAGGATCAGGATGGGCAGCGAGTTGTGCATGCCCGAGGCGCGGACGTTCTTGATGAACTCGATTCCGTCCATGACCGGCATGTTGATGTCGGTGATCACCACATCGACGCTCTCGTTCTTGAGCACGTCGAGGCCCTTCTGGCCGTCCTCGGCCTGCAGCACCTCGAAGCCCGCATTGCTGAGCGTATGGTGCAGCATCGCAAGGATGGTTCTAGAGTCGTCGACCGTCAGTACACGCATGATTACCCTTCCATGATCGCGGCGAACGGGCCAGTGAGCCCCAGCCGCGAAACGGCCAGCCGGAACGCCTCGCTGGGCGCGGTGACCGAAAATGCGAAATTGTTGCGGCGGGCGGTTTCGGCGGCACTCAGCAGCAGGAACAGCGCATTGGTCGCCACCCGCTCGATCGCTGCCCCGGAGACCGCAACCGGCCCGGAATCGATGGCATCGACCAATTCATCGCGAATCGGATCGAGCGCGTCGAGATCGACGATCGCCGGCAAGGCGATGGTTTTGCTGCGTGCCTGAGCCATCTACTTGGCTGCCCCCATGGACTTCTGCCCGGCGCCAGCATCCGATGGAACGGTTTAGGAAGTGCTAAGTTCAGGCGCTTTCAGGACTTACCCGACGCCGATTACCGCCCGGATCGAAGCCCGGTCGACGCCGTCCAGCGACTTGGGGCGCCACTCGGGTTTTTGGTCCTTGTCCACCAGCACCGCGCGGACCCCTTCGGCGAAGTCCGGCAGCCGCGCCAGCAGCCGTGCCAGCCGCAGGTCTGCCGCAAGCACCGCGACGACGTCGACCATCCGCCGCGCCGCATGGTGGCTCTCGAGAATGGCCACAAGACTGGTCGGCGAGCGCAACGTCAACTGCGCCAGCAGCGGCTCCCGCCCTGCCTTCCCGACGATCGCCTCGGCATCCGTCCAGTCGAGCCCCTCATGCCGGTCGGCCGCAGCGCACAGCACAGCCTCGCCCACCGGCGCCATCTCCGCCTGCATCAACGCCCCGAGCGCCGCCTCGACCCGCGCCACACCGGCCGCCGCAACAATCCCTGCCCGCACTGCATCGAACCGCGCGGGATCGATCGCGCAATCGGTCAGCCCAAGCGCCAGCGCATCCCCCGCCCCCACCGGCACCCCGGTCATCGCGAAAGCCAGCGCCCGGTGCGCCGGTGCCTTGCCGAGAATGAAGTTCACCCCCACGTCGCAGACAAAGCCGATTGCCGCCTCGGGCATGGCGAACCGCGCCTCGTTGGTGGTGAACCGGAACGCGCAGTGTCCGGCAATCCCGATCCCACCGCCCATCACCACGCCATGCGTCAGCGCCACGAGCGGCTTCGGATAACGTGCGATCACGCCGTTCATCCGGTACTCGGCGGCAAAGAACGCATCCGCCAGCTCCGGCTGCCCGTCGAGCATCATCTGCCGCACCGCCCGCACATCGCCGCCCGAGCAGAAGCCGCGCGGGCCCCTGCCCTCGAACAGCACCAGCCGGATCTCGTCGTCATCCGCCCACTGCTCCAGCGCCCGCGTGATGCCGTCGATCATTTCGAGGCTGAGTGCGTTGATCGCCTCCGGGCGGTTGAGCGCAATGATCCCGAGATAGCCTTCGCGGATCACATCGAGCTGGCCGGTCATAGGTGTGTTCCCATGTTTCCGAGTGAGTGATAGAGCAGCCCATCATGAAGGCCAACATCCCCACCTCGCTCACCAATGTGCATCTGACCGGCATCGCGCGCGACCTCAAGGCGCGCGCCGATAGCGGAAAACCCATCCGAATCGGCGTCATCGGCTCGGGCGAAATGGGCACCGACCTCGTGACCCAGGGCGGTCTTATGCGCGGCATCGAGGTAGCGGCGATCGCTACCCGCCGGCCGCACACCGCCCGCGAGGCCATGGCCATCGCCTATGGCGACGACGCCCATGCCGTCGAGGCCGACACGCAGTCGAAGGTCACCGCCGCCATCGAGGCCGGCAAGATGGCCGTCACCTCCGCCGAGACGCTGGTCAGGAATCCGCTGATCGATGTGGTGATCGATGCCACCGGCAAGCCCGGCGTCGCCGCCGACTACTGTCTGACCGCGATGGAGCACGGCAAGCACCTCGTGATGATGAACGTCGAAGCCGACGTCACCATCGGCCCCTATCTGAAGCACGAGGCCGATCGCCTCGGCGTTATCTACTCCGTCGGCGCCGGCGACGAGCCCAGTAGCTGCATGGAACTCATCGAGTTTGCCTCGGCACTCGGCTACCGCATCGTTTCCGCCGGCAAGGGCAAGAACAACCCGCTCAATCACGACGCGGTTCCCGACGACTATCGCGAGGAAGCGATCCGCCGGAACATGAACCCGCGCATGCTGGTCGAGTTCGTCGATGGCAGTAAGACCATGGTGGAGATGGCCTGCATCGCCAACGCCACCGGCCTCGTCCCCGATGTCCCGGGCATGCACGGTCCCAAGGCCGACCGCGACGAGATGGTGAAGGTACTGATCCCCAAGGCCGATGGCGGCATCCTCAACAAGAAGGGCGTCGTCGATTTCACCATCGGTAAGGGCGTCGCCCCCGGCGTCTTCGTCATCGTCGAGGCCGAGCACCCTCGCATCATCGAGCGCATGGACGATCTGCATGTCGGCAAGGGCCCCTACTACGCCTTCTTCCGCCCCTACCACCTGACCTCGCTCGAGGTGCCGCTGACGGCCGCCCGCATCATGCTCTACGGTCGCCCCGACATGGTGCCGATGCCTAACCCCGTCGCCGAAGTCTGCGCGGTCGCCAAGCGCGACCTCGCCGTAGGCGAGACCTTCGATGCCATCGGCGAAACCTGCTACCGCAGCTTCATTTTGACCGTCGAAGACGCCCGCCGCCAGCACGCCGTACCCGTCGGCCTGCTCGAAGGCGGCAAGGTCACCGCCCCGGTGAAGAAGGGCCAGCTCCTCACCCGCGCCAACGCCCTCCCCGACCAGTCCACCCGCCTCTACGCCCTGCGCCAGCGCCAGGACCAGATGTTCGGCCTCACGGCTTAGCTTCCACCGGCCGCACCACAGCGCCCCCTCGCCCCTTTGGGGAGAGGGCCGGGGTGAGGAGCGCCAAGCGCACCGCCATCATGCTTTTGGCGACCCGAGTAACGCCATCGCCTCTGCGTTGCCTGGCCGTGACCAGAACAGCTCGTGCAGCTCGGCCGGCAGCTCATCCCGATACGAGCCGACGACACCCCGCCGGAAGAACCGCCAGTCCGCCTCGCGCAGCGCCGCAAAGTCCGGTGCTTCCGCGCGATCCACCGGCCGGACCTCGGGCACCACCGCCGCCATCGCCTCACTGACCACCTGCACCGGCGCGGCGATCAGATCGTCGTAACGCAGCACCATCCGATGGCGCGCCTGTGGTTGCAGCCAGCTCAGCACGTTCCTGCCCCAGCTGCCGGTCCCGGTCGGCGTGTCGCGCTCGATCATCTCACGCAGCCGCGGCTCGAACTGCGCGGGATCTTCCTCGCTCATCATCCGCGCCCATGACACGAGGCAATCGCGGCCGTCGCGCACCAGACAGATCGCCCGGTCGGCTTCGTCGACGTCAGCATCGCGTTGCCGGTGCGTCTTGACGAAATGCACCGCGTCCGAGGCCCGCATCGCCGCGTAGCTCGCCGGCCGCTCTTCGTAGCCAACGAACCCCTCGCCGAGCCGCAGCGCCACCCCGTCGACGTCATACACGGTGGAACTCCGCACTCCGTACAGCCGGCTGAGCAGGATGCGGAGGAACGTGTTGCCCGAGCGTGGAAACGACGCGAGCCAGACGATCACCTCACGAGCCCCGGATCGCGATCTTCCCCTGCCGGCCCTTCTCGTTGCTCGCCTCGGCCGCTTCCGCCGCCTGATCCAGCGAGAACACCTCGGCGATCGGCAGCTTCAGCTCGCCGCGCGCCGCCTTGCCGACGAACTCGACGATCGCCCCGCGGATCTGCTCGGGCGTGTGGAAGGTCGAGGTCTTCGCAGCCCAGAACCCCTTCACCACCGCCCGCTTGAAAAGGAGGTTATCCGGATTGAGCTGCACCGGCCGCCCGCTCAGCGCCCCGAACGAGATCAGCCAGCCTTCCTCGGCGACGAGGTCCATCAGCTCGTCCGAGGCCCGGCCCGCCACCGAATCCAGCGCCCGCTTGATCGGCGCCCCGCCGGTGATCGCGCGCGCCCGGTCCTGCCAGTCCGCGTGCTCGCTCGACACGGCATCGCCGATCCCCTCGGCGGCGAGCTCGGCCACCGCCTCCTCGCGCCGCACAATATTCAGCACCCGCACGCCCCGCTCCGCCGCGAGCTTGGCGATGATCTTGCCCACCGCGCCATTCGCCGCGTTCTGCACGATCCAGTCGCCCGCCTCGACCTCGAGTTCACCCAGCAGCCGCCATGCGCTCAGCGGCATCGACACCAGCTGGCACGCGGTCGCCTCGTCTACCCCATCCGGTACCGGCACCAGCGACTGCGCATTGGCGAGATAATACTCGGCCCAAGCCGCACTCGCCCCGCCGGTCACCCGCTGTCCAACCTTGAGGTTGGTCACGCCATCGCCCAGCTTGTCGACCACGCCCAGCGCCTCGGTCCCCGGCACGTGCGGCAACTGCGGCTTGTACCCATAATGCCCGGTTACGATCATCAGGTCGTGGTTATGGATCGGCGACAGCACCAGCTTCACACGAACCTGCCCCGGCCCGGGCTCCGGCGTCGGCCGCTCCACCAGCCTCAGCACTTTCCTCGGGCTGCCGAACTCTTCGAACACCACGGCCTTCATCGCATCACTCCATTGTTCGCCCAGTCAGATAGGCGAGCCGTGATGATACGGCTAGTCCAGCGTCTGCCGATACCTGAGCATCGCGATCCCCGAGATCACCACGAGGATCACCACCAGCGCCCAGAGCTCTCCCGTCACGTCGGCCACCTCGCCGCCCTTCAGCATGACCTTGCGCACCACCCGCAGGAAATGCGTCGCCGGCACCGCCTGCCCGATGAACTGCGCCCAGCCGGGCATGCCGGCGAACGGGAACATGAATCCCGAGAGCAGGATCGACGGCAAAATCGTGAAAAAGCTCAGCTGCATCGCCTGCATCTGGCTCCGCGCTGCCGTCGAGATCAAAAATCCCAGCGCCAGGTTCACCACGATGAACAGGTTGAACCCCAAGAAGAACGCCCAGACGCTCCCCTCGAACGGCACCCCGAAGATCAGGCTCGCCGCCGCAAGGAACACCGCCGTCTGCACATAGCCGACGAACACGTAGGGCAGGATCTTGCCCAGCATCACCTCGAGCGGCTTCACGGGCGTCGCGATCAGCATTTCCATCGTGCCGCGCTCGCTCTCCTTGACGATCGCCACCGCCGTGATCATCACCATCGTCATCGACAGGATGATCGCCAAAAGCCCCGGCACGATATTGGTCGAGGTCTTGCCCTCCGGGTTGTACTCCCGGTGCACCACCATCGAGAACGGCGCCGAGCCCGCCTGTTGCGCCAAAGGCCCGGTCAGCGTCTCCGAAATCGCCACATTGACGATCCCCGACAGCGCCGCCACCGCCCCGCCCGTCGCCGATGGGTCCGAGGCATCAGCCGCCACCAGGATCTCCGGCTTGTTGCCGCGCACCACGTCGCGCTCGAAATCCTCGGGGATCACCACCACGAAGTTCGCCTCGCCCCGCCGCAGCGCCTCCTCACCCTCGCCGATCCCCGACACGGCGCCCTTGAAGGCGAAATACGACGAGTTCTGCATCCCGGCGATGACAGCCCGGCTCAGCGGCCCGTTATCGCCCATCTCTACAAGCGTGGGCAGGTTGCGCGGGTCGGAATTGATGGCAAAGCCGAACAGGAACAGCTGGATGATCGGCAGCCCGATCATCATCCCGAAAGTGATGCGGTCGCGCCGCATCTGGATGAACTCCTTGTAGAGCACCGCGCCGAAGCGCCTGAACGAGAACACCGCGTTCATGCCGCGACCTGTCCGGCGTCGCCGGCAAAGTTATCCCGTGCCCCCGTCATCAGGTAGATGAACGCCTCCTCGAGCCCCGCCACCTGCAGGCTCCAGCGATGCGTCCCCTCCGCCTTCAGCCGCTCGACGGTGGCTTCGAGCGCCGCCTTGTCGGTCCCCGACACGTGCAGCACCGTGCCGAAGCGCGCCACCTGCACCACGCCCGGCTCAGCCTTCAGTCGATCCTCCAGCGCCGGCAGGTCCGGCCCCTCCACCCGCCAGGTCTCGAGCCCCACCATCTCGGGAATCTTCGCCGACGGTCCGTCGATCAGCTTCTTGCCGTAGGCGATGTAGGTGATGAAGTCGCACTGTACCGCCTCGTCCATGTAATGGGTCGAAACCAGCACCGTGACACCCATCGCCGATAGCCGCCGGATCTCGTCCCAGAAATCCCGCCGCGCCTTGGGGTCGACGCCCGCCGTCGGCTCGTCGAGCAGCAACAGCCGCGGTTCATGCAGCAGGCACGCCGCCAGCGCCAGCCGCTGCTTCCAGCCACCCGACAGCGACCCCGCCAATTGCTTTGCCCGATCCGCCAGCCCGAGGTCCGCCAGCGCCTGGTCCACCCGTTCCTTCCGCCGATCCAGCCGGTACATCCGCGCCACGAAATCGAGGTTCTCGCGGATCGAGAGGTCCTCGTAATACGAGAACTTCTGCGTCATGTAGCCGACCTGCTCCTTGATCTGCTCTGCTTGTTTCCGCACGTCGAACCCGAGGCACGTTCCCTCGCCCTCGTCCGGCGTCAAGAGCCCGCACAGCATGCGGATGGTCGTGGTCTTGCCGGAGCCGTTCGGCCCGAGGAACCCATAGATCGCCCCCTTTGGCACCTGGATGTCGAAGTGATCGACCACCCGCTTCGGCCCGAAGCTCTTGGTCAGCCCATGCACATCGATAACCAGCAGCTCGGTCATTCCACCCGCTCCACCGTCACCGGCTGCCCCGGATGCAACGACGAATCATCCAGCGTCGCCTCGATCAAAAAGCTCAGCCGCTGCCGCTCGGTCCGCGAATAGATCACCGGCGGCGTGAACTGCGGGTCCGACGCGAAATAGCTCAGCGTCGCCGTCAGCCCATCCGGGCACCCGTCGCAGCTCACCGCTACCTTGTCGCCCAGCGCGAACCCGGACCGTACCGTCTCCGGCACATAGAACTTCACCTTCAGCGCCCCCTCCGGCAGGATCGAGATCACCGGCGTTCCCGCCGAAACGATCTCTCCCGCGTCGAAGTACACCCGCTCGATCCGCCCCGCCGCCGGCGAGGTGATCGTCCGGTCGGCGAGGTCGGCATTGGCCTTCTCGGCATCCGCCTGTGTCGCGCTGAGGTTCGCCTCCGCCTGCAGCTGCTGTTCATCGCGCGCCGGTAGTTCCGCCACCTTCAGCTGCGCCGCGAGCTGCTTCACCGCCGCCTCGGCGCTCGCCAGCGTCGCTCGGTCCTGGTCGTACTTGCTCTGCGCGATCAGCCCCTGGGCAAACAGCTTGCCGCTGCGCGCCGACGTATCGCGTGCCAGGCTGAGATCGGCCTCGGCCTTCTGCAGGCTCGCCCGCACCACGTCGACCTCGTCCTCGCGCCCGCCCGTGGTGAGGTTTTTGAGGCCTGCCTCCGCCGCCGCCACCCGGGCCTCCGCTGCCTGCAGCAGCGCAATCTGCTGCTCCGCCCTGAGCCGGAACAGCAGGTCGCCCTCCAGCACCCTGTCGCCTTCTCGCACCGAGATTGTCTCGATCGGCCCGGCCGTCGTCGACGCCGCGTAGACATAGCGCGCCTCGACATAGCCGTTGAATTGCGGCGCCTGCTCGGTCCCGAACCCCGGGATGACGATGGCGATGAGCCCGAACAGCCACGCCAGAAAACCGTCCATCATCGCCTCCTTACGAGCTCGACCACTGCTTGGCGCTCGGCGGGGCGCTGAGCCCGTCGAACAGGATGGTCAGGTGGTTCTCGACGAGCTTCTCCATATGCAGGCCCCCCTCCGGCATGATCCCGAAGATCTCGGCCATCGCCACATGCAGCATCAGCGGCCCGATGATCGACCGGATGGTGAGGCTCGGATCGACCTGCCGCAGGTAGCCCTGCTCGATGCCGCGGCGAACCAGCCCCTCCACAGCCGGAATGACCCGGTCCAGCACTTCCCGCCGGTACATTTCCGCCAGCCCCGGAAAGCCCATCGCCTCGCGGAAGATCAGCTTCGGCATGGCGATGATCTTGGGGTCGCTGATCCGCCCGGCCAGCATCGTCAGCACCAGGCTGAGCACGATCCGCGGATCACCCTCATAGTCGTGCAGCGTCGCCAGCGCCGAATCGGCAATCGGCAGGATCGCCCGCCGCACCAGCCCTTCCAGCAGCGCTTCCTTGGACGGAAAGTAGAGATACACCGTCCCCTTGCTCAGCCCCGCCCGCTTGGCGATGTCCTCGACCCGCGTCGAGGCGAACCCCTTCTCGATGAACAGCTCCAGCGCCGCATCCAGCACCTCGTCCGGCCGCGCCTCGGCGCGTCGCCTGAACTTCGGTCCGCGTTGTGAATCGGTCTCGTTCATCTTCCGTCAACCTTGATGACTGTTCGGTCAGTACCGTAATAACTGACTGGTCAGTCATTTGCAAGAGGATAGTCGGACGGTGTGTCGCGTGCGGTGGCTGAATGAGTCGAATGGAGCCCAGGGCGTGTCGCGGCGCAGCGCTCACCCATGCGACTTTCGGCTACACCGCCATGCTCACGTTGACATCACGCAGCGGCAACGATCCGCCCTGTATCGTGCTTGTGTCCCCTGTTGCGGCGGACCCCCCAAGCGCGACCGGCGGCTGAAACCTCCTCAGCCCCGGTCGCGGCTGGTCCCCAAACCGGCAGCCCTCCCCAACCCCCTGGCGGGGAGGGCCCTTCTTGGCAGCACGATCACCTTGCCCACACCACCCGCCCCCGCGCTTGATGCCCATCTCCCCCTTGCCGGAGGAGAATTCCAAGAGGTGTGCGGAGGGCACCTAGGCTCGCCCACCCGCCAGCCGTCATCCCGGCGAGGTTGGCTCGATGGTCCTCCAAACTCGATGCGGCACCTCCCCCTCTGACGGGGGAGGATGGGAGGGGGTGAGCGGAGCCACAATCATGAGGCCAGGCAAGGCGTTGCGAGAATCTTGCACCGATCTATCCCCCCACCTCCCCACCCGCGCGAATCTGTGCTGGTCCGCTGCACCGAAGCGAGATCATGACGAGTGGTTGGTGCGGGGGAGACCGGGTGGGCTGCGGGTCGCTGCAGTTCAGGCGGAAACCATCACGGCAAGGACCGGTTCGCCGGTCAAGCCGCTATCACGCGAGGGTCGCTCGATGCGGAG
>NZ_JBFUCQ010000005.1:0-357793 GCF_056405135.1 Devosia sp. P1_H9
CTCCGCATCGAGCGACCCTCGCGTGATAGCGGCTTGACCGGCGAACCGGTCCTTGCCGTGATGGTTTCCGCCTGAACTGCAGCGACCCGCAGCCCACCCGGTCTCCCCCGCACCAACCACTCGTCATGATCTCGCTTCGGTGCAGCGGATGAGCGGGAGAATCGCATGGGTGGGGAGGTGGGGGGATAGATCGGCGCAAAGATTCTGCTAAGCCACTGATCTGACACCATTCTCCCGTGTCATCCCAGCGAAAGCTGAGACCCAACTCGCGGCTAGTGCGGGTGGTGAAATGGGTCCCAGCTTTCGCTGGGATGACACCCGGAGGGTGTGGAGCCAATGTGCCCTCCATCGCCCCCCTTCTAAGGCTTAGCGAAGGGCTAAGCCCAAGAAATTCTATTCTCCCCCGCCAAGGAGGAGATGGGCATCGAGTGCTCCGCAGCCACAGGGCGCACCTCCGCCCTTGCCGCTCGGCCACAGGAAGCGTAGTCCCATCCGTATGTCCGATGATCCGAAAAAGCCCGACAGCCCGTTCAAGCTCACCCGCAGCCGTATCGTGCTGCTGCTGCTCGGCGCGCTGCTCTTGACCTACATCATCTCGGCCATGATGGGCGGCCTCGGCAACTACCAGCAGCTCAAGGAAGCCGCGACCCAGCCGGCCGCCGAAACGACCACCACGCCCTAAGCCACCAGCGCCTGCGGTACCGCCTCAGCGATAAACCCGCCGCCCAGCACTTCGCTGGTCTCGCTCTCGTCGGCATAGAATACGCAGGCCTGCCCCGGCGAAATGCCGTATTCGCCCGCGAACAGCGTGACGAACACCTCGCCGTCGGCCATGTGCACGGCGCCGGACTGCGGCGGGCGCGTCGAGCGCACCTTCACCTCGATCGGCATACCGTTGCCGGCGGCGAGCGACGCAAGCTCGCGCTCACCCAGCCAATTCACATCGCGCAGCCGCACGGTCTTCGTCATCAGCGCCTCGCGCGGCCCGACGATCACCCGGCTGGTCCGGTGCTCGAGCTTGATCACATAGAGCGGCTCGCCCGCGGCGACGCCGAGGCCCTTCCGCTGCCCGATCGTGTAGTTGACGATGCCGTCGTGCTTGCCCAGCACCCGGCCGTCGAGATGCACGATCTCGCCCTGCCCCAGCGCCTCGGGATGCATCTTGCGGATCACGTCGGCATATTTGCCCTGCGGCACGAAGCAGATGTCCTGGCTGTCGTGCTTCTCAGCAATCTCCAGCCCGAACTCGCGCGCCAATTCGCGCACCGCGGGCTTGGTCATGCCGCCGAGCGGGAAGCGCAGGAAATCCAGCTGCTGCTCGGTGGTGGCGAACAGGAAATAGCTCTGGTCGCGCGAGTCATCGACCGGCCGGAACAGCCGCCGCTTGCCGTCGACGAGCTTCGACTGCACATAGTGCCCCGTCGCCAGCACGTCGGCGCCCAGGTCCTTCGCCACTTCCATCAGGTCGACGAACTTGACGCTCTGGTTGCACGCGATGCACGGCACTGGCGTCTCGCCCTGCCGATAGGCATTGGCGAACGGCTCCATCACCGAATTCTTGAAGCGCTCTTCATAGTCGAGTACGTAGTGCGGAATCCCCAGCGCCTGCGCCACGCGCCGCGCATCGTGGATGTCCTGGCCGGCACAACAGGCGCCCTTGCGGTGCGTCGCCTCGCCATGATCGTAAAGCTGGAGCGTGACCCCGACCACATCGTAACCCTCACGGGCAAGCAGGCCGGCGACCACCGAACTATCGACGCCACCCGACATCGCGACGACAACGCGCGTGTCCTGGGGACGCTTGGGCAAATCAAGCGAATTCAGGTCCATATCTCTCATCCAGAAGGGTTCAAGGTCCGACGGATGCGGCGCGGTATAAGAGGGAACGGCGTGGGGCGCAAGCGACGGCCCGCTCGGCACATATTGCCGCCCCGTGCAGGCTTTGCCGCCCATGCTGGGCTCGCATCCATCGTAACCTGTTGAAAATACTCACTCATCTATCCGGCACGGCGCTTGCAACGCTCTCACCGGAGCATTGTGTCTCGTGAGGCGTTTGTGACGGCATCGGTTACATCGGGTTTTGCGCCGGCCGCGTTGTCCATCGTGACGACAGGCACCGCTTCGGCTGCGGCGCCGGCAGGTGACGTCGCCGAGCCCGGCCTGTTCGCGGCCCTGCTGTCGCTGCTCGGCCCACAACCCACACCCGAAAGCGAAACCCCAGCCACCGCTTTTGCCGAGACTGCCGTCCTGCGCCAGGCGGCCGTGCTGCCCGAAACGGCCACGGTAACGCCGCTGATCGCCATCAACGACCAGCCTCCGATGCAGACCGCACAGGGAAAATCCCTGCTGAAGACACTCAGCGACGCGCTGATCGCTATCAACGACGCGCTCGACGCCGGCAAGCCGGTCGACCCGGCCTTGGCAGACAAGCTCAGCGACGCGCTCGATGCCGTCGCCGTCTACCTCGGCACCTTCGCGCCGCCGACCCCGCAGATCGATCCCAAGATCACCGCGCTCGCCAGCGGCGAAGGCATCCTGCCCACCGCGGCGCCCGAACTCCCCGCTACCCCGGCGAAAGAGGCACCTCCCACGGCCGCACCCGACGCCGCTGTGATTCCGGCTGAAGCCCCTGTGCCGGAAGGCGCCGCCGCCGAACCCGTTGTCCCGATCCCGACCAGTGACACCGTCATCGCAGCAGCCGAGGACTCCTCAACGACTGCGGCGCCGGCGCCGGCCGTCGCAGTAACTGCTGCCTTTGCCCCTGCCTCTGCCCCGGCCCTTGCCCCCGACGCCAACGCCGACGCCGACGCTGACGCCGGCGCTGCACCAACTGCGGTTCCTGCGCCACTGGCGAAGCTCGGCAAGCTGATCGGCGACCTTGGCAACAAGCTCGCGGCGCAATCGCCCGAACTGGCGGCCAAGCTCGAAACCCTCGCCAAGAGCCTGAAGAGCGGCACTGTGCCACCCGAGCTGATCGCCGAACTCTCCGGCGATGCGGCGGCGGACCCGGAGATCTCGCGCATCATAGAGGCGCTCGCCGCGCCCAGGCCGGCCGCCCCCAAGGCGCCCGCGCCGCAACCCTTCATTGCCCCGTCGCTTGTCGTGCCAGTGGCCGTCGCCAAGTCGACCAAGCCCGAAGCGAGCGCCGAAACGCCCCCCGCTCCGGAGCTCGAAGCGCCCGAAGCACCGGCACCGCGCGACCCCGGCAGTGTCCGCCACTCCGTCGTGCTCACCCCCACGACCACCGAGACGCGCGTCGCCGATCCGGAACCCAAGCCAGCCGCCGTCACCGCGGCCTCGCCTGCACCCGCCGCACAGGACGCCGCCGCCAGCACTGCCCCCCCGGCTCCGCTTCTCGTCGCTGGCGCAGCCGCGGCGGCCCGCAGCATCCACGCCGCCTACCAGGTGCCGGTGCAGCAGGTGAACCTGCCGCAGGTCGCCTTCGAGGTGGTGCGCCAGTTCGAAGCCGGCAGCAGCCGCTTCCAGATCCGCCTCGATCCGGCCGAACTCGGCCGCATCGATGTCAGGCTCGATGTCGACAAATCCGGCACCATCAGCGCCCGCATGACCGTCGAGCGCCCCGAGACGCTCGACCTCCTGCAGCGCGACCAGCGCTCCCTGCAGCAGGCACTGCAGCAGGCCGGGCTCGATGGCACCAAGACCAACCTCGAATTCTCGCTGCGCCAGAACCCCTTCGCCCAGCAGGGCGGCATGGGCGACGGCCGCGGCGACCAACCCGGCTTCAGTGGCCGCGGCGACAGCTTCGCCGGCGGCGACGACACGGCGGCGGAAGCCGCCACCACCACTTATCGCGGCACGGCTTCGGCCAGCGGCCTCAACCTGTTCGTCTAGGAGGCCCAGATGGCCGTATCCGGTGTCGGTTCAACGTCAAACAGTGCCCTCGGCGGCACCCGCCAGACCATCGCGCAGAACTTCGATACATTCCTGCAGCTCTTGACTACGCAGCTGAAGAACCAGAACCCACTCGATCCGCTCGATACGAACCAGTTCACCCAGCAGTTGGTGCAGTTCACCGGCGTCGAGCAGCAGCTCAAGACCAACGAGTTCCTCGAGGCGATGATGACCTCGACGCAGACCGCCAACAACTCGCAGGCGGTGAGCTATGTGGGCAAGATCGTCACTGCCGCGGGCACCAAGGCCGAAATGGTGGACAGCGCCGTCTCCTGGCACTTCGCGGTGAAGTCGAAGGCCGACATCATCGCCACCGTGCGCGACGCCAAGGGCAACGTGGTCTACACCAAGGCCGGCACGGTCAACCAGGGCGAGAGCGTCTTCAGCTGGGATGGCATCGGCAACGACGGCAAGCAGCGCGAAGACGGCTCCTACACCGTCACGATCGAAGCCCGCGACTCCAACGGCAAGCTGGTCGACGTGGCCACCGACATGACCGGCGAAGTCACCGGCATCGACTTCTCCGGCTCCGAGCCCGTGCTGATCGTCGGCGGCGCCCGCGTCAATCTTTCCGCCGTCCTCTCGGTGCGGGCGAAGACCGCGGCGGATGCGGACACGCCGGACGAGAACGCGGTCTAGTCACGCTGCCGGCAGACGCCACTTAAGCGAAACCACAATGGTTCAGCCCCACCGGTGGAGAACTACTCCCCGAACCCGGTCGGCAACCCGTCGATGCTGACCATGTTCTTTTCCTGCCAATACGCGTCGATCCCGTCGACGCCCTTGGCTTCGGCCCAGCGGTCCATGGTGTCGCGCTCGCCTTCGTAGCTCATCAGCGGCACGCCGTAGCCGCATGAGGTCTTCACCAGGTCGAAGTCGAGCCAGGTGATCTGCCGGGCGCCGAGCGGCTCGGTGTCGGCGAACTGCTCATGCAGCAGCGCCGCGTATTCCTCCCCGCCGCGCGGGATGATGCGGCCGCGGCCGTAGAGCCTCAGGATCAGCGGCGGGCCCTCGACGGCGCAGAACATGATGGTCATCCGCCCATCCGCCTTGAGGTGCGCAGCGGTCTCGTTACCGCTGCCCGTGCGATCGAGGTAGCAAGCACTGTTGTCGCCCATCACCCGGAACATGTCGGTCGAGCGCGGCGAGATGTTGATGCGCGTGCCGGCCGCCGCGCTGGCGGTAAAGAAGAAGTGCTGGCGCGAGATGAAATCACGCTGGTGCGCATTGAGCGCGGGGAAGTCCTTGGCCATGACGAGGCCCCCTTTCATGCCGCCGATAGCGACAAATCAAGTCACATTCCATGCAACTTGCGACCAAGCCTTGTCGCCGGAATCGGTCGCGACTAGCTGTTGAGATGTTAATGACCCAACACCCCGAGAGCCCCGGCTTTTAACGCATTTTAAGTAATGCCTTAGCCGAATTTTAAGTGCGATGGGCTACGGTTCGGGATGTGGTCAGGTTGAGTAAGTGAGTACAATGACCGTCCAAATGCGTCCGCGTGTAAAGTACGTGATCGGCCCGGATGGAAGTCCGCTGACGATTGCGGACTTGCCCCCCAAAGACACTCGTCGTTGGGTTATCCGCCGCAAGGCCGAAGTTGTCGCCGCAGTTCGCGGTGGCCTCTTGAGCCTTGAGGAAGCCTGCCAGCGTTATACCCTCTCTGTCGACGAGTTCCTCAACTGGCAGGCCGCCATCGACAAGCATGGCCTCGCCGGTCTTCGTACGACCTGGATCCAGCACTACCGCGAAGGCTGACGCCTTCCCTTGTGGTGACGACCAACCCGCCCGGGCAGCCGAGGCGGGTTTTGTCGTTTCTGGCGGGCACCTCCAGTCTCGCTAAGGGGTCTCCGCGCTTAGGTATTTCCGCCCCTCCGCCGTCCCCTTCAGCCGCTCGTAATGCTCGCGAACCGCCGGGAGCTCAGGGCGATCGAACGGCGTCGAGAACCAGCGATGCGCCGAGATCGCCATCGCCAGGTCCGCCAAGCTAAGCCGTCCATTGGCAACGAACCCGTCGCCCTTGGCTAGCTGCTCGTCCAGCATCCGCATCTTCGCCGACCACGCCGATATGGACTCCGCGATCCGCGGCGGATCCGCGAAGGCCGGGTTCTTGCCCAGCAGCGCGGTGACGGCATAGAGCCAGGACGGCAGCAGTTCCTCCGCCTGCCAGCTGAGCCATTGATCGACCAGCCCCTGCTCCCGGCCATCTACCGGCCACAGCGCGCTCCGCCTCGTGTTGGCGAGATAGCGCATGATGGGGTTGCTCTCCCACAGCACGAACCCGTCATCGACGATCACCGGCACTGTCCCATTGGGGTTGAGCGCGAGGAATTCCGGCACCTTGGGATCGCGATGCGGCTGCCCCCAGACCTCATGCTCGTAGTCGAGCCCCATGAGGTCGGCAGTCCACAAGACCTTGCGCACGTTGCTCGACGTGACGCGCCCGAGAATCCTCAGCCGGCCCATGCCCGTGTCCCTCCGAGGTCCGCTGCTACGGCGTCCCCTCCCCCATGTACTTCTGGCCTTCAGGGGTGGCCTTCAGCCGCTCGTAGTGATCGCGCACGGCCGGCAGCTCCGGCCGGTCGAACGGGGTCGAGAACCAGCGATGGCTCGAAACGGCCAGCCCGATATCGGCAATGCTCAGGCGGCCATTGGCGGCAAATCCGCCGCCCTCGATGAGCCGGGCCTCGAGCATCTGCATCTTCGCCGACCAGTTGCGGATCGAATCGGCGATGCGCTTTTCGTCGGTGTAGGCCGGATTCTTGCGCATCAGCGCGTAGACGGCGTAGCCCCATTGCGCGTTGAGCTCCGCCACCTGCCAGGTCAGCCACTGGTCGACCAGCGCCCGCTCCCGCGGCATCACCGGCCACAGCCCGCTCCGCCGCGACTCGGCGAGATAGCGCATGATGGCGTTACTCTCCCACAGCACGAACCCGTCATCGACGATCACCGGCACCTGCGCGTTGGGGTTGAGGGCCAGGAACTCCGGCACCTTCGGGTCACGGTCGGGCAGGCCCCAGACCTCGGTTTCGTACTCGATGCCGATCAGGTCGGCCGTCCATCTCACCTTGCGGACGTTGATCGAGGTTACCCGACCCAGGATACGCAAATTTCCCATACTCACCTCTCCTTAACCCTCACCCGGCAATCGTTGCCTGTTTTTGCATTCTGCAACGACCGGTTAATGAGTTGTTTACCATCCACTAGGTAATTTTTGCCCATGGGCTCGGTGCGTTCGCGCGCACCCTCGATTAGACAAGGGTACAGTCCGCGTGGACGGGTTGCTGCAGTTCTTCAACCGCCTCGGTTTGGCGCGCGTCGCCGCCATGGCCGTCATAGCTGTACTCATGCTGGGGTTCTTCGCGTTCCTCATCATGCGGGCCTCGACGCCGCCATTGGCGCCGCTCTACTCCGGCCTCTCGTTCGAGGATTCGGCGGCCATCGTCTCCGAACTCCAGACCCAGAACGTCAATTACGAACTGCGCGGCGAAGGCGACACCATACTGGTGCCGCGCGATCAGATCACCCAAATCCGCATGTCGCTCGCCGAGGACGGCCTGCCCACCCGCGGCCAGGTCGGCTACGAGATCTTCGACCAGCAGTCGACGCTGGGCGCCACCAGCTTCGTCCAGAACATCAACAATGTCCGCGCCCTGGAGGGCGAACTCGCTCGCACCATCTCCTCGCTCGCCCGCATCAAGAGCGCCCGCGTCCACCTCGTCCTGCCCGAGCGTGCGCTGTTCAGCCGCGAGCAGAAGGACCCCACCGCCTCGATCGTCCTGTCCGTCCGCGGCGAACTCTCGGCCGGCGAAATCCGCGCCATCCAGCATCTCGCCGCCTCCGCCATCGAGGGCCTGACCCCGGCCCGGGTCTCGGTCGTCGACGATACCGGGCGGCTCCTCGCCTCCGGCGCCGGCAACGGCCCCGAGGACGTCATTGCCGGCGAAACCGAGGAGCGCACCCTCAACGTCGAGAACCGCCTGCGCGGCCGCGTCGAAGACCTGCTCGCCAACATCGTCGGCTCGGGGCGCGCCCGCGTTCAGGTCTCCGCCGAACTCGACCTCAACCGGCTGAGCAAGACCTCCGAGACGTTCGACCCGAACAGTCAGGTCGTCCGCTCCACCCAGACCCGCGACCTCGCCAACTCCGCCCAGAACGGCGACAGCGGCCAGGTCAGCGTCTCCAACGAACTGCCCGGCGCCTCGGCCAATACCGGCAGCGGCACGTCGACCATGGAGCAGGGCTCGACCACCGAAGAGACCACCAACTTCGAAATCTCCAAGGTCACCGAAACGGCGCTGACCGAAGCCGGCGGCATCAAGCGGCTGTCGATCGCCGTGGTGGTCGATGGCACCTATGTCGCCGACGCCAACGGCAACTCGGTCTACACCCCGCGTGCCCAGGCCGAGATCGACCAGATCACCGCGCTGGTGAAATCCGCCGTCGGCTTCTCCGATGCCCGCGGCGACCAGGTGCAGGTCGCGAACCTGCAGTTCGCCGACCGCCCCGAACTCGCCGCCGCCGGCACCAGCGAGCCCGGCCTGCTCGATTTCACCCGCGACGACCTGATGAACGGCGCCGAAATGGCGGTCACCCTGCTGATCGCCCTGGCGCTGGTGTTCTTCGTCCTCCGCCCGCTGCTGAAGCGCGTGCTGGCGCCGGAGCCCAAGACCCTGGCGCTCCCCGCCAGCGCCGAACTCGGCGGGCATCCCGGCACCGGCCCTGGCAATTTCGGCAACAACGCCATCGTCTCGACCCTCCCCAACCTCAACGGCGAGTACACCGAAGAGGAAGAGCCGAGGAAGCCACCGCGCGTCCCCGCCTGGATGAACAACGCCAAGTCGATGGGCGAGAGCCAGGCCCAGACCCTGAAGACGGTGGGCCAGTTGGTCGATGAAAACCCCAAGCAGGCCGCGCTGATCGTGCGCGACTGGCTGGCGAGCGCCACATGAGGACCCTGTAGATGGCCGCCGCCGCTGCAATCGCCCAGACCACCGACCAGGTGATGAACAAGCAGCTGGTCATCGGTGCCGATGCCAGCCAGCGCGCCCTTTCGGGCGACGAGAAGGCCGCCGTGCTGTTGCTGGCGCTTGGTCCCGATTTCGGCAAGCCGATCCTCGAAGAGCTGGACGAGATGGAAATCCGCCAGCTGTCGCGCGCCATGGTGAAGCTGGGGCCGATCACCCAGGACATGCTGGATTCGCTGCTGGTCGAATTCGTCACCCGCGTCTCATCCAACGGCACCATCGCCGGCAACTCCGACACCACCGAGCGCCTGCTGCTGAGCTTCCTGTCGCAGGATCGCGTCGATTCGATCATGGAAGAGATCCGCGGACCCGCCGGCCGCAACATGTGGGAGAAGCTGTCGAACGTTCAGGAAGACGTGCTCGCCAGCTACCTGAAGAACGAGTACCCGCAGACCATCGCCGTGGTGCTCTCCAAGATCGCCACCGACCATGCCGGCAAGGTGCTCGGCTCCCTGCCCGAGGAGCTGGCGATGGAAGTGGTGCAGCGCATGCTGTCGCTCGACCCGGTGCAGAAGGAGATCCTCGAAAAGATCGAGACGACGCTCCGCACCGAGTTCATGTCGACCCTCAGCCACACCAAGCGTCGCGATAGCCACGAGCAGATGGCCGAGATCTTCAACTCCTTCGACCGCCAGACCGAAGCGCGCTTCATCACCACGCTGGAAGAGCGCGATCGCGACGGCGCCGACCGCATCAAGGCGCTGATGTTCACCTTCGAGGACCTGGCGCGGCTCGAAGCCTCGGCGATCCAGACGCTGGTCCAGAAGATGGACAAGAAGGAACTTGGCCTCGCGCTGAAGGGCGCCAACGACACGGTGAAGGAGGTGTTCTTCGCCAACATGTCGGCCCGCGCCGGCAAGATGCTGAAGGACGACATGGAGGCCATGGGCCCGGTCCGTTTGAAGGACGTCGACGAGGCGCAGGGCCGCATGGTCGCCACCGCCAAGGACCTCGCCGCCAAGGGCGAGATCATCATCACCAAGGGCAAGGCCGATGAAGAGATGATCGGCTGATGAGCGCCACCCCCGCCAAGTTCACCTTCGACCTCGACCTCGGCCGCCGCCAGGAGCGCAACTCGCTGGTCACCGAGACGGCGATGGCCGCGCTGCTCGAGGAAGCCCGCCGCGAAGCCCGCGAGGCTGGTCTCGCCGAGGGCGAACGCACCGCCGTGGCCAAGGCCGCGAAGGCCGAGGCCGCCGCCGCCGAGTCGCTGGCCGTGCGTGTCGCCGCGATGGCCGCCAGCATCGACGACGCGCGCAAGCAGACCATCGCCGAGGGCGTCGAGCTTTCGCTGTCGATCGCCCGCAAGCTCGCCGGTGGCCTGATCGCCCGCGAACCCACGGTCGAAATCGAGCAGCTGGTAGCCGAGTGCATGGCAACGCTCGATGGCGTGCCGCACCTCGTCATCCGTTGCGATCCGGCGCTGGCCGAAGCCGTGCGCGACATCGCCACCGCCAAGATGACCACCTCGGGGTTCACTGGCCGTCTCGTCGTGCTCGGCGATCCCGACATCGCCATCGGCGACGCCCGCATCGAGTGGGCCGATGGCGGCGTGGTCCGCGATATCCGCAAGCTGAGCGCCGAAATCGACGCCCGCATCGCCGAATACTTTGCCGCCCGCGGCATACGAATTGAGGAGTCCGAGCAATGAGCACCGGCGATACCGGCGTCACCTTCGAGGAAATGACCGCTCCCGGTCGCGAGGGCCATACCCCGCCCGGCGAAAAGACCGCCGCCGACCTCGAGGCCGTGTTCGACGTCCCCGTCCGCATCTCGGTGGTGCTCGGCCGCGCCAAGGTGCCGGTGGCGAGCCTCCTCAAGATGGACGTGGGCACCGTCGTCGAGCTCGACCGCCAGGTCGGCGAAGCCGTCGAAATCTACGTCAACGACCGCCTCGTCGCGCGCGGCGAAATCGTCCTCGTCGAGAACCGTCTCGGCGTCACTATGACCGAAATCATCAAGGCGGCCTGATCATGCGGCTTCTTATCGTCGGCGCCCTCGAAGGCCAGCTCACCACCGCTACCAAGCTCGCCATGGACGGCGGCGCCAAGGTTGCCCACGCCCCCTCGATCGAGATCGCGCTCGCCTCACTCCGCGCCGGCCGCGGCGCCGACCTGCTGCTGGTCGACGTGATGATGGATATCGCCGGGCTGATCGCCGGGCTCGATGCCGAACGCATCGTCATCCCGGTGGTCGCCTGCGGCACCGAGAGCAACGCCGCCGCCGCCGTCAGCGCCATCCGCGCCGGCGCCAAGGAATACATCCCGCTGCCGCCCGACGCCGAGTTGATCGCCGCGGTCATCGCCGCCGTTGCCCGCGAGTCGTCCGACTTCCTCTACCGCGACCCGGCCATGGCCCGCGTCGTCAAGCTCGCCGACCAGGTCGCCGGCTCCGACGCCTCGGTGCTGATCACCGGTGAGAGCGGCACCGGCAAGGAGGTGATGGCCAAGTACCTCCACTCGCGCTCGAAGCGAGCGAGCCGCCCGTTCATCTCGATCAACTGCGCCGCCATCCCCGAGGCGCTACTCGAGAGCGAACTGTTCGGCCACGAGAAGGGCGCCTTCACCGGCGCCATCGCCCGCCGCATCGGCAAGTTCGAGGAAGCCACGGGCGGCACCCTGCTGCTCGACGAAATCAGCGAAATGGACGTCCGGCTCCAGGCCAAGCTTCTCCGCGCCATCCAGGAGCGGCTGATCGACCGCGTCGGCGGCACCAAGCCCGTGCCGGTCGATATCCGCATCATCGCCACCTCCAACCGCAACCTCAATGAAGCGGTGAAGGACGGCAGCTTCCGCGAAGACCTGCTGTTCCGCCTCAACGTGGTCAACCTCAAGCTTCCCTCGCTCCGCGACCGCCCCGGCGACACCGCGGCACTGAGCGACCACTTCGTCGACAAATACGCCAAGGCCAACGGCCTGGGCCGGCGCGTCCTTTCCGCCGAAGCCCGCGAAGCCCTACTCCGCGCGCCCTGGCCCGGCAACGTCCGCGAACTCGAGAACACCCTGCACCGCGCCGTGCTGCTCTCGGGCGGTGAGATCATCGGCCCCGACGCCATCTCGATGCCCGACGGCACCGGCCTCAGCGAAGTCGTCGCGATGGCCTCACTGGCCGGCCAGGCCGCGCAGACCGCCGAGACCATCTCGCGCACCATGGTCGGCCGCACCGTTGCCGACGTCGAGCGCGACCTGATCCTCGATACCCTCGACCACGTGCTCGGCAACCGCACCCACGCCGCCAACATCCTCGGCATCTCGATCCGCACGCTCCGCAACAAGCTCAACCAGTATGCCGACGAAGGCATCGCCATCGCCGCTCCCGGCGAGCAGCGGAACTCGGCGGCGTGATCGACGACTACTCCACTCCTAGCGCTCTGACTTCAGGATCCCCTCGTGGCTGATCTCTCTGCCCCCGGCCCCTCCGGCCTGAAGCTTCCGACCTTCTCGATCCAGGGCCTCTGGAAGGCGCTCGGCACGTCCGATATCGGGCTCGCCATCGGCATCATGGGGATCATCGTCGTCCTCATCGTGCCGCTGCCGCCGCTGCTGCTCGATGGGCTGCTGGCGATCTCGATCGTCTTCTCGGTGCTGATCCTGATGACGGCGCTGTTCATCCAGACGCCGCTCGAGTTCTCGTCGTTTCCAACGGTGCTGCTGATCGCAGCCATGCTGCGGCTGGCGCTCAACCTCGCCACCACCCGCCTGATCCTCGCCGAAGGCCATAACGGCACCGACGCTGCCGGTCATGTCATCGAGGCGTTCGGCAACTTCGTCATGCGGGGCAACTTTGTCATCGGCGTCGTCGTCTTCGCCATCCTGATAATCGTCAACTTCATCGTCATCACCAAGGGCTCGGGCCGCATCGCTGAAGTCGCGGCGCGCTTCAACCTCGACGCCATGCCGGGCAAGCAGATGGCCATCGACGCCGATCTCTCGGCCGGCCTGATCGACGAAACCACGGCCAGGAAGCGCCGCGAGAACCTCGAGGCCGAAAGCGCCTTCTTCGGCAACATGGATGGTGCGTCGAAGTTCGTGCGCGGCGACGCCATCGCCGGCCTCCTCATCACCTTCATCAACATCATCGCCGGCATGGTTATCGGCATGCTGCAGGAAGGGCTGACCTTCCAGGAAGCCGGCAACAACTACACTCTGCTCACCGTCGGCGACGGCCTCGTCTCGCAGATCCCGGCGCTGATCGTTTCCACCGCCGCGGGCCTGCTCGTTTCCAAGGCCGGCGTCACCGGCTCCGCCGACAAGGCGCTGGTGAAGCAGTTCACTGGCTACCCCAAGGCACTCGGCATGTCGGCCGCCGTCATTGGCGCGCTGGCTTTGCTGCCGGGCATGCCGATTATCCCTTTCCTCGCCCTCGCCGGTGGCTGCGGCTGGCTGGCCTTCAAGTCGGGCAAGAAGCACGCCGCCACTGCCGACCGCGCCATCGTCGAAGCCGCCATGGAGCACGCCCAGGCCAACCCGGTCGCGTCGGAAGCGCCGATCTCGGACAGCCTCAAGATCGACGAGCTGAAGCTCGAGCTTGGCTATGGTCTTCTGTCACTGGTCAAGGAAGACGACACCGGCACTGACCGGCTCACCGAGCAGATCAAGGCGCTGCGCCGCCAGCTCGCGACCGAACTCGGCTTCATCATGCCGCCGGTCCGCATCCTCGACAACATGCAGCTCGAGCCCAACGACTATCGCGTCAAGATCAAGGAGGTCGACGCCGGCCGTGGCCAGATCTTCGCGCACCAGTTGATGGTGATGGACCCCATGGGCAAGGAGATCAACCTGCCCGGCGTCCACACCACCGAGCCGACCTTCGGCCTGCCCGCCACCTGGATCGAGCCGGCGCTGCGCGACGAGGCGGAACTCCGCGGCTACTCGATCATCGATCCCTCGACCGTGATCTCCACCCACCTCACCGAGGTGCTGAAGGCCAACGTCTCGGACCTCCTCAGCTACGCCAACGTCCAGTCGCTGCTCGCCGGCCTCACCAAAGACCAGCAGAAGCTGGTCGAGGACATCATCCCCAGCCAGATCTCGGTCTCCGGCGTCCAGCGCGTGCTTCAGACCCTGCTCATCGAGCGCATCTCGATCCGCGACCTGCCGACCATTCTCGAAGGTATCGCCGAGATCGCCGGCCCGGGCCGTACCGCCCAGACCATTGCCGAGCACGTCCGCTCCCGCCTCGCCCGCCAGCTCTGCGCTGCCAATCTCGGCCCCGACGGCAACCTGCCACTCCTCACGCTCTCGCCGCAGTGGGAACGCGACTTTGCCGAGGCGCTGGTCGGCGACGGCAACGACCGCCACCTTGCAATGGCCCCATCCCGCCTGCAGCAGTTCATCATCGGCATCCAGCAGGGCTTCGAGAACGCCGCCCAGATGGGCGAAATCCCGGTGCTGATCACCAGCCCCGGCATCCGCCCCCACGTCCGCGCCATCATCGAACGCTTCCGCCCGCAGACCGTAGTGATGAGCCAGAACGAAGTGCATCCGCGGGTAAGGTTGAAGACGATCGGGAGCATCTAGCTGACGGGGCATCACACCCGCGACCGCACAGCCTCCCACGCGCCGAGGATCGCCCACCCCACGCCCAGCATCAGCGCAGGCGTGTACAGCGCCCCCCAGTAGTAGTTGAACGGCTTACCCACAGCGGCGAACAGCACGACGAACGCCACCACCGCCGCCAGCGCCAGCGTGCCCTTCGGCCAGGCCCATAGGCCCAACAGTCCAAGCGGCAGGAATACCGCTGCGAGCCAGAGCGGGCCAAGGCTCCACAGCCCGTTGAACCCAGCGGTCGCGAGGATGAACCCCAGACCGCCAAACTGCAGCCAGCCCTCCCCATAAGCCTTGTCCATCGGCCCCAACTGCTGGCTCACCATCCACCAGTGCCAACCGAAATAGGCGGCGTAAGCGACCAGGCCGACGGCCCAGATCCACAGCTCGCCCCAGCGCTTTTCGCGCAGCGCCAGCAGCAGGCAGATCACCACATAAGGCGCCGCCAGCTCCCTGAGAAATAGCGCCAGCAGCCCCGCAACCAGCCCGACCACCCGCCAGCCATTGCCGTATGCCGCGACGGACACGAGGATCAGCGTCCCCGCTGCTACCTCCGCAAACACCACGCTCGACGGCGCCGCAATCCCACCGAGACTACCGGCCACAGCGACGGTCGCGAGCAGCGCCGCCACCACGCCTCCATCCTCGCGCATCATCCGATAGACCATCAGCACGCCGCACAACGCCAGCGCCGCCAACATCCCCTGCCCCCAGCCCGCCGGCAGCGCCGCCAGCAGCATCGGCCAGGCGGGCATCCGCCAGTTGAACACCGAGCGCGTGCCATAGCCGTCGGCCACCAGCACTTGATGAGCAGCCGTGTAGTAGTCCGCCCCGCCGCGCATCCGCTCGATGATCCGCTGATAGCTGACCAGATCGCCCTCAGGCGCCGGCACGCCCCCCGCGTCAGCCGGAATCAGCGGCGCCCGCCCCATCGCCGCCACCAGCAGCAATACGATGGCAGCCAGCGTCAGTCCAAGCACGACATAGGCCAACGGTTGCGGCAATTCTGCCAGTCGCGTACGCATCGCGTTCAGGATGTCCCGATAAACTCGGCGAATGATGCCGCGCCGCCGTTAATTTTCCGGGATGGCGGGCGGAACCGCCGCGCGCCGGCGAGCATTCTGGTCCCGCGTCACTCGTGAGCCCCAATGAAGCTCTTCCGCTGCGACCATTGCGGTCACCTGCTCTACTTCGAGAATACCCGCTGCGAGCGCTGTGGGCGGTCGCTCGGCTATGGTCCGCTCACCAACAACCTGTTCTCGCTCGATGGCGGCCCCGGCATCTGGATGGCGCCGGCCTTCTTCAATCGCTCGTTCGTCTACTGCGCCAACGCCGCGCATGGCGCCTGCAACTGGTTGCTGCTGCACGCCCCGGGCGCTGATCCCTTCTGCCTCGCCTGCCGCCACAACGCCATGATCCCCGACATCCAGAACCCGGTCGACCTGGGGCGCTGGCAGGTCATCGAACGCGCCAAGAAGCGGCTGATCTATTCGCTGCTGCGGCTGCATCTGCCGCTCGCCACCCGCAACGAGGACCCAATCCACGGCCTGAGCTTCCAGTTCCTCAACGAGGAAATCTCGCGCTCCCCGGTGCTCACCGGCCACGATAGCGGTGTCATCACCGTGGCCCTGAAAGAGGCCGACGATGCCGCGCGAGAATATCGCCGCACCCAGTTCAACGAGCCCTACCGCACCCTGCTCGGCCATTTCCGGCACGAGATTGGCCACTACTACTGGGACGTGCTGGTTGCCGGGCGCCCTGCGCACGACGAGTTCCACAGCCTGTTCGGCGACGAGACCGCCGAGTACGAGGCGGCGCTGCAGGCGCACTACGCCAACGGCGCACCGGCCGACTGGCAGCAGCATTACATTTCCGCCTACGCCACCTCGCACCCCTGGGAGGATTTCGCCGAGACCTTCGCCCACTACCTGCACCTGGTCGATACCACCGAGATGGCGGCCTCGTTCGGCGTCAATCTCCGGCCCGACGTTGACCAAGCTGGCGAACTCACGGCCCGCCTCGACTACGATCCCTACGGCAATTCGAACATCGACGAGCTGATCGAGAACTGGATCCCCCTCGCGTCGCTGATGAACAACCTCAACCGCGCTGTCGGCCAGCACGACGCCTATCCCTTCGTCCTTACCCCGGAGGTGATCGCGAAGCTCGGCTTCATCGACAAGCTGGTGCACGAGGCCGGCGCGGTGCAATGGACGGTGCCCAGCCCGGCCGGGCCCGTGCCGATCAATGTGCCCACCGGTCCCGCCAAGCTGCCCCGCACCTGACACTGGAGCGCCCCGCGCCGATGTGATCTCTATCGCGGATGCACGACATCACGCTCCTCACCGTTCCGGTGTTTTCCACCCTCTGCAACGCTGCCTTCGCGCTCCGCCGCGAGGTGTTCGTCATTGAGCAGCAGATCCCCGAAAGCGAGGAGTTCGATGCCGACGACCTGACCGCGACCCATCTCGTCGCCATCGGCGCCGGCAACGTCGTGGGCACGCTGCGGATCATCTGGACGCCCGAGCACGTGAAGCTCGGCCGGGTCGTCGTCGCCAGGTCATGGCGCGGCAAGGGCATCTCGAAGCAGTTGCTTCAGCACGCCATGGACCCGGCCCGCGCCAGGGGCGAAACCCGCTTCTATCTCACCGCGCAGCACGACAAGCTCGGCGTCTACCAGGGCCTGGGTTTCGTCGCCTTCGGAGAGCCGTTCGACGACGGCTCGGGCATCCTCCACCTCGCGATGAAGACCTACTGAGCCGTTACCGGATTAATTCAATCTTTACCGGTTAACCCGGCAAAGCGCGCGCCGCCGTCAATTCTCCGCTAGCTTGTTGGATGTGGGGCGCCTCGCCGCGCCCCGAAGAAACGCTGGGAGGCGTGAAGGGCCGGACCTCGAAAACGGGGCCGGCCTTTTGATTTCTCCGCCCCGGAACACTCGCGCACCCGTCACGTTGTAATGCACCGGGCCGTGCGGCACGCCACAGCCAAGCGATGTGCCGCACGGCCTTGTTCATGACAGACACGAACGAGAGGACGTTACAATGTTCCGTACCCTATTGACCACCACTGCCGTCGCCGCGCTGTTGACCGCCGGCGCTATGGCCCAGGATGCCCCGGCAAAGACCGAGGCACCCGCAGCCACGACGGAAGCGCCCGCCGCCCCGCTTGACACGTCCATCCTCGCGTCCGGCTACTCGGTGACCGACAAGGACAATCTCGCCACCGAGATCATCGGGAAACAGGTTTATTCCTCGACCGAAGCCGATGCCGAGCACATTGGCGACGTCAACAATCTGGTGATCGGTGAGCGCGGCGAAGTCGCCGCGGTCATCATCGGAGTCGGTGGTTTTCTCGGTATCGGCGAGAAGAACGTCGCCGTGAACTACGCCGAACTCGAGTGGGTCACCGCCGAGGATGGCTCCGAACGCTTCGTCCTCAACACGACCAAGGAAGCGCTGGAAACTGCGCCCGACTTCAAGACCACCGACGAGGACGCTGCGGCGCCGGCCGACGCCACCGCTCCGGCGACTGACGCTGCCGCCCCTGCCGACCAGCCCGCTGATGCGGCAGCGCCAGCCGACAAGGCCGCGGCGCCTGCAGACAAGGCGGCTGCGCCCGCGGCGACGCCGATCGCCCGCGATACGCTGACCGATGCACCGCTGACGGCTGAAGAGTTGATCGGCACCAACGCCTACGGCCCGGCGGACGAGCATCTCGGGACCATTGGCGACGTTGTGCTGGCTCAGGACGGAAAGACCGTCGAGGCGGTGATCATCGACTTCGGCGGCTTCCTCGGCATCGGCACCAAGCCGGTTGCTGTCGGTATCGAGAACCTGCGCTTTGCCACCGATCCCAACGGCAACAAGTACCTGTTCCTCAACGTGACGCGCGACCAGCTCGACAAGGCCGTCGCCTACAACAAGGACACCTACGCCAACGAGCGCGACGCCCAGACGCTGCGCACCGAAGCGCTGTAGTCGCCGCCCAACTGCTACGGCAAACGCGAAAGGCCCGCTCCGGCGGGCCTTTTCATTGTCTGATTGAGCGTTCCTAACGCCGGATGTGCCGCAGCCGGCCGATCTCGTCGTATTCCGCCTGCTCGGACTTCGCTTCCGCTTCCTGCTCGCGGCCATGCTCGCGCTGGTCCAGCAGTTCGACCTTCTTGAGGTCCTCGACCGCTTCTGCCAATGCGTCCTGCGCCGCCTCGAGATTGCCCTTCATGTCGTTGGCCGACGCGAGCAGGTTGTCCCTGCGGGCGATCGCGGCCTTGGCGAAGGTCGAATAGGCGAAATGCGCGATGTCGGAGATGCCGGTCTTGGTCTGCTCGATTTCGATCTGCTGATCGAGTTCGGCGGCCATGCGCTCGAAATCGGCGATCATCATCTCGATCTGCGTGACCTGACGGCGCTTCTCGTCCACCTGGAACTTCTTGAGCCGGATCAGGCTCTCGCTCCGCGACTTCATGACTTGTACTCCTTACACCTCAAGTCATTCACTTCACTGACGCGGATTGTTCGCCCACCTTTTCCAGGATCGCCTCCAGCATCACATAGCCGTCGGCAATCGAGGTGCGCTCCTCCCGCTGCTGGCTCAAGAACGCCTCCAGCGCCGGGTTGATCGCGATGGCACGGTCCACGCCTGGATCCGATCCCTTCCGGTATGCCCCCAGCCGGATCAGTTCCTCCATGTCGGCAAACGTCGACATGAGCTCCCGCGCCTTCTGCAGGGTGGGCCGCACATTGGCCGGCACGCACCCAGGCATGGTTCGCGAGATAGACCGGAGCACATTGACCGCCGGATAGCGTCCTCGCTCGGCGATCGAGCGCTCCATCACGATGTGCCCATCAAGAATGCCGCGTACGGCGTCCGCAATGGGCTCATTGTGATCGTCACCTTCCACCAAAACGGTAAATAGACCGGTAATGGAGCCCGATTCAGCGAGCCCTGGTCCTGCTCTTTCCAGCAATCTGGGAAGTTCGGTGAAAACCGTCGGCGGATAGCCCTTGGCGGTCGGCGGCTCGCCGATCGCCAGCCCGATCTCGCGCTGCGCCTGGGCGAAGCGGGTGAGGCTGTCCATCATGCAGAGCACGCGCTTGCCCTGGTCGCGGAAATACTCCGATAGCGTGAGCGTGAGGTACGCCGCCTGCCGCCGCATCAGGGCCGCCTCGTCGGAGGTCGCGACCACGACGACCGCCTGCTGGATGCCGACTTCGCCGAGATAGTCGGTGACGAACTCCTGCACCTCGCGGCCGCGCTCGCCGATCAGTCCGATCACGGCCACGTCGACCTGCGCGTTCCGCGCCAGCATCGACATGAGCACCGACTTGCCGACACCGGAGCCGGCAAAGATGCCCATGCGCTGGCCTTCGCACATGGTGGTGAAGGTGTTGAGCGTCCGCACGCCCATGTCGAGCGGGTCGCCCACCCGCATCCGCTCATGCGCCGGCAGCGGCACCTGGCGCAGCGGATACGGTGTCGGCCCACCCATCAGCGGACCCTTGCCGTCGATCGGCTCGCCATTGGCGTTGATCACCCGGCCGAGCCAGCTTTCCGCCGGCTGCACCGATCCGTCATGGCTCTTGAACAGTGCCCGGCAGCCGAGCCGCACCCCGTTCAGCGGTCCGAACGGCAGGCACAGCGCATGGCCGTCGCGAAAGCCGATGATCTCGGCGCCCAGCACCCCGCCATTGGTGGTTTCGATCGAAACGCGGCCGCCGACCCGCAACTCGCGCACCGGGCCGACCACCTCGATGAGCAACCCCTGCACAGTTTTGACCCGCCCGAAGACCTCGACGTCCTCGATGGCATCAATTGCGGCTTTCAGGGACTGCATTTGCCTCTTTCAGGGCCGGCGAATCGCTTGATTCCCAAGGTAACCGAACGTTAAGCAAAAAGCGTTAACCATGGGGACCTGCCCCGACATATGCCCAGCTCGCGCTGAGCCGCTTTTCCACCCCTCAAGGGCCTCAAATCCTTGAGTCGGCAGAGTCGATTGAAGTGCTTTCTTAACCTAGTTTCTTAAGTCCGTTAGGTGCGATTTCTGTAGCATTTTCAACGATTTAACATATCACTAACGACAGACGTATTGCATCTTGCGGATCAGAATTAAACTTTGTTAACTAATTGCGCTTAGGTTTGGGTCATATCCAGTAGGGTTCGGTTAAGGGTGAACGCGCAAGGCGCCTCATCCATAGTTCCAGCAGGGAACGGTTTAAGGGGATTGACGGCATGCGTGTACTCTTGATCGAGGACGACAGCGCGACAGCGCAGAGCATCGAACTGATGCTCAAATCAGAGAGTTTCAACGTGTACACGACGGACCTCGGTGAAGAGGGCGTCGACCTAGGCAAACTCTACGACTACGACATCATCCTGCTCGATCTGAACCTTCCCGACATGTCGGGTTACGAAGTGCTGCGCACCCTGCGCGTGGCCAAGGTGCAGACCCCGATCCTGATCCTGTCGGGCCTCGCCGGCATCGAAGACAAGGTGCGCGGCCTCGGCTTCGGCGCCGACGACTACATGACCAAACCCTTCCACAAGGATGAACTGGTCGCCCGCATCCACGCCATCGTCCGCCGTTCCAAGGGCCATGCGCAGTCGGTCATCTCGACCGGCGACCTGACCGTCAACCTCGACACCAAGACCGTCGAAGTCCAGTCGGCCCGCGTGCACCTGACCGGCAAGGAATACCAGATGCTGGAGCTGCTCTCGCTCCGCAAGGGTACGACCCTCACCAAGGAAATGTTCCTCAACCACCTCTATGGCGGCATGGACGAGCCCGAGCTGAAGATCATCGACGTCTTCATCTGCAAGCTCCGGAAGAAGCTCTCGGTCGCCACCGGTGGCAAGAACTACATCGAGACCGTCTGGGGCCGCGGCTACGTGCTGCGCGAGCCCGACGAGAACGAGACGTTCGCGGAATCGAGCGTCGCCTAGCGCGTCCCTTGGCGTCGCCTAATTAGAAGTCCCGCGTTGCGGCGGACTTGAAAAACCCCGCGCCATACGGTGCGGGGTTTTCGCTTCTGCGGGGGCCTAGTGCCCGCCTGCCCCGGCCGCGGCCTTGCCCGGCTTCTGCATCAGCACCGCGCCGAACGCCAGGATGCCGAACAGCCCGGTGAGCAGCAGGAACACATCGACGAAGCTCAGCACATACGCCTGCTGCTGCACCATGCGGGTCAGCTGCTTGATCGCCGCCGTCGCCCCGTCCAGCCCGCTCGCGTTGAAATTCTGTGTCATCGAGTTCACCTGGTCGACTGCCGCCGGGTTGTTCCAGTTGACGTGCTCGGCAAGGCGCTCGGTGTGGAGCGCCGTGCGGTTGGTCAACACCGTGTTGATCAGCGCCAGCCCCACCGCGCCGCCGAGATTGCGCGTCAGGTTGAACAGCCCCGAGGCGCCCTTCATCTTCTGCGGCGGCAGCGTGCCCAGCGCCAGGTTGTTGATCGACACCATGCACAGCATCATCCCGACGCCGCGGAAGATCTGCGGGAACAGCAGTTGGTCAAAGCTCCAATCGGCGGTGATCTGGGCAGACATGAAAGTGCCGCCGGCAAAGATCAGGAAGCCGAACATCAGCATGTAGCGGAGGTCGAACCGCGCCGACAGCGCTCCGGCGACCGGGGCGGTAAGGAACATCGCAAGCCCCGAGATGAATAGCGTCTCGCCGATCATCATCGAGTCGTAGCCGCGGATGCGGCCTAGGAACACAGGGTAGAGGAAGGTGAGGCCATAGAGCCCCACTCCGAGCACGAACGAGAACAGCGAGCCGAACGTGAAGTTGATGTTGCCGAAGGCGCTGAGGTCGACGATCGGCGACTTGGCCGTGAATGCCCGCCAGAAGAACAGCACGCCCCCCAGCACCATGACGATGGCGCACAGCAGCACGCTCTGGTCGGCCAGCCAGTCGTTGTTGGGGCCTTCTTCCAGCACGTATTCCATTGCGCCGAGGAACCCCGCGAGGCCGAGCAGGCCCCACCAGTCGAAGCTGGCGAACAGCCCCTTCTCAGGCTTGTCGAAGTCGATCAGCATCCAGGTCGCAATGGCGACGACAATGCCGGGCCCCACGTTGATCAGGAACAGCCAGTGCCAGCTGAGCGCGCTGGTCAGATAGCCGCCGACGGTCGGCCCGATAGTGGGAGCCAAGGTCGCAACCAAACCGATGATCGGCGAGACGATGGCACGCTTGGCGGGCGGAAAGATCGTGAACGCCACCGCGAACACCGACGGGATCATCGCCCCGCCGATAAAGCCCTGCAGCGCACGGTAGACGATCATCTGGTCAATATTGGTGGCCGTGGCGCAAAGCGCGCTTGCTGCTGTGAAGCCGGCCGCAGCGATCGCAAACAGCACCCTGGTCGATAGGATGCGGGCCAGCATCCCCGACAACGGGATCATGATCACTTCGGCAATCAGATAGGCGGTCTGCACCCAGCCGATCTCGTCCGAACCCGCGCTGAGGCCGGCCTGGATGTCGGCCAGCGACGACGACACCACCTGGATGTCGAGGATGGCCATGAACATCCCCACGACCATGAAGAAGAACGCCACGATCCGGCGCACCGGCATCGCGTCGGCGCTAGGCGCGGCGGGTAGAGCGCCCGTCAAAACAGCTGCATCGGCCATCAGATCCTCCTGCCGCCAGCGGTTCTAGTTCGCCACGGCCGGCGCCGTCCGCGTATCGGCCTCAACCACCACGCTGAGACCCGCACGCAGTTTGCCCGTCGCCAGCTCGGCGGCCGGAATGGCGATCCGCACCGGCACGCGCTGCACCACCTTGGTGAAATTGCCGGTCGCATTTTCCGCCGGCAGCAACGAGAACACCGAGCCCGAGGCAGGCGAGATCGACTCGATCGTTCCCTCGATGGCATCGCCCTCGAGCGCATCGACCTTGATCTTCACCTTCTCGCCGGGGACCAGCTTCTTGAGCTGGGTCTCCTTGAAGTTCGCATCGACATAGAGCGCCTCGGTCGGCACCAGTGCCGCGAGCCGCATGCCGGCGCTCACGAGGTCGCCCGTCTGCACCGCGAGATTGCCCACCACCCCGTCATAGGGCGCGCGCAGCACCGTGAAGTTCAGGTCGCGTTCCGCCTTGTCACGGGCGAGGCCCAACGTCTTGAGCTGGCCCTCGGCCTCGGCGTGCTGCCCCTTCAGAACCGCGATATTGGCTTCCGCCGCCGCAATCTGTGCGTCGGCAGCGACGAGGTTGGCATTGGCCTGGTCGAGCGCCGCGTTGGCCTTGTCGAGATCCGCCTGCGAGCCGATCGCGCCCTTGGCAAGTTCGGCGGCCCGCGCCTGGCTCAACGCCGCGTTCTTCTGCGCCGCTTCCAGCGCCAGCTTCTGCGCCTTGGCCTGCGCCACCGTCGCCTCGGCGCCGGTAACCTGCGCGTCGATACGGCTTAGCGTCAGCTTTTGCGTCTCGATCTGCGCCAATGCCTGGTCACGGGCGATGCGATAGTCGCCATCGTCGAGCGTGATCAGCGGATCGCCGGCCTTAACCCGCTGGTTCGCCACCGCATCGACCTTGGCCACATAGCCCGCAAGCTTCGACGAGATCGTCGCGATGTCGCCGCCGATATAGGCATCATCCGTCGACACCATGAAGCGCCCGGTTGCCCACCAGTCATAGCCGACCCAGCCGCCCGCCAGCAGTGCCACCAGACCAATCCCGGCGAAAATCATCGGCCGCCGCGACTGCTTCTTTGCTGCCGGCTTGAGCTCGACATCGTTGGCCGGCACAATCGGCTCGGTCACCGGTGCTTCGGCCGTCGTCGGCGCCTTGGGAAAGGGGCGGATCTTCTCGGAATTCTCAGGCTGAGCCATCTGGCCCTCCGGCGCATCTGAATTGAACTGAACCGTTCGGTTCGATTGACATAGACCTGTCGATGCGCCATATCAAGTGAAATCGAACCGAGTGGTTCGAACAAATTTGGAGTGCAGCCATGCAGATTCCGGAGGACGGCAAGTCGGAGGAGCGCAGCGGACGCCGCGCCGCCGGTCAGGATCCGACCAAGCGCGCTCAGATCCTCGATGGCGCCAAGCGCTGTTTCCTAAGCCTCGGTTTCGAGGCTGCCAGCATGAACGAGATCACCAGCGAAGCCGGAGTCTCGAAGGGCACGCTCTACGTCTACTTCGAGGACAAGGAAGATCTGTTCAAGGCCCTCATCGACCGCGAGAAATCAGCTGTGATGGCCGCGGCCAAGACTCAGCTCGAAGCCGGCGGTACTGTCCGAGAGGCGCTGCAGCGCTTCGGTGTCTACGTCACCACCCGCCTCACCTCCGAGGAGGTCATTCGCGCCCAGCGCATGGTGCTCGGGGTCGCCGAGCGCATGCCCGAAGTCGCCGCCCGCTTCTTCACCGGCGATTCCTTTTCCGCCCACCACATCCTGCAGGAATACCTCGACGCCAGGGTCGCCGCCGGCGAACTGAACATTACCGACACCGACCTCGCCTCGCGACAGTTCCTCGAGCTCTCCATGGCCTCGGTCTACAAGCGCCGCCTGTTCGGCAACCTGCCTGAGCCGATGCCGCTGCCGCAGATCGAGCGTGTCGTCGCCAGCGGCGTCGCCATGTTCATGAAGAGCTACGGCGCCGACTGAGCCGCCAGCCGCGCCAAATACTGGTGCACAAAGGCGATCGCCATGCTGCCTTCGCCCACCGCGGCCGCCACGCGCTTTACCGGACTGAGCCGCACGTCGCCGCAGGCGAAGATCCCCGGCACGCTGGTCTCGAGCAGATAGGGGTCGCGCTCTTCGGACCAGCGCCCTACCTTCTTCAGGTCCTCCCCGGTCAGCACATAGCCGCGTGCGTCGCGTGCCACATCGGTTGGCAGCCATTCTGTTTCGGCGTCGGCGCCGATGAAGACGAACAGCCCGGCACTCTCCTCGCGCCGCGCCGCGCCGCTTTTGAGGTCGATGATGTCGACGGCATCGAGATGGCCCTCGCCATGCGTTGCCTGCACTTCGCTGTAGAGCGCCACCTTGATGTTGTCTTTGCTGCGCACCTGGCCGATCAGGTATTGCGACATGCTCTTTTCGAGCGAGTCCCCGCGCACCAGCAGGGTCACCGTCCGCGCGTGGTTGGCAAAGAACATCGCCGCCTGCCCGGCCGAGTTGCCCGCCCCGATCAGGTGGATATCGAGACCCTGCGTGGTGCTCGCCTCGCTGCGCGCCGCGCCATAGTAGATGCCCTTGCCGATCAGCCGGTCGAACCCCTCGATCGCAACGCGCCGCCAGCTCACGCCAGTCGCGAGGATGATGGTTCTAGCGGTGATCCGCTCGCCGCCATCCAGCTCGATCGTGCGGCCTACCGGATCGATGCGGTCGATCTGCCGGGTGATAACCACCTCGGCGCCCAGCCGTTTCGCCTGTTGCAGCGCCCGGCTCGCCAGTTCATCGCCCGATATGCCGCCCGGGAACCCCAGGTAGTTCTCGATCCGCGACGACGTCCCCGCCTGCCCGCCCGGCGCTTCGCGTTCGATCACCAGGGTCTTGAGGCCCTCGGACGCGCCATACACCGCGGCAGCCAGCCCGGCCGGCCCTCCGCCCACGATCACCGTGTCATAGGTGTCGGCCCGTGCCCGCGTGTCGAGATCAAGCGCCTCCGCCAGTTGCCGTAGTTGCGGCCTTGCCAGCGTCGGACCATCGGTGATCTGTACCGTCGGCAGCAATGTCGGCAGCTCGCCGACCCAGCGCCCCGCCAGTTCCGGTGCATCCGGGTTGAAAGCGTCGAAGATGATCCGGTTGCTGGCGAGGAACCGCCGCAGCGCCAGGCATTCGGGGTCCCACCGCTCGCCCACGATCACCACTTTGCTGCGGCGCGCGTTGGCCATGATGGACTGCAGCCCGCCGACCCGCTCCCGCGCCAGCTCGCCCATCCGCCGCGCCAGCTCCGGCGACAGCGCCGCCGCGGCGTGGAACTGCCGTGGATCGATGCGCGCCACTCGTGACGCCTCCACCGCCCGCCCGCCTGCCTGGAACGGCGTGCCGTAGATCAGCGGCACTTCGCCCAGAAACGCCCCCGGCAGGCGCTCGCCGATCTTGCGCTCGATCCCGTCGACCCGCTTGATCACCTCGAGCTTGCCCGAAAGCACCGTAAACAGCATCGGCTCATCGCCTTCGTGCACGAAGAACTCGCCGCGCCCCAGCTGGATATCCCCCGAGCCGCGCAGCAATTCGCGCAACACCGGCTCTGGCTCCGGCGAGAACATCGGTACCGCCGCCAAGTCCTGCGTCGTCAGCATCAATGGATATCCCGTCCGGAGTTACGCCCGGCAGTAGTGCTAGCGAGTTTCCCGGTGCCCTACAAATGAAAGGGCCGCGCGACTACGAAAGACTTGCCGTTCGATGTACAACGGCAGCCATGGACGAGGCACGGCACACATTCGGCCCGTTTGTTCTGACGCCGGGCCGCGAACTGCGGCGCGACGGCAAGCCGGTCCCCATCGGGCATCGTGCCCTCCTGATGCTCGAAACCATGCTCGAGGCAAGAGGCGAAATCGTCACCAAGCCCGAGATGATGGCGCGGGTCTGGCCCGGCGTCATCGTCGAAGAAGGCAACATCGCCGTCCAGATCGCCGCCTTGCGCAAGGAACTGGGCGCCCGACCCGGCGCAACCCGGAAACGTGACCCGGCTCAGGCGACGCTGACGCGGTCGGCCGGGACCTCGGTGAACTTGCCTTCGAGATGGTCGCGCTCGAACGGCTTCATCATGTAGTCGTTCACCCCAGCCTTCAGCGCCAGCGCGATCTGCCCGATATCGTTCTCGGTGACCATGTAAACGACGCGTGGGGCCTGCCCGCCGACATAGCCGCGCAACAGCTTGAGGAACTCGAGCCCGCTCATGACCGGCATCTGCCAATCGAGCAGGATTGCATCCGGCATCTCCTGCCGGCACTTGTCGAAGGCTTCCTGCCCGTCCTCGGCCTCGTCAACAATGTAGTCGAGATCCTCCAGGATGCGGCGCGCCACTTTGCGCACCACGCTGGAATCATCGACCACGAGGCAGGATTTCATGACGCATCTCTCCGACCCAAGTGCACGAAGATGAACGGCCGCAAGGCCCCTCCCCTTCGCTGCGCGACCGTCACCGTCCTGATCTGCCTTGCCAAATCGCTTCCGGCAGCAATCGTCCGACGTTGGTCGCCAGTGCACACTATCCCGCAAATCTCCCTACGAATGGTTAGCGAAACTTGAACCCTTCTCCCCATCGGGAGAGTTTTTTCCAGCAATGCCGGCTTTGCCTGTTTGGCCAGCGCGCAATTCGACAGTCTCGGCGCCGCTCAAAACTTGCGCAGCACAAATGCCGCCCGCAATCCGATTGCAGCGCGAGAAGTGCAATTGCCGAAATCCGCGAACCGTCTGCTGAAGGCGGCCATCCTGGGATGGGTCAGGCGGCGGCGGCTACGGCCTTCGGGGTCGCCGAAAACTCGAACACGTCGTTCTCGATGCCGATCTTGAGCTCCATATCGGTCATCCGCGCCAGGATGCCGGTGTAGAATGGCTGAATGCCGCGCGCATCGACGCCACCCTCGGGCGAGCCGAACAGCAGCCCTTCGGCGCCCGACGGCATCAGCGTCTTCTGCCGCTTCTCGGGGTCGGATTTCGAGAGCAAGGTGAACACCTCGGCGCCCGCGCTGCCCTCGATCTTGGCCGTCACCACGCCGCCGCGCGGCACCGCCATGGCGGCGATCAGCAGCATGTTCATGAACAGCTTGGCCTTGTGCTTGGGCAACAGGATCAGCGGCACCTGCCAGTCGAGATCGGCCTTCTCGATCTCGAAATAAATCCGCGCCACCCGCTCGCACTCGCGGGTGTCGAAATCCGTGCCCGCCGTCGACGAGGCGCCATAGGCCAGCCGTGCGAACTCCAGCTTCGCCCGGGCCTGCTTGGCGGCGCTGGCAATCAGCTCCTGCGCCCCATCGGCCATCGCCGCCTGGGTCGGGTCGGCCAGCACCTCAAGCCCGTTCCCGATCGCGCCCACCGGGTTGATCAGGTCATGGCAGACCCGAGAACACAGCATCGCCGCGAGATCGGTCGCCTTGAGCTCGATGAATTCCGCCATTCGTAAGGTCCTTGCCGTCGAATCAATTTGGCGTAGCGTAACCGCAAGGACGCAGCAGCCCTAGGGGGTCCCGATCGACTCCGCCGCCGCCGCAATGGCGCGACCTGCGTCGAACCGCAGTGGCCCCTCGTAGAGCGAGAATACCTGCTCCAGGCCGGCCGGTTTCCGGTCACGGATAAAGCCACGCACCAGCGTCCGCAGTCGGCGGTCGTCACGCCATTTGGGCAGAGTCCGCGCCTGGTCGAGCAGCATGTGCCGCCACGTCTGCGCCAGGTTGCGGGCCTTGCCCGACCTGCTGATCCCGGCATAGCAACGGAACTCGTGCTGGTGGCGATCGACCCCGAACCGTGCCGGCAAGGCGTCGCGATACGCCATCGGATCTAGCCCGGCCGCCTTCATTCGGTCACTTAGAAAACGCCCGATCGGCCGGGTATGGCGCATAGGCACCGCATCGATAATGGCGCAGCGGTGCCTGTTGTCGGCCTCCAGTCGACCCCAGACATAGTCGAGTCCGTCACCGGTCGGCGTTTGTGGCATCAAGGGCAGGATTCGCCGCACCGCCGCTCGCGACAGGCACGGCGCCATTACTTCCACGAAATTAGTGTAGCGCAGCTGGAAAGAGGCGGCCTGCAACGTATGCAGGTGTGAGAAATAGCTGTCCGGCGTCAGCGCCGGCTGGCTGATCTCCAGCCCATGCCGAGCGGTCATGAGGAACAGCTGGCTGATTGCCGCGCTGTCGGTAGCGATGTCGTCGTCGATCAGCAGATGGTAGTCGTATGCCTCGATCAAGCCCGGCTCGGCCGCGTAGTGCTCCGCGAGCACGTCCCATTTGCCGCCCTTCTGCACCAGCACCCGCTCGTCGGCGACCGGCCGGTAAGGCGCGTCGCCATACCAGGACACGATAAGGTCCCAGTTCCGCTCCCCGCCCCGCAGCCAGCTCGCGTGCAGGCTCTTTTCTCCGGCGCGGACGATGACGACAAACCGGCGACCCGACGACATGATTTCTCGCTGCAACTCCACTGAGTTACGCTATGCATGTTCACGCGAAGCGCCGCAACTTGGGATTACTATGGATAGCTTGAACAGTGCCGATCTAGTCGTGGTTGGCGCCGGCTTTTACGGAGCGACGATCGCCGAGCAGGCGGCGGCATCAGGGCTGCGCGTCCTGGTGCTCGACCGGCGCTCGCATGTGGGCGGCAACGCCTATTCCGAACCCGACCCGGCGACCGGCATCGAGGTACACCGCTATGGGCCACACTTCTTTCACACCCCCAACGAGGCGGTCTGGACCTACCTGAACCGCTTCACCGGCTTCAACAGCTTCCAGTATCGCGGCTGGAGCATGCATCGCGGCCAGGTCTTCCCCCTGCCGATCAATCTGGCGACCATCTGCCAGTTCTTCGGCCGCCATCTCACGCCCGATGCCGCACGGCAGTTGATTGCCGAACAAGCCGCCGAACTCGGCGATCGGCAGCCCACCAACCTCGAGGAGAAGGCCATCTCATTGATCGGCCGCCCGCTCTACGAGGCCTTCATCCGCGGCTACACGGCCAAGCAATGGCAGACCGATCCACGGGAGCTGCCCCCCAGCATCATCGCGCGTCTGCCGGTCCGCTACACCTTCGACTCGCGCTATTTCAACGATCGGTTCCAGGGCCTGCCCCTCAATGGCTACGCCGCGGTCTTTGCCCGCATGCTGGCCCACCCGCTCATCGACATCGTGCTGGACGCGGACTGGCTGGAGTTACGCCAGCTGGCCCGGCCCGATCTGCCGGTCGTCTATACCGGTGCCATCGATCGCTATTTCGACTACGCCGATGGCATCCTGGGTTGGCGCACCCTGCGCTTCGAGCAGGAGGTGTTGCCGACTGGCGATCATCAGGGCACCGCGGTGATCAACTATGCCGACGCCGAAATCCCCTATACCCGCGTCGCCGAGTATCGCCACATGCATCCCGAACGGGCCTATCCCGAGGATCGAACGGTGATTGTCCGGGAGTACGCACACTCGGCCGGCCGTGACGACGAACCGTTCTACCCCATCGACACGGCCGCCGACCGCGCGCGGCTTCAGAACTATCGCGTCAGGGCCGCAGCCCTGCCCAATGTCTGGTTTGGCGGCCGGCTCGGCTCATACACCTATCTCGACATGCATCAGGCCATCTCGCTGGCCCTGCGCGACTGGAAGACCCTTGCCGCCCGCCATTGGCCAGCCCGAGCCATGGCAACAAGCTAAGGCGCGGCCTGCTCGGCCGCCTCGACATCGGCGGCTTTGCCCACCGCCTCGGCGACGCTGCCCTCTTCGCCCGTCAGCGTGCCTTTGAGCTGCATCCAGCCGCTTTCGGCGCTGCGCAGCGAGGTCTCCTCGCTCTGGAAGAACGCCTCGCGGTTGGCGACAGAGTAGAACAGGTAGAGCTTCATCCCGACGATGGCGTAGAGCCGTGGCTTGCCGTCCGAGAGATAGCCGCGGCTGAGGCTGGTGGCACAGTGGCCGCCGAACTGCGGGGCGTAGATTTCGGGGTTGCGCATGAACACGTCGCGGTTCGCCGCCGTGGCGAAATACCAGGGCACCCCGCCCCACTGGTACTCGAAATCCGGCAGCCCCGGCACCGGATCGGGCTCGGTGAAATAGCTCACCGGATCATACCCTTCGAGCGCCACTCCGGTCAGCGGGTCGGTGACGATCGCGGTGACCAGCGCCGCGGCGCTCGCGGGCAGGCTGAAACAGAGCCCAGCCGCCAGCCAGATGACTGCAAGAAGCCCGGTTATGGTTAAGTTTTGTTTACGCTTTTGCCGCATCATTGCCGCCATGAAGGCCTAGCTTGAGGTCTCCTCAGGCAGACCGGATGCGCTGAACCTTAGCGTCGTCATGGTAAGTACCGCGTAAATGGACTGCCGCTCGAATTAAGCCCCCGGAGTTCCCTTCATGCTCAACCGCATGGTCTACCTTATCCTCGCCGCCTTCGTCGCGCTGACCGCGGCGACGTTGGTGCTCGCGCCGACCTTCAGCCAGGCGCAGGAAGGCTCGGTCTCCGATACCTATTCAGGTGACGAGCTGGTTGCTACCGGCGGTCAGTTCTTCGGCTCCGTGGCCCAGGGTCTTGCCTCGCTGGTCGAGCGCGCCGTCAGCCAGTTCGGCCTGCCCAACGCCTACATCCTTGGCGAGGAAGCCGGCGGCGCCATCTTCGCCGGCGCCCGCTACGGCGAGGGCACCATGTATACCCGCAACCAGGGCGAGCACCCGGTCTTCTGGCAGGGCCCGACGGTCGGCCTCGATTTCGGCGGCGACGGCTCCAAGGTGATGATGCTGGTCTATAACCTCAACACGGTCTCCGACGTCTACGGCCGCTATCCCGGCGTCGACGGCTCCGCCTATGTGGTCGGCGGCCTCGGCATGACCGTGATCAAGTACGGCGACGTGGTGATGGTGCCGATCCGCTCCGGTGTCGGCGCCCGCCTCGGCATCAATGTCGGCTACCTGAAGTTCACCCAGGAACCGACCTGGAACCCCTTCTGAGGGCCGAAAACCACGCAAAAACCCTTCAGGATACGTTCAGCCGCCGTTCATCGCGGCGGCGCGAGCGTGTCGGATCGGTGTCGTTTCCGTGCTAGGCTCATCGTGACCGCGTCCCCGACTTCCGGTAAGGTTACGACCTGACAAGCATGGCCGGGGGCGGCCATTGCTGCGATCCTGGTGGTGCACGAAAACCCGGGACCGCGCGTGCCGGTGGCGGAGTTGAGTTATGGTCATTGAAAACGTTATGTATTTTGTGCTCGGCCTGCTCGTGGCCGGGCTGTTGGCGTTGATCATCCTGCCCGCCGTGTGGCGCCGTGCTGTGCGCCTCACCAAGAAGCGCATCGAAGCCGCGACGCCCATGACCATGGCCGAGTTCCGCGCTGACAAGGACCAGCTCCGCGCCGAATTCGCCTTGTCCACCAGACGCTTGGAGATGAACGTCGAGGCCCTGCGCCGCCGCCTCTCCGATCAGCTGCGCGACATCAATCGCAAGAAGAACGAACTCGGCGGCATCAAGGGCGAGCGCGACAGCCACCTGCAGGTGGTCCGCGAACTCGAGGAGCGCGAGGCCGAAGCCCGCCGCCGCATCCTCGAACTGGAGAAGGAAGGCGCCGATATCGCGCAGAAGCTGCGTATGCGCGACAGGGAGTTGGGCGAGAAATCCAGCCAGCTCGACGCCGCCCGCCAGAGCCTGCGCGGCAGCGCCCCGCGCCCCTTCGCCCTCGAAGGCAAGGCCCTCAGCGGCGACTACAATGCCGACGTCGACGAGTTGCTGCAGTTCCTCGAGATCGAAAAGAAGCGCTCCGAGTTCCTCGAAACCCAGAACCGCACCCTCATCGAAAATCTGGAAAGTTCCGGCAGGAGCGCCAGTGAAGCGCAGGCCGTGGCCACGGAACTTCGCGAGAAGCTCGCCAAGCGCGACGATGCCGCCACCGACGCCCAGACCGAGCTAGCGACCGCCGAAGCGCGCATCGCCGACGCCGAGAGCCGCGTCTCGACCCTGCTGGCCGAGACCACCAAGCTGGTCGGCGACGGCGAGGAAAAGCGCGACATGCTGCTGGCCGAAAAGCTCGGCCTCGAAGAGGAAATGGAAAAGCTCCGCGCCAAGGTGGCGAGCGTCGAAGACACCGTGATGGCCGACTGGGACACCGACCGCATCGAGCAGTCGCACCTGCGCGAGCGCCTCAACGACATCGCCTCGGACGTCAGCCGCCTCGTCTACGCCCTTGAGGGCAACGGACCAGTGGACGAGGAAGAGAGCCTCGCGGCGCGGATGCAGAAATTCGTCGACGCCGAGGCGGAAGCTGCCCCGGTTCGCGGCCCCAATGCCCGGAAGGGCAACGCCCCAGAGGGCCAGGCCGTCTCCGACCGCCTCAAGGCGCTGCAGGAACTGCGGAACGACAACTAGCGGCGGCTACTCGCTGACGACGGGAATCTCGCGGATCATTTCGCCGGATTTGCCATCGAAGATGCGCACGCTGGTCATCGCGCCGAGCTTGTAGGTGACGGTGACGCGGCCATCCGCCGCGACGGCCGAGATGACGTCGCCGCCCGTGGGGATTTTCAGCGCCGCGATGACATAGTCGCCGCCGGCTTTGCTGTCGCTCTGCGATGCGCGGTAGACAAGCGCGCCGCCGATGGCGATAAGGCCGACCACCAATAGCCCGATCGACACCATGAAGGACTTGCGCGCCCGGTTCAGCACCACCCGCGCTTCCGGAGTCAGTTCCGGGGTGGTTTCGGGTTTGTCTTGAGGATCGCTCATGCAGGATATTTCCGGCGAGGAACAGGAGTGGCAGTTGCTGGTCGATGCCGCCGACGCCGGCAGCCGGCTTGATGCCGCACTCGCCCGTGCCGTGCCGGTCTTCTCGCGCAACCGGATCAAGGACCTGATACTGGCCGGCAGCGTCGTGATCAATGGGCGAACGGTTACGGAGCCCAAATACAAGCTGCGCGATGGCGAGGAAGTCACGCTCCTGGCGCCTGAGCCGATCGAGGCCGACCCGACCCCCGAGAACATCCCGCTCGATATTCTCTACGAGGACGACCAGCTCATCGTCATCAACAAGCCAGTCGGCCTGGTGGTGCACCCGGCGCCCGGCAACTACAGCGGAACCCTGGTCAACGCCCTGCTCTACCATTGCGGCGACAGCCTGCAGGGCATCGGCGGCGTCAAGCGGCCGGGCATCGTCCACCGCCTCGACAAGGATACCTCGGGCGTGATGGTCGCGGCCAAGACCCAGCAGGCGCATAACCACCTCGCGGCGCAATTCGCCGACCATGGGCGCACCGGCCCGCTGCACCGCGCCTACCTGGCCTTTGCCTGGGGCCGCACCCAGCAAGCCTCGGGGACGGTGGAGGCGCCACTCGGCCGCGATCCGAACAACCGGCTGAAGCAGGCGGTGCGCAAGGACGGCCGCGAGGCCATCACCCATTATGCGGTCGAGGCCCGCTTCGGCGACGAGGGCTGGGATATCACCCGCATCCGCTGCGAACTTGAGACCGGACGCACCCACCAGATCCGCGTTCACATGGCGCATATCGGCCACCCGCTGGTCGCCGACCTTGTCTACGGCTCCGGCTTTGCCACCAAGGTCAACCGCCTGCCCGATGCAGCCAAAGCGGCTGTTGCCGCGTTGGGGCGGCAGGCGTTGCACGCCGCTGAACTCGGCTTCGAGCACCCGGTGACGGGCGAGGAAATGCAATTCGAGGCCCCGTTACCGCCTGATCTTGAGGCGCTCGAGGCCGCCATCGAACCTTTCGATCGGGCCTTCGCCCGCTAGCAAGGTTCACGCAACCTTCGGGGCGTACCAACGTTCTCATCAAGGGTTGGTGGGCCTTATCAAGGCTCATTTTCGACCTATATATGCCAGACAGTCAGCCGTGTGCCGGACTGGACACGGCTGCTTATCTGCCCGTGATACGGGGGAAAGACGAGGGTGCATCATGGCCCAGACAAATCTGCCAATTCTTTCGGCTGAGGGTGGACTCAGCCGCTATCTCCAGGAAATCCGTAAGTTTCCGATGCTTGAGCCTGACGAGGAATACATGCTCGCCAAGCGCTACAAGGAGCATCAGGATCCCGGCTCCGCCCAGAAGCTCATCACATCGCATTTGCGTCTCGTGGCGAAGATCGCCATGGGCTATCGCGGCTATGGCCTGCCCATCTCCGAGGTGATCTCGGAGGGGAATGTCGGCCTTATGCACGCGGTGAAGCGTTTCGAGCCCGAAAAGGGCTTCCGCCTCGCGACCTACGCGATGTGGTGGATCCGGGCCGCCATTCAGGAATACGTGCTGCGTTCGTGGTCGCTGGTGAAGATCGGCACCACCGCCGCGCAGAAGCGACTGTTCTTCAACCTGCGCAAGATCAAGGGGCAGATCGCCGCCCTCGATGACGGCAACCTGCACCCCGACCAGATCAAGCAGATCGCGACGACCCTCCACGTTACCGAGAACGACGTGGTGTCAATGAACCAGCGCCTCTCGGGCGACGCTTCGCTCAACGCGCCGATGCGCGCCGACGAAGGCGCCTCGGAGTGGCAGGACTGGCTGGTCGACGATACGCCGGACCAGGAGACCACCCTCGGGGAGACCGAGGAATTCTCCGAGCGCATGGGGCTGCTCACCAACGCGATGAGCGACCTCAACGAGCGCGAGAAGGCCATCTTCCAGGCCCGCCGCCTCCGCGACGAGCCAGCGACGCTCGAAGAGCTGGCGCAGGAATACAATGTCAGCCGCGAGCGTATCCGGCAGATCGAAGTCCGCGCCTTCGAGAAGGTGCAGGAAGCCGTGCAGAAAGCCGCCCACGCCAAGTCGCGCGAAGCTGCCGTCTGATCGAACGATCGTTGAAATGAGAAAGGGCCTCGGCATCGCCGGGGCCCTTTCGTTTGGCGCCGCTAGCGCTTCGCCAACAGCAGTTTCGAGATCAACTGCGCGAGGTATTTCCGCGGCAGGATCAGCAGGTACGGCGCATGCACGCCCTCCTCCGGCACGATCTTGAACGGTCCGGTCAGCGCCTCGTTGGACGTGCCGGTGCGCACCCCTGGGGCGAGCTTCACCGCGTCGAGCGGATATTTCAGCCCTTCCGAGGTCCAGAACGTCACCGGCGCCAGCGGATGGATCGACACCCGTTCGCCCGGCTCGACCGTGAACGAGAACGACTTGGTCAGCGGTAGCGCCACGTCTTCCTCGTCGACCAGCACGATCTTGCGCTTCGCTGCATACTTGGTGACCGCGTCGAGCGCCGCCAACGTGTGGTCAAACCGTCGCCCGGTCATCCCTAGTGCCACCGTAACTGGCGCACGGGTCGAATAGAGCGACTTCTCGAAATCGGTGGTTTCCTGCTCGGCGATCTGCATCAGCCGGGTCTTGCCGAGCCACGAGTGCGGGTTCTTGAGCGAATCGAAATCGCCGATGATCAGCTCGGGTTTCAGCCCGGCTTCGACGATCTGGTCTGCTCCGCCGTCCGCCCCCACCAGGTGGCCGCCTGAGGCATAGAGCTCGCGCAGGAGGTCGAAATCGACCGTCCCGCCGCCAACGATGACCATAAGGTCGTCAAAGACCGCAACGGAAGTCTGGGGGGCACGTGCTTGCACGGAGGGAAAACTCTGTCTATCTGTCAGCTGTCTCGCTGGGGTGTTCCGGATCTTCCGGAGCTGAGAGTTACCCATTGAACCTGAACCAGGTCATGCTGGCGGAGGAAGTTCGAGATGGCAAGGGCGCGCAGGCGTCCGACCCATGCACGTCCCCCTTCATTCACATGGCCGCAACCGAAGGGAACGATATGCGCTCGTTCGCACGCTTCGCGTTGGCGGCAGTCATCTGCGCCACCGCCCTGCCTGTCCTCGCCGAGGACAAGCCGGTCCTCAACGTCTACACCTATGACAGCTTCGCCGCCGAGTGGGGGCCCGGCCCGGCCTTGAAGGCCGGTTTCGAGAAGACCTGCGGCTGCACCGTCGAATTCACCACCGCCGAAGACGCCATCTCGACGCTGCGCAAGGTGCAGCTCGAGGGTGCCGCCACCAAGGCGGACGTCGTCGTCGGCCTCGACACCGCCACCTCCGGCGAAGCCCGTGCCACCGGGCTGTTCGCGCCACACGGGCTGACCCTCGAGGGTCTCACGCTGCCGTGGAGCGACGGCGAATTCGTGCCGTTCGACTACGGCTACTTCGCCTATGTCTACAACAAGCAGAAGACGCCCAACCCGCCGACCTCGTTCGAAGAGCTCATTGCGCTGCCCGCGAGCTTCAAGATCGTGATCGAGGATCCGCGTTCTTCGACGCCAGGGTTGGGCAACGTGCTCTGGGTGCAGGCAGCCTATGGCGACCGCGCGCCCGAGATCTGGAAGGGCCTGAAGCCGCACGTCCTCACCATGACGCGTGGCTGGTCCGAAGCCTACGGCCTGTTCCTCGACGGCCAGGCGGACATGGTGCTGAGCTACACCACCTCGCCCGCCTACCACGCCATCGCCGAAAAGGACGACAAGTACGGCTACGCACCGTTCACGGAAGGCTTCGTGCCGCAGGTGGAAGTGGCCGGGCTGACCAAGAGCACCGACCAGGCGGAACTCGGCAAGGCCTTCCTCGCCTATCTCGTTACTCCCGAGGCGCAGAAGGTGATCCCGACCACCAACTGGATGTATCCGGTGATCGACATCGGCGCCGACCTGCCCGCCGATTTCGGCAAACCGCCGGAAAAGGTGCTGCCGGTCGACGAGGCCGCGCTTGCCGCCAACGGCCGGGCCTGGGTCGATGCTGCTCTCGCCGCGCTCCAGTAACCTGGTCCTGCCCCATCGCCCGCTCCGGCTCATCGCCGGGGCGGGCATCACGCTGGCCATTGCCGGGCTGGTGGCACTGGTGCTGCTGGCGATCCTGGCCACGGCTGCCGGTGAACCGGCGGCTCATCAGTCCAGCGTCGATGTCTGGCATCTCGTGTCGATGACCAGCATCCAGGCCGGGCTCACCACCATCCTGTCGCTGCTGGTCGGCACCGCTTTGGCCTGGGCGCTGAACCGCCTGCGTTTCCCCGGCCGCGACCTGATCGTCGGGTTGTTCGCCTCGGCCATCGTCACCCCCGGACTGATCGTCGCCTTCGGGCTGCTATCAGTGTGGGGCCGTGCCGGCTGGGTCAACCAGACCGCACTGGCGCTGACCGGGCACCCGCTGGAGGTGCCGCTGTTCGGCCTCGGCGGCATCCTCGCCGCCCACGTCATCCTCGATGGCGCCTTCGCCGCCCGCATCCTCCTGGCCCGGCTCGACGCCATTCCCGAAAAGCGGCTGAAGACCGGCCAGAGCCTCGGCCTCGGCGCCTGGCAGCGCTTCTCGGTGATCGACTGGCCGATGCTGCGCCCCACCCTGCCTGGGCTCGCCGCAATCATCTTTCTCCTCGCTTTCACCAGCTTCCCCATCGTGCTGCTGCTCGGCGGCGGCCCGGCCAACCAGACGCTGGAAGTCGCGATCTATGCGGCCGTCCGGCTCGATTTCGACCTGCGGGGTGCGGTGACGCTGGCGCTGGTGCAGATCGGCATCTGCTCGATCACCATTGTCGCTGCCTCCGCCTTCGCGCCGATCTCGGCCAGCACTGGCGGCTCCACCCCACCGAGTTGGCGCGACCGGTCAACGGCCCGCGCCGCCCAATGGGCGGTGCTCGTCGTCAGCATCGTCGGCTTCGCGCTGCCGCTCGTCGCCATCCTCATCGACGGCATCGGCTCGGGCATTGTCGACGTCACCAGCCGCGCGAGCTTCTGGAAGGCGCTGGGCACCAGCCTCGCGCTCGGCTGTGGCTCGGCGCTACTGACCCTGCTACTGGCGCTTGGCATCGGCATGGGCCGCGCCGCCTCGGGTATCCCGCTAGTCCGCGTCGGCATCGGCGCGCCGGCCTACGCCTATCTCGCCGTACCTGCCGTGGTGCTGTCGCTCGGCGCGTTCCTCCTCGTCCGCAACGCAGGGATGATGCCGGAGGCGGCGGCCCCAGTGGTGGTGCTGCTCGCCAATGCGCTGCTGTCCCTGCCCTTCGCGCTCGCGACGCTCGCCCCCCCGTTCGATGCCATTGCAGAGCGGCGAGGGCGGCTGATCCGCTCGCTCGGACTGAGCGGCTGGCAGCAGTTCGTTGCGGTTGAGTGGCCGCTGATCGGACGCGAGGCGGGCGTGGTACTGGCGCTGGCGTTCTGTTTCTCGCTCGGTGATCTCGGGGTCATCGCACTGTTCGGCACCGAGGATTTCGCCACCCTGCCGCTGCTCATGTACCGGGCGCTCGGTGCCTATCGCAGCAACGACGCCGCCACTATCGCGGCGCTGATGCTGGTGATCACCATCGCCGCCTTCGTGCTGCTGCCGAAGCTGTTTGGAAAGCTTACCGATGCTCGAAGCTGAACACCTGACCTTCACGCATCCGGGCGCGACCAGGCATTTCGACCTGAGCTTTTCGGCAAAGCCTGGAGAGATCACTGCCGTAAGCGGCCAGTCCGGCGCAGGCAAATCGACGCTGCTCGACCTGATCGCCGGTTTCCTGGCCCCCACCGGAGGGTCGCTCAAGCTCGACGGCCGCGACCTGCTGCCGCTTCCGCCAGAGGAACGGCCGATCTCCATCCTGTTCCAGTCGGAAACGCTATTCGAGCACCTCAGCGCGTACCAGAACCTGGAGCTCGGACTGCCACGCAACTCAGCCGACCGGCAAGTCCAGGTGGCCGCGGCGCTGGCAGAAGTCGGGCTGCCCGGCGTGCTGAAGCAGCGCGCCGACACCCTCTCCGGCGGTGAGAAGCAGCGCGTGGCACTGGCCCGCACTCTGCTGCGCAACCGGCCGGTGCTGTTGCTGGACGAGCCGTTCTCGGCGCTCGACGACGAGACCCGCGGCACTATCCGCACGCTGGTCAAATCCCTGACCGAGCGCCACGGCTGGATCACCCTGCTGGTCAGCCATCACGTCGACGATGTCGAGGCCCTGGCGGCCAAACGCTATCACCTGGCGGATGGAAAGCTGGCGCAGAGCTAGCAGTGCCAAAAAGAAAACGCCCGGACCAGGCCGGGCGTCTTGAATTCTGGGCCAACCCGATCAGTTCGTCGCGGTCTTGTTCCAGGCGCCGACGACCTCGGCGAACATCGTCTCGGCCGCGGCGTCCTTTTCGAGCGTGATGATCGCCCGCTTGCCGGTCGCGTAGATGAGCGCGAGATCCATCCACTTGCGCGAGGTCAGCAGGTTGCTGTTGGCCGTGACATCGGCTGGCGAGGCGCTGAGCGCGAACAGGAACGAGTTGCCGACGACCCGGGCCGAGGCGCCAACCAGCGGCGTGCCCTGCACCAGTTCTTCGTTCTTCAGCAGCACGCCGGGCAGGCCGGCGATCGAGCCGCCTATGAAGCTGTCGGTCACCCGGAAGTTCACTTCCATCAGGTGGCTGGCCGGCAGGCTGGCATCGGAGTTCTTGCGGATCAGCACGTCGACCGCGAGGTTGCGCGCCGGGATGTTCGCCTTGCCGATCAGTGTCGGCAGGCCCATCTCGTCGGTCCCCTTGCTCCACTCGACCGTGCCCGAGAACGGCACGGCGCCTGTGGTGCCGCCATCCGAGGCCTCGAGCAGCAGGGACTGGCTGCCGGCGAGGCTGGCCGGATCGACCGAAGCTCCGGCCTGATCGGTAGCCGCGGCGGTCGCGGTATCGGCGCCCAGCCGCTCGGACGAGGGCTCGACCAGCGGCAGTGCCTGGGTCTCGGCCACCGGAGCGGGCTCGGAACCGAGACGATCCTCGGTGCCGAGTTCTGCGGTCGGCGCAACGCTCTCGGCCGGCGTCGCGGTATTGCCGACGCCAGTGGCCGGCGTATCCGTTGCGGCGTCAGTGGAGGTCGAAGGCGTAACCACGGCCTGCTGCGTCGTCGGCGCACCGCGCCCAAACATCGCATCGAGGTCGATGAAGCCTTCACGCCAGGCCCAGAAGCCGGCGCCACCGGCGCCGATCAACAGCACGGCGAAAACGATAAGGAAGATCGTAACGGCGCCGAGGCCACGGCGCTCGTCCTCGGCCCGGGCCCGCGGGAAGCTGGGCTCGGCCTCACGGCGCTGCTTGCCGCGCGGCTCGCGTGCGTCACGGGCAAACACGCTGGCCTTGGCTGCCTTACCCTCGCGCTGCGACCGCGACACGGCCGGTGCGTCGGCCCGCAGGATCGATGGCGCAAAGCCGTTCTTGTGCGCCGGCTGCTCGTCGGCTTCGTCCTCGAACTCACCGTAACCGTTGCCGTTGGTCATCCCTCCGTCGAGATCACCATCGCCGCGTGCCTCGCGGTCGAGCGTCGCAATGGCGCGATCGATCGCGCCCTGCGGATCGGCCGGCGGAGCTTCTACCTCGACTTCGCGCACTGCCGACATGGCAGCGGCAATCGGCGGCTCGTTGAACAACGCCATCGGCTCCGCCACCTGGCGCGCCGCGGCCTGGCCACTCCGGCCTGCCGGCTCAAGGCGCGGCGACGGCAGCTCGCGGCGCGGCTCGAATACCGGTCCACGTGCCGCGCCACCAATCGGGGCGCCGAAGGCAGTGTTGCCGGTGCGGCTTTTGGCTGCCTCGGCACGAGCGACGATCGACGGCAATGGCGAACGCCCGGCGGGCGACTTGGCGGGGACCACGGAGCGGACCGGCGCCTGGCGCTGCGGCTGCTCGACTTCGTCCTCATCCTCGTCCGGCTGCACCGGGGCAGCCAGCTGCGGCTGCGGCCGCTGTGGCGGCACCAGCTTGGGCACCGGCTTGCCCATAGGCTTGGCATCGGGCCTGACGATCGAGCGCGAGCGATCCGACGACTCGGTCTGCTCGGCATTGGCGGCGGCGATGATCTCTTCGATCGAGCCACCCGGCGGCAGCGGACGCGGCGGCTCCTTGGCGCTTTGCGGCGCGGCTTTGGCGACGGGCTTGGCCAGCGCTGATGGCGCCTTCTTGGCCGGCGCCTCGAAATACACCGGCGGCGGGGGCGGATTGTCTTCCTTGCTCGAGCCGAGCCCGGCGATCACTGCCTCGCTGGCTTCCTGCTCGACCTGGCGGATGCAATCTTCGAGCTGCAGGCGGTGAGCGGTGATGTCGCGGGCGGCCAATGGCGGATTAATGGCGCGCAACTGCCCGACGAGGGCAGCGCGTGCCTTCTCGTATACCGCGCGGCGCGCGGCCCCATTGTTCTCCGGCAGAGCTTCTACCGCCCTACGTAACAGCTCTTTGTAGTCCGCCATTCGCTAAACGACATCCGTAATTTTGGAGGCATGTTCTAACGAAAAAAACTCAGTCTTGGAACGGGTCCTGCACCAGAATGGTATCCAGCCTCTCAGGACTGGTGGAGAGCATGGCGACCGGCGCCCCGATCAGCTCCTCTATGTACCTGACGTACTTAACCGCCTGTGCCGGGAGTTCCGACCAGCTTCTCGCCCCTGCCGTAGTTTCCGACCACCCCTCTAGGGTTTCGTAAATCGGCTTAACAGCAGCTTGTGCTCCCATTGAGGCAGGCAAGTAGTCAATTCTTTGACCGTCGAGCTCATAGGCCACGCACACTTTGAGCTCTTTGAGGCCGTCTAGAACATCCAGTTTCGTCAACGCGATGCCGTTTATCCCCGACGTTCTCACCGTCTGACGCACCAGCACCGCGTCAAACCAGCCGCAACGGCGCGGCCGGCCGGTGTTTACGCCGACTTCGCGACCAACAGTCGACAGGTGCCGGCCGATTTCATCATCGAGTTCGCACGGGAACGGGCCCTCGCCGACGCGGGTCGTGTAGGCCTTGGTAATCCCCAGCACATAGCCGATCGCCGTCGGGCCGAGACCCGAGCCGGCCGCCGCCTGCCCCGCCACGGTGTTGGAGGAGGTGACGAACGGATAGGTACCGTGATCGTTGTCGAGCAGCGCGCCCTGTGCCCCCTCGAACAGGATGCGAGCGCCCGAGCGCCGCTTTTCGTCGAGCAACCGCCAGACCTGGTCGACGTAAGGCAGGATCTTGTCGGCGACTTCCATCAGCTCGTCGTAGAGCGCCTGAGCCGAGAGCTCGGCCATGCCCATGCCGCGGCGCAGCGCATTGTGGTGCCCGAGCAGCCGCTCGATCTTGGGCATCAGCGTATCGGGTTCGCTGAGGTCGCAGACACGGATCGCACGGCGACCGACCTTGTCTTCATAGGCCGGGCCGATGCCGCGACGGGTGGTGCCGATCTTCAGCCCGGAATTGCCGCTCTCGCGCACCGCGTCGAGCTCGCGATGAAGGCTGAGGATCAGCGGCGCATTGTCGGCGATCTTCAGGACCTCGGGGGTGACGTCGATCCCCTGGGCGCCGATCTTTTCGACTTCCATGACGAAATGATGCGGATCGACCACCACGCCGTTACCGATCACGCTCAGCTTGCCGCGCACTACGCCCGAGGGCAGCAGCGCCAGCTTGTAGCTCGTTCCGTCGATCACCAGCGTATGACCGGCATTGTGACCGCCCTGATAGCGCACCACCACGTCGGCACGCTCACTGAGCCAGTCGACGATCTTGCCTTTGCCTTCGTCACCCCACTGGCTGCCGACGACGATCACATTTGCCATGCGCTTATTGCCCCTCAGGAAGCGGCAGCCCGGCCGGGCCTGGTGCCGGCGGACCGCAAAGATCAGTTTCGATTTCGCTGCAAGCTGACCGGGCGACTCCCAATGGGGAAGTCCGAGGTAGTTGCGGACGTCCTTTAGAGCAGTCCATCTCAGATGACAAATCCCGTTGCGTCGCACCCCCTAGCAATCACGGATAGTCACACCCATGTTACCGCAACCCAGCGCGCCAACCCGAGAATCTGAGGTCAGTATTATGCCCCTCTCGACTGCCGCGAATGCCCTACGCCTGCCCGCCGGATCCCCCGGCCGGGTCATCACTGCGACTGATTCCGACTACGACAAGGCCCGTACCGTCATGTATGGCGGCTATGACAAGCGGCCCGCTGCCATCGTTCGCGTGGCCGATGCTGCCGACATCGCAGCCGCCATTGCCCATGCCCGTGATAACCGCCTTGAGCTCGCCGTACGCAGCGGCGGCCACAGCGGCGCCGGCCACTCGACGACGCAAGGCGGCCTCGTCATCGACGTCCGCGATCTGACCGAAATCGACATCGACCCCGCCGCCCGCACGGTCTGGGTCGGTGCCGGTGTCACCGCCATCGCACTCACCGAGGCCCTTGCCCCGCACAACCTTATCGTCGGCTTCGGCGATGCCGGTACGGTCGGGATCAGTGGCATCACCCTGGGCGGTGGCGTCGGCTACCTCGCCCGCAAGTACGGCCTTTCCATCGACTCGCTGCTCGCCGTTGAGCTCGTCACCGCCGACGGGAAGCGCCTGCTCGCCGATGAAGCCAACCATCCCGAACTGTACTGGGCGCTGCGTGGTGGCGGCGGCAATTTCGGCGTGGTCACCCGGTTGAAATTCCAGTTGCACCCCCTGCCCGCCTTCACCGGCGGCATGCTGGTGCTCCCGGCGACCGCCAAGACCATTGCCGGCTTCGTCGCTGCAGCCAAGGCGGCGCCCGAGGAGCTCTCGAGCATCGCCAATGTCATGCCGGCTCCGCCGATGCCGTTCCTCCCCGCCGAGCAGCACGGCAAGATGGTGATCCTTGCCATGCTCGCCTTTGCCGGTGAGCCCGAGGCGGCCGAGAAAGCCCTCGCCCCGTTCCGCGCCCTCGCCACGCCACTGGCCGATTTCGTCAAGCCGGGGCCATACGCCAGCATGTATCCGCCGGAGGATCCGGACTACCACCCGACCGCGACGGCGCTGAACCTGCTTGTCGACCACATCGGAACCCCGGAAGCGGAGACGATCATCGGCTATCTCGAGGAGTCCGACGCGAGCCTCCGCGTCTGCCAGATCCGCGTGCTCGGCGGCGCTGTCGGACGAGTGGCCCCCGCGGCCACTGCTTATGCGCACCGCAAGAGCCCGATCATGCTCAACGTCGCCGCCTTCTACGACGGCGAGGCGGACAAGCCCACCAAGGAAGCCTGGGTAGCCGACTTCTCTAAAGCGCTCAACCGGGGCGATGACGGCGCCTATGTCAACTTCGTCGCCGACGAGGGTCCGGCCCGCACCCGCGCCGCCTATCCCGGCGACACCTGGGACCGGCTGAGACAGGTGAAACGGGTTTACGACCCGGAGAATCTGTTCCGGCTCAACCAGAACATCCCGCCGGCCTGAGGCCACTCGCGCCCGGATGTCCCAGCACATCCGGGCGCCCGTTTCATTCCTGATCCGGCGCTGAGCGGCGCATTCATTTGCCGTTCAATCCGCCGCCCCTAGAGGCCTGCGCTCCAACGCAAACCTCAGCGAGATTTCAGGGAATGGACAAACGCTTTCCGCTCGAAGACCAGATCGACATGCTGGCTTCGAGCCTGCGCGGCCGGGTGATTACGCCCAGCGAAGCCGCCTATGACGAGGTGCGCACCGTCGCCCTCGGTAACTTCGACCGGCGCCCGGCGGCGGTGATCCGTGTCGCCAACGTTGCGGACGTGGCGGCAGTGATCAACTTCGCCCGCGCCACCGATCTCGAGCTGGCGGTTCGCAGCGGCGGCCACAGCGTCGGCGGCCATAGCGGCACCGATGGCGGGCTGGTCATCGACCTGCGCGACCTCAACGGCATCGAGGTCGACGGCGAGACGAGCACCGTCTGGGCGGGCACCGGCCTCACTTCGGGCGAAGTGACCCGCGCCGTCGAGCAGCACGGCCTGATCGTCGGCTTCGGCGATTCCGGCACCGTCGGCATCGGTGGCCTGACGCTGGGCGGCGGCATCGGCTACATGGTGCGCAAGCACGGCCTCACCATCGACTCCCTGCTGGCGGGCGAAGTGGTGACGGCGTCCGGCGACATCCTGATCGCCGACGAGACCAACCACCCCGACCTGTTCTGGGCGCTGCGCGGCGGCGGCGGCAATTTCGGCGTGGTGACGCGGCTGAAGTTCAAGCTCAACCCGCTCCCGTCCTTCGTCGGCGGTCCGCTTGTGCTGCCGGCGTCGGCCGAGAACGTCGCGAAGTTCGCGGCGCTGGCCGATGCTGCACCGGATGCGCTTTCCACCATCGCCATGGTGATGCCCGTCCCACCGGTGCCGTTCGTGCCGGCCGAATACCATGGCAAGCTGGCGCTGATCGGCATGATGGCCTTCTCGGGCACGCCCGAAGCCGCGGCGCTCGCCCTGGCGCCGTTCCGCGCCATCGCTGCGCCGATCGCCGACCTGGTGCGGCCGGCGCCCTACTCCAGCATGTACGCCATGGATCCGCCGCCCGAGATGCGCCCAGCGGTGTCGTGTCGCTCGCGCTTCGTCGACCATGTCAGCGTCGAGACCGCCGCAAAGATGCTGGCGGCGCTCGAGGCCTGTCCGAGCCCGATGAAGATGGGCCAGATCCGCGTCCTCGGCGGCGCATATTCCCGGGTCGCCACCGAGGCGACGGCCTTCGCGCACCGGCGGAGCAAGATCATGGTGGCCTTCCTCGCCATGTATGAGGGCGGCGCCGACGTCACGGCCCACTTCGACCGCTGGGCAACCGACGCCATCGGCACCGTGCGGCAGGACAACTCCGTCGCCTACGTCAACTTCCTCGGCATCGAGGGTGGCGAAGGCCTCCGCGCCGCCTATCCCGGCTCGACCTGGGACCGCCTGCGCCAGATCAAGGCCAAGTACGACCCGGAGAACCTGTTCCGGCTCAACCAGAACATCCCGCCGGCCGCCTGACGGGCTGGCGCGACGCACCAAGGCTGACTAAGTTCGCGCGTTCTTCGGCCGCCGCCCACGGTGGCGGCCGATGCCCGAACCAGACGGCCCCAATGACCAACTCCTCTGCCACGACCGGCGCCCGGGCGTTCCACGCCCTGATGGATCGCCCCTACCTGATCCTCGTCCTCACCACGCTGTTCTGGGGCGGCAATGTCGTGGCCGGCAAGCTGGCGGTCGGCCATATCGACGCGCACTCGCTGATGATCCTGCGCTGGACCGGCGCACTGCTGCTGGTGCTGCCCTTCGCCATCGGCCCGCTGAAGCGCGACTGGCCGGTGATCCGGGCCAAGTGGTGGCTCTACCTGTTCTACGGCGCGGTCGGCTTCGCCACCTTCAACGTGCTGGTCTACGTCGCCGCCTATTACACTTCGGGCGTCAACACCTCGCTCGAGCAGGTGGCGGTCAACATCTTCGTCATCATCCTCAACTTCGCGCTGTTCCGCACCCGGGTGCGCAGCCTGCAACTGCTCGGCGTGCTGATCACCATCCTCGGCGTGGCAATCATCGCCACCCACGGCGACCTCGCCCGCATCCTGAAGCTGGAAGTGAACTTCGGCGACCTCCTGGTGATCCTCGCCTGCTTCGCCTACGCCATCTATTCGATCGCGCTGCGCTGGCGCCCGCAGACCCACTGGCTGAGTTTTCTCGCCGCCACCTGCACCGGCGCCATCATCGCCTCGCTCGTCTACCAGGCCACCCTCGGCAACGGCACCGCGGCTCTCCCCGCCAACCTCGCCGCCATCGACATGCAGGGCTGGCTGATCGCCGCCTACACAGTGATCTTCCCCTCGGTGATCTCGCAATTGCTCTACGTCCGCGGCGTCGAACTCATCGGCTCCAACCGCGCCAGCCTGTTCGTCAACCTGATCCCGCTATTCGGCACCGTGGGCTCGGTGATCGTGCTGGGCGAGGCGCTGCAGCCGTTTCACGTCATCGCAGCGGTGCTGGTCGCCGCCGGAATTGTGCTGGCGGAGTTCTCTGCGCGGAAAAATTCTTCGCCCAACTAATCCCCACTCTCTCCAACCATGCGATTCTGCCCCCGTCACCCACACGGGCGCGGTCGCGTACGGACGGTCGGTGGGGCGACTTCGGTGCTGGGGGAGCCGTCCCCTGGCGGCCGCGGCTATGGGCACCCATCCACCGTCCGGGCTAGCGCACGGCGTGCGAACGCTTCCTCATGGTCCCCGCAAAAACCCGAATAGTTCCGGCGTGGCGACGGCCTTTCATTTGCGGACTACCCGCGTGGTCGAACCCACGCCGGAACCGCCCGATCTTTGAATCTACCGAAGCCCATGGGCTGTCGGGCGCATCGTCGCGCCCTCAGCTCGCCGCCAACGACGCCAACAGCGCCGCCGTCTCGGCATCCGCCGGGAGGAACGCCTCGATCACCAGTTCGCTGAGGGTGATCTCGGTGGGCGTGCCGAACACCGTGGTGGTGGAGATGAAGCTGGCGACGGCGTCGCCGAAGCGCATCTTCATCGGCACGAATACGCCGCCATGCTCGTCGCGACCTTCGTGGCCGGCGGGGATGCTGGCGATCTCGCGCAGCTCTTCGAGCAGGTCGGCGATGACGGGATCGCCGCTTGCTTCGAGCTGGGCTGCGACCCGGCGCAGGATGTCGCGGGCCCATTCGTCGTAGTTGACGATCAGCTTTCCCAGCCCCTCCGGGTGGAGGCTGAGGCGAAGCACGTTGATTGGCTCCTGCAGCAGCTCGGGATTGGTGACCTGAGCCAGGAACGGCGTCGCGGCGGCATTGGCCGACACCAGGTTCCAGCCGCGATCGACTGCGATGGCCAAGTAGGGCTCGTAGGCCTTGAGCACCAGATCAACGGCAGCGCGCGCCGGCGCCAGATCTGGGTGATCGAGCCGCCGCTCCGGGTAGACCGGCGCGTAGCCCGCTGCCAGCAGCATCAGGTTGCGTATCCGCAGCGGCACGCCGAGGCCGGCGGCGATGCGCAACACCACCTCGCGGCTGGGGACCGAGCGGCCGCTTTCGATGAAGCTGAGGTGTTTCTGGCTGAGCTCGATCTCGAGCGAGAGCGCCAGCTGGCTGAAGCGCCGATGCTGCCGCCAGTCGCGGATGTAGTCACCGATGGAACGGTCAGAGGCCGTGGCTTGTGCGTGTGTCATGTCGAGGACCCTAACCGGTCGCGCCGTCGGTTCAATTACCTCTGCGTTAGTTGAGACGAGGAAGCGGGAGGTAGAAATGTGTCGCCGTCACTCACGAACCCCCGACGGAGAAACGAAATGAACCTCGTCCGCTTTGCCTTTGTTGCCGACGCCGTTGCAACCGTTGCCACCGGCGCGCTGCTCGCCATCGGCGGCAGCCTCCTCACCGGCCTGACCGGCCTGCCGGCAACCGCGACGCTGCCGCTCGGCCTGTTCCTCATCGCCTTTGCCGCGTTCGTCGGCTGGGTCGGCATGCAGCAGCAGACGCCGCGCAGTGCCGCGATGCTGATCGTCATTGTCAACGCCGCGTGGGTCGTCGGCAGCGTCATCGTGCTGCTGGCCGGCACGTTCCCCCTGACCCTCCTCGGCGTGGCTTTCGTCATCGCCCAGGCCGTCGCGGTTGCGGCGCTAGCCGCCCTCCAGTGGATCGGCCTCGGCCAGGCTCGCGCCCTCGCCTGAGGATTGCGGGCCAGCAAAACCGTCCTCGCGGGTGCACCGCGAGGGCGGTTCTCGCCGCTAGTGCCAATCCCGGTCTCCCAGAGACGGCCGGCGCGACAATCTTGGCCCGAGCGAGACGATGAAATCGGCGACCGCCCGCACCCTGGCGGTCCGCGCCAGGTCGCGGTGCATCACCAGCCAGGCATCGATCGAGATCACCTGTTCGGGCGGCACCACGCAAACGAGGCCCTGATCGCCGTCGGCGCCGAAGCACGGCAGAATGGCGAGGCCCAGGCCGGCTCGGCAGGCATCGAACAACAGTCGCGTCGTGTTGACGCGCAGCGCAATGTGCGCGCCGGCCGCATGCTCGGCCAGCCAGGCCCCACCCCGAAGGTTGGCCATCTCCTCGATCCACGAGATGATCTCGACCTTGCGGAAATCCACCGCACCCTCTTCCAGGTGCCTCGAAACGACATAGCCAGGCGAAGCGTAGACCGCGAGATCGACCGCCCCCACCCGGCGCATCAGCAGTTCCCCCTTGTCCGGCCGTACCGTCCGCAGCGCCAGGTCGGCATCGCGGCGCGTCAGGCTCGAGAGGTCAAGGCGCGCCAGTACCTCGAGCGAGATCAGGGGATGGTAGCTGCAAAAGCTGGGCAGGGCCGGCACGATCACCATCGTCGCGAGATCTTCGGTGGTGGCGACCCGCACCCGACCCGCGAGCCGCTGGTCAGCGCCCATGGTCTCGCGTTCCAGTGACAGCACCGCCTCTTCGGCCTCTTCCGCCTTGGCGAGGACAGCGGTGCCGGTTTCGGTCAAGAGGTAGCCAGTGGACCGGCGCTCGAACAGCTGTGCGCCGAGCTTCTCCTCGAGCGCCTCGACATGTCGGCCGACCGTCGCGGCACTGCTCTTGAGGGCCCGGGCCGCATCGGTGAGGCTGCCGGTGCGCGCCACGGCGAGAAAGTGCCGGAGATCATCCCATTCCATGGCAACCCCAGAAATGAAAAACGGCCTATCAGTCTTTGCTGTAGCACGTGAGCGGACCACGGCGCGAATGTGGCGATGGCAATAACTTCAACGCCAGGGAGGTCTGAATGCAGGTGGTACGCGAACAATCGAATGACGTGATGCTCAAGCCGAAGTTCCTGACGCCGGAGGCGGGGCTGCGGCTGCAGTCGGGTCCCGGGCGCGATCTCATCTTCAAGGTGACCGGCGAAGACACGGCCGGAAAGTTCGACTACTTCGTCGTCGAGGTGGCACCCCATGGCGGCCCGCCCCTGCACGTCCATCATCTGCAGGAGGAAACGCTGCAGGTGCTGAAGGGGCGTTTCAAGGTGCGCTGCGGCGAGCAGACCGCGATCGTCGACGAAGGCGGTTTCGTCTATCTGCCCGCCGGCGTGCCGCACGCCTTCCTCAACCTCACCGACGAGCCGGCGGAGGTGCTGGTGGTCTACGTGCCTGGCGGCGGCCACAAGTTCTACGAGGAACTGGGCCCCGTGGCGCGTGCCGCAAATCCCGACCGGGCGGCTATCGCGGCCGTGTTCACCCGCCACGGCATGACCTTGCTCGGGCCGCCGCTGAGCCGCGACTGACCAACAGGCGAGGCGCTGCAAACGTCCCCGTGGGAGACCGCGGGGACATTGCATTTTGGGTCGAAGATTGGCCGGTCCCGGCGCTGCTGACAGGCTCTGTCAGCAGCGCTGGCGCAATGTTCTGGGGCCGGCAGAGACCGGCACCGAAACAGCGAGGACGACCGAAAATGCCCCTGACCCGTCGATCCCTCATCCAGTCCGCCGTAGCCGCAGCACTCGTGCTGGCGTTCACGGCCATCGCCAATTCAGCCGCCCGAGGAGAGACCGCCATGTCTACCGCCAAGACGTCCACCGCCAAGCCCCATAAGATCGCCATCGCCGACGCCGACATCGCTGACCTCAAGAACCGCCTGCGCAGCGCCCGCTGGCCGGTAGAAGTCGCCCCCGACACCTGGGAACGCGGCATTCCCGGCGGCTATCTCCGCCAGCTCGCCGAACGCTGGGAGGCCTTCGACTGGCGCGCCAAAGAGGCGGAGCTCAATCAGTACGACCAGGTGATGCTCGAGTTCGAGGGCGAGCAGATCCACGCCTTCCACATCCGCTCGAAGCACGCCGATGCGACCCCGCTGGTGCTCTGCCACGGCTGGCCGAGCTCGGGCATCGAGTACCTGAAGCTGGTCGAGCCGCTGACCAATCCGACGGACGGCAAGGACGCCTTCCACCTGGTGATCCCGACCGCTCCCGGCTTCGGCCTATCCCCTGCCCCGCGCCAGCCCGGCTGGACCGCCGGCAAGACGGCGGCAGCTATCGCCGAGCTGCTCAACCAGTTCGGCTATGATCGCTTCGCCATCCACGGCACCGACATGGGATCGGACGTCGCGGCGCAGCTTGATGTGCTGACCAACGGCCGCGCCATCGGCCTCCACCTCGGCACCGATCTTGACAGCGTCATCGCCGTAGCCTCGTTCATGGGCGGCGACTTGAGCCAGAACCCGGCGCTTTCCGACGAGCAGAAGCAGCGGGCCGGCGCTCTGCTTGCGAAAGTCGCCGATCGCAACGGCTACATCGCCATCCAGTCGACCCGCCCCAAGACGCTCGGCTACGCCCTCAACGACTCGCCCATCGGCCAACTGGCCTGGATCGCCGAGAAGTTCGAGGCGTGGACCAACCCGAACAAGACGACGATCGAGGACGCGGTCGATATCGACCAGTTCCTGACCAATGTGAGCCTCTACTGGTTCGGCGGTGGCGGTTCCGCCTCGGCGAATGCGTTGTGGGAGGCGTTCAAGGCCATGGGCTGGGCGCCGCCCAGCGCCACGCCGCGCGGTGTCGCCGTGTTCAACGCCAGCGACCTGGTCCGCCCGCTGTTCGACCCGCAGCACCAGATCGGCCACTGGAGCGAGTTCGCCGAAGGCGGGCACTTCCCGGCAATGGAAGAGCCGGCCCTGCTGGCCGGCGACCTGCAGAAATTCTTCCGCCCGCTGCGGGGCTAAAACAAGAAGGCCGGGCACTGGGCCCGGCCTTTCGTTCTTACTGGAAGGCCAGAGCCTTGGCCTGCTTGACGCCGGGCAAACCGGCAATTTCGCTGAGCTGCTCGGCGGTCACCGAACCATCGATCGACAGGAGCGCGATGGCATCGCCACCCACCTCGGCGCGGCCGAGGTTGAAGTTGGCGATGTTGATGCCGAGGTTGCCGAGCAGCGTGCCGAGGCGGCCGATATGGCCCGGCTTATCCTCGTTGGTGACGTAGAGCATCGCCGGGGTCAGCTCGGCGTCCATGTTGATGCCCTTGACCTGGATGATGCGCGGCTTGCCGTTGGCGAAGATGGTGCCGGCCAAGCCCCGTTCCTGCCGCTCGGTGATCACCGTGAGTCGGATGTAGCCCTCATAAGCGCCCTGCTGGTCGCGGGTGATGATCTCGACATTGATGCCGCGATCCTTGGCGATCTGCGGGGCCGAAACCATGTTCACCTCGGCCACCTGCGGCTTCAGCACACCGTTGATCGCGGCTGCGGTCATCGGCTTGGTGTTGAGCGCGGCGACATTGCCCTCGTACTCGATGCGGATGCCCTTGATCGAGGTCTCGGTCAGCTGGCCGGCGAACGAGCCCAGCGCTTCGGCGAGCTTGATCCACGGAGTGAGGCGCGGCGCTTCCTCGGCGGTGATCGAGGGGAAGTTCAGCGCGTTGGCGATCTCGCCGGTGTTGAGGTAGGCCGAGATCTGCTCGGCCACCTGCAACGCCACGTTCTCCTGCGCTTCGGTGGTCGAGGCGCCGAGGTGCGGGGTGGCGATGAAATTGTCCAGCTCGAACAGCGGGTTGTTCTGCGCCGGCTCCTCGACGAACACGTCGAACGCGGCGCCGGCGACCTTGCCCGACTTCAGCGCTTCGTAGAGCGCCGCCTCGTCGACGAGACCGCCGCGGGCGCAGTTGATGATGCGGACGCCGGGCTTCATTTTCTCGATCGCCGCGGCGTCGATAATGTTACGGGTGGCATCGATCAGCGGCGTGTGCAGCGTGATGAAATCGGCGCGCTTCAGCAGCTCGTCGAGCTCCACCTTCTCGACGCCGATCGCCTGGGCGCGCTCGGGCGTCAGGAACGGATCGAACGCCACGACCTTCATCTTGAGGCCCTGCGCACGGTCGGCAACGATCGAGCCGATATTGCCGGCGCCGATGAGGCCGAGGGTCTTGCTGGTGACTTCGACGCCCATGAAGCGGTTCTTCTCCCACTTGCTGGCCTTGGTCGAGGCGTCGGCTTCGGGGAGCTGGCGGGCGAGTGCAAACATCATGGCGATGGCGTGTTCGGCAGTGGTGATCGAGTTGCCGAAGGGCGTGTTCATCACGATGATGCCGGCCTTGGTGGCGGCGGGGATATCGACGTTGTCGACGCCGATGCCGGCGCGGCCGATGACCTTCAAGTTCTTGGCCGCGCTGAGGATTTTTTCGGTGACCTTGGTCGCCGAGCGGATCGCGAGACCGTCATACTGGCCGATCACCTCGAACAGCTTGTCCTTGTCCTTGCCGAGATCGGGCAGGTAATCGACGTCGATATTGTTGTCCTTGAAGATCTGGACAGCGGTCTTCGACAGCTTGTCCGAAACGAGAACCTTGGGCATGTCGCCCTCCTCTTGCCGCGGGAATGCCACGCGGATGAATGGAAATCGATGGAAAGGACCGCCCCTGTTCCAGGGAAAGGAGCGGTGAAGGTCGTGAACTTCTAGGCTGCTGCCTTGGAAAGTGCGGCCTTCTCCGTCGCGAAGGCGAAATCGAGCCACGGCGTCAGCGCCGCGAGGCTATCGGCATCGACGGTCGAGCCCGCCCAGATGCGAAGACCGGTCGGGGCATCGCGATAGCCGCCGATGTCGTAGGCGACGCCGGCCTTGTCGAGCCGCGAAACGATCGCCTTGGCGAAGGCCGCCTGCGCGTCCTCGGAAAGCGCCGTGATCTCCGGATCGGAGATGACGAGGCAGACCGAAGTGTTCGAGCGCTCGGCTTCGTTCTTGGCGAGGAAATCGACCCACGGGGTCTTCGCCACCCAGTCGTTCAACACCTTGAAGTTGGCGTTGGCGCGCGCCTGCATACCCTTGAGGCCGCCAACCGTCTTGCCCCACTCCATCGCGTCCACCGCGTCCTCGATGCAGAGCATCGACACGGTGTTGATGGTGGCGCCCTCGAAGATATCGGCCATGAGCTTGCCGCCCTTGGTCATGCGGAAGATCTTGGGCAGCGGGCGATCCGGCTTGAAAGTCTCGAGCCGCTCAACGGCGCGGGGCGAAAGGATCAGGATACCGTGCGCGGCTTCACCGCCGAGCGCCTTCTGCCAGGAGAAGGTGACGACATCGAGCTTTGCGAAGTCGAGATTCTGCGCGAAGGCGGCCGAGGTTGCGTCGCAGATGGTGAGGCCCTTGCGGTCGGCCGGGATCCAGTCGGCGTTCGGGACGCGGACACCCGAGGTGGTGCCGTTCCAGGTGAAGACCACGTCGTTGTCGAAGTTGACGGTCTTGAGGTCCGGCAGCTCGCCATACGGCGCCTTGAGGACACGGACATTATCGAGCTTCAGCTGCTTCTGGACGTCGGTGACCCAGCCTTCGCCGAACGACTCCCAGGCCAGCATGTCGACACCGCGAGCGCCGAGCATCGACCACAACGCCATTTCGACGGCGCCGGTGTCGGAAGCGGGGACGATGCCGATCAGGTAGTCGGCGGGCACTTCGAGCAGCTCGCGGGTCAAGGCGATAGCCTTCTCGATGCGCGCCTTGGCGGGCTTGGCCCGGTGCGAGCGGCCGACGAGCGCGTCGGCAAGCACGTTCACCGTCCAGCCAGGACGTTTGGCACAGGGGCCCGACGAAAAATTGGGGTTAGCCGGTTTCACTGCCGGCGCAGTCAGGGGCAAATCAGCCATGGCGACCCTCCCAGGTCGAAAGCCTCACGTTAGGGTGAGGTGTCCTGGGACGGGCAGATACTCCTCATGACGGGAGCGCGTCAAGCGTCCAAAAGTCTGGTGGTGATACCGAGCAATGCAGACGGCCTGACCTCGCGCTACGCCCAATCCTTGAGCTTCGAGGTCTGCCCGATACCCGGGTTCATCGAGTTCGTCGGGTCGAGCGAGCGGTAGAAATCGGCCAGCACGGGCTTGGCGGTGTAGAGGTGGCCGACATTGTGCTCGGAGGGGAACTCGATGCCGCGGCCGTTGAGGTGGGCGATAATCTTGTGCTCGAGCGCCAGCCAGTCGGTGCCCTTTTTCACTGCGTAGTCGTAGTGGAACACCTGGCAGAAGAAGTGGCCGCAGGGGATGCGGCGCACGATGCTGTCCTCGATGCCCTCGGGCAGCGTCTCGCGCCAATCGATGGTGTTGCGCGGCAGGGCCAGGTCGAGCGCAACGATGTTCTCGACCGTTTTGGGATTGACGGCGCGGAAGCGGACCGAGCCGCCGCCGACCGCATAGCGGTTGCGGAAGGCTGCGGCCGCCTCCTCGTCGTCGCACTCGAAAAAGTCGCCATCCGCAGTGGGGAATATCGACGTGAGATAGGCGCGCGCCTCCTCGATCCCCTCGCCGTCCATGCGCAGCAGCAGGTGGTGCTGGTAGCGGTCGCGGAAGGCGTTCATCCGCACCGGCAGATGGTTGGGCAGCAAGCCGGTGATCACCTGCAGCAGGCGGTCCGACAGGTTGGTGCCCAGGCCCAGCCGGCCGGTGATCGCGTCGAACCGGCTCTTCAGCGCGAAGGCGGTCGGGATGCGCTCGGTACCGGCATATTTGATCAGCAGGTAGAGGTCCTTGCCGTATTTCTCAGCCAGCGCGTAGGCGTCCTGGTGCAGGTATTCGCCAGCCACAGGCAGCGCCTTGAACTGGCTGAGGATGTGGCGGCGGATATTGGTCAGCTCCATGAAGTCGTTGGAGCCGACGTAGAACACCTTCGACGGGCCGGAGCTCGGGAAGGTGTCGAGCCGGACGGCGAAGATGCAGAGCTTGCCGGCGCTGCCGGCGGCCTCGTAGAGCAGCCGTGGATCGTTGTTGAAGCGGGCGGGACCCGGCGCCGTGATATCGCGCACCAACGTCGAATAATCGGGGTCGGAGGCCAGCTTGCCGGTGTCGTGCCAGACGTCGGCTTCGGAGTACTTGCCGCTATCCAGCCGCGACAGGATCTCCTCGGGATCGTTGCCGAGCTCAATGCCGAGATGATTGATCAGCGACACGTTGCCGTCTTCGCCGACCCGGGCATAGAGCGCCAGCTGGGTGAAGGCGGGGCCGCGCCGCAGCAGCGCGCCGCCGGAATTGTTGCTGACCCCGCCGACTACTGAGGCGCCGATGGTGGTGGAGCCGATTACCGAATGCGGCTCGCGCCCGAGCGGCCGGATCAGCTTTTCCAGCCGATGCAGCGTCGCGCCGGCGAGGGCGAGCACCTGCTCGCCGCCCTTGAGCAGGTCGATGCGGCCGATTCGCATGGTGTTGATCAGCACGACCTCGCGGTCGTGGTCGTCGCCGAACGGCGTCGAGCCGCCGTTGAGGCCGGTATTGGCCGCCTGCATGATGACGATGCGGCCAGCCTCGATGGTGGCCTTGAACACCCGCCACTGCTCGAGCAGCGTGCCGGGCCGCACTACTGCCAGCACCTTGCCTTCGCCGTACCGATAGCCCTTGCGAAAGCGGCGGGTGCGTCGCGCGTCGGTCAGCACGTAGCTGTCGCCGACAAAGCCGCGCAACTGCGCCAGCAGGGCGTCGCCGGAAATCTGGGTCGGAGAGGTGATCATTGCAGGTCTGTCGCTATTCGTCGGCCGGGCACTTGCATAGGCCGGAACTGCGCCAGCGTCGACGCCAGCTTTCGTCGCGGTTCGTAACTGTCGGATACGATTGACTAATCGACCGACGCAGGCGATGAATTATCTATAAAATGACCAGCACAGTCAAAGACGACACCGTTTCGGTGCGGATCAGCAAAATTCTCGCCGAGCGGATCATCGCCGGGGACATCCCGTCCGGCACGCGCTTGCGACAGGACCACATTGCCGAGGAGTTTGGCGCCAGCCATGTGCCGGTGCGCGAGGCGTTCCGGCTGCTCGAGGCGCAAGGGCTGGCGGTGAGCGAGCCGCGCCGCGGTGTGCGGGTTGCCGGCTTCAGCCTCGACGAAGTGCGCGAGGTGGCCGAAATGCGCGCCGCGCTCGAAGTGCTGGCGCTGCGCTATGCTAGTCCGCACTTGACCAAAGCCATCCTCGACGAGGCCGAGAGCGTCACCAAGGCCGGCGACAGGGCGAGCGATGTACAGGCCTGGGAGGAGGCGAATCGCGCCTTTCATCGGCTGATCATCGCGCCTTGCGGTATGCCGCGCCTGCTCAAGAGTATCGATGATCTGCACAGCGCCAGTGCCCGCTTCCTGTTCTCGGGCTGGCGGGCAGAGTGGGAGGCGCCGACCGATCGGGACCACATGGCGATCCTCGCGGCGTTGCGGGCGGGCGATATCGACACCGCGGCCTCGGTGCTCGCCAGGCACATCCGGTGGAGCGGCCAGGAGCCGAGGAAGCCGGGCCAACGGCCCGCAAAAGCGGCCACCGGGCGATAGCCTCTTGCAAAGCTCCCGCTTCTGTGGACTTCTTTAGCGATAGATATGAAAAATTATCTATAACTCGCGCAAGGAGCTCATTCGTGTCGAACGCCGCCGCCCTCACCCCCGCCTTCAGCCCCCTCGATCTGCGAAGCCGCCCACTCGCCTGGCAGGCGGGTGCTGTTGTTCTCGGCACGCTGTTCCTGGCGCTCTCCTCCTATATCGAGGTGCCGATGGTGCCGGTGCCCGTCACGATGCAGACTTTCGCCGTGGCCATGGTCGGCGCGCTCTACGGCTGGCGGCTGGGAGCGATCACCATCATCGCCTGGCTCGCCGAAGGCGCCCTCGGACTGCCGGTTCTCGCGGGCGGAGCGTCCGGCGCGCTGCACTTCGTCGGCCCCACCGGCGGCTATCTCTTCGCCTTCCCGGTCGTTGGCGCACTGGTCGGCTGGCTCGCCGAACGCGGCTGGAACGGCCACCGGCCGGTGCTGGCCTTTGTCAGCATGCTGCTGGGCAACCTGCTTTGCCTCGTGCTCGGCGCGGCCTGGCTTGCCACCATCATCGGCGTCGAGGCGGCCTTCACCAGCGGCGTGGCGCCGTTCATCATCGGTGGCGTGCTGAAGTCGGTGCTCGGCGCCGCAGTGCTTGCGCTTCTCGCCCGCGGCAAGGTTCGCGCCGCACAATGACGGTCCGGCTGCGCCCGCATCACCTGCTTTGCCTGCTGACCTACGCAGGCAAAGGCTACAGCGCAGCGTTCACCGCCAATTACGACGCCATCGCCGCTCGGATCGGCGATGGCGAAGACATCACGATCGTCGCGGGGCCGGACGACATCTGCGCCCCGCTACTGGCCGATGCCGATCCGCACTGCCATCGCGACAGCGTGACCGAACGCGACCGGTTGGCGCTCCGCGATGTCGGCGACCTGCTGGCCACACCGCTCGATCTCGGCCATCGCCTGGAACTGAACCCCGCCCTGCTGCTCCAGATGCGCGACGCCTTTTCGGCGGGCCGAACCCGTCAGGCCTGCGCCGGTTGCGAGTGGCACGGGCTCTGCACCACCATCTCGGCCGGCGGCTACGCCGGAACAGCGCTGCCGAACGCCGCCGGCTAACGCCCCGCCCACCCGCCGGTGATCGATCGCGCGCGCGACTACTCGAGTTTCACTGACTTGCTGCTGAGAACAGGCATAACGGCCACATCACGGCCGGGGGCCTAGTATGGTTAAGCATAGGAAATTCGGGTCCTATGTCCTACTGCTCCCTCCCCCACCAAATGGAGGGGGCAGTTTTTTGAGGCGCCATCCCGGTGGCGCCCGCGATGCCGCGGCCCACCCGCCGCGGCACGCGATCTGCTAGGATAATAAACCGGCGCCAGGCGCGTCGGTTTGGGTGTTCGCTCGTCGATGACGTCAGGAAACGACCTTCGCACGGCCACGAGTGGCCGGCGTTTTGGGCTTGCGGCCGAGGCCAATCGTCTTGGCCAGGCGCGACCGCGCTTCCGAGTAGGTTGGCGCCACCATAGGATAGTCCAACGGAAGACCCCATTTCGCCCGGTATTCCTCGGGCGACATGTCGTATTCGGTCCTGAGATGACGCTTCAACGACTTGAACTTCTTTCCGTCTTCGAGGCAGATCAAGTATTCCGGCGTGATCGATTTCTTGATCGATACCGCCGGCCGAAGTTCGACTGCTGCCTCAGCTTCCACGACACCACCGAGTCCCGACAGCGTTGCATGCACGCTGGCGATCAGCTTGGGAATATCGCTGGCGCTGAGAGCATTGTGACTCACATAAGCGCTGACGATATCGGCGCTCAGTTCGACCAGTTGGGAACTCCTCGCATCTGCCGCAGCCAAGTTCGATGTTCCTGATTCCATTCGTCCCTCGTTATTGTTGCCTAGGTTTCGGGTCCTATATGCGGGAACTGCGGCCCACCCGCCGCGCTTCTCGCAGTTATTGTGCTAGCGCCTTACGCATGGGTAGCTTACTTCAATGCGTTATCTAGCCGTTACGTGGCTACGCTTTGGCCTTTACTTCGTCAAGTAAACTTCCACCACATTCGACGGAACAACTGAGCAATGCCGATCACTTCTATGCGGGAAACGGTCACCCTGCAGCTTTTGGGAACACCGGTCCTCCGTCTTGCGGACGGCTCGGCTGTAAAGCTGCGTCAGAAGGCCTTTGCCTTGGCAGCTCTGCTTTATCTGGACTTTTCCAGCCGCGCGCGACGCTCGGCTTTAGCTGAACGAGCTTGGGAGAGCAGTACCGCCGAACAGGCGATGACCAATCTCCGCCAGACCCTGTTGCATACGCGCGAACTCGAAGGTCGCTACGGGTTTGAGCTCTTCGACGCCGATGCCACCGAAATCGAGCTCAACCGGGATGTAGTGCTGGATCTGCGCGAAATCGGTCGCGCCCGCGCCGCCGAGGACGGACCGGAGCTGGAGCGGCTGATCGCACTCTATCGTGGCGAGTTGCTCGCCGGCGTCAGCGGACTGGGCAGCGAGTTCGACCAGTGGCTGGCGCTCGAGCGCACCCGCATCGAAAACCAGTTCGCGGGCCAGGCGACCGAAGCGGCGCTTCGCATCGGTGGCCGTGGCGCGCATTCGGCGCTGTTCCGGCTGGCCGAGCGGCTGCCCTATTCGGAAGTGGTTTGCCGCGGCACCATCGAGTTGTTCCGGGCCGAAAACAACGAGAGCGGTGCCCGTGCAGCGTTCGCCGCGTTCCGCAACCGGTTGCGCCACGGCCTCGGGCTGGAACCCGCGGCGGAAACCGCCGAGCTGTTCGATCACGATGAGGATGGTGACGGCCCGGTGCCGGCCCAGCCGCGCAGCATCGAGCGGCGCCCGCTGCCGGCCGATGATACGGCACGACTGAGCTTCGTGCCGCGCGTGGTGCTGCTGCCGCCGCTGCAGGACTTCAAGCAGGCGAGCATCCCCAAGCACCTTGCCCCGGCTTTGGTTGAGGATGTGACCATCGGCCTGTCGCGGCTGAAATCGGTGTCGGTGATCGCTCCGCACACCGCCTGGCAACTCGACCCGTTCACCGCGCTCGACGAAGTGCGCGCCCACCAGATCGATTATGCGGTCGAAAGCCGCATAGCCCCGCATTTCGCCAGTGACGGGCTGTCGCTGGCGATCCGCCTGGTGCGCGCCGCCGGACGCGAGATCGTCTGGGCCGACAAATTTGCCTTCACCGCGCTGAAGGCTCCGGAGCACTACTGGGACTTCACCAATGGGGTGGCCCGCGCGCTCGCCGACAGCATCGAGACTGCCGAACTGCAGCGCGAGCGCACCCAGCGCGACGCCAACGCCTATTCCCACTACCTCGCGGGGCGGCACAATCTCAGGTCGTTCGACCTGCCCAAGATCCGGCGGGGGCGCAAGTCGCTGCGCATCGCCCGCGATATCGAGCCGGAGCAGGCCTCGATCGAGAGCGCGCTCGCCCGCTCCTATGTGGTCGAGTGGGTGCTGCGTTCGGGCTCGGACAAGACCTTGCTCGACAAGGCCAAGCTCCATGCCGAACGCGCCGTGTCGATCGACCCCAATGACGGCACGGCCTATCGCGAACTCGGCCGGGTGGCGCTGTTCGACCGCGACCTCGACCAGAGCCTCGAGCACATGACCAGGGCCGCCCAACTGGCGCCCAATCATGCCGACGTGCTGGCCGACTTTGCCGACACACTTGTCCACAACTCCGACTTCGCCGCAGCGCAGGAAAAGATGGAAGCGGCGGTGCGGCTCAACCCGGTGCCTCCGGACGAATACCTATGGACTTTGGGCGGCATCAACTTCTTCCGCGGCCGCTGGGAGGAGGCGCTTGGCCATCTGAACCAGATGCGAAATCCGGATCCGGCGCTGCGCCTGATGGCAGCGGCGGCGGCCATGGCCGGCCGCATGGACCTGGCCCGGCGCTATCGGTTGCAAGCGCTTAAATTGCAGCCGGATTTCACTACCGCTCGTTGGGTATCACGTATGCCGCAGCGCGATCCTGCTGATGTTGATCTGTATATTGAAGCGTTGCGTAAGGCCGGATTCAAATAGGCCTGTAAGGAGAGTACATATGCGTTACGTGATTATCGGACAGAAAGACGCGTCGCAGCTGCTGGTGGTGGATACTCAGCTGATGACCGTTACCTCGGTCGACCAGTCGACGGTCGTCCCCTCGAACGTTCGCTCGGCGCTCGCTGCGGGCAACACCATCGTCGATGGCATCGATATCGCTGTGGCCGCGGGCCAGCGCGAGGACGGCAGCGCCGTCTGGCACTACCACTCCAAATAAGTCTTGAACTTCGGAGCCAAACTCCGCCCGGCTGCCGTCAGGGCATCGGACGGCGCTAGAAATCCCGCGGCCTTGCTGCGGGATTTGTCTTTCCATTTCGACAAGCTCGGCATCACCCGCGTCGCCCGCCAGACCGGCCTCGATCGGATCGGCATCCCCTGCTACGCCGCCATCCGCCCCAACTCGGCGACCATCGCCAGCCACCAGGGCAAGGGCATCGACGACATCTCGGCGCAGATCTCGGCGGTGATGGAAGCCGCGGAATACGCAATTGCCGAAGCGCCGGAGACGGCGCGGCGCACGATGAGCATCGCCGAGGCACGCGCTGCCGGGCACGAGACACTCGACGTCTCGCACCTGCTGCCGCGCGACGCGGCGGTCGACGAGAAGCAACCGATCAGCTGGGTAGAGGGCTTCGCGCTCGATACCGGGGCACTGGTGCTGGTTCCCTATGACGCCGTGGTGCTAGGCACGCCGCCGCGCGACCTGCCCGGCCTGTCGCAATCGACCAACGGCATCGCGGCCGGCGCAAGGCTGTCGGGCGCGTTGCTGCACGCGCTCTGCGAAGTGGTGGAGCGCGACGCGGTGTGCCTCTGGGGCTACAAGTCGGATACGGCGGCCAAGGCGACGGCCGTATCGCCTGCGGCGTTCGGCGATGCCGGGGTCGATGCGCTGACCAAGCAGATCGCCCGCGCCGGCTACCGGCTGCGGCTGTTCGAGCAGACCAGCAATATCGGCGTGCCGGTGATCTATGCCGTGCTCTCCCCCCACGACGGCGCCGACAAGCACTTCGACGTCGCGACCGGCGCCAGCTGCCACCCGGTAGCGGCGGTTGCCGCGCGTCGCGCCATCGTCGAGGCAGCGCAGACCCGGATCACCAACATTGCCGGGGCGCGCGATGACATCGCCGAGGGCGAATACGAGCTCGAACTGGAGCGCAGCATAGCCGTGCTGACCGAGGAGGCTCCGGCCACACGGCCCGCCCCGATCGGCCTGCCGGCTGGCACCGGCGAGGACGAATTGATTGCCGCGCTGCAGGACGGCCTCGCCAGCGCCGGGCTGAAGCGCATCGTCGCCATTCCGCTGGGCGGCGAGAGCATCGGCATCAGCGTGGTGAAGCTCTACGTGCCGGGCCTCGAGGATCGGCTCACCAACCGCAACTGGCGTCCAGGCTCGCGCGCCACTGCTGCCATGCTGGGGTTCCTGTGAAAGTCCTGTTCGCCGGCCCGTCGCTCGCGGGGCAGAGCTATGACAGCACCGGGCTCGATGTCCGGCCGCCGGCGCGGCAGGGCGACCTGCACCGTGCCGTGCTCGATGGCGCCGATGCCATCGGCCTCGTCGATGGGGTGTTCGGTTTCGTGCCCTCGGTCTGGCACAAGGAAATCCTGTTCGCGCTGAAGCACGGTATCCGGGTGCTCGGCGCGGCGTCGATCGGTGCGCTGCGAGCAGGCGAATGCGCCCCCTATGGCATGGAGGCGGTCGGGCCGATCGCCGAGAGCTATGTCAGCGGCGCGCGCATCGAGGACGCCGATGTCTGCCTAGCCCATGCGCCGGCCGAGCTCGACTTCATGCCGCTGAGCGAACCGCTGGTCGATGTCGAGGCAACGGTAGCGGCGATGGGCGTAACCGGAGTTGAAGCCATTGCGCTGCGCTTGTCGGCGCAATCGATCTATTTCGCCGACCGCACGGTCGAGGCAATCATCGCCGGTGCCGGATTGCCTGCTGAGTTCGCCGACCGCTACCGAGCCAAGCGGGTTCGCGCCAAAACCGCCGACGCACTACTGCTGGTCGAGCGGCTTAAGGCGCTGCCGGCCGGCCGTCGGCAGATACCGGACTGGGCCTTCGTCGAGTCCGAACCCTGGCGCTACTACCTGAAGGGGCTTGCCGCCGGGGCTTGACCGGGCGCTATGCTGCTTTCGGAACCGGAGGCTGCTCATGCATGCGACCATCCGCCGTGCCGTTCTCGTTCTTCTTGCAGCGCTCGCCATCTGCACCGCCACTGCGGGTGCGGAAACGGACCTGAGCCGGGCCGTCATCGAACAGCGCGCCGAAGCCGCCGCCCGCTATCTCGTCGCCGTCGAGGCGGCCGATGGGCGTTTCCTCTACGAGTTCGATTTTCTCCGCTCCCGCTTCCTTACCGCCGATAACGTCGTGCGGCAGGCTGGCGCCGGGTTCGTGCTCAACCAGTTCTATTTCCTCAGCGGCAAGGCCGGCTTTGAGGAGCCGGCGGCCCGTGCCATCGGCTACTATGAGGCTCGCTCGGTCAAGCGCGACGACGGCACGCTGATCTCGGAGGACCTGACACTTGAGGGTGGCCGGGCCGGCGGCACCGCCCTGGCGCTGCTCGCCGAGCTGTTCCATAGCCGTGCCATCGGCCGTGACTTCCGACCGGACCTTCGCGTGCTCTGGCTGAAAGGTCTCGCCGCCCAGCAACTGGCGGACGGTCGCATCGCGCAGCGTCCTGATGACACCAAGGCGGATTCCTATTCGACCGGCGAGACCTGGTTGGCGCTGGCGCACTACGCTGAACTCGCCCCCGATGCGACCGGGGTGACGGAGATGCTCGATCGGCTCGAGGCTGGCGCCATGTCGAAGTACCTCGAGACGCCCGACACGATGTTCGCCCATTGGGGGCTGATGGCGGCCGCCCGACGCCTCCGCACTACGGGCGACAACCGCTATCGCGACTTCATCGTAAGCTTCGGCGCCAACTACGTGCGCAAGCTGATGCCGGCCAACGACAATCGGATGAACAATTGCGCAGCGCTCGAAGGGCTTGCAGCAGCCTCGTTCGCGCTCGATCAGGCGGGGGACGCCGCGTTGGCGGCGGAACTGCGGGGCAAGGTGGAGAGCGAACTGCCATTGGCGCTCGCTCTGCAGTTACCCGACGCCACCCGCCTCGAATTCGGCCCCGGTCACTACTACGAGGACCCCAAGCTCAAGAACTTTGTGGGCGCCTTTCTCAACGGCGCCTATGTTTTGCGAACCCGTATTGACTCTACCCAGCATTGCCTATCCGCCATGTTGCTTTATCGCGAAATGACGACCGGCGACACGCTCTGGGAAAAGTGAACAGCTTTAGCTGTTTTTTGGCTATGCGCCTTACGGGACCAGTGCTTTACTTCCCGATGCGCGGGAGGGCTTAAGGGAGATTTCGCATGACTGCGTTCTCGACTGGAACTGGCCTCGCTAAATACCTTCGTATGATCGGCACCGTCGCCGGCGTCACCGCCGGCAGCCTGCTCATTCTTGCGGGGGCGGCGAGTTCTCAAACTGTGACGCCGCAAAGCGTCGATCCGATGCAGCACTTCATCGATTGCGCCGGCGTGCTGATCTCGGCGCCGGATGTGCACGCAGCGAACTGCCTGCCGAGCAATATCGGCCCCGAGACCAACTCACTGGCGAGTACACCGGGCGGCGGCGACGACCACCACTGCTTCGAAGACGACGTCATCCCGGACGGGGTGCAGGTACTGGCAGACAGCGATTGTGAGCCCCGGGACGATACGTCCGACAACACCGAAACCTGATCCGGCGGGACTGGATCCCGATCCTAGTGGAGCCGGGCGCCCCTGAGGGCCCTCAACTCCACTGGGTGGATCAGCCGTGCATGCGCAACGGTGATCGAATGCAGCGGGCCCTCGATCTTTTCCTCCCAGAAGGCGAGGAACTTCTTGAGGTTCGGGAATTGCGGGAACACGTCGTATTGCTGCCAGACGAAATCCTGCAGCAGGTCCAGGTGGTCCGGCACGCGGTAGATGATCTGCGCAGTGGTGAGGCCGAAACCTTCCGTATCGGCATGGGGGGTAGTCAGCGGCGACATCAGGCACCTCCGATGGGCGGGCGACCGGATGAGCATCAGGCGACTTCGCCCGCATGACAAGACTGTAACATGAATAGTTTAACGATTTCAATTGCATAGCAGCAGCCACCGGGGAGTGCTGACAACGCAGCGGCGGTCGTGCGAGGTTATGGTCGGAGTGGAGATCGTCATGGCCAAACCGACGCCCGAGACCACCCGCCGCTTCCTCGATGCGCTGCCCGCATCGCAACGGCAGGCGCTGGAGCACCTGCGCCGGGTGATCATCGCCGCCGCACCGGAAGCTGAGGAGTATGTCGGCTACGGCATCCCGGCGTTTCGCCAGAACGGTGCGCTGGTGTCGTTCGGAGCCGCCAAGAACCACTGCGCACTCTACGTGCAGAGCCCGGCGGTGATGGAAGCGCTGGCCACCGAGCTGGAGGGGCTGGATACCTCGAAGGGCACGGTGCGCTTTACCCCGGACAAGCCGATCCCGGATGCACTGGTGACCCGGTTGGTGCAGGCGCGTCTCGACGAGAACGCAGCGCGGAAGGCCGGTAGGTAGTTGTGCAGCAAGCCTTGAAGGAGGCAGCTAATGGCAACGATGGTTCGACTGACCCAAGACCAGATCGAGCGGCTGATCCTCGAGATGGACGAGATGGAGAAGCGGCTCAAGGACATGCATGAGGAGCTGATCGAGATCGGCGTTCCCAAGGACACGCTCGGCCGGTTCGCGAGGCTGCACGACCGCTACACCACCGGCGTGGCGTTCCTGCTGAGGCAGCGGGAGCTGGGCAGGTCGGAGGACAGCTCGGGCTGAAGTCCGACCCCGGAAGCCAAGGGATGACTGCCCCCTACTATTTGGGGGGCATGGCCGAAGCGGAAAGCGGCAACTCCTGCTCCCCATTTGCCACCCGACCCGGTACATGAAGTGGCGGGGGGTTTTATGGATACGCGGTTATTCTGGCTGGCGGTGGCAGCCTTTGTCGGCGCCATCGAAGGCGGGTTGATTTCCGGCATCCTGCCACTGATCGGCGCCGACCTGGGGGTCAGCCTCGGGCAGGCGGGCCTCTTGGTGCTGTTCTATTCGCTGGCTTACGCGTTTGGTCCGCCCCTCCTCGCGCTGCTGCTCGGTGGGGTTGGCCGGCGGCGCATCCTTGCCTGGTCGGAGTTCGGGCTCGCCGTCTGCGCGCTGCTGATGGTGCTGGTGACGTTCTTCGAGGGTCTGGTCGTGGTCCGCACCGTCCTTGCGGTGGTGGCCGGGACCTACACGGGGGCGGCGATGGCGACCGCAGCGATGCTGGCTCCAACGGGCCAGCGCGGGCGCTACATGCAGGTGATCAGCATGGGGCAGGCCATTGCGGCGCTGGCCGGTGTGCCGCTGGGCGCGCTGCTGGCGGCACATCTGGGCTGGCGGTCCGTATACGTCGCCCTGGCAATCATGGCTGGGTTGGCGGCACTGGCGCTCTACGTGAAGCTGCCGCGCGGCATGCTCGGCGACACGATGAGCATCGGCGATCGATTGAGGGTGCTCCGCAACCCCGCTATCGGCACGGCGCTGCTATCGACGCTGGTGTTCATGATCGGGTCGTCGCCGCTGATCGTCTATATCAGCGCGCTACTGACGGCGGCCGGTGTCGGCTACGACGCGCTGCCGCTGGTGCTGCTCAGCGGCGGGATTGGGGCGATTGCCTGCAGCGCCACCGCGGGACGGATGTCCGACCGCTTCGGCAGCCGGCGAACGGCCACGATTGCCGGGCTGGCCGTGATCGCCGTGATGGCGATCTTCGTGGCGCTGCCGCATCTGCCGGCGGGCCTGGCGCTGCCAGCGCTGATGCTGACGGTCGGCGCGCAGGGCTTCGTGGTCCGCACCTATTCGATCGCGGTGGCGAGCCACATGGCGCAGATCGCCCCGGGAGCGGTGCCGGTCGCCATCTCGCTCAACATGTCGGCGTTCATGATTGGCATGGCCGTGGCCGCCGCCGTCGGTGGCATCGTCGTGGACAGCCTTGGCGCCATGGCACTGCCGCTGATTGGGGCACCGTTGGTGGCCCTGGCGTTGCTGATCTGGCGCCGGGTGCCCGAGGGTGAGCGAGAGCGTGAATTGCGAACAAACCGCGAATAGTGCTTCCTGATCCGGAACTCTCTTCCGGATCGATTCGCGTGCAGACTGCCCTTGCCCCCCACTATCTCGACAAGCTGAACCCCGAGCAGCGGCAGGCGGCGGAGCATCTGGGCGGGCCGCTGCTGGTGATCGCCGGGGCTGGGTCGGGCAAGACCAACACGCTGGCGCACCGGGTGGCGCATCTGATCGTCAAGGGCGCCGATCCGCGCCGCATCCTGCTGATGACGTTTTCGCGCCGCGCTTCGAGCGAGATGCAGCGCCGGGTGGAACGGCTGGTGGCGCAGGTGATGGGCGCCAAGTCCGGCGTGATCACCGATGCCTTGAGCTGGGCCGGGACGTTCCACGGCATCGGCGCGCGGTTGCTGCGCGAGCATGCCGAGCAGATCGGGCTGACCCCGGGGTTCTCGATCCACGATCGCGAGGATTCCGGCGACCTGATCAACATCATCCGGCACGAGATGGGGTTCTCGGAAGCGAAGAAGCGCTTTCCGACCAAGGGCACCTGCCTCGCCATCTATTCGCGCGTGGTGAATGCGCAGGACGACCTCGACGTGGTGCTGAAGCAGGCGTTCCCGTGGGTCGCCATGTGGGGGCCGCAGCTGCGCGAGCTGTTCGGCGCCTATGTGGAAGCCAAGCAACGTCAGCAGGTACTCGATTACGACGACCTGCTGCTCTACTGGGCCGCGATGATGCGGGAACCGGTCATTGCCGAGGACATCGCTGGTCGCTTCGACCATGTGCTGGTCGATGAGTACCAGGACACTAACCGGCTGCAGGCCTCGATCCTGTTGGCGCTGAAGCCTGCTGGAGATGGGCTGACCGTGGTCGGCGACGACGCGCAGTCGATCTACTCGTTCCGCGCCGCGACGGTGCGCAACATCCTCGATTTCCCGGCCGCGTTCACCCCGCCAGCGCGGATCGTGACGCTCGACCGGAACTACCGCTCGACCCAGCCGATCCTCGAGGCCGCCAATGCGGTGATCTCGGAGAGCGCCGAGCGCTTTACCAAGAACCTCTGGACCGAGCGGGCGGCGACCGAGAAGCCACGGCTGGTGACTGTGAAGGACGAGCCGAGCCAGGCCCGCTATGTGGTCGAGAGCGTGCTGGCCTGTCGCGAGGGTGGCACGGTGCTGAAGCAGCAGGCGGTGCTGTTCCGCACCTCGTCGCATTCGGCCGAGCTAGAAATCGAGCTGACGCGGCGCAACATCCCGTTCGTGAAGTATGGCGGGCTGAAGTTCCTCGACAGCGCGCACGTCAAGGACATGCTGGCGCTGCTGCGCTTCGTCGACAATCCGCGCGACCGGGTCGCTGGTTTTCGCGTGCTGCAGCTGCTGCCGGGGATCGGGCCGGGTGCGGCGGGCAAGGTGTTGGACCTGATGGCGGACAGCGCCGACCCACTGGCCGAGTTGCTGAACGCCCCTCCCCCGCCGCGAGGCTCGGAGGGCTGGCCGGGGCTGCTCGAGGTGGTGGAGCATCTGGGCAAGGGCGGGGGCGGCTGGCCGGCCGAACTGCTGCGGGCCCGCATGTGGTACGAGCCGCTGATGGAGGCGGTGTACGAGGATGCCGAGGTCCGGAAGGAAGACCTCTACCAGCTCGAACAGATCGCCGCCGGCTATCCCAGCCGCGAGCGCTTCATCACCGAGCTGACGCTCGATCCGCCCGATGCGACCTCGGACCAGGCCGGCGTGCCGCTACTCGATGAGGACTTCCTGATCCTGTCGACCATCCACTCGGCCAAGGGGCAGGAGTGGAAAAACGTGCATGTGCTGAACGTCGTCGATGGCGCCATTCCGTCTGACCTCGGGACCGGCTCGACGCACGAGCTGGAAGAGGAGCGGCGGCTGCTTTACGTCGCGATGACCCGCGCCAAGGACGAGCTGCATCTGATGATCCCGCAGCGCTTCTACGTGCACCAGCAGACGCCCTATGGCGACAAGCACGTCTACGCGCAGCGCAGCCGCTTCATCACCAAGGCCATGCTGCCGCTGTTCGACGACATGTTCTGGCCGGCGGTGAAGGCGGCGGCGATCAGCGGCATCGCCCCGGCTGCGCCCCGTGTCGACGTCGGTGCCGGGCTGCTGGCGATGTGGAAGAAATGATGCGCGAAAGCCTGACACGCCTTGGCAGGATGGTGCGTTAGGTTTGTCAGTATGAAGAAGCCGCTCAACATCACCCTGCCCCACGCCCGCCGCATCTGGCTGCACGCCCAGCGGCTCGATGAGCGCGCGCCGTTCGGTGATGGGCCGGAGGCGACGCGCAAGGCGGTCGAGCACCTGGGCTATGTGCAGATCGACACCATCAATGTCATCGAGCGCGCCCACCACCACATCCTCTTCACCCGCATCCCGAACTATCGGCGCAGCGACCTGGCGCATGCGCAATCGGTCGACAAGTCGGTGTTCGAGTACTGGACCCACGCGCTGGCCTATGTGCCGGTGCGCGACCTGGCGTTCTACCTCAGCGAGATGCGCCAGCACCGCAGCGAGCCGATGCGCTGGTATGCCGATGCCGATCCGAACGACCTGAAGAAGCTGCTGCGCCAGATCAAGAAGGACGGTGCGATCTCCATCCGCGATATCGATAACGACGAGCTGGTGGAGAAGGATCACCCGTGGGGCAGCCGCAAGCCAAGTAAGCGCGTGCTGCAATACGGCTTCTATAGCGGCGAGCTGACCATCTCCGAACGCAACGGCATGGTGAAGACCTACGAGCTGATGAGCCGGCACTTCGGCAAGTTGCCGAAGCCCGCGACACCGAAGCAGATCGATAGCTATCTGCTCAATCGGGCGCTGACCGCGCAGGGGCTGATCAGCGGCCCCTCGGTCATGCATCCGAAACTGCGTTTTTCGCCGGAACTGGCCAAGCAGATCGAAACCCGGCTGCGGAAGAAGGTGCTGCTGCCGGTGACCATCGGGGACGATCCGACGCTGCACTACGCGACGCCCGAGGCGTTGGCGACGCCGGAGCCGTCAGGCCCACCGCTGGTGCACATTCTCTCGCCGTTTGACCCGATGGCCATCCAGCGCCGCCGCACCAGCCTGTTCTTCGGCTACGACCACGTGTTCGAGGCTTATGTGCCCAAGGCCAAGCGCAAATTCGGCTACTTCACCCTGCCGGTGCTGGCCGGCGACGAGATCGTCGCAGCCATGGACCTGAAGACTGATCGGGCGGCCGGCAAGGTGCTGATCCAGGCGTGGCATTGGGTGGGCAAGGGCAGTGCCGCCGAACATAAGGCGATGCTCGAGGAAGAGCTGGGGCGGTTCGAGCGGTTTCAGTTGGGGGAATAGGACAATGGGCCCGAACGACGCCGGGCCCATTGGATCAATGGTTCGCTCGATCAGATCGGGCAGCCGCTGGTGGCAACGAGGATCCCTTCCGGCGGCAGATGGCCGGCCGGGACGATTTCCGCGAAATTGCAGCAGGGGTCGACCGGCATCGCGACGAGCAGCCGGTCCTGGATTTCGTCGTAGCGGAAGCCGGCATCGCCCACCGTGGCGCAAGCATCGTCATCCACGTCATCGACCAGCGACTTCAGATCGTCGAGCTGCTCGCAGAAGCCGCCAGGCCGCTTGTAGCCTTCGGCGCCCGCCTCTCCACACAGCGAACTGGCGGAGGAGTCGGCGAACTGGGTGGCTGCTACGGCAGAAAGCGGCAGCGCCGGCAAAGTCGCGGCGGCCAGAATGACAGCAAGTATCTTGATCATGAAAAGAGCTCCGGGTGTACTGATCGGGAGGTGGGAACCGTTCTCGGCACAGACGCTCGTCTCTCGGCGTGAACAGCGCCCCCAAGCGCCGCGACGATAAGGCGACAGCCCTAAGGAAACCCTAGTCCTCCTACAGCCATAACTGCTTAGGCAGTGCCGCGACGGCTCACGCTGTCGGTTCAGCGCGCCCGCACCTTGATACCCGTCTGGCTGAGGATCAGCTCGGCCTGTGCCGCAGAGACCACCGCACCCTTGAAGCGTCCAGCCTGGGCGAGGATCGGCAGGCCACCGAGATCGGCGCCGCGCAGGTCCGCATCCTGAAACCGCGCCTGCTCGATATTGGCCTCGCGGAGGCTCGAATTCTCGAACACCGCTTCCCGGAAATCGCAACTGGCGAGATCAGCCGAACTGAAATCGACGCCAACGAACCGATCCTTGCGGAAGTTGAAACCGGGCAATTTCGCCGACACCATCAGTGTGTTGGCGAAGCGTACGCCCAGCGCCTTGGCCTCGGCCATGTCGCAGCCGGTAAGCTTGCAGTCCTCGAACGACGTCGACGCCAGCATGGCGCCGCGAAAGCTGGCATTGTTGAAGTCGGACGACCGGAACGCCGCATCCTCGAGATTGGCGCCGCGGAAGATGGCGAAGGCGCCGCGGCAGTTGAGCCACTGGGTCAGCTCCAGCGTCGCGTTGCCGAGATCGGTGCGCGCGAGGCTGCACCGCTCGAACACCCAGCCGGTAAGGTCGAGGTCCGCGAGTTTGGTTTCGTCGAGATTGCAGCCGACGAGACGAACGGGATCATCACCGACAAGGGCGGTGACATCGGCGCGCGACAGGGTGCGATCTTCGATGGTGATGCTGGGAGGATTCATGCACCCGCTTGTATCCGAGTCGAAGCGGGCTTGGGCTCATTCGTCCCAGTAGCGCGGCGATTCGCCTACCGTGACGAAATCCGCCACCGGACCGTCCGGCGCGCCCACGATCATGATCTCGATGGGGTCGCCCCAATCGGCGAAGAACAGCGCCGCCACATCGGCCCCATAGGCCTCGTGGAGCGCCGGAGTCTCGCAGCGCAGCTCGCCTCGCCCAGCCGGGAAACCCGGAGTCATCACGAGTGTGAATTCGACGTCGGCGAGCGTTTCGCCATTCGCGTAGAGTTTGCCGATACCATTGATTTGCATAGCGAAAAGCTACGCGAGCGAACCTGACAGTTCGCTGACAACAAACCAAAAGCGGCGCCCTTCTGGGCGCCGCTCCGGGTCGGACTGGTGTCGTCCGGCTGCTTAGTTGAAGCGGTAGCGGACGGTGCCGCGCAGCTCGTGGATCCAGTTGTTGTTGATCTCGTAGTAGCTCGAGGTCGTCTCGTCGGTCGGGGAATTGTTGATCTGGTTGATGTAGAGGCCACGGTAGCCCACATCCGCCACCCAGCTGCCCATGTCGTAGCCAACGCCGACCATCACGGCCGCGGCAGCGCTGACATTGTCGCCGGTCGGGACCGGGATTGGCGCCAACAGAGGCGAATTGACCTCCGCATGGTTCCACGCGATACCGGCGCCGGCGCCGACATAGCCGAAGGCACCGCCGGCACCCGAAGAATAGGAGAAGTCGCCGCCCAGGCCGAAGTCGTAGTAGACGTTCGCCAGCGCGACGGTGGAGCGCAGCATCAGTGTGTAGTCGCCGTCGTCGGGATCACCGTCGTCCTTGGTGATCTTCAGGCCGGACGTCTCGACCGAGTCGATCGTGCCGTCGAAACGGAGGCCGGTGCCGGTTTCATAGCCGAAGCCGGCGCCCCAGCTGTAGCCGTAGCCGTACTCGACGATTGGATCGATGTCGGTGGCCAGCCACGGGTGCACCACCTCGGGGGCCCAGTGCCAGTTCAGCGCGGCCGAGCCGCGCAGGTAGAACGAGCCGCCGATGTCGTAATCGACCTCGGGGACTTCGATCGGATATTCGGGCATATCGGCCGCCACCACGGGGCCGGCGAGCAGCAGGGCGGTTCCTACCGCAGCCGCTGAAGCAAAATATCTACGCATTATGCAGGGTCCTTGTTGCCACGACGACACCAGTCGAGTGGACGCATCCTGCCCGGATTTTCTTAAAAGCGGCTTAACCCTAACGGGTAACCCTAATTGTAGGTGAAGGAGATACGTAAACGAAATCTTACTGGGACTGAGTCGTTACTTGGCGGCATCCTATCCGGGCCCCCTGCTCCGCCCTTATGCCCTCCAGTCGGGGACGCGCGACGATGGGTTCGGCGAGCGCCATCAACTGCCCCTGTGGCGAGGCCGTGAAGGCGCAGAGCATGAGGATTGAAGCCTAAGCCACCTTCTTGATGGTTGCGGCGATCTCGCTGACGATGGCGGCAACCAGCCCCTCGTCGTCGCTCTCGGCCATGACCCGGATTACCGGCTCGGTGCCGGAGGGGCGGATGACGAGGCGCCCGGTGGTGCCGAGGCGGGCCTGGCTCTCCTTGATCGCCTGCAGCACCAGCTTGTGCTCGAGGGGCTTGCCCTCCTTGTAGCGGACCGACTGCAGCAGTTGCGGCACCTTGTCGAAGCGCTTGCAGATCTCGGACACCGGTCGGTTCGCCTGCTTGGCCACGGCCAGCAGTTGCAAGGCGGCGATGAGCCCATCCCCGGTAGTGGTGAAATCGGTGAGGATGATGTGGCCCGACTGCTCGCCACCGACATTGAAGCCCTTGGCACGCATCGCTTCGAGCACGTAGCGGTCGCCCACCTGGGTGCGCTCGAGGTTGAGCCCGATGCCACCGAGATAACGCTCGAGCCCGAGATTGCTCATGATCGTCGCGACCAACCCGCCGCCGCGCAGCTCGCCGCGCGCATGCCAGGACTGGGCAATCACTGCCATGAACTGGTCGCCATCGACGATCTCGCCCTTTTCGTCGACGATGATCACCCGATCAGCGTCGCCATCGAGCGCGATGCCGATATCGGCGCGCAGTTCCTTGACCTTGGCGATCAACGCTTCCGGCGCTGTCGAGCCGACCTTGTCGTTGATGTTGAAGCCATCCGGCTCGTTGCCGATGACGAACACCTCGGCGCCCAGTTCCCACAGCGCCGTGGGCGCCACCTTGTAAGCCGCGCCATTGGCGCAATCGAGCACCACGCGCAGGCCGCTGAGGTCCACGCCCTTGGGCATGGTGCGCTTGGCATATTCGATGTAGCGGGTTTGCGCCGCCTCGTCGCGATGCGCCCGGCCGATGTCGCGGCCCTGCGACAGCGCACCCAGCATGTTGGAATCCATCAGCTGCTCGATATCGTCCTCGAGCGCGTCGGAGAGCTTGTAGCCGTCGTGGCGGAACAGCTTGATGCCGTTGTCGTCGAACGGATTGTGCGACGCCGAGATCATCACGCCCAGGTCGGCACGCAGCGACCGCGTGAGCATTGCAACGGCCGGCGTCGGCATCGGGCCGAGCAGGTAGACATCCATCCCCACGGCGGTGAAGCCGGCGGTGAGCGCGCTCTCGATCATATAGCCGGAGCGGCGGGTATCCTTGCCGATGACGACGCGGTTGCGGTGGTCGCCGTTGACGAACTTGAGGCCCGCCGCCATGCCGACCTTCATCGCCAGCTCCGGCGTCAGCTTGTCGCCGTTCGCCAGCCCGCGAATGCCGTCCGTGCCGAAATACCTGCGCGCCATTGGGTAAGCCCCCCTCGATTGGGATGGCGCAACTTTAGCGCCAAGCCCCAAGCATACGAAATAGATTGGTGCCGTTTCGTTAACCCGGAAATCCGGGCGGATGTGGGGCTCATACCGGTCTGTGCACCACAAAGCAAAAGGGCCGCCCCGGAGGGCGGCCCTGATCTTGCGAGCGACGGGCTTTAATTGCCCGGCTGCGGCTCGGCAGCGGTGCCCGGGTCGGCGTCGGGGCGCTTCTTGCCCGTCTTGCCGGCGGTCGGCACGCTGGTGCCCTTGATCGGAGTATCGGTGTCGGACGGACGGAGCGGGGTCTTGCCCTCCATCAGGCCGCGAATCTCGTCGCCGGTCAGCGTCTCGAACTCGAGCAGCGCCTTGGCGATGGTGTGGAGATCGTCGATGTACTCGCGGATCACCTTCTGCGCCGTCTGGTAGCCTTCCTCGACGAAGCGCTTCACCTCGGCATCGACCACCTGCTGGGTCTCGTCCGACATGTGCACCTGGCGCTGCATCATCGAGCGGCCGAGGAACACTTCATCCTGGTTGTCGCCGTAGAGCAGCGGGCCAAGCTTGTCGGACATGCCCCATTCGGTGGCCATCGCGCGAGCGAGACCGGTTGCCATCTTGATGTCCGCTGAGGCGCCCGAGGTCACCTTCTCGTAGCCGAAGATTTCCTCTTCGGCGACGCGGCCACCCATGGCGACCGCGAGGTCGGCATAGGCCTTGCGGCGGGTCAGCGACACCTGATCGCGCTCCGGCAGGCGCATCACCATGCCCAGCGCACGCCCGCGCGGAATGATGGTGGCCTTATGGATCGGATCGGACGCGTCCATCTTGATCGCGAGCAGCGCGTGCCCGGCTTCGTGATAGGCGGTGAGCTTCTTGTCTTCCTCGGTCAGGCTGAGGGTGCGGCGCTCGGCGCCCATCATCAGCTTGTCCTTGGCATCCTCGAATTCGCTCATCGTGACGAAGCGCTTGTTGCGGCGAGCCGCAAGCAGAGCACCCTCGTTGACGAGGTTCATCAGGTCCGCGCCGGAGAAACCGGGCGTCCCGCGAGCCAGCACCTTGAGGTCCACATCGGGAGCCAGCGGCACCTTGCGGACGTGCACCTTGAGGATCTTCTCGCGACCCTGCACATCCGGGTTCGGAACCACGACCTGGCGGTCGAAGCGGCCCGGACGCAGCAGCGCCGGATCCAGCACGTCGGGGCGGTTGGTCGCGGCGATGAGGATGATGCCCTCGTTCGCCTCGAAGCCGTCCATCTCGACCAGCAGCTGGTTCAGGGTCTGCTCGCGCTCGTCGTTACCACCGCCGAGGCCTGCGCCACGGTGACGGCCGACGGCGTCGATTTCGTCGATGAAGATGATACAGGGCGCGTTCTTCTTGGCCTGCTCGAACATGTCGCGGACACGCGAAGCGCCCACGCCGACGAACATTTCCACGAAGTCCGAACCCGAGATGGTGAAGAACGGCACGTTCGCCTCGCCGGCGACGGCGCGCGCGATGAGCGTCTTACCGGTACCCGGCGGGCCGACCAGCAGCACGCCGCGCGGGATCTTGCCGCCCAGGCGCTGGAACTTGCCCGGATCGCGGAGGAACTCCACGATCTCTTCGAGGTCCTGCTTGGCCTCGTCGACACCGGCGACGTCCTCGAAGGTGATCTTGCCCTGCGTCTCGGTCAGCAGCTTGGCGCGCGACTTGCCGAAGCCCATGGCGCCGCCACGGCCCCCACCCTGCATCTGCCGGATGAAGAAGAACCACACGCCAATGATGACGAGGAACGGCAGCCACGAAGTCAGCAGCATGCCCCAGAACGGGCTCGATTCCGGCTGCTGTGCCGTGATCTGCACGCCGCGATCCTCGAGGCGCGAAATGATATCGGCACCCTGCGGGAGCACGGTCTCGAACTTGGTGTCGTTGTTCAACACCCCCGAGACGATGTCGTTGGTAATGGTCACCGACTTCACGCTGCCCGCGTCCACGTCGGAAACAAACTGGCTATAGCTTTTGTCTGTCATCGAGATCGACTTGGTCGACGACTGGAAGACCTGGAACAGGCCCATCAGCATGAACAGAATCACCAGCCAGATGGCGAAGTTCCGGAAATTGACGTTCATCAATCCTGTCCTGAAGTCCGGCACGGGAGAGGCCGGAGAGTTGGAGCGAATGTAGGCCTCGCTCCTGGGCCTTACAAGGTAGCGGCGGGCCGAAACTCGTGCGGCGGTTTGGCCGAAAAGTCGAGAGAGCTTGCGCTTTTCCGGTTAATTCCGTGTCACGGGTGGCTCGGACCTCACGCGAGATTGACGTGCCGCCTGCCGGCCCGGCTCCCGCGCGACGACGATCGTCACCCCGTCGCTCTCGATGAGACAACCATGCAAACTTGTCCGCTTCAGGGCTGGCTCCATCCGCAAGCGATCGGTCAGCGCTTCGATGGGTGCGAGATCATGCGGCTTTTGCCTGCCGCTGACGACATTGAGCAGGTTCGCCATGACCCGGATCGCGATGGCGCGCGGGGATTTGAGCAGGACGGCGCGCGCGACGCCGCCGCTGCCGGTGCGGGGGTCGACGGCGGTCGCGAGGGTAGCCGCAATAGCCGCCAACGCCTGGTCGGCATCGCGCATCCGGTTGGCGAAGCGCGATAGCCGGCTCGCATCGAGCCCAAGGGCAGCCAGTTGCGGCAGCATCTGGCGCCAGCGGACCCGCTCGTAATCGGTGTCTGAATTGCTGGGATCGGCAACGGGTGTGAGGTCGGAAGCCGCGACCAGGGCTGCGAGATCCGCCGGATCGACGCCGAGCAGCGGCCGCACGACGACGAGGCCGGCGATCTCGCCCAGGTAGTCCATGCCGCGCAAACCCTCGACGCCGCTGCCATGGGCCAACCGCATGAGCACAGTCTCGGCCTGGTCGACTAGGTGATGCGCGGTGAGGAGGATCTCGGCCTCGTCGGTCGCCATCGCCTCGGCGATCAAGCCGTAGCGGGCGGCGCGGGCGGCCTGCTGGATGCCGGTCGCCGGCTTCGGCCCCTCCCACCGCAAGCCGCGTGCGGTAAACCCGAGCTTCCCGGCGGCCTCGGTGACATAGGCCACCTCCCCTGCCGCCTCGGGCCTGAGGCCATGATCGACCGAGTAGACGACAAAACGCTGATGCGCCGTGTGCCGCTTGGCGAACTCTGCCGCCAGCAGCATGAGCGCCAGGCTGTCGGGCCCGCCTGAGACGGCGAGCCCGATCCGCCGGAATTCGGCCAGCGGGGCGAAGACCGCCTCGCTGTCGATCAGCTCACCGGGCATTTGGCCTTCTGGGCTTCCTCTGCCAGCCGCTGCGTGAAGGCGGGCGTGAGCTGCGTATAGCGCTGCTTCAGCGTGTAGAAGGTGCGGCAGCCCACATCCACCTGGTCGGCACCAACCAGCGCCACCCCGAGCTTCAGCATCATGTCCGGAGCGCGGTTCGAGTCCTTGTGCTTGGTGTAGCCATCGGCCAGCACCTGCGCCGCATCGGTGAACTGGCCCCGCTGGATCAGCGCTTCGCCCAGCCAGTTGATGGCATCGGGCGCCTTCGGATCGTCGGGATAGAGCGCGACGAACTGCTGGAACTGGTCGGCCGCAAAGGCATAGTCGCCGCGGGTCATGGCGTCGTAGCCGGCGTCGTACTGCGCCGTGGCATCGCCATTGGAGATTTCGCCACCGCCGCCGAGCGATAGATCGAGCGGACGCCCGCCAAGGGGATCCTCCCCTGTCATGGTGCCGAGCTGGTCGACGCCGCCCTTGAGCAGCGGATCGGCGGAATCGCCGACGCTGTCCATCGGCTCGCCGTTGAGATCGGCGAGCGGCAGATCGTCCATCGGCGCGGCCGTGGCCGGCGCTTCCGGTGTTGCGGCGGTTGCGGGAGCTTGCTGGGCCGGGGTCTGCGGCAGCGTATTGGACGGCGTCGCGCCGTCAGTTGGCGCTGCCGCCTGCGGTTTTCCCCCAGCACCGCCTTCCAGCTGCTGGAAGCGGAACTCGTTGTCCTCAGCCTGCTTCTGGAGCTGGGTCTGCATCTGGGTCAGCTGGAACTCCAGCCCTTCGACGCGGCCGGTGAGCGAGCGGATCTGCTCCTCGAGGTCCTGGATGCGGACCAGCAACTCGGCGCTCGACTGCTGGTTCTGTGCCACATGGATTCGCGTTTCCGCGATCGCCCGCGGCGGCACGAGGCTCGCCTGGCCGACCTGCAACGGGCTGGTCGCGGCGAAGGCCGGAACCGCCAGCGCTGCGGCAAACAAGGTGGCATAGATCGCGGGTCGGTAGGCCGATCCGCGAATTCGGGGGAGTTTCACCATCAAAGCTCCGTCGGGTCCAAGGAGGTCGCTCGCAGCGGGCGCTGCACGTGCTTGGATTAGCGCAGGATTTCGACAAAAAGAAAGCGCCGGGCCCAAATACGCTGGCGCCCGGCGCTTATGCCTCCAGTACGAACAAGCTTCGGGGATTACGCGCGAGACATCGCGTGGCCGCGACCTCCGCCCCGAAGTTCGCTCGAGCTTATTGTACGACCGTCACAGCACGGCGGTTTTGTGACCAGCACGAGATATCGTTGCAGATGGCCACAGGACGTTCCTTGCCGAACGACTTCGAAGTGATGCGGCGAGCGTCGACGCCCTTCGAGGTCAGGTAGTTGACCACGATCGAGGCGCGGCGGGCGCCCAGCGCGATGTTGTACTCACGGGTACCGCGCTCGTCGGCGTGGCCTTCGATCATGATGCGGTAGTTGCGGTACTGGTTGAGCCACTGCGCCTGCTTGTCGAGGGTCGCCAGGGCGGTCGGCGTCAGGTTCGAGGAGTCGGTCTCGAAGAACACGCGGTCGCCGACGCTCACCAGGAATTCCTGCTGGCTGCCGGGAGCACCGCCACCGGGCCCGAGGTTACCGACGCCGGTACCGCCAGCGCCATTGCGCGAACAGGCCGCCACAGCGACCACGAGGACTACCAGCGCGGCAGCGCGCAGCACGGCGATTAGGGGCGTTACGGAACGCATCCGGTTGATCTCCTGAACGGAAGGATTTGATTGGCGAAGTTTTACCGCCGGTAATCTTAAGGTGGTGTTGTCGCGCTTGGTTAATTGTTGGTCATTCTGGCGCGAATGTGGCCGGAATCCGGGCTTTTCCGTGATGTTGCGGGGAAGACACGGATCTGTGCTCTCCCCGCAATTGGTTAGCGACTAGGCGCGCAGCGGGGACCAGCTCGGGTCGGACGCGAACGACTCCGTCGCGAGGTTGAGTTCGTTCCGTCCCCAGATATCGATCGACCACAGCCCCGGACCGGCATCGCCGCCCGGATCGCGGAAGAAGCCGATGACGCGACCGTTCGGAGCCCAGGTCGGACCCTCCTGCACCTGCCCGGACGAGGACAGGATACGCTCGCCCGAACCATCGGGCTTCATGATGCCGATATGGAACTGTCCACCCGACTGGCGGGTATAGGCGATGAGATCGCCAGTGGGCGACCAGACCGGCGTCGAATAACTGCCCTCGCCATAGGAGATGCGCTGCGCCCCGCCGCCGCCGGCACCCATGATGTAGATCTGCGGGCTGCCGCCGCGGTCGCTTTCGAAGCAGATGCGCGAGCCATCCGGCGAATAGCTCGGCGACGTGTCGATTGCCGCACCGCTGGTCAGCTGCGTCGGGTTCCCGCTGCCGACACCGGCCGCGTAGATATTGGTGGTGCCGCCGTTCGACACCGAGAATACCACAGTGCCGCCATCGGGCGAGAACTGCGGGGCAAACGACATCGGCGCGCCCTCGATCAGCTTCTTGGAAGCGCCGCCGAGGCCGGAATAGTAGACCTGCGGGTTGCCGTCCTCATAGGAGGTGAACACCAGGCTGTCGCCCTTCGGCGAGAGCTTCGGCCCGAAGGTCAGCGACTTGCCGGAGGTCAGGTACTGCACATTGGCGCCGTCCTGATCCATGATCGCGAGGCGCTTCACGCGGTTCGCCTTGGGGCCGCTCTCGGCCACATAGACGATGCGGGTATCGAAATAGCCGGTGCCGCCCGACAGCGAGGCGTAAATGGCGTCCGAGACGATGTGCGCGATGCGGCGATAGTTCTGCGCGTCGGTCTTGTAGGACTTGCCGACCACCTGCGCCGCCGCCTGCGTATCCCAGACGCGGACCTGCGACGAGACCTCAGCCCCGCGCTCCACCGAGCCCATGACCAGCGCATCGACGCTTGCGCCACGCCAGGCGGCGAAATCCGGCTCGTTGGTCACGTCGCCGACGCGGATCGGGAGCGACGCTGGGTCGAGCGGCACGAACAGCCCGGAGCGCTTCAGGTTATTGCGCACGATCTCGGCGATCTCGGCGCCGAAGGCCGGGTCGGACGAGGCGAAATCCGGAATGGCGATCGGCAGCGGCGTGAAATTGCCGCCGGTCACGACGATCTCGACCAGAGCCTGGGACGGGGTAGCGAGCGCGAAAGCGCCGCCGGCGAGGCCGAGTTTCAGCGCGTTGCGCCGGGTGATCAGGGTCATCTTACGTCTCCATGTCTTGTCTGGCCTCGGGCTCGCTAGAACGACCGCGCCGCAAACTGTGCTCTAACATCCTGGCCCATGGCCATTGTGAACGGACCGCAGCGCATCAGTGCGCGCTGAACTGCCCGTGCGTAGGCATCCTCGATGGTATTGGCCGGCGAACTCATCATCTGCGGCTGGCCCGCCACCATACCGTCGGCCCCGATCGAGAAAGTGAACTCGGCCCGGGCGTCGACATCCTCGGCGCCGGCCGGCAGCGTGATGCAGGCCTGGATCTGCGCCACCAGCGCACCGATCTCCGAATTGCTGAGCGTAGCGGCCCGACCATCCTCGCGACCGAGCGTCGCTTCGCCGCCGGCCCCGGTAGTAGCGCCGCGCGACTCTTCGTTGTTGATCAGGTTGGCGACTTCGTCGGCGACCTTCTTTGCGTCGTCGGCCTTCGCCTGCTCGACGCGCTCCTTCTCCTCGGCCGCTTTCTTCTTTTTCTCTTCCTCGGCCTTCTTCTTGTCCGCTTCCGCCTTTGCCTTTTCATCGGCCTTCTGCTGCTTCTGCGCTTCCTGCTGCTTCTTGAACTCGGCGCGCTTCTGGTCGAGCGAGGCCGTGTGCACCGTCGGCTTGGGTGCCGCATCGGTCGGATCGGGCGTCAGGTCCGGCGTCGCCACCGGGGTGGGCTCAGGTGTGGGTTCGGCAACCGGCTCGACCACTGGCTCGGGCTGCGGCTCGACCGCGGGACGCTCGGCGGGTGTCGGCGCAACTTCCGGCTCGGGCTCGACCACCGGCTCGGTCGATGCCTCGGGCGCCGGAGCGGTCTGCTCGGTCGGCGCGGGCGTCGGGTCGGGATTGTCCTCGGGGGTCGGCTGGTCTTCCTGGGTATTGCCGGTCGGCTGCGCCAGTTCGGCCGGCTTCACGTCATCGACCACCGACGGCGCCTCGGTCTCGACGACCGTGCTGTCCATCGAGCCCATGCGGATGTTGGCGAATTCCGAGATCGGCACGAGGTCGACGGCGATCGACTCGACCGGAACCGCGTCCATCGGTCGCCCCATGCCGATGCCGATGATCGCGATGGCGATCAGTCCGGCATGTGCAATGGTGGAAACCGTGAACCCGGTGCGCATCAGCTCACTGGTCCTGTTGCTGGGCCTGTTCCGTGATCAGACCGATCTTGGCGTAGCCGGCGCCCGACAGCGCGCCCATCACCTGCATCACCGAGCCGTAATTGGCTGCGAGGTCGCCACGCACGTAGATGCGATCCTCGGTGCCATTGGCGGCCACGGCAGCCACCTGGGTGACGAGATCGTCGAGGCTCACCGGCTGGTCGGCGAGGAAAATGGCGCCCTCGTTGGTGACCGAGATAGTGATCGGCTTCTGTTCGGTATTGAGCTGCGTCGCCTGCGTCTTCGGCAGGTCGATGGGGACGCCCACCGTCATCAGCGGCGCCGCCACCATGAACACGATCAGCAGCACCAGCATCACGTCGACCATCGGCGTGACGTTGATATCGCTCATCGGCTTGGAGCCGCCGCCGCGGCGGCGGCCACGCCGGCGGCCGCTCCCGCCACCGCCCGATACTGCCATTGCCATCAGCGGGCACCCCGCGCTTCGAGCTGCCTCGAGAGGATGGTCGAGAATTCGTCGGCGAAGCCCTCGAGCCGCCCAATCAGCTTGTTGGCGTCGCCCGACAGCTTGTTGTAGGCGATGACCGCCGGGATAGCGGCGAGCAGGCCCAGCGCCGTCGCAAACAGCGCCTCGGCGATCGGCCCGGCGACTACGGACAGATTGGTGCTCGACGCGGCCGAGATGGCCGTAAATGCGTTCATGATCCCCCATACCGTGCCAAAGAGGCCAATGAAGGGCGACGCCGAACCGACGGTGGCGAGGAAGCCGAGGCGCTTCTCGAGATTCTCGCTCTCGCGGCTGATGGCGACGTCGAGCACCTTGTCGAGGCGCCCCTGCACGCCGACGAACGAGGAAGCGTTCTGCTCGTGGCTGCGCTTCCACTCCTTCATCGCGGCGACGAAGATGGCGCCGAGCCCCATCGCCGGCTTCTCGCTCATCTGCTGGTAGAGTTCCTCGAGCGACTGGCCCGACCAGAACACCCGCTCGAAACGGTTCATCTCGCGCTTGGCGCGGCCATAGAGCATCGACTTGTCGACGATGATCGCCCAGCACCAGACCGAGGCCGCGAGCAGCCCGATCATCACCGTCTTGACGACAAGGTCGGCCTGCCAGAACAGCGCCCAGATCGAAAGGTCGGCATGCGGAGCGACCGTGCCGACGGCGTCCATGGCTTCCATGTAAGGGTCCTTCTCAGTCCGGCCCCGACGACCGAAACCTGATCGTCGGGTCGATGCGGTTCAAATTTGTCAAATTTAAGAGAAAAGCCCGGAATCCCGGACCTTTGGCAGCACTGGTGGTGCACTGCCTTACTTATGGTCAAGCAAGTGTTAACAAAGCGATTCCTCGCGTTCGCGTGAGCGCGACCGATCAGCGCAGCGCAACTGATCGCAAGCTATCGCGTTGTGGACGTGGCCTGCCGCCAGGTGGGAGCCTGCGGTTGTCCACAACACGTCAACGACGAGGGAGATCCCAATGTATCTCTATCTGACTCGCACCTTGCTGGCCGCCACCGCCGTATTGGCTTTTTCGGCAATGCCGGCCTTTGCAGAAGTGGTGAAGTTCACCGCCGACCTGACGGCCGCCTCGGAGGTGCCGCCCACGGATTCTACCGCCACCGGCAAGGTGGAAGCGACACTCGACACCGACAGCAAGGTCTTCACCTGGACTGTCACCTATGAAGGCTTGAGCGGCGACGCGACCGGCGCCCATTTCCACGGCCCGGCTGCCGAGGGCGCCAATGCCGATCCGGTTGTACCGCTTGCCGATCCGCTCGCGAGCCCGATCAACGGCAACGCCACGCTGACCGATGACCAGATCACCCAGTTGCAGGGTGGCCAGTGGTACTTCAACCTCCATACGGCCAAGTTCCCTGACGGCGAGATCCGCGGACAGGTTAAGCCCGCCGCGATGTAGGACGCCGATCGCAGGCAAAACCTTGGGTCGCCGGCAAACCGGCGGCCCTTTTTCTATGCCTTGAGCGCTTCGACCAGATGGCGAGGCATCCGCGCCACGCCGCCGCTGGTCTTGATCGCCACCACCTGCACATCGGCCCGGGTAATCTCGACACCGTCGCGGCTGATCGACTGGACGAGATGGAGCCGCGCCGGGCTGTGCGAAGCGACCTCGGTGGTCACCTCCAGCAGGTCGTCGATATGCGCCGCCGCCTTGAAGTCGATGGTCATCGTGCGCACCGCAAAGGCGATGCCATCCTTCACCAGCTCCGAGTGATGCACGCCGCGCTCGCGCAGGAACTCGGTCCGCGCCCGCTCGAAGAAGTGCAGGTACGCCGCGTGGTAGACGTTGCCGGAGAAATCGGTGTCTTCGTAGTAGACACGGACTGCGATGTGGTTGGCGCCGCTCATGCCGCCGACCGATCGAGGAGGTGGATCGTGGTCGAGGGTATGTCACCAAGCCGCCCGCGGAGCGGCTCGGGATAGAACACGCTTGTCGCGAGCGCTTCCGCCGTCGTCGGCACCCAACGATATTCCATCTCGACCGGGCCCTCGTAACAGCGATGGCAGATATCGGTGTCGTGATAGGGGAAATCGTCGGACACTTCGATCCGGTAGTAGAGCCCGACCTCGTGGAAGACCTGCGATTTCTCGGGATAGAAAGACTCGATCACGAAGGCGAGCTGGCCGACCTCGACGGGATGGCCGAATTCCTCCTGCATCTCGCGCACCAGGGTTTCGACACTCGCCTCTGCCTGCTCGATCCGGCCACCAGGCAGGAACGTGCCGTACCCGCCCTTGATGTTCTGGATCAGCACGCGCCCGTTGCGGATGGCGATGCCGGCAGCCCGCATCTGGAAGCGGGCGGCGCCGTCATCGAAGCAGACCATGCTGTCATGGCGCAGGACAGGGCGGTGCTCGACCATCAGTTCTCTCCCTCCGGTTCCTCGAACAGGCTGCCCTGCATCCCGACGAAGCCCTGCGGCACGCCGATGCCCATATGCTGGAAGGCGAGCGCCGTCAGCATGCGGCCGCGCGGCGTGCGCTGGATGAAGCCCTGCTGGATCAGGTAGGGCTCGACGATCTCCTCCAGCGCATCGCGCGGCTCGCTGAGGGCCGCCGCGATGGTTTCGATACCCACCGGCCCGCCGCCGTAGAAATCGGCGATCACCTTGAGGTAGCGCCGGTCAAGCTGATCGAGGCCGCGCGCATCGACATCGAGCCGCAGCAGCGCCTTGTCGGCCACCGAGCGGGTGATCTCCTTGGCGCCGTCGACCAGCGCGAAATCGGTGACGCGGCGCAGCAGCCGGCCGGCGATGCGGGGCGTACCGCGGGAACGGCGGGCAACTTCCATCGCCCCATCCGGCGCCATTCCGATGCCGAGCAGCCGCGCGCCGCGCTCGACGATCTTCACCAGCTCTTCCGGGGTGTAGAAATTGAGCCGGATCGGGATGCCGAAGCGGTCGCGCAGCGGCGTTGTCAGCAGTCCGGCGCGGGTGGTGGCGCCGACGAGAGTGAACTTCGCCAGATCGATCCGCACCGAACGCGCCGCGGGCCCTTCGCCGATGATCAGGTCGAGCTGGTAGTCTTCCATCGCCGGATAGAGGATTTCCTCGATCGCCGGGTTGAGCCGGTGGATCTCGTCGATGAACAGCACGTCGCGCTCTTCGAGGTTGGTCAAGAGCGCCGCGAGGTCGCCGGCCTTGGCGATCACCGGACCCGAGGTTGCCCGGAACCCGACGCCGAGCTCCCGCGCAACGATCTGCGCCAGCGTGGTCTTGCCCAAACCCGGCGGGCCGACGAACAGCACATGGTCCAGCGCCGCGCCTCGGTGTTTCGCCGCCTGGATGAACACCTCGAGATTGGCCCGCGCCTCGGCCTGCCCGATGAACTCGGAAAAGCCCGATGGCCGCAGCGAGACATCCAGCGAGTCGTCCCGGCCGGTATGGGCGGAGGTCAGGTCGGTCACGAACTCAATTCCCTGAGCCCCAGCCGGATCAGCTTGTCGGTCGCTATCCCATCGCCGTCGCGGCCGACCACCCGCGCCACGGCGGCGGAGGCCTGCGCGCTGGAGTAGCCGAGGTTTGTCAGCGCCGAAACCGCGTCGGTGACGTTGGTCGCCGCCGCACCCTCGCCCAACGCGGCCTGCAGGCCGAGCACGCCCGCATCGATCACGCCGGCGACCGGGGCCTTGCCCTTGAGCTCGGTGACGATGCGGACGGCGAGCTTAGGACCGACGCCGTTGGCGCGGCCGATCATCGCCTTGTCCTGCAGCGCGATGGCGCTGGCGAGCTCGGATGGGGTGAGTACTGATAGGATGGCGAGTGCCACCCGGCTGCCGACCCCCTGCACCGTCATCAGCGTGCCGAACCAGGCTTTCTCGGCTTCGGTGAAGAAGCCGTAGAGCCTGATCATGTCCTCGCGGACGATCATCTCGGTATGGATCACCGCAGCGTGGCCAACCTGCGGTAGCGCCGCCAGCGTCTTGGCCGAGCAGAACGTCTCGTACACGACACCGTTGACGTCGAGATGCACGTGGTCGTCGCCGAACCCGTCGACGAGGCCCTTGAGCTTGCCGATCATGCAGGAACACTCAGCTTGCGGATGGCGCGGTGGTGCGCGTGGCAGATGGCGATGGCCAGCGCATCGGCCGCATCCGCGCCCTTGAAGGTCGCCGTCGGCAACAGGATCTTGATCATCATCTGTACCTGGGCTTTCTCGGCGTGACCGGTGCCGACGACCGATTTCTTGATCAGGTTGGCGGCATACTCGCCCACCGGCAGCCCGCGCAACGCCGGGGTCATCAGCACCACGCCACGCGCCTGGCCCAGTTGCAGCGCCGATCGCGCGCCAGCGGAGACGAACGTCTCTTCGACCGCCGCTTCCTCGGGCGCATGCTCGTCGAGCACGGCCATGATGCCGCGATGCAGGTCCACCAGCCGATCGGCCAGCGAGCCCTCCACCGGGGGCGTGATTGTGCCGCAGGCGACAAAGCCCAGACGGTTGCCGGAGCTTTCGATGATGCCCCAGCCGCAGCGCCTCAGCCCCGGATCAATCCCGATGATTCGCACCGTTTCAGCCATTCCGAAGCTTTAGGTCAGGAGCTGAATCCTACCAAGCGCTTTGTGAACGAAACGGAAACAGCTGGGGAAATAGCCGCGCATCCAACCAACCATATTAATTTGCATTCAAGCATTGCGGCTTAAGCCCATACGCATTCACTCCGGGGGCGCGGGAATGAGCGGCTTGGTATTGCCACAATCGGCATGGGGCACCGTCTGGCAGCGGACCATCCTTATCCTCTCCGTTTCCACGGTCGCGTCCTGGGTGATCTCCAACCTTGTCATGATGTCCCTCAACCAGGGCATGAATGATGTCGGCATCGTCCTCGCCCTCGGCATGCCGACCGCATTGGGTGGCCCGATCCTGCTGTTCCTGCAGATCAGGTCGGCACAGCTGCGCGAGGCCAACCGCAGGCTGGAGACGCTCGCCTCAACCGATTGGCTGACCGACTGCCTCAACCGCCGCGCCTTCACCTCGCGCGTCGGCGTGAGCCTGAGCGGGATGAGCAGCAGCGGCGCCCTGCTGATCATCGACGCCGACCACTTCAAGACGGTCAATGACCGTTTCGGCCACGAGCGCGGCGACGAGGTGCTGCAGCTGATCGCCGGCGCCATCCGCGACAGCGTGCGCGACGGCGACCTGGTCGGACGCATTGGTGGCGAGGAGTTCGGCGTTTTCCTGGAAGATGCCGGACCCGAAGTAGCCGACCTTGTCGCGGAACGCATCCGCGCCGCGGTCAACGCCCTGTTCATCACCTCGGATGGCATCGCGCAGCGCCTCTCAGTCAGCATCGGCGGCGCCGTATGCGCAGGCGATGCCGGCTTCTCAGACTTGTTCCGTATCGCCGACCGCCGCCTCTACGAGGCCAAGCACACCGGGCGCAATCGCGTCGAACTGGGCGGCAAACAGGTCGATCTAGACCTCGTCGCGCTGAACGCCGCGGTGCGCTGAAGCACTTAAATTCCGGCGATAGATAAAATCCGATCCAGCGGCTTGAGGCGATCTCAACTCGCCCGGCCTAACGTCCGCGGCTTCTGCGCAGAAGTGCTGAAGGAATGCGAGCTTTGGATTTTTCGCCCAGCGGCTGGGGCCGCGTCTTCCTCTGGACAGCGCTGGGCACGATCGGTTGCATTGCAGTCGCGCTGTTCGTCGACTCCTTCAATTTCCACAATCTCAGCCCCGAGTCGCTCCGCTGGTCGATCGCCCTCGACGTGTTCGTGCCGATGGGCCTCGCCATCCCCATGCTGTTCTTCCTGCTGAGCAAATTGCGTGAGCTCGCCATCGCCCACGAATTGCTGCGCCACCATGCGGCGACCGACAATCTAACCGAGCTGCTGAACCGTGGTGCCTTCACCCGTGAAGTGGAGGAAGCGCTGGCCGATGGCCGCTTCGCCGACGACGGCATGCGCGGCACCCTGCTCGTTATCGATGCCGACAACTTCAAGGCGATCAACGATACCTACGGCCACGACCACGGCGACGCCGCGCTGCGGCTGATCGCCAAATCGGTGCGCAGTGTGCTGCGCGCTGCCGATCTCGTCGGACGCATCGGTGGCGAGGAGTTTGCCGTCTACCTGCCCGGCACCACGCTGCTGATCGCCGAGGCCGTTGCCGAGCGGCTTCGCCTCGCGGTCTGCGAAGCCAGGTTCGCCCCCGACGGCAAGCCCTACCAGTTGACGGTGAGCGTGGGCGGCGCGGTCTACGACCGCTCCCTGCCCTTCACCGAGTTGTTCCGATTAGCCGACCAACAGCTCTATGCGGCAAAGCAGAACGGACGCAACTGCACCGCAGTCGCGTCCATCTCGCATTACGAGACGCTGCCCGCTGCAGCGGCCTAGTCGTCCGCAGCCGTCGTTGCGACTTCAACGAGGAAGCCGCCGGGGGCCTGGCAGTAGAACGTCGTCGTCCGGCTGCCGCCACGATTGAACTGCTGCACGTCGCCCGGACCGTAGCCGGCATCGACAAGTTCGGCATGCTTCAGCCGCACCTCGGCGACGCTGCCGACGAAAAAGCCGACATGGAAGTTCTTGTGGTAGGTGGCTTCGGTCTTGCCTGATGCCATGAAGTTGAGGACGAAGCCGCCCTCACCCTCCATGACGATGAAGTTGTCGTGCGCTTCGCCGACGACGGTGAAATCGAAGTGGCGCTGGAAGAACTCTGCTGCGGCCGTGACGTCGGCAACAGCAAGATTAGCGTGATTGAATTGCATGATGATGTCCTGATGGTTGCGAGAGGAAACGGTCGAACGACCGGTCTCGTGGCGCACGCGGCTCAGGGCATGAAGCTGGCGGTGAAATGTCATCGACCCATATCCCAACAAGCAGCGGGCACCCGGGGATCGGGCGCTCGTCGGCTTGCCGTGGGTCCTTCGCCTTTTGGGCGGGACAATCTCCCTCGCGGGAGGGCCGGACTCACCTTAACCGGCCTACGTTTTTTCGGCGTAACGAGCCTGAACTATTGCCCAGGCCCGGATTTGTCAAACGCTCACGCGTCAATCTTAGGCGGCGTCGATCTTGGCCATGTCTTCGTCGCTGATGTCGAAGTTGGCGTAGACGTTCTGCACATCGTCGTCCTCTTCGAGGATGCCGATCAGCTTGAGCAGCGTCGCACCCTTTTCCGCGTCCACCGGCACTTCGTTCTGCGGCTTGAAAATGAACTTGGCCGATTCTGCCTCGCCCAACACCTTCTCGAGTGCTGCCGCGACCTCGTTCAGTGCCTCGAACGAGGTGTAGATCCAGTGGCCTTCTTCATCGCTTTCGACGTCGTCGGCGCCGGCCTCGATGGCCGCTTCCATCACCTTGTCTTCCGAGCCGGCGGTGGCTGGGTAGAAGATTTCGCCGACGCGATCGAACATGAAGCCGACCGAGTTGGTTTCCCCCAGTGCGCCGCCATTCTTGGAGAAGGTCGAGCGCACGTTCGAGGCGGTGCGGTTGCGATTGTCGGTCAGCGCCTCTACGATGACGGCAACGCCGCCGGGGCCGTAGCCTTCGTAGCGGATCTCTTCGTAGTTCTCGGTGTCGGCGCCGCTCGCCTTCTTGATAGCGCGCTCGATGTTGTCGCGCGGCATCGACAGCGCGCGAGCGTTGCTGACTGCGAGGCGCAGGCGCGAATTGAACGCCGGGTCCGGCACGCCGAGCTTGGCAGCCACGGTGATTTCACGAGCGAGTTTCGAAAACACCTTCGAGCGAGCCGCGTCGGACTTGCCCTTGCGGTGCATGATGTTCTTGGCGTGCGAATGGCCGGCCATGCGGTCACCCCTGTTGGCATGTGTGTCGGTGGTGGGCGGTTATAGGGGCGGCCGCGGCGAAAATAAAGTGTGCGCGCGATGTCGGAACGCACCCGCCTAGAATGGGCGCTCCATGCCAAGACATCCCGCCATTCCAACGGAAATCAAAATGTGAACCCGCGATAAATGCGGATATCACCGCCCGTTCAGTCACGAACCTGCAAGGTCCGTTCATCCAATGCGGCAATGGCGCCGCCAAGAAGAGAGCTTGAGATGGACGCCCTTAAGAGATTTTCGCTCGCCGCACTGGCGGCAATACTGGTGGCCGGCGCCGCGCCTGCCTTCGCGCAGACACGCACCGACCCGGAACCGGATCGCCCGAGGGTCGAGGATGGCGATCACGGTGACTCCGAGACTGCCCGCGCCCAGGAGGGACGCCTGCCCAAGTCCACGGAGGGTATCAGGTGCCTCGTCAAGGAAGGGCATGGCGGCCTAGCGGTCAGCGTCGTCAACGGGACGGGAAAGGTGATCCCGGCTGGCACGATAGTCATGTTCTACATGCAGCCTGGCAATATCCAGAAGCTGTTCAAGCTTGAGGCGGACTGGGCGCCCGGAAAGCCGATCGAAGTACCGCTCAAGGGTGTTCAAGTATCTGCCGATTCCACCTGCGCTGTGAAGGTGGCCCCGCCTGCCAACGAACCGACCGAAACGCCGGACGACTTGCCGGAGACGCCGAGCAATCCCCTGGAGACGCCCGATGATCCGCCAGAGCCGTCTCAGGTGGGTGAAGTCGGTTGCAAGGTGATTACTGGTCCGCCCCCGTTCGAGGCCACGCTCGACTTCAAAAATATCGGCCAATACAATCTGCCAGCCGGAACCAAGGTGATGACCGTGATGCCGGACGGCAGTATCCACGAGTTCGTACTCTACACCGATTGGCTTCCCGGCGGGAATTGGGGTCTCGAATGGCCCGGTGGCTTCCCCGATGATTTCCAGTGCGAGTTCACGGTAATCTTCCCCGATAGTCCGCCGGTCTGGCCGGAGAACAAATATGAGACTGGCGACACCGGGCCGCTCCCGGGCTTCCCCGAGGGCGTGGTGATGTCTGCAAGTTGCGAGGTCGTCGCACATTCACAAGTGAGTCTGGTCAACAGCGGCAATGTTCCCTGGCCGGCCGGCACGTATTTCGAGGTTACGCTACCCGACGGGACGGTCTACACCTACACAGCGCCTCCGGTCGTGCCGGGGGGAGACATGGGAATACCAGACGAAGTCATCTATCCCAATGGAATGCCAGAGGATGGCCAGTTTCTACCCGACGACTGGACCTGCCAGATCAACATGGTACTGCCCTGATCAGAACGCCGGCTCGACCTGGGCCAGCGAACCACCCACCCGGACGGGCGACAGCTTAGCGACGAGACCGGTCCTTGGATCGGTCTCGATCGCTATTCCGCTCAGCGTCGCCTCACCATCCGCCGGGGTGAACCTGCCGGTGGCGATGCCGGTGAGGAAGCGGTTGAGCGGTTCGTCGACCTCGACGCCGATCACTGAGTCGTAGTCGCCGCACATGCCGGCATCGGCCATTAGCGCCGTGCCGCCCTTGAGGATGCGGTGATCGGCGGTGGGGATGTGGGTGTGGGTGCCGACGACAAGGCTGACCTTGCCGTCGAGGAAGTGCCCCATCGCCTGGATTTCCGAGGTCGCCTCGGTGTGGAAATCGAGGATGATCGCATCGGCCTGCTCGCCGAGCGGACAGGCGGCGACCGCGGCCTCGACGGCGCGGAACGGATCGTCGACCGGATCCATGAACACCCGGCCCTGCGCGTTGATCACCAGCACCCGGTGCCCGGCGCGGCTTTCATAGAGATTGGCACCGCGTCCGGGCGTGCCCGGAGCGAGGTTGACCGGCCGCAGCAGCGTCGGCTCGCGGGCGATGTATGTCAGTGTGTCGCGCTGGTCGAAGGCGTGGTCGCCCAGCGTCACGACGTCGGCGCCGGCAGCCTTAATCTCGGCGAAGTGCCCTTCGGTCAGCCCGCGCCCATGGCTGGCGTTCTCGCCGTTGATCACCACGAAATCGAACTTGTGCTTGTCGACCAGCCCGGCAAGGCGGTCGGAAACGGCGTCCCGGCCGGACTTGCCGACCACGTCGCCCAGGAACAGGACTCTCACGTAACCGGCGCCTTTTTGTCGAAGTTGCGGACGCCCTGTTCAGTCACGATAGCGTCGAGCGGCACATCGTGCGCCTCGCGCGGGATCAAATCCACCTCCTGCAGCGCAAAGGCGAAGCCAATGAGCCTTGGCCGCTTCGGCAGCGCGGCCAGTGTCCGGTCGTAATACCCGCCGCCGTAGCCAAGGCGGGTGCCGTGCTTGTCGAAGCCGAGGAGCGGCATGAGGATGACGTCGGGCGCGGCGCGCGGCGCTTCCTCCGCCGGGGCGAGCGTTCCGAAACCGGCTTCGTAAAGCGGCGCGCCGTCTTCCCAGAGCCGAAGCTCGAGCGGCTGCTCGTCGCCCAGCACCACCGGCAGGCACACTGGCTGGCCGGCATCCATCAGCCGGGCCACCACCGATTTCACGTCCATCTCGTCACGGATCGGCCAGTAGCCTGCGACCACTTCGCCCTTCTCGATGGGCACGGCATCGAAGAAATGCAGCATGGCCGCATGGGCCGCCTCGTTGCGCAGGGACGGATGGAAGGCCGCTCGATTCTTGTGCGCTACGGCTCGGAGCGCCGCTTTCGCCTCTTCGATCTTTGCGTCGCTCATGGGGCTTTCTGGCGAAGAATTAGGTGCCGCCCTGGCCGTGGGATACAGATCCTGGGAACCTACTTACGTAGGTGGGCGCCGTGTGTCCGAACCCACGGGTCCGAACGGTGACAGCTCCCTTAAGGATCAGTACGGCCCCAGGGAAATAAGATCCAACACGCACCGGGCAGCCTATTCAATATAGGGCGCACAGCGCGCCAACGCCAAGCGCTTCTTTCCTTTTCCACGTCCCCGCCTATATCAGGCGGGCAAGGGCACAGGGGCGACGCATGGTTTCACAGATCCTCTTGGTGATGATCGCGGCCATAGCCGTCACCATTATCGCCGAGCGACGCAGCATCCAGGCGCCGCTGCTGCTGGCGCTGGTCGGCCTCGCCGCCTCATTCGTTCCCGGACTGCCGCGGCTGGAACTCGAGCCCGAGATCATCCTCACCGTCGTGCTGCCGCCGCTGCTCTATTCGGCCGCGACGGAATTCTCGTTCGTCAGCTTCATCAAGCGGCTGGGGTCGATCGTGAACCTCGGCGTGGTGCTGGTGCTGGTCACCACCTCCGTCGTCGGCGCGGTCTCCGCCTCGATCATCCCGGGCATGACGCTGGCGGTGGCGACGGTGCTTGCAGCGGTGGTGTCGCCGCCCGACGCGGTGACCGCTGTCGCGGTGGGCCGCAAGCTCGGGCTCCCCAGCCGGATGATGACCGTGCTGAAGGGCGAGAGCCTGATCAATGATGCGGCCGCGCTTACCCTCTTCGCCTTCGCCACCGCCACGGTGACCGGCCGCCACCTCTTCATCGAAAACGGCTTCCTCTATTTTGGCTATGCCGTGATCGTCGGCATCGTCATCGGGATGGTGATCGGCGCGATCGTGCATCGCACTCGGCTACATATGACCAACGCTTCACTGGTCACCGTGCTCTCCGTGCTCGTGCCGTTCACCGCCTATCTCGTGGCCGAGGAAGTCGGGGCTTCCGGTGTACTCGCGGTGGTTGCCGCCGGCTTCTCCCTCGGGCACAACTCGACCGAGGCGGGCTATGCCGCGCGCATCCAGGAACGCCAGTTCTGGCGCACCGCCGACGCGCTGCTCGAGGCCTTCGTCTTCGCCTATATCGGCTTGCAGATGAAGTTCGTCATCGAGGAGGCGACGGCAACCGGCTTCAGCCTGCCCGAACTGCTCGGGCTCTCGCTGGTCGTGCTCGTTGCGGTGATCCTCGTGCGTATTGCCTGGGTGTTCGGCACTGGCTTCGTATCGCGCTGGCAGACACGCAGGGTGCGGGAATCGATCGCCCGCATGGAGGCCGGCGAGGAGCCGCCGCGGCGGTTGGGCAGGCGAGGCGGCCGTTTCGAGCGCCGCCGGGAAGTGCTGCGGCAGGGCGGGTACGACGTACCCGAGCCGTTCAGCTGGCGCGAGAACCTGGTCATCGCCTGGACCGGTATGCGCGGCGTGGTCACCCTCGCAGCCGCCGCCGGTATTCCGCTGACGACGCTGGCGGGCGAGGCCTTCCCCGGCCGCGATGTCATCCAGTTCGTCGCCTTCGCGGTCACCATCGGCACGCTGCTGGTCCAAGGCCTGACGCTTCCCTGGCTGATCGGCGTCCTCGGCATTTCCGATCCGGAGGAGGACAAGTATCGCGCCGCACAGCACGTCATCGCGCGAGATATCGCTGACGCCGCCAGCAAAGCCGCCATCACCGCCTTCCGCGACGGCCAGACCGATCCAGCCGCGCGGGCCGCCGCCGAGCAGATGCTGAAGCGCGCCAGCGTCGAGGACGCAGCGCAGCGCCAATCCCATTCCGCGCATGACGCCATGGTGCTCGAGTTGGGCCGGACGGTGCTCGAAGCCCGCCGCGCCGCCCTCGTCGCCGCCCGTGACGAGCGCAAGCTCGACGACGAAGTGCTGCGCGAAATCATGGAAGAGATCGACCTGCAACAGGCGGTACTGGCGAACTGGGAACCGGGACGGTTCAGCGACTAAGTCGCCGGACTTGCCCCAGCCCCGAGCGCACCCTAGCTTTGCAGCATGCGCGGCGGACGACTGATCGGCCTCGGACTAGCGATGGTGATCGCGGCGTTTAGCTGCACCGCTTGGGCTGTCGAGAGCGACGCCGGGCCGACGAAGCCACGCTCGTGCTACGCCGCCGATCCTGCCGCTCCGGCGTGGACCGCGGTGTGCATCCGGCAGGAGCAGTTCTTTCGCGACACCTGCGGGGCGATCCAGCTGTTTGCGTGGCGCGAGGAGCTGCCGGTCGGATACTTCGCGCGGCTGATCTGGCAGGAGAGCCGGTTCGATCCGTTTGCGCTGAGCACCGCCGGCGCGCAGGGGATCGCTCAGTTCATTCCCACAACAGCGCGCATCCGGGGGCTGCGGAATGCCTTCGATCCGAGCGAGGCGCTGGCCAAATCGGCGAACTACCTGCGCTTCCTCACCGACAAGTTCGGCAACCTTGGGTTGGCCGCTGTCGCCTACAATGGCGGCGAAGGACGGGCCTCGGGCTATGTGAAAGGTGGTAGCTATCTGCCAGCCGAGACCCGGTTCTATGTGGAGATCGTCACCGGCCGCGATCCCGATGCGTGGCTCGCGGAAACTCCGCCCGAGGTCGACTTCGCCATCGGCAAGGATGAGCCATTCGTCGATGCCTGCGTGAAGATGGCGGAGGCGGAGCGGGTGCCGAGGCTCGACCGGCAGCCGAGCGAATGGAAGCCGTGGGGCGTGCTGCTGGCGCAGAACTTCTCGCAGGGCGTGGTCATCCGTCGCTTCGAGCGGGTGCAGGCGAACTATCCCAAGGTGCTGGGCAGTGAGAAGCTGATGTTGCTGATGGCGCGCAACCCGAACTTCGGGCCGCGGCTCAGGCACTATGCCATGATCGGGCGGGACAACCGGGCCGACGCCGATGCACTCTGCGCCAGGCTGCAGGCAGCCGGCGGCTCCTGCATCGTCAGGAAGAACTAGGCGCCGGCGCCGGTCTCGTCGATGGCGGTAGAGATAGCCTCGATCTTCCGGGCTGCTTCATTGAGCCGCTTGGCGAAACGCTGCTCCAGTCCCTCGGCTTCATGTGTCAGCGCCTCGCCGACCTGGGTGAGGTTGGCGACGTCCTGCTTGAGATCGGCAATACGGCGTTCGGCTTCCGCCAGTTCGTCGAGCACGGCGATGCCTGCCATCACCGTCAGGCGGTTGTCGCCGATCTCGCCGAAGGTGCCCTTGAACTGGTCGATATGCTGGTTGAAGCGGTCGGCGAGCCCGAGCAGGTGCTGCTCCTGGCCCTCTTCGCAAGCCATGCGGTACTTGCGGCCGTTGATGTCGACATTGACCTCGGGCATGTCAGCTGTCCTCTTTCGCCAGCACTTCGCGTACCGACTCCATGGCGACGACGAGGCGCCGCGCCACTTCGGCGGAGCTGTCATCGAGCCGCTTTGCCTTGGCGCTGACCTTGTCGAGCTCCTGCGCCAGCCGCTGCCGTTCGCTCACCAGCTTCTGGGTGTCGGACTCTATCCGGCTATGCGCCCGCATCCGGCCGTTGAGGCTGCGCACGCTCGCTTCGAGCCGCGCGAATGCCTTGTCGAGCCGGCTGGCGGCGGCCTCATATCCTTCATCGGAGTTATTCTCGGCCATCCCGACCCCCCATCGCGGAAAAGGGCGATTCCACTTGGCACTATAGCGCAAAGCTAGCGCGGCGTGGCAACGCCCCCCTCCGGGAGGCGACATTGACAGGTCAAAGGAACCTGCTAAGCGTCAACCCGCCTCGGCAGGAGGGTTCGAGGCGCCCGGTTTTCCGGGCTTTCGTCCCCTTAGCCGAGAGCACCCCGTAATGACCAACTCCGCCCAAGCCAATGAGATGGCCAATGCCATCCGTTCCCTCGCCATGGATGCGGTGGAGAAAGCCAACTCCGGTCACCCCGGCCTGCCAATGGGCGTCGCCGACATCGCGACGGTGCTGTTCACCAAGGTGATGAAGTTCGATCCGAAGAACCCCTGGTGGCCGGATCGCGACCGTTTCATCCTCTCGGCAGGTCACGGCTCGATGCTGCTTTACGCATCGCTCTATCTCCTCGGCTACGAGGAAATGACGATCGACCAGATCAAGCAGTTCCGCCAGCTTGGGTCGAAGACTGCCGGTCACCCGGAGTACCATTTCGCCCCCGGCATCGAGACCACCACCGGCCCGCTCGGCCAGGGTATCGCCAATTCGGTCGGCTTCGCCGTCGCCGAAGCCAAGCTTGCCGCCGAGTTCGGCTCGGACCTCGTCGACCACCATACCTGGGTCATCGCCGGCGACGGCTGCCTGATGGAAGGTATTTCGCAGGAAGCCATCTCGCTCGCCGGGCACCTCAAGCTCAACAAGCTCGTGGTGATCTGGGACAACAACAACATCACCATCGACGGCCGCGTTTCCAACGCCGACTCGACCGACCAGATCGCCCGCTTCAAGGCCAGCGGCTGGAACACCATCGAGATCGACGGCCTCGACCAGGCCCAGGTCGAGAAGGCGCTGCTCGACGCCAAGAAGTCGACGGACAAGCCGACCCTGATTGCCGCCAAGACCATCATCGGCTTCGGCGCGCCGACCAAGGCGGACTCGCACGGCGTGCACGGCTCGCCGCTCGGCGCGGCAGAACTCGCCGGCGCCAAACAGAAGCTCGGCATCGACTATCCCGCCTTCGAAATCCCGAGCCACACGCTCAACGCCTGGCGCGCGGCCGGTACCCGTTCCGAGAACGCCCGTGGCGACTGGGAAGGTCGCCTTGCTGCCGCCAAGCCCGAGCTGCGCGCCGAGTTCGAGCGCCGCATCGCCGGCAAACTGCCGGCGAACTGGAACGAGACCATCGAGACGTTCAAGGCCAAGCTCGTTGCCGACAAGCCGAAGGTCGCGAGCCGCAAGTCGAGCCAGATGGCGCTGGAGGTGATCAACAAGGTGCTGCCCGAGACCATCGGCGGCTCCGCCGATCTCACCGGCTCGAACCTCACCAACACGCCCGAGACCCTGCCCTTCACTGCCGCCGACCACACCGGCCGCTACATGCGCTACGGCATCCGCGAGCATGAGATGGCTGCGGCGATGAACGGCATCGCGCTCCACAAGGGCCTGATCCCCTATGGCGGCACGTTCCTGGTGTTCACCGACTATGCCCGCCCGGCGATCCGCCTCTCGGCCATCATGGAGCAGAAGGTCATCTACGTGATGACCCATGACTCGATCGGCCTCGGTGAAGACGGCCCGACCCACCAGCCGGTGGAACACCTGTCGACGCTCCGCGCTATCCCGGGTCTCCTGGTCTTCCGCCCGGCCGATGCGGTCGAAACGCTCGAATGCTGGCAGCTCGCCATCGAGGCCGAGAAGCCCTCGATCCTCGCACTCAGCCGCCAGAACCTGCCGGCGCTGCGCACCGAAACGGTCGAGGGCAACCCGTCCGCCAAGGGCGCCTACGTCATCGCCGGCGACAAGAACGCCGATGCGGTGATCTTCGCCACCGGCTCGGAAGTCGCGATCGCTGTCGCGAGCCTCGAGCTGCTTAAGGCGCAGGGCATCTCGGCCAAGGTCGTCTCCGTCCCGAGCCAGGAGCTGTTCTATGCCCAGTCGCAGGAATACCGCGACAGCGTGATCGGCAGGCCCAAGGCCAAGGTGGCGATCGAAGCCGGCATCGAGATGAGCTGGCTGAAGCTGCTTGGCGACAAAGGCCGCTTCATCGGCATGCACTCGTTCGGCGCCAGCGCGCCGGCCGAGGCCCTCTATGAGCACTTTGGCATTACATCCAAAGCCATAGTTGAAGCTGTCATGGCGCAGTTGTAAGACACCGCGCTCTCCTTTTCTCCTCCCTTAGAAGTCCTCAAGGAGCCATCATGGCTGTACGCGTCGCAATCAATGGCTTTGGCCGCATCGGTCGCAACATCCTGCGCGCCATCGTCGAAAGCGGTCGCAACGACATCCAGGTCGTCGCCGTCAACGATCTGGGCCCGGTCGAAACCAACGCCCACCTGCTGCGCTTCGACAGCGTGCACGGCCGCTTCCCGCACGAAGTGAAGGTCGAGGGCGATGTGATCACCGCCGGCAACCAGACGTTCAAGGTCACTGCCGTCAAGGATCCCGCCCTGCTGCCGCACAAGGAGCTCGGCGTCGAGATCGTGCTCGAGTGCACCGGATTCTTCACCTCGAAGGAAAAGGCCTCGGCGCACCTCGCGGCCGGCGCCAAGAAGGTGATCATCTCGGCTCCAGGCGAAGGCGCCGACCTGACCGTGGTCTACGGCATCAATCACCAGCTGCTGGGCAAGGAGCACACCGTTATCTCGAACGGCTCGTGCACCACCAACTGCCTCGCGCCGATGGCCAAGGTGATGAACGACCTGCTCGGCATCGAGAAGGGGATGATGACCACCATCCATTCCTATACCGGTGACCAGCCGACGCTCGACACCATGCACAAGGATCTCTACCGCGGCCGCGCCGCGGCGCTGAGCCAAATCCCGACTTCGACCGGCGCCGCCAAGGCCATCGGCCTCGTGCTGCCGGAACTGAAGGGCAAGCTCGACGGCATCTCGGTGCGCGTCCCGACCCCGAACGTCTCGCTGGTCGACCTGAAGTTCGTCGCCAAGCGCAACACCACTGTGCAGGAAGTCAACGACGCGCTGATCGCCGCGTCGAACGGCGCGCTCAACGGCATCATGACCGTGACGCACTACCCGAACGTCTCCAGCGACATGAACCACGATCCGCACTCCGCCACCATCCTGCTCGATCAGACCAAGGTGATCGGCGACAACTTCGTGAACATCATGGGCTGGTACGACAACGAGTGGGGCTTCTCGAACCGCATGGCCGACATGACGGCCGTGTTCGCCAAGACCCTCTGACGACGATGCCTCTCGAGCTCGACCTCCGCTGGAAACCAGTCGATGAGGTCGGGCTCGAGCACTGCCGCGTCTGGGAAACCGACGACGGCATCAACATACGCAGCGTGCTGATCGGCGAGTTCGACGGCTTTGCCTACGGCGCCCAGTACGACATCCTGCTTGCCACCGACTGGACCTTCCGCTCCCTCACCCTCCGCCTGCAGGATGGCCGCGTCCTGCGGCTGCTGTCGGATGGTCTCGGCGACTGGAAGGTGAATGGCCAGCGCGCCCCCGCCCTCGAAGGCTGCGTCGACATCGACATTTCCGGCACGCCCTTCACCAACACCCTGCCGATCCGCCGCGCCAGGTTTGCGGACGGCGTGCCGCAGCAGTTCGCCATGGCCTGGGTACCGCTCGACAGCCTGGAGCCGTTCCGCGACGAGCAAATCTACACCAGGCTGGATGCTAGCCACTACCGCTACCAGTCCGGCGACGGCAGCTTCGAGCAGGTGCTGACGGTGGATGAAAACGGCTTCGTTGTGGACTATCCGACCCTGTTCAGCCGCGTGTGAGCAGGAACTGTCATCCACCGTTAACGTTTTGGTCGCCAAAGCGTTACGTCGTCGTGCTATCGTTCGCATCAGTTGATCCCTGAACCGGAGCGATCAGCCGGTGCGTGATATCGAACGACTTCTGGTCGTCACCAACATCGTCGGCAGCGTCGCGCTCGGCGCCCGGCACGATGCGACCTGGTTCCTGATACCGCTTGTCGCCTTCGGGCTTTACGTGGTGCTGGCCGACCGGGCGCTGCGCCGGCGCATCGGCCCGCGGGCCTGGCCGAGCGAGGGCTTCGCCCGCTTCACCTTCAACACCAACCTCTACTTCGCGGTGCGCCATATCGGCATCGGCGCGCTGCTGTTTGCCCTCTCGGGCACCCTGGCAGGCCTCGTCGGTCTCTGACCTCCGCTGTTGCCCTTGCTGCAATCCTTGCTATAGCAGCGGCACCTCTCCTTAGCAGCGGATACGTCCCATGCCGGCTTTCAAGACCCTCGACGATTTCGACCTTTCGGGTAAGCGCGTGCTGGTCCGCGCCGATCTCAACGTGCCGGTCGCCGATGGCAAGGTAACGGACGCCACCCGCATCGAGCGGCTGGTGCCGACGATCCGCTCGATCATCAAGGTGGACGGCAAGGCGATCATCCTCAGCCATTTCGGCCGCCCCAAGGGCAAGGTCGATCCCGAGTTCTCGCTCGAGATGGTCGTGCCATCGGTGGCCGACGAAACAGGCCACCCGGTCGGCTTCATCGCCACCGACTGGACCGATGTCAGCAAGGCCAAGCAGGCGATCGACGAGGCCCCTCCGGGCTCGATCCTCGTGCTCGAGAACACGCGCTTCCACCCCGGCGAGGAAGAGAACGACCCCGAACTCGCCGCACGCATGGCTGAACTCGGCGACATATTCGTCAACGACGCGTTCTCGGCGGCCCACCGCGCCCACGCCTCGACCGAGGCCATCGCCCATCTGCTGCCGTCGGCCGCCGGCCGCGCCATGGAGGCCGAACTCAAAGCGCTCGAAGCGGGCCTTGGCAACCCCGAACGTCCGGTGATCGCCATCGTTGGCGGTGCCAAGGTGTCGACCAAGCTCGACCTGCTCGGCAACCTCCTCAACAAGGTCGATGCCCTGGTCATCGGCGGCGCCATGGCCAACACGTTCCTCCATGCCGGCGGGCTCGGTGTCGGCAAGTCGCTGGCCGAGAAGGACCTGGCCGAGACCGCCAACGACATCCGCGACAAGGCGGAAGCCGCGCACTGCGCCATCATCCTGCCGATCGACGCCACGGTCGCCTGGCACTTCGAAGCCAACGCCCCGCACCGCTACTACGGCGTCGATTCGATGGATCCCGAGGGCATGATCCTTGATGTCGGCCCCGGCTCGATCGAGCGCATCAAGGGCGCCATCGACGAGGCCAAGACCGTCGTTTGGAACGGCCCGCTGGGCGCCTTCGAGATGCAGCCCTTCGACCACGGCACGGTTGAGGTCGCGCGTTACGTCGCCGACCGCACCAAGGCCGGTAAGGTGGTGTCGGTGGCAGGTGGCGGTGATACCGTCTCCGCCCTCGCCCATGCCGGTGTGAAGGACCAGTTCACCTACGTCTCCACCGCCGGCGGCGCCTTCCTCGAATGGATGGAAGGCAAGCCGCTGCCGGGGGTCGAGGCGCTCAAGGGCTGACGATCCCGGGCGCGGCTGGTCACGTCGCGCTCAACCCTTCGTCTGATACCTGAACGTCCAATCGACTGGCGGCCCTGGGGCGGGGCATTATTTGGGCGTTGAAACGGAGACCCTCCCGCCCATGGCCTCGCTCAATGCAATCGCCAAAAAACTCGTCGCCAGCGGCAAGGGCATCCTCGCCGCCGACGAATCCGAAGGCACCATCGCCAAGCGCTTCGCGCTGATCGGCCTGCCGGTAACACTGGAAACCCGCCGCGACTATCGCGAGATGCTGTTCCGCTCCACCGGCGCGATGACCGACTACATCTCGGGCGTCATCCTCACCGAGGAGACGCTGGAGCAGAAGGCCAAGGACGGCACGCCGTTCCGCCAGCTGTTCGAGGAAACCGACGTCATTCCGGGCATCAAGGTCGATCGCGGCGCGCTGGCCATGCCGGGCAGCAAGGATGAAAAGATCACCGAGGGCCTCGATGGCCTGCGCCAGCGGCTCTCCCACTACGCCAAGCTCGGCGCCGGCTTTGCCAAGTGGCGCGGCGTCATCGCCATCACCTCCTATGCCCCCTCCCGCAACGGTATCCGTGCCAACGCCCATGCGCTGGCCCGCTACGCCATGTACTGTCAGGAAGCCGGCATCGTGCCGGTGGTCGAGCCGGAAGTTCTGGCCGATGGCGAGCCGGGAGATCACTCGATCCAGCGCTGCGAGGAAGTCACGGGCGAGACGCTCGAGGCGGTATTCAAGGAACTGCGCCTCGCCGGGGTCGACCTCAGCGGCATGCTGCTGAAGCCTAACATGGTCACCCCGGGTCTGCGTTCGCGCGATCGTGTCAGCACCGAGGAAGTGGCCCAGCGCACCGTCGAGACGCTCCGCCGCTTCGTGCCCGCAGCGGTGCCCGGCATCGCCTTCCTCTCGGGCGGCCAGTCCGACGAGGAAGCCACCGCACACCTCTCGGCCATGAACAAGATCGGCGGCCTGCCCTGGGCGCTGACCTTCTCCTACGGCCGCGCCCTGCAGACCTCGGCGCTGCTGACCTGGAACGGCGAAGACGAAAACGTCGCCGCCGCGCAGAGCGCCTTCACTCATCGCGCCAGGATGAATGCGCTGGCCTCGCTCGGCCAGTACAAGCCGGAACTCGACCTCGCGGCCTGACTTCTGAGAGCTTCCCGACGACTAGGGGCGCGTCGTGACGCGCCCTTTTCTTTCCGGGGACCGGGGCGCTCACGCGCCCCTTTTCTTTTCGCGTCGGTAACCGCTTGCCCAGCTGCGGCCAGAATCCGGCTCCACATCGGCGATGGGGCCGCTATAACACCGCCATGTCAGCCGAAATCTTCCTCATCGCACCCACCGACACCCCACCCGACCAGCTCGTCACAGCGCTCACCACGACGCTCGAGCGCGACGAGGTCGCGGCGCTGCTGCTGCCGCGCGGTAACCTAGCCGAGAATGCGTACAAGGACCTCGCCAAGCGCATCGTGCCGCTTGCGCAGGCCAAAGGTGCTGCGGTGCTGGTCGAGGGTGACCCCGGCCTCGTCCGCCTGTTGGGCGCCGACGGATTGCACGTCCCGGGCGGCATCAAGGCGGTGCAGGAGGCCATCGCCGCACTGAAGCCCAAGATGATCGTGGGCGCCGGCGATATCCACTCGCGCGACGATGCGATGCTGAAAGGCGAGGCCGGCGTCGACTACATCCTATTTGGGCCGCTTTCCGGGCCCATATCGCCGGCCGAGCGCGAAATGGCGCAGTGGTGGGCCGAGACCATGGAAATCCCGAGCGTGTTGTCAGATCCCGAAGCCGGCCCGGCGAACTACAATGCCGGTGACTGTGAGTTCATCGGCTTGCCGCTCACGGTAACGGAGCCGGCGAAATGATGCGCCGGCTCGGGTTTGCCCTGCTCCTCGCCGGCCTGTCGCTGCCTGCACTGGCCCAGGCCGGTCGCACCGATTTCGAGGACCTGCGCCCCAAGGACATGCAGTTCCCCGACAATCTCGGCATGGAGGAACTGCCGATCGGGCCAGTGCCCGAGGAGTTCCTGAACCAGCCGGCTCCGGACGCATTGACCATCAGTGACTCCGTCTTCGGTGAGAAGGTCGACCCGGCCTATGGCGCCTACCAGCGTGGCTTCTTCCTCACCGCCCTCGACCTCGCCCTGCCCCGCGCGGAAAAGGGCGATCCGCACGCCCAGACGCTGATCGCCGAGATCTACGCCAAGGGCCTCGGCGTCCCCGAAAACCTCACCTCCGCCGCCAGTTGGTACGGCATGGCCAGCAAGAACGGCGATGCACTGGCGACGTTCGAGCTGGCGATGCTCTATCAGAATGGCCGTGGCGTCGAAAAAGATCGCAAGCACGCCGCCGATCTGTTCAAGACCGCCGCCGACGCCGGCAACATGGCGGCCAAGTACAATCTCGGGCTGCTGCATGTCGAAGGCGTCTACGCCGAGCCCAGCCTTACCAAGGCGGCGCAACTGATCGGCGAAGCGGCAAATTCCGGCATCACCGAAGCCCGCTATGACTACGCCGGCATGCTGGCCGAGGGCGCCGGCATCGCCCCCGACCCCAAAGGCGCCGCCGAACAGCTCCGCCTCGCTGCCGAGGATGGCCTCGCCGCGGCGCAGGTCGAATACGCCACCATCCTCTATCTGGGCAAAGGCGTGCCGGCGGATCGTGCCGCCGCTGCCAGCTGGTACGCTCGCGCGGCCGATGGCGGCAACCCGGTGGCGCAGAACCGCTATGCCAAGCTGCTCGCCGCTGGCGAGGGCGTGACGCTCAATCTCGAGGATGCCGCCATGTACCGTGCCCTCGCCCGCCGGCAGGGGTTGAAGGACCCCATGCTCGACAAGCTGCTGGTCTCGATCCGGCCCGAAGAACTGTCGCGTGCCGAGGAGCGCGCCCGCTTCTGGCCGTCGGTGCCGCCGACCAAGGTGGCCGCCAACACCATCGCGCCGGCGCCTGCGACCGCAACGCCGCCCGAGACGCCCTTGAACTGAACAGCGTTCTCGGGCACATAGCGGCCCTTCCCACGTCCTCGGTTTCTCGCGCGGAGTATTCCCAATGCGCTCGGCGCTTCTCAACGTCATGGTCCAGGCCGCTACCAAAGCCGGCCGCTCGCTCGCCAAGGATTTCGGCGAAGTCGAGAACCTGCAGGTCTCGGTGAAGGGCCCGGCGGATTTCGTCTCCAACGCCGACAAGCGCGCCGAAGAGATCGTCTTCAACGAGCTGCAGAAGGCCCGCCCGACCTATTCCTTCCTCGGCGAGGAAGGCACTGAGGTGAAGGGCACCGACGGCCAGCACCGCTGGATCGTCGATCCGCTCGATGGCACCACAAATTTCCTCCACGGTATCCCGATGTTCGCCTGCGCAATTGCGCTCGAGCGCAACAACGAGATCGTCGCCTCGGTGATCTACAACCCGGCGATGGAAGAGCTGTTCACCGCCGAAAAGGGCGGCGGCGCCTGGCTGAATGATCGCAAGCGCCTGCGCGTCGCCAGCCGCAAGCACCTCGCCGACGCCGTCGTCGTCACCGGCATCAATTCGCGCGGCCGCGCGCTCGACCTGCTGCAGTTGAAGCAACTGGCGCAGGTCGTTCCGGCCGTCTCCGGCATCCGCCGAACCGGCTCGGCCTCGACCGACCTTGCCTGGCTCGCCGCCGGCCGCTTCGACGGCTACTGGGAAGCCGGCCTCGCCCCCTGGGACGTGGCACCGGGCCAACTGATGGTGCGCGAGGCGGGCGGTACGATGTCGGACTATGCCGGGACCACCGGTTCGGTGTGGAATGGCCAGGTGATCGCCGGCAACGAAGTGATCCAGGGCCAACTGCTGAAGATCGTCAAAGCCGTCAACTAAGCCGCGTCGGGGCCACGGCCCCGTCACCCTCCAGTCGCATTGCCGGGATTTCATGGGGTTAACCGGCATTGCCGGTGGCCGACCGTTGCGTGGCTTCGCCGAAGCGCACTATTGTCGGGACGATTTTACCGACTGGGGGCAGCGAGATGTCGCAGAGCTACGACCCGTACCGCTTGGCGAGTCCCGCGGTTTACCTGGTCAAGATCGTCATCTTCCTGGTGCTGGTGGCGCTGGTCGCCGCGATCCTCGCCAACCAGCTGCTGATCTTCTTCTGGGCCAACCCGTTCATCAACTCGCTGATCCTGCTGACGCTTTTCATCGGCATCATCTTGAGCTTCCGCCAGGTGATCCGGCTGTTCCCCGAGATCAACTGGGTGAACGCGCTGCAGGAGGGCCGCATGCCGGCGACCCAGCCTCGGCTTCTTGCCCCCGTGGCGAACCTCTTGCGCGACCGGCTTGGCGAAGCGGTGATCACGCCGTCCTCGATGCGCTCGATCCTCGATTCCGTCGGCAACCGCCTCGATGAAGCCAAGGACACCTCGCGCTATCTGACGGGCCTGCTGGTCTTCCTTGGCCTGCTCGGCACCTTCTATGGCTTGCTCGAAACCGTGACCCACGTCGCCTCGACCATCCAGGCACTGGACGCCACGGCGGGCGATACGGCGACGCTATTCTCCAATCTCAAGGACGGTCTCGCGGCGCCGCTCGGAGGCATGGGCACGGCGTTCTCCGCCTCGCTGCTCGGGCTTTCGGGCTCGCTGATCCTCGGCTTCCTCGACCTGCAGGCAAGCCAGGCGCAGAACGCCTTCTACACCGACCTCGAGGATTGGATGACCTCGATGACCGAACTCGACCACCCCGTCACCCAGATGCAGGCCACCGGGCTCGGCGTTTCCGGCGACGAGATGTCGGCAATGCTGGCGCAGTTCGGCTCCACCCTGCAGAACTCCGGCTCGTCGCAGAACGCCATCCGCGCCATGGCGGAGCTGGCGCGTGGCATCGACGGGCTGGTCAAGCACATCAAGGCCGAGCAGGAGGACCTGCGCGGCCACATCATCCAGCAGGGCGAAACCAACAAGAAGCTCCGCGAACTGATGGAAGCCATGCTGCGCGAGGGTGAATCCGACCGGCGGCCGAACTGATGGCAAGCTCCACGCGCTCTCGCCGCTCGCAGGTTACCAACTACTGGCCGGGCTTCGTCGACGCCCTCTCGAGCCTGTTGCTCGTCATCATTTTCCTGCTCTCGCTGTTCATGCTGAGCCAGTTCTTCCTCGGCCAGGAAATCAGCGGCAAGGACACGGCGATGAGCCGGCTCAACGCCCAGATCGCCGAGCTGACCGAGCTGCTGCAGCTCGAGAAGGTCAATTCCAGCGACCTCGAATCCACCATCGCCACGCTGACCGCGACGCTCTCCTCGGCAACCGGCGAACGTGACCAGCTGGCCGCGCAACTGGCGGGCATCGGTGCCGGCGGCGACGGCAAGGACGCGCAGATCGCCAAGCTCGAGTCCGATCTTACAGCCCAGGAGGACATGTCGCGCGAGGCGACGGCACAGGTGGCCCTACTCAACCAGCAGCTCGCGGCGCTCCGCACCCAGCTCGCCGCTCTCGAAGAGGCGTTGCAGGCGTCCGAAGCCACCGACACCGAGAACCGCACCCAGATCGCCGATCTCGGCCGCCGCCTGAACCTCGCGCTCGCCCAGCGCGTGCAGGATCTCAGCCGCTACCGCTCGGATTTCTTCGGCAAGCTGCGCGAGGTGCTCGAGGGCCGCGCCGACGTGCGCATCGTCGGCGACCGCTTCGTGTTCCAGTCCGAGGTGCTGTTCGGCGCCGGCGAGGCGACTATCTCGGATGCCGGCCGAACTGAAATGGCCAAGCTCGCCGCCGTGATCAAGGAACTCATCAGCCAGATTCCGGCCGACGTGAACTGGGTGCTGCGCATCGACGGCCACACCGACAAGCGCCCGATCAACACCCCGGAATTCCCGTCGAACTGGGAACTCTCGGCCGCCCGCGCCATTGCCGTGACTAAGTATTTCGTCGAGCAGGGCATTCCAGCCCAGCACCTCGTCGCTGCGGGTTTCGGTGATAGCCGCCCAATCGATACCGGCGACACCGAGGAAGCCTTCGCCAAGAACCGGCGGATCGAGTTCAAGCTTACTGACGGTTGAGCCTGGCGAGGGGTCGGGGCAGCCCTACTCCGCCACTTCCGGCTGCAGCTCAGCGCGAAACTGCAGCTTCGCCAGCTCAGCGTACTTGCCGCCCTTGCGCACCAGCTGCGTATGCGTGCCCTGGTCGATCAGCCGGCCCTTTTCGAGCACCAGGATGCGGTCGGCGTCGCGGATGGTGGCGAGCCGGTGCGCGATCACCAGGGTCGTCCGCCCCTCCATCAGCCGCTCCAGCGCCAGCTGCACGAGGCGCTCGCTTTCCGCGTCGAGTGCCGACGTAGCTTCGTCGAGCAACAGGATCGGCGCATCCTTGAGCAGGGCACGCGCGATCGCCAGCCGTTGCTTCTGGCCGCCCGACAGCATCACCCCGCGCTCGCCGACGATCGAATCGTAGCCATTGCTGAGTTCGCTGACATAGTCGTGTACCAGCGCCGCCTTCGAAGCGGCTTCGATCTCGGCGAACGTCGCCTCGGGCCGGCCGAAACGGATGTTGTCGGCGATGGTACCGGCAAAGATCGTCGGCTCCTGCTCGACATAGGCGAAGCGGCGGCGCAACTGCGCCGGCTCGACCTCGCGCACGTCGACGCCATCGACGAGGATGCGTCCCCCGGTCACGTCGTAGAAGCGCTGCACAAGCGCGAAGATCGTCGATTTGCCGGCGCCCGAGGCACCGACCAGCGCCACCGTCTCGCCGTGGGCCACCGAGAAATTCATGTCCTGGATCACCTTCGCGCTGTCGCGCGTCTCGTAGGCGAAGCGCACGTCCTCGAACGCCACCGTGCCGAGCGGCGGCACCGGCAGCGCCACGGGATTGGCCGGCGGCTTGATCGCGGGCTCGGTGTCGAGGATCTCGACCAGCCGCTCGGTGGCGCCGGCAACCGTCTGCAGCAGCCCCATGATCTCGGAGAGATTGGTCAGCGCGCTGCTGGCCATCAACGCATAGATCATGAACTGCGCCAGCTCGCCGACGGTGACGACGCCGGTGAACACCGCATTGGCGCCCCACCACACCAGCACCACGAGCGCGGTCGTGGAGAGGAACAACAGCCCGCCCAGCAGCGCCGCACGCGCGCCCAGCCGGCTGACCTCGGCCTCGAACGATTCCTCGGCATGCGAGCCGTAGAGCCGTGATTGCTCCGGCTCCTGCACGAAGCTCTTGATCGTTTTGCTGGCCCCCAGCACCTCGGTGGCCATCGCCGACATATCGGCCAGCGCATCCTGGGTGCGCCGCGACATCCGCCGCAGCCGGCGCGCATAGAGCAGCACGGGAATGAGGATCGCCGGCCCGACGACCACGATGGTCAGCGCCAGATAGGGGCTGGTGAGAAACATCAGCGTCACCGCGCCGACCAGCGTCACCGCGCCGCGCAGCATGATCGACAGGCTCGAGCCGATCGCACCGCGGATCGTCGCCACGTCGCCGTTGAGGCGCGAGGTGAGCTCGCCCACCCGGTGCAGGTCGAAGAACGTCGCGTCGAGCGTCAGCAGGTGATCGAACACCTTGCGCCGCAAGTCCGTGAGCACGCGCTCACCGAGCATCGAAATGTAGTAGAACCGCCCGGCGCTCGCCAACGCCATCACCAGCGCCACGACGATAGCGAGGATGCCGTATTGGCCCACCATCGAGAGGTTCCGTTCAACGAACCCCTTATCGATAATGCTGCCCGCCAGCGACGGGATCACCAGCGAGGATGTGGCCGAGACCAGCAGGAAACCGATGGTCAGCGCCAAGCGCCATGGATACTTGAAGACAAAAGGCATCAGCCGGCGGATGGGCCTGAGGTCCCGTCGTCCGGCCTTGAGGGCTTCGCCCTTATCGCCCAACTTGCCAGTCGAGCCGGCCGGAGCGGTGCTGCGCATCGTACTTTTCAAAGTGCCATCGATATAGGCAGGTGGCGAGCGCGCCGCAACCGAATTGCCTCCCTGCGACATCGCGCGGCTTCCCCTTGCGCTGGACCGGGATTTTCTCTATGAACCCGGCCAATCCGAATTGATAGTTTCGTCCGGGCGCCGCGGCGCCCGTTTGATTTGAGGCAGCGCCATGAAGAACGACATCCACCCCGACTACCACATGATCACCGTGGCGATGACCAACGGCACGACCTACCAGACCCGTTCGACCTACGGCAAGGAAGGCGACACGCTGCAGCTCGACATCGATCCGACCACGCACCCGGCCTGGACCGGCGTGCAGGGCAACCTGATGGACCGCGGCGGCCGCGTCACCCGCTTCAAGGACAAGTTCAAGGGCCTCGGCTTCTAAGCCTGACGGTACCGACGAATGCAAAAGCCCGGCCATTGCGCCGGGCTTTTGTTTTCGGCAAGCTCGTCGGGGGTGGGGGACGTCGAGCGATGAACAGTCGCTTCCACAAATTGCTGGCCGCTGCTCTGGTTGCCGCCACCGTCGGCTCGCCCGGCGCGGGCTTCGCCGATGACTCGACAGTGGTCGATTCGAGATTCTTGGCCTTCGCCCATCACAACGTCGAGCGTATTCCCGATGGGCAAATCTATGTCGGGTCTCCACACGTCATACCGGTCGCGGACTGGGCCCGCGCGGCGGAGATTGAAGCCCACCTCACGCTGCTGGCCACGGAGGGGTTTGCCGACGAACCGCTTGGCCCCGATATCGTTATTATCAACCGTCGGTCAGACGATATGGAGCTGGCCTTTACCGCTTTCGCGACAACGCTCCGTGACATGGGACTCGATCCCATCGAAACCGAGCGACTGTGGTCCAGCTCTATGGCCGCAGCACCTTGCGTCCCGCTCTATCCCAGGGAATACCTAGCCATTCTCTCGGTGAACGACCTGCAGCAGGCCGTGGCTTGCGCCAGCGAGGCGCTTTATCGGTTGCGGGGCGTCGGCACGTCCTATGCCACGTTCGCCGATCTCCGTGCATCAGACGACACTCGCGCAGCCGACGAGATGCTTGCCGGGGCCCTGGCGCGATGCGCAACGCTGGGCTGGATGGACAGCACGGTGCGGAACTGCGTCTTCGACCGCCTTGTCGGCAAAGCCGAATTGCGAAGACCGCACCCACGGCGGCGCTAGCGGCTATTCCTTCAATCGCCCGAACGCCGCCTTGAGCCGCGCCAACTGGTCGGCGATGCCACCCTCGCCGGTCGTTGCGTATTCCGGCACGCCGCCGCGCTCGAGCTTGTCGAACTGCTGCACGCGGTCGAACAGGCGGTCGCCTTTGGTGATGAAGGTGCGAAGCCGCTCCGGCAGATCGGCATAGCCGGGGCCGCCGCGATCGGAGGGGGTGGCTGAGAAGCGCACCTTTTCCTTCTCGGTACGGGCATTCTCGGCGGTAAGTTCGCCCTCGTTGACGGCGCGTTGCAGCAGCAGCCACGAGGCGAGCTGCATCAGCCGCGTGGTGAGCCGCATGCTCTCGGTGGCATAGACGAACGAGGCCTCGCGCGGCAGGCCGCGGCTTTCCGCCCGGCCGTCGCCATCGAGATAGGACGCGACCTCTTCGATCAGCACCATGCCCTCGCGATAGAGCATGTCGAACCCGCCGGACGCGACGATCCGCGGCCCGATGGCCACCGGCTTCTGCTTTTGCCTGCTGTCGTCCACGCTGTTGCCCGGTAACGGAGAAAATCTGTGGCCGGCGCATTCAGCCGGTTAACTCTGTTGTGCGCCCACCCCGGTTGCCGTTGGCTTAACGGTTTGATGGCTGCAGCACAAAAGAAAAGAGCCGTCGAAACGGCTCTCGAAAGTTAACAGGGAGGCGTCAAACAGAGGGAGAAACCACTCTGCAAATCCAGAGAACTGGACAGCCTTTAAGTTAACTCGGAAGTGTTAATTCGAGGTTAACGAGACTCGCTTTCTTAACCTTGGCAAATCGTGACCATGCCGGCGACGCTGCCACCGGCCAGCCGCCGACGATTGCTGACATTGGCTGTCAGGAGCAGTCGGGCAAAGGGAAGGAGTTGACCATCCCGTCCTTTAGGAGGCCCGCATGACGCAAGCCCAGATCAACCACGTTCCCGCCGGCAAGCACGCCGTGACCCCGTACCTCGTGACCAAAGGGGTCGAAAAGCTTCTCGAATTCATCGCGGCGGCCTTCGATGCCGACATCTACCTGAAGGTGCCGAACGCCAATGACACGATTGGCCACGCCGAGGCGCGCATCGGCGACTCTGTCATCATGGCCTTTGACGCCAAGCCGCACTGGGTCGACACGCCCAGCTTCCTCTGCCTGTACGTCGCCGATGTCGATGCTACCTATGCGAAGGCGCTGGCGGCGGGCGCGGTTTCAGTAACCGCGTTGGCGACGTCGAAGATCATCGGCGACCGCGGCGCGCGGGTGCGCGACCCGCTCGGCAACATCTGGTGGCTGCAGACCCACCTGGAGGATGTCACACCCGAGGAGATGGCCCGGCGCTTCGGCGACCCCACCGAACTTGCGACGATGCGCCAGGCGCAGGATTCGTTCGAAGCCGAGATGGACCGGCGATCGGGGCAATAACGACGGCTCAGAACTTGAACAGCGAATCCGCTTCCGTCCGGGTTTTCTGGCGTGCGGCGATGGCCTGCTCGAGGCGCGCGATTTCGGCTTTCAGCATGCCGATGCGTTCCTCGAGCTCCTCCACCGACATGGTGTCGATGGGCATGCCGACTTCGTGCCCTCTGGGCTTCTTGACCTCGTCGTCACCGAACATGATGTTCTCCCGGCTTGGCTTTTCCCGAATTTTAGCCCTCCTGAGACGCCACGCAACCCTGGCTCCCGGCTTGCTGATCAGCGATTGCCAGCCGGCCTCGGCTCGTCCTAGCTAAGGACATGCCGATCCCAGCCGAAATGACCGCCATTTCCATTACCGAATTCGGCGACCCCGAGGTGCTGCAGCCGGTGCGACTGCCCGTGCCGCAGCCCGGTCCTGGCGAGGTGCTGATCCGAGTCGCCGCCGCCGGTCTCAACGCCCCCGATCTCGGCCAGCGCCGCGGCACCTACAACCCGCCGCCAGACGCCTCCCCCCTGCCCGGCCTCGAGGTCGGCGGCGAGATCGCCGCGCTCGGCAAGGGCGTGCGCGGCTGGTCGCTGGGCGATCCCGTGGTGGCGCTGACCCATGGCGGTGGCTATGCCGAGTATGTCGCGGTGCCTGCCGGCCAAGTGCTGCCACTGCCCACCGGCTGGTCGATGGCCGCCGGCGCCGCCCTGCCCGAAACCCTCTTCACCATCGAGCAAACCCTGGTGATGCGTGCCGGTGTGGGACCCGGCATGGACGTGCTGATCCACGGCGCGGCCGGCGGCATCGGCGGCGCCGCCATCCAGATCGCGAAACTCCACGGCGCCCGCCCCATCGCTATCGTCTCCGGTTCCGAGAAGGCCGCCTACGCCCGCAGCCTCGGCGCGACCGACACCATCGATCGCGCCACCGAGGACTTCGTCGCCCGCACGCTGTCGATCACCGGCGGCAAGGGCGCTGACCGCATCGTCGACATTGTCGGCGGCGACGCGCTGGAAAAGAACATCCGCGCCTCCGCGCGCTTCGGCCACATCGTCATCGTCTCGACGCTGGCGGGGCCGAAATCCGAGATCAACGCCAGTCACATTCTGATGAAGCAGCTGACCCTCTCTGGCTCGACCCTGAGGCCACAGACCCGCGAGGTGAAGGCGACAATCGCCCGCAGCCTGATCAAGACCGTGTGGCCGGCGCTGGCCGACGGCCGCGTCGTCCGCCCGCGCATCCGCGCCGTGCCCCTCACCGAGGCCTCTCGCGGCCACGTCGAACTCGAGAAAGCCAGCAACTACGGCAAGCTGATCCTCGTCACCCCGTGGGGCGAAACTCAGATGAACAGTTCGGCAGATGGCGACAATCCGATTGAATCGGCCTGAGTCCGCGCGTATATAGGCAGCAATTATTCCCCCTCATTACGAACCACGAGGCGGGGCGACCGGAAGAACCCGGCCGCGCCTCAAGGAGAGATTTATCATGGCCACGCCCCTTCTGATGCCCAAGGCAACCGCCGTCTGGCTGGTCGACAACACCGCGCTCTCGTTCGAGCAGATCGCCGCCTTCTGCGGCTTGCATCCGCTTGAAGTGCAGGGCGTCGCCGATGGTGATGTGGCCAGCGGCATCATGGGTGTGAACCCGCTGCAGAACGGCCAACTGACCCGCGAGGAGATCGAGAAGGCAGAAGCCGACCCGAACTATCGCATGAAGATCTCGGACCCCAAGGTCCGCGTCGCCGCGCCCAAGCGCAAGGGCCCGCGCTACACCCCGATCTCGCGCCGCAACGAGCGCCCGAACGCCATCAAGTGGCTGCTGCGCAACCATCCCGAAATGAAGGATGCGCAGATCATGCGGCTGGTCGGCACCACCAAGTCGACCATCGACGCCGTGCGTGACGGCGCCCACTGGAACAACGCCAACATCACCCCGATGGACCCGGTGACCCTCGGGCTCGCCAGCCAGATCGATCTCGATCTCGAAGTGAGCCGTGCCTCCAAGGGCGCCGCCAGCGGTGAGGTCGCCGAGGAAGGCACCATGCTGCTCACCGCCGAAGAGGCGCTGGCAGGGGCGCACGGCCGCGCCGGCATGGATCGCACCGAAGACGAGGACGGCGTCGAGCGCCGCCCGGAGCGCGAGGAAGAGATCGACGCCGATTCGGTGTTCGCCAAGCTGAAGTCGCTGAAGGGCGATACCGACGAGTAAGACTGGACGCGAGCAGCGGATATGGAAACCAACCTGCTGCTCGCCATTTTCGTCCTCCTGGCAGCGACAGTGCTGCTGGTCCCGCTGTTCAAGTGGGCGGGCCTCGGCACCATCCTGGGCTACCTCGCTGCCGGCATCCTGATCGGCCCCTACGGGCTGTCGCTGGTTTCCGATACCGACCTGATCCACCAGGTCGCCGAGTTCGGCATCGTCATGATGCTGTTCCTCATCGGCCTAGAGGTCGATGGCAGCGAACTCTGGCGCATGCGCCACAAGGTGTTCGGCCTGGGGCTCACTCAGATGGCGGCGACCAGCGCTGTCATTGCAGCGCTGGCGCGGCTGATCGGCTTCGCCTGGGCCGACGCGGTAGTGGTTGGCCTGGCGCTTGCAATGAGCTCCACCGCCATCGCCATGCAGTCGGTCGACCAGCGTAACATCACCAAGACCGATACGGGCCGCGCCTCGCTTGCCATTCTGCTCGTGCAGGATGTGGCGGTGATCCCCGTCCTGGCCCTCATCCCGCTGCTCACCTCGATGGGTGGCTCGCCGATCGAGGCGATCGGCGAGGATGTGCTGCAGGCGGTCGACAACCCGATCGACTGGTGGCTGGCGCTGGTCGTGATCGGAGCCTTTATCGCCGCGCTGTTCGGGTCGCGCTTCGTGATCCGGCCGCTGATGAGGTGGCTCGCCCGCACCCGGGTGCCGGAGGCTTTCACCGCTTTTGCGCTGGCACTGGTGATCGGCGCCGCCCTGGTCACCGAGAGCCTGGGGCTGTCGCCTGCGCTTGGCGCCTTCCTCGGCGGCGTGCTGCTGGCCGACAGCGAATACCGCCACGAGCTTGAGAGCAATTTGCAGCCGTTCAAGGGGCTGTTGCTCGGGCTGTTCTTCATCACGGTAGGCATGTCGATCGCCTTCAACGTGGTGATCGAAGACCCCCTGGTGGTGCTGGCGCTGGTCGTGGCGCTGATCGGGCTGAAGATGCTGGTGTTGTTCGTCCTCGCCACCTTTTTCAAGATGCACATAGCTGAGCGCCTGCTGCTCGCCATCCTCCTCAGCCAGGCCGGCGAGTTTGCTTTCGTCGTCCTGCAGTTCGCCCGCACTGCCGGTAACCTGTCGGGGCCGGAAGTCGAACTGCTGACCGTAGTCGTGGCGCTGTCGATGGCGGTGACGCCGTTCCTGATCTTCCTTTACGACCGGCTGTGGGCGCCGCGCCTCAATGCCCCGGCCGACGAAGACGACCTGCCGCCCGGACCCACTGTCGACGACCCACACGACAAGGTCATCGTCCTCGGCTATGGCCGCTTCGGTCAGATCGTCACCCGGCTGCTGCGCGCCCAGGGCTTCGAGATGACGCTGATCGATGACGATCCGGCGCAGATCGAGCTGGTGAAGCGCTTCGGCGTGAAGGTGTTCTACGGCGACGGCGGCCGCATCGAGATCCTGCGCGCTGCGGGCGCCGACCAGGCCAAGATGATTGTCATTGCGGTCGCCGGCGGCGATCGCATCCTCGGGATCGCCGAACTGATCCGCCGCAACTTCCCCGACGTCATCATTGCGGCGCGCGCTGTCGACCGCTCCCACGCCCACGACCTGATGGCGCTCGGCGTCCACGTCATCGAGCGCGAGACCTTCCGGGCCGCGATCAAGCTCGGTGAGCAAGCGCTGGTCGCGCTAGGCCAGGAAGAAGACGAAGCCAGCCGCGTCGCCAATGCCTTCGAAAAGCACGACACCCGCATGCTGCACGAGAGTTACGCCGTGCGCCACGACCAAGCCGCCTATATCGGCTTCGTGCGCCGCTCCACCGAGATGCTGGATGCGGTGATGAAGGCGGATCGGGAGCAGTCGGCTGCCCCCGGCGATGCTGCTGAAGGCGATATTGACAAGCCGGCGCCGCGAGCGTCCGACTAGCGCCGCGTTTTTCCCTCCGGTTCCCCTTTCCCCATGCCCGAACTCTACTTCTGGACCGTCGCGGTCCTCGCGGTCTTCATTGTTGCCTTGAGCAAATCGGGTCTGCTGGGAAGCCTCGGCATGGTCGCGGTGCCGATGATGTCGCTGGTGATGCCGGCGCGCGATGCCGCCGGCATGCTGCTGCCGCTGCTGCTGGTGATGGACGCCATTGCCATCTGGACCTACCGCAAGGATGCTGACTGGCGCATCCTCAGGATCATGCTGCCTGGCGCCATGGTCGGCACGCTGGTCGGCTGGGCGCTGTGGAGCTTCGTCAGCGACGCCATGGTGCTGCTGTTCATCGGCATCATCACCCTGCTGTTCATCCTCGATGCGCTGCTGCCGATCAGGAAGAAACTCGAGGGCCTGCCGCCGTCAAAACCCTGGGGCGCGTTCTGGGGCGGCTTTGCCGGCTTCACCAGCTTCATCAGCCATACCGGTGGGCCGCCGTTCCAGATCTACGTGCTGCCGCAGCGCCTGACGCCGGTGATCTATTCGGGCACCACCGCCTTCTTCTTCGCCATCGTCAATACGGCTAAACTGGTCCCGTATTTCTTCCTCGGCCAGCTCAACGTCGCCAATCTCGAGCGCGCCGCCATCCTTGCTCCGCTGGCCGTGGTCGGCGTGATGATCGGCGTCTGGCTGGTGCGCCGCATCTCGGTGAAGCGTTTTTACCAACTGACCTACTGGCTGGTGTTCCTGCTGTCGCTGAAACTGATCTATGATGGGGCCGTGGGCGTGTTCTTCGTCGGCGCCACGGCTGCCTGAGGGGGCAAGAGCAACCAGATGAGCATCGACTATCGCCTCGATCATATCGCGCTGCTGGTTCGTGATCTCGACGAGACGGCTAAGTTCCTCACCGAGGTGCTGCAGGTCCGCGAAGTGCCCGATCCGATGGGCGGCACTCACATCCGCTGGTTCGAGTTCGGCAACAGCCAGCGTTTCCACATCCAGGCGGGCGACGTCAGCAGAACGCACGTGGAAAAGCGCACGCACTTCGCGCTTTCCGCCCCTAACTTCGAGGCCGTCCTGGCGCATCTGCGCGCGCTGGGCGCCCCGTTCTCCGACATGCAGGGCACCCCGGGCGCGGTCAACACCCGCCCCGACGGCATGCGCGCCGTATTCCTCCAGGACCCCAACGGCTACTGGTTCGAAATCAACGACTTCAGGTAGCTGGCGGCTGCCCGACCAGGGTCTACTCGCGCCAACCGCCGGGCACGAAAAAAGGCCGCGGCGCTTGCCGTGGCCCTCACAACTGCATGGGATTCTATCGTTTCCTCAGGCTTCGCTGAGCATCCGTGTCAGCTCGTCCTTGATCTCCAGTTTCTTCCGCTTCAGTGCCGCGACGTACAAGTCATCGTGGCTGGGGTGGCTCATTTCATCCTCGATCTTCCGGTCTAGTTCCCGGTGACGCCGCTCGAGCGATTCGACGTGGCCTTCAGTCGTCATGACAACTCCTCTCCAGCTTTCTTCGACGCCCTGATCGTCACAAAAATTTCACGCGCTGTCGACGTGCAACCGTGCAACACCCATCCGGCGGTGCAAAATCAGGTGCAAATCCCCGACCGATCGGCTAACCCTTTGATGCAGGCCATTCCGCCTCGCTGAGGGACTCCGTCAACCGCTGCGATGCTGCCGCTTACCAAGGAACAAGAAGCTGCGCTCGGTCTGGAACTGGCTGCAAAACGCCAGGAACATGCCGATCTCGACGCCGCGATCCACACCCTCTCCGCCTCCGGTTATTCCGACCAGATGCTGATCCAGCGCATGAAAAAGCGGAAGCTGACGCTGAAGGATCGCATCGTGCAGCTCGAGAACATCCTGCTCCCCGACATCATCGCCTGAGCCGCTCTGCGTCCTGACGTCGCGCTCCACAATCGCAAATGGCCGTGCTAGGAAGCTGGACCGACCAGCGGTCGGTCCTAGCGCGCGACTGTCCTTGGGAGGGCGGAATGCCGTTTCCTCGTATCGTGAAATCCGCACCGGCCCGGCGCGACGAAATCCTTGATGCCGCCCAGCGCCTGTTTGCCGGCAACGGCTACGACGCGACGTCGGTCAACCAGATCATCGTTGCCGTCGGCGTGTCGAAGGGGGCGTTCTACCACCACTTCGAATCGAAAGAGGACCTGGTCGAGGCCCTCGCCTGCCGCTATGCGCGACAGACCGCGGCGCTGACCGAGCAGGAACTCTCCGACCCCACGCTTGATGCCTTCTCCAAGCTCACCGGGTTCCTTGGCACCATGCGTCGCCACAAGACGGAGACGGCCGCCGAGTTGCGCGCCACGTTCGAGCCGATGTTCCGGGCCGAGAACCTGCAGCTGTTCGAGCGCACGCAGCGCGCCGTGACCGAAGTGGTGCAGCCGATTCTCACCCGCATCATCGTCGAAGGCGTCGCCGAGCAGACCTTCGATACGCCCGATCCGGAAGGCGCAGCCGAGACCATCATGCATTTGATGACCTCCAACCGCCAACTGATCGTCGAGCTGTATCAAACCCGCGACCGGCTGCATTTCGAGCGCCTGGCGCAGCGCCTGCTGGCCAAGATGGAGTATCTGGGCACCGTCATCGATCGCATTCTTGGCCTGCCCGAGGGCAGTATCGAACTCGCCGATCGCAACTCTCTCGACGTGCTGGCCTGCGCGCTTGATCGGCCGCCGACCGCTGCCTGACCGCTTGCGCTCCGCGGCGCTGCCACCTATGGGTGACAACTTGAGTGCCGCGCCTTCCGGGGGACCAAAGTGCCGACCTCGCCACCCGTCGCCATCATCATGGGCAGCCAGTCCGACTGGCCCAACCTGCGCCATGCCGCCGAGACGCTAGACGCGCTGAAGATCGACTACGAAGCGCGCATCATCTCGGCGCACCGCACGCCCGACCGGATGTACGAATTCGCCAAGGGCGCCAAGGCCGAAGGCTTCCAGGTGATCATCGCCTCGGCCGGCGGCGCTGCCCACTTGCCCGGCATGGTCGCCGCGCTGACCCCCCTGCCTGTGCTAGGTGTACCCGCCCAGACCGCAGCGCTGGGTGGCGAGGACAGCCTGCTGTCGATCGTCCAGATGCCGCCGGGCATTCCGGTCGGCACACTCGCCATCGGGCGCGCGGGCGCCATCAACGCTGCACTGCTGGCCGCCGCCATCCTTGCCTTGTCCGACCCCGAGATCGCCTCGGCGCTCGATGATTTCCGCGCCGACCAGACCGCTTCCATCCCCGAGTTCCCATCCGACGATGTCTGACGCCCGTCCGCTGCCGCAGGGCAGCACCATCGGTATCCTTGGCGGCGGCCAACTCGGCCGCATGCTGGCCCTCGCCGCCGCCCGCTTGGGCATGAAGACCCACATCTACTGCCCGGATCCCGAGAGCCCGGCCTTCGACGTGACGCCGCTGAAGACCGTCGCTACCTATGACGACGAGGACGCCCTCGCCGCCTTTGCCGCGAGCGTCGACGTCGTCACCTACGAGTTCGAGAACGTACCGGCGAAGACCGCCGCATTCCTCGCCAACCTGAAGCCGCTCCGGCCGGGCGCCAATGCGCTGGCGGTGTCGCAGGACCGGCTGGCGGAAAAGGCCTTCCTCACCATCAACCGCATCCCGGTAGCGCCGTTTGCCGCCATCACCGACCTCGACCGGCTCGAGGCCGAGCTTGAAGAGATCGGCGCCCCGGCGGTGCTGAAGACCACCCGCCTCGGTTACGACGGCAAGGGCCAGCGCATCGTCCGCAACATGGAGGACGCGGCTCTCGCCTGGGAACTGCTGTCGCCCAAGCCGCTGGTGCTCGAGGCCTTCATCGAGTTCGAAAAGGAAATCTCGGTGGTCGTGGCGCGCAACGCGCTGGGCGAGGTCGCCGCCTTCGACCCCGCCGAGAATGTCCACCGCGACCACATCCTCAAGACCAGTACGGTGCCGGCCGACATCACTGGCAAGACCGCGAATAAGGCCGGCGAAATTGCCAAGACCATCGCGGCGGCCCTCGACTACGTTGGCGTGCTCGGCGTCGAGTTCTTCGTGCTGCCGGGCGGCAAGCTGCTGGTCAACGAGATCGCCCCGCGTGTGCACAATTCCGGCCACTGGACCGAGGCGGTGGCCATCACTGACCAGTTCGAGCAGCACATCCGTGCGGTCCTCAACTGGCCGCTGGGCGACCCCGCCCGCATGGCCGATGTGGTGATGGAAAACCTGATCGGCGACGAGATCGCAGCGATTCCCGAGCGGCTCGGGCCGGCCGTCAAGCCGCACGCCTACGGCAAGGCTGAGTCGCGCCGCGGACGGAAAATGGGCCACATCAACCGGGTTGCATTGAAAAAGCGCGCGAAATGAGCGATTTCGCGTGGCTGCCGGTGTGGACAAGCCGTTTCGATTGGCCTATATAGCCGCCCACGAATGACCGGTTCAGCCGGTCGGCGCTCCTTTGGGGCGTTCACATCAAACAGTTCTGACGTATTACGAAGGGCGGTTGCGCTTGCAAGTAGTTGTTCGCGATAACAATGTTGACCAGGCGCTGCGCGCACTGAAGAAGAAGCTCCAGCGCGAAGGCGTCTTCCGCGAGATGAAGCTTCGCAACTACTACGAGAAGCCGTCCGAGAAGAAGGCGCGCCAGAAGGCCGAGGCCGTGCGCCGCGCCCGTAAGCTCGCTCGCAAGCGCGCCCAGCGCGAAGGCGGCCTGCCCGCTCCGGCGGCTGCTGCCCGCCCCGCGCGCCCGTAAGAGCGCGTTCAGATTTGGTTCAGGAACGCCGCCTCACAAGGGCGGCGTTTTTGTTACGTACCGCCAGAATTCGCCCACACTTGTGCAGTCTCTGCGCAACCGGATGAGGCCTTGTGCCGTTGGCGGCAACGGATAGACTCCCGATCCACTCAGGGTCGACTAAAAACGCGTCAAACATTGAGGACTCCAATCATGAAGAAGTTCATCGCCGCGGCCCTCGCCGCTGTCATGCTGATGTCTGCCGGCGCCGCCCAGGCCGCCACTCAGGTGAAGGTGGGCGTGCTCTCCTGCTCCGTCGAAGCCGGTATCGGCTTCATCATCGGCTCGTCCAAGGACATGACCTGCCGCTTCAAGCGCGACGGCTACAAGACCGAAAAGTACCACGGCAACATCAAGAAGCTCGGCATCGACATCGGCGTCACCGGCCGCACCGAGATCGTCTGGCTGGTGTTCTCCGCCTCCAACACCAAGTACGGCAAGGGTTCGCTGGCAGGCACCTATGTCGGCGGCTCGGCTGAAGCCACCATCGGCGTCGGCCTCGGCGGCAACTGGCTGATCGGCGGCTCGCGCAAGGGCTTTGCCCTGCAGCCCTGGTCGATCCAGGGCCAGACCGGCCTCAACTACTCGGTCGCCTTCTCGGGCCTGACCCTGTACTGAGCCGGCGCACCGCGCTGGAGTTTGAAACGCCGGTCCCTTGGGCCGGCGTTTTCTTTTGGGCTGGTGGCTGTGGACCCCCACCCCTGTCCCCTCCCCGCAAAGGGGAGGGAGACGCTTTCACAAGTGCCAGTGTTCTGGTCCCCTCCCCGGGTGAAGGTCGGCTTGCGCCGGCAGATGAGCTCTAGCGCGCCGCCTCAACCCGCTCGAAGAACGTTCTCGCCCTGCCCCAGATGCCACGATCCCATAGGTCGCTGTGGCCGGCGCCGGGTTCGATCCACAGCTCATCCTTGTGCGGCGCCAGCACGTACACCCGCTCGCCGTGGCTGACCCCGATGGTGCGATCGGCCGTGCCATGCGCCACGTAGACCGGCTCAGTCACGTCCTTGATCCACTGGTCTACCGGGAACTGATCGAACATCAGCAGCCCGACTGGCAGGAACCAGTAGCGGTCCGCCGCGACCGACACCGCCGAGTCGAACGGTGTCTCGAGCAGCAGCGCATCGGCGTCCCGCCGGCTTGCCACGTACGTCGCCGGCCCCGAGCCAAGGGAGCGCCCCCAGAGGACGATTGGAAAGCCCTTGGCCGCCGCCCAATCGAAGGCGGCAAGAGCATCGGCCAGGATATGCTCCTCGGTCACCTCACCCGCCGAGCCGGGGAAGCCGCGATAGTCGAAGGCGAGGAAGCCATAGCCATCCGCAACGAACGCTTCGTAGCGCTCGTGCTCGCGTGAAAAGCTCTCGGCATTGCCGCGGAAGTAGAGGATCAGCGGCTTGCCCCCGGTGGGCGGCTGATACCAGCCGGCGACGGCCGAGCCGTCGGCACTCGGGATGCTGACGAGCTCCGCCTGCGGCAGCTTCGTCTCGCTCAGCGCGAACATCCGCCCACCGCGCTCGTACTGGAAGTCGCGCTGGAAAAAGTACATCACGCCCAGCACGATAAGGTAGGCGAGCACCACAACGATGCCCACGCCGACCGCGATCCGCCTCAGCCACTTCATGCCCTGCCCTCCATTGCGAAGGGCATGCCATGCGGATGGCGACAGGGCAATGTCAGCCCTGCGCCGCCAGCTTCTCGGGGTCGAGTGCGTATTCGAAGGCGCGGGCGAACACCTCGTCAGGCTGGCAGCCGGAGACCGCGAACTTGTTGTCGAACACGAAGAACGGCACGCCCTGGATGCCCTGCTGCGCCGCGGTGACCGCCAGCTCGTGGGTGATCGCCAACTCGCGTGGGTCGCGCACCGCGTCCAGCGCCTCGGCATGGGTGAAGCCGTGCTGCTCGGCGATGCCTGCCAGCACCTCGTCATCGTTGATCAGCTGGTGATCCATGAAATAGGCCCAGGCAATGGCATTGGCCAGCGCATGCTGCGTGCCCTTGGCCTTGGCGAGCCGCACCAGCGTGTGGCCCTTGCGCGTCGGGAACGAGCGCGGCTGCTGGCTGAGATCGAGGTCGATGCCGGACTTGCGGGCTTCGCCCTCCACCCGCGCCCACATCTCCTTGGGATCGCGGCCATACTTCTCGCGCAGCATGTCGGCGACGACGACGCCTTCGTCGGGCGTGTTCGGGTCGAGATAGAACGGATGGTTCTCGACCTCGACCACCACATCGTCCGGCAGCCCCGCGATCGCCTGGTCGAGCCGCGCTGAGCCGACGAGGCACCACGGGCAGACAGTATCGGTGAACAGGTCGATCTTGACGGTGCGGGCCACGGCGATCCTCATTGGCTGAACCGGCCACACATGGCCGCGGAACCTCGGCGGCGCAAGAACGCACACCGAGGTAACTAGCATCCGCTCGCCTGCCTATCCCAAGTGAGATAGGACAGCAGAGCCGACATATGTCGGCTCGGCTTTATGAACGCGGATGAAGGCTAGTTGAACGCCATTACCGCGCTGATCACGATGCCGGCCATGGCGAGGCGCGTGATCCAGCCCATGACGCGCGGGCTGATGGTGCCCGGCTTGGTGACGGCGCCGATGATCATCGCAACGAGCACGACGGCCACCAGCCCCATCTTGATGAAGAACCAGACGCTCTGCCCTTCGAACCCACCGTAGCGGACAAAGACCATCGAGATGCCGGTGATGAGCAGCAGGCCGAACGCGATGCGCGCGTTGATCATCAGTTGCTTGCCGATGCCGCCCAATAGCGGCCGGCTATCCAGCGTGGCCAGCGCCATTCGGCTGCCAACCAGAGGCGCCGCGATTGTAGTGGCGATCCCCAGGCCGAAGGCCGCGAGGTGGACGATGAGGAGGAAATTGAAGACGAGATCCATGGCTGCCGAGCCCCTTTTCCAGTGAAGGAGCCAAGGGATACGACCTCAAGCGAAGTTGAGGTCAACAGGGATTCGTCGGGAGGTCAGTTCGTCCGCGTCTCGATATCGCCCTTGAGATGCATTGCCTTGCGCAACTGGCGGATGTGCAGCGGCAGCTCATCTTCAGACTTGCCGGCGTAGCTCTTGTGCCAGGTCCAGTAGAGCGTGTGAGTGACAAAGCGGTTGAGGATAGGCGGCCAGCCGGGGCGCTTGATCTTGACGTCGTACTCTTCGATCCCTGGGCCGAACACCGGCTGCAGCGGCCCCGACACGATGTCGCCGAACAGCGGAAACCAGTGGATGTCGTAAAGATTGGTCCAGCGCACGGCCGAAAACGCCGCGGCGAAATGGGCAAACGGTCCACTCTCACCAAGCATGTAGCTGGCCTTCGGGCTTGGCCGGTCCGGCCGAGGCGGTGCCGAGGAGAGCCCGCGCTCCCCGAACTCGCGCTCAAGGGCCGCCTTGTCGTCCTTGAGCAGGAACTCGGCATGGCCGAGTGCCGCCCCCATGGTGATGAAATCCGAGATGCGGAAATTGATGCCGCCCAGCACCATCGCCTCGAACATCAGGCTTTGCTGTTTCTGGAACTCGGCAAGGTCGAAGGGTTTGCGTTGCTCCTCGGCAGTACCCCACCAGGCCTTGACCGCCTCGTCGATCTTCTCCAGCGGCTCCTTCACACCGGCCACCGCCGGCCGCAGGTGGCTGGGCCCCTCCGCCTGCCAGTAAAGCTGGATGAGATCGTAGGCGATAATGGTGCCAAGGCTGTGGGCCACGACGATGACGCGCTCATAGTACGGCCGTACCTCGCCACCGCTGCGATCGACCTTCTCGTGCAGCGCTCGCAACAGATCGAGGCCACGCTTGCGGACCTGCTGCCGCTTGTCGACAGTCGCCGGCGTCGCCCGGACATAGCGCACGACGTCGCCGACATAGGGCGCGATGATGCCGCCGAGCAGCGCTGCAGCAACGATCGCGAAGATGCCTGACCAAACCTTGACGCTGCTTAGCGTCTCGACCGGCGCAAACAGCAACACGAGCCCGGCACCGACCAGCGCCAGTGGCATGCCAACCCTCACGCGCGCCAGCTTGCGCGCCCCGACAAATCGTACGGCCAAGGCGAGGATACCGAGGCCGGCAACGACAACGCCGAGCCACCCGTGATTGCCCGCCAGCCAGGCGGTGATGCCAGCCAGCATGCCATTCGCCATGGCGCTGGTGGGATCGAGCGTCGCCAAGGTGTTGAGTATGACGGCGATGGTGATCGCCCATAGCGCGAGGAACGCGATCCAGACGCGCACGCTGCGCGGCACCGCCCATGGTGAGCGCAGGATCAGGCCGCGCACCCATGCGTAGACCGCCTCGATCGGCGTTCCCTGCATGATGTCGGCCCAGTAGAACTCGTAGAAATCCGTGCGCAGCCGGTCATTGGTGCGCGGCTGGGTCGAGATCTTGCGCAACTCCGACGAGCCGGTCGCGGTGTCGGGCACCGTCCAGACCTGGTTGACCTCGCCCAGATCGGGATCCTCGACGGGCTTGGCACCGAGCCGGTCGTCGCGCTGATAGACGGTTTCGACAAAGCTCCGCATGGTCTCGAGCGGAACCTGCTCGCCCATACCGTGGATAACCAATACCGCTTGCCGGCGCGTCTTCCACGTTCTGCGCCGATTTCCCTCAGCCATTCCCGTCCCCCATTTGGCCCGGAGGAGATGACAATAAGAGATAAGTAATAGGGCCGCCTCACGGCGACCCTAGACTAGTAACCGGCGTTGATCAAATGCCCGGTTAGTGCCCGAGCGCCTTGACGATATCTTCGGTGACCTTCTTGGCATCGCCGAACAACATCATGGTGTTGTCGCGGAAGAACAGCTCGTTCTGGACGCCGGCATAACCCGCCGCCATGCCGCGCTTGATGAACAGCACTGTGCCGGCGTCTTCGACGTTGAGCACCGGCATGCCGTAGATCGGCGAGGTCTTGTCGGTCTTGGCTGCCGGGTTGGTGACGTCGTTGGCGCCGATTACGAAGGCCACGTCGGTCTGCGCGAACTCGGAGTTGATGTCCTCGAGCTCGAACACTTCGTCGTAGGGCACGTTGGCTTCGGCCAGCAGCACGTTCATGTGGCCGGGCATGCGACCGGCCACCGGATGGATGGCATACTTCACTTCGACGCCCTCGGCCTTCAAGAGGTCCGCCATTTCACGCAGCGCGTGCTGCGCCTGGGCGACCGCCATGCCGTAGCCAGGGACGATGATGACCTTGCCGGCGTTCTTCATCATGAAGGCTGCGTCGTCGGACGAGCCCTGCTTGACCGGCCGCGTCTCTTCCTCGCCCGAGCCGCCGGCAGCCGCATCGCCACCGAAACCGCCGAGGATCACCGAGATGAAGCTGCGGTTCATCGCCTTGCACATGATGTACGAGAGGATGGCACCCGAAGAGCCGACCAGTGCGCCGGTGATGATCAGCGCGGTATTGCCCAGCGTGAAGCCGATGCCCGCTGCTGCCCAGCCCGAGTACGAGTTGAGCATCGAGACGACCACCGGCATGTCGGCGCCGCCGATCGGGATGATCATCAGCCCGCCAAGCACCAGCGCCACGACGGTGATGGCCCAGAACCAGATCGGATCGACGGTAACCGCGAAGGCCCAGATCAGCACCAGCAGTAAGAGGCCGAGGGCGATGTGGATAATGTGGCGGAACGGCAGGATAATCGGCTTGCCGCTCATGTTGCCATTGAGCTTGGCGAAGGCGATGACCGAGCCGGTGAAGGTGAAGGCGCCAATGGCAACGCCGAGGCTCATCTCGACGATCGCCTGCGCGTGGATATGGCCCACAGCACCGATGCCGAAGGCCTCCGGCGCGTAGAGCGCCGCGGCGGCGACGAACACCGCCGCGAGGCCGACCAGCGAGTGGAACGCGGCGACCAACTGCGGCATGTCGGTCATCTTGACCTTGCGCGCCAGCACGGCGCCGATGCCGCCGCCGACCGCGAGGCCGCCGATGATCAGCACCCAGCTCAGCCAATCGGAAACACCGGCCACCAGCAGCGTGGTGACGATGGCGATGCCCATGCCGACCATGCCGAAGGTGTTGCCCTGCCGCGACGAGGCGGGGCTGGAGAGCCCGCGCAGCGCCAGGATGAAGAGGACGCCGGAGACCAGGTAGAGAACGGCGGCGAGACTGGCGTCGATCATTCTGTAACAGGCTCCATGCTGCCCGTGGGGAACGCCACGTCGGCGAAGGCGGGGTAGACTTCCTTGAGGATCGCGACCTGTGGCGCGTCCTGAACGCGGACCAAGTACCAGGTGTCACCATCTAGCAGGCCGAGGGTCGATGACGTGACCTTGACCGTCCCGCCAGCCTCGCCGAGGTCCATCACCGTCTCGGTTGGAATCAGGGCGTACGGCGTACCATCGGCGAGTAAGATGATTTCAGCCCCATCCAGGTCCATCGCGAATGAAACGATGGTGATGGACTTAAGCATCTCAGCCATCTGCTGCTGCGCAGCAGCGACCGCTTGATCGACAGTAAAGCCAAAGTTGGCGGCGATCCCGGCCAACACCTTGGGTGGGATAACACCCATCACCCCGGTCATGTCGTTCGCGGTGACCGCTGCATCATAGCTTTCGAGCCGTGCTGCTAGCGAAGCATGCTGGTCGACGGTCAGTTCGACGGCAAAGCTTGGCAGCGCCAGCGCCAGGGTCATGCCTAGCGTGGCGAAGAAACGAGTGAAAAGGGCCATCAGCGGTTCCCCGCCTTGCCGGCTGGGGCTTCCTTCTTCTTGTACATCGCCAGCATGCGCTGGGTGACAAGGAAGCCACCGAAGATGTTGACGCTGGCCAGCACCAAAGCGAGGAAGCCGAACAGCTTCGACACCCAGTTGCTGTCGGCCGCGAGCGGCACGCCCACGGCGAGCAGTGCACCCACCACGATCACCGAGGAGATGGCGTTGGTCACCGACATCAGCGGCGTATGCAGCGCCGGGGTGACGCTCCACACCACATAGTAGCCCACCGCGATGGCGAGCACGAAGATCGAGAGGCGGAAGACGAACGGGTCGATCGCCCCACCGGTCGCGACGCTGACCGCGGCGGTGATGGCGTCCGCGGTGTGTGCTGCGGTCTGTTCCATTTACTTCTTCCCCTTGACGGTCGCGGGCTTGGCGGCAGGTTTCGCAACGGCCGGCTTTGCCGCGGCCTTCTTGGGCGCCGCAGCCTTGGCGACGGGGGCGACGACGGGCGCCGCCTTCTTCGCCTTGCCGCCCACGGCCTTGGCAACCGCGGCAGTCTTCACCGGTGCGGCGGGGGCAGGCTCAGCTTTCGGAGCAGCGACCTTCTTCGGCGCGACGGCCTTGCCGGTAGCGCCGGTCTTCTTCGGCTCGGCAACCCTCGCTGCGGCAGGCTTGGCGGCGGGCGCGGCGTCGAACTTGATGTTGGGGTGGACGATGGCGCCGTCACGGGTGAGCACGGTGGCCTTCACCAACTCGTCGTCCCAGTTCACCGCCAGCTTCTTCTCTTTCTTGTCGATCAGCGTTTCGAGGAAGGAGACGAGGTTACGCGAGAACAGCTGGCTGGCCGAAGTGGCAAGGCGGCCGGCGACGTTGGTAAAGCCGATGATGGTGACGCCATTGCCGGTGGTAATGGTCTTGCCCGGCTGGGTCAGCTCGATATTGCCGCCACGCTCCGCCGCGAGATCGACCAGCACCGAACCCGGGGCCATCGACTCCACCATCGCCTTGGTCACCAGCTTGGGTGCCGGGCGGCCGGGGATCAGCGCCGTGGTGATGACGATGTCCTGCTTGGCGATGTGGCCGGCGACCAGCTCGGCCTGCGCCGCCTGCTCGTCCTTGGTCAACTCGCGGGCATAGCCGCCCGCACCCGACGCATCTTTCAGCGCGTCAGTCATGATGAACTTGCCACCCAGCGACGCCACCTGCTCGGCAGCCGCCGCACGCACGTCCGTGGCGGTGACCACGGCGCCGAGGCGCTTGGCCGTGGCGATCGCCTGCAGCCCGGCGACGCCGGCGCCCATGACGAACACCTTGGCGGGGCGGATCGTGCCGGCCGCGGTCATCATCATCGGCATGGCGCGATCGAACGCGCCGGCGGCATCGATCACCGCCTGGTAGCCGGCAAGGTTCGCCTGGCTCGAGAGAATGTCCATCACCTGGGCGCGGGTGATACGCGGCATGAATTCCATGGCGATGGCGGTGACGCCGGCCTTGGCCAGCGCGGCGATCTCGCCTTCGTTGCCGTAGGGGTCCATCGCGCCGATTACCAGTGCACCGGCGGCAGCGCCGGACAGGACGGCCGCACCCGGTCGGCGCACCGTCAACACGATGTCGGCGCCCTTTACCGTCGCGGCCGCTGCGCCGACGGTGGCGCCGGCCGCCACATAGTCGGCATCGGGAAAGCGCGCGAGTTCGCCCGCCCCGGCCTCGATGGCAACGCTAGCGCCCAGCCCGATCAGCTTGGCGACCGTTTCAGGCGTCGCCGCGACGCGCGTCTCGCCTTCGGCGCGTTCCCGCAACACTGCAATCTTCATGAACGTCTCCAGAGCGTCAGCCGGACCGCGTCGGTCGCCAGATACAAAAATCCCGCCGTCAGGTGCGGCGGGATCCCATCACCATCACGCTGAGGATTAGCACGGGGATGGCCAGCAGCAGCGCCGCCCCGATGATCGGCTGATGCGCCTCGATGAAGGCGTAGAGCGAGAGGACGATGAACACCAGCGCCACGATCGACCACTTCACGAAGGTGATGAAGCCGGTATAGGTCGCCTCGTGCTGGGCATAGTCCATCGCGGGCGGCAGTTCTTGGGTGGCAGCAGCGGCAGGTTTCTTGGCCATCAGGTCCTCGATGAAATCAGGCTTCGCGCGTCCCAACGACAACCGGCACATGACCAGGCCGGCGTGGGACGAGCCGTGGTTTCTCATACTTTGCCGATGCACAGCTTACAAGCGCGCCGCTGCGTCGAGCCCCCTGCATCCGATGGTTGTGCTCAAGCGAAAGCAAAAGAGGGCCGCCTTGCAGCGACCCTCTTTGAAATCATCGTGTGATCCTCAGAACGACCAGTTAAGACCAGCACTTACCTGATGGGTAACGAGGGTCACATCCGACGTGCCGCCGAGTGTGATCTCCTGAACGCCATAATCCGAGTAGCGGTACAGCAGGTCGATCGACAGATCGTCCGTAGCGGCGAACTCGACGCCCGCGCCGGCCGTCCAGCCGACAAACGTCGTCGTGACCGCGGGATCAACACCGTTGTCCAGCGTCAGGTCGGTCACCGCGAGACCGGCAGTTACATATGGCAGGAAGGCCCCACCGTTGAACCCGAGTTTGCCGCGGATAGACGCGGCCCAATCGAGAGTGCCTTCCGCGCCGCTGATGGGGCCGCCAATGTTCGTCCAGGCAATATCGCCAACGATACCGGCAACGATCGCTTCCGACACTGTGAAGTTCGCGCCGATTGCGGCACCGGCCAGCCAGCCTTCGATATCCTGGTCGAGAGCGAAGGCATTGGCAGTACCGGCCGCGTAGCCGCCGAACACACCGATATAGACGCCGTCCCAGTCATTTGCCGCGAGCGCGGCCTCGGCAATCGGCTCCTCGACAATCAAATCTGCCGCCATTGCCGAAGACACAACGGTAGCGGCCAAAAGGCCCAACGTCAGCGCACGAATCATCCCAAGCCCCCAGCAAAATACTCCGGCCACGAGATTGCCTTGAAATCGCCATGTGTCAACAAGACGTCGCGCCGCCCCCAACAGTAGTCAGTGAGTGTTGCAAGATAGCCGCGGAGTCATTCGTATGACAACGTCTTCATCAACTTGGCTGCGTTGCCTCTAACTCGTTGATCAGTCTCTCAATCATCCCCAAACCAAGCGACCAGAAGCCCGGGTCGCGGGCGTCAAGGCCGAAGGGGGCAAGGAGTTCGGAGTGGTGTTTACTGCCGCCGGCCTTCAGCAACTCGAAGTAACGCTCGGCGAAGCCTTCGCTCGACTTCTCGTACTGCGCATAGAGCGAGTTCACGAGGCAATCGCCGAAGGCGTAGGCGTAGACGTAGAACGGCGAGTGGATGAAGTGCGGGATGTAGGCCCAGAAGATGTCGTAGCCTTCGTTGAGCTTGATGGCGGGGCCAAGGCTCTCGGCACCGATGTCGAGCCAGATCTTGTTGAGATCGGCCGTGGTCAGCTCGCCCTCCTTGCGCTTGGTGTGGACCTCGCGCTCGAAGGTGTAGAACGCGATCTGCCGGACCACGGTGTTGAGCATATCTTCCACCTTGCTCGAGAGCATCGCGAAGCGCTGCGTCGGGTCGGTGGTGTTGGCGAGCATGGAGCGGAAGGTCAGCATCTCGCCGAACACCGAGGCGGTTTCCGCGAGGGTCAGCGGGGTTGGCGCCATCAGCGCGCCCTGCGGGCCGGCGAGGACCTGGTGGACGCCGTGGCCCAGCTCGTGCGCGAGGGTCATCACGTCGCGCGATTTGCCCAGGTAATTGAGCATCAGATACGGGTGCGCCGAGGGGACAGTCGGGTGAGCGAAAGCGCCGGGTGACTTGCCGTCCTTTGTCGGGGCGTCGATCCAGCCCTTGGCAAAGAACGGTTCGGCGATCTCGGCGAGCTTGGGTGAGAAGGCGCCATAGGCCTGCATCACCGTGTCCTTGGCGGTCTGCCAGTCGTAGACGCGATCGTCGCTGGTCGGCAGCGGCGCATTGCGATCCCAGGCGTTGAGCTGGTCCTTGCCGAACCACTTGGCCTTCATCGCGTAATAGCGGTGACTGAGCCGCGGATAGGCGGCGCGTACGGCGGTCTGCAGCGCATCCACCACTTCGCGCTCCACCGAGTTCTCGAGGTGACGGCTGTCGGCGATGTCCTTGAAGCCGTGCCAGCGGTCGGCGATTTCCTTGTCCTTGGCGAGGACGTTGGTGATGTGGGTGAACAGTTTCTCGTTGCCGTGCAGGGTTTTCGAGATGCCGCCAAACGCCGCTTCGCGCTTGGTCTCGTCCTTGTCGGAGAGGTAGTTGAGCGTCGATTCGAGGTTCAGCTCCTCGCCGTCGACGTTGAACTTGAGGGCTGCCATGGTTTCGTCGAACAGCCTGTTCCAGGCGCCCGCGCCGGTCACCGACTTCTCGTGGAACAGCTCTTCGATCTTGTCCTCGAGCTGGTAGGGCTTGGCCTTCCTCAGCTCGGTGAACCACGGGCGATAACGGCCGAGATCGGCATTGCCGGCGAGCGCGGCTTCGAGCACGGCTTCGTCGATGCGGTTGAGCTCGAGGCCGAAGAAGATGAGGCCGGTCGAAAGGTCGGTCAGTGCCTGGCTGAGGTCGCCGAGGAACTTCACCTTGTCGGGCTCCTGGGTGTTCCGCACGTACTGAAGGAATGCGTAGGAACCGAGCTTGCCGCTGAGATCGCTCAGCGCTTCGTAGCGCTTGATCGCGTCGATCAGCTTGCCGGATTTGGCCAGCGCCTCGAGCTTGCCCTTGTAGTCGGCCTCGAAGCTCTTGGCATCGGCCTTGGCTGCCGCCAGATCAGCCTTCAACTTGGGCGAGTCGTTGTCCGTGTAGAGATCGTCGAGGTTCCACACCGGCATGTCGCCGAGCTGGTTATGGCCCCGCTGGGCCTGGGCTTCGGGGGCACGCGTCAGTTCGATCTTCGACAATTCATCACCTCGGTCTTCAAAGCGGCCGCGACCTTAGCCACCGGGCCAGCCGATGGGAAGCGGAAGGCGGATTTGGCAGGCTTAATCGCCTCTTAACCCACCCCTCCCATGCTGCTCCAAAACGGCACAGCGCGATTCGCCGCGGGCGGCGTTTCGTGCAACGAAAAGTCCTGGAGGACCATGACGCGCGTTCTGATAGTTGATGACGACCTGGTGCAACTGCGGCTGACTTCGGAGGTCGCCAACCGGGCCGGTTTCTCTGCCGTGACAGCCACCAGCGGCAGGCAGGCGCTGGAACTGCTCCATGCCGACCCCGGCATCGGCGCCATGGTTCTCGATCTGGTGATGCCCGATCTCGATGGCATGGCGGTGATGGAAGCAATGCGCCGCGACGGGCTCTCGACCCCGGTGATCGTCCAGACCGGACACTCGTCACTTGATACCGTCGTCACCGCGATGCGCCAGGGCGCTGCCGATTTCTTCGTCAAGCCGGTAGCGCCTGAGCGGCTGATCATGTCGCTGCGCAACGCGCTGAAACTCGGCGAACTCGAGACCTTGGTGCGCACCGATCGCAGCCGGCTCAGCGGCACGATGGGCATTGCCGACATCGTCACCCGCGCCCCGAGCATGGACCGGGTGCTGTCGCTTTGTGCCAAGGCGGCCAAATCGACCATCCCCGTGCTGATCGAAGGCGAGACCGGCGTCGGCAAGGAGCTGGTGGCACGGGTGATCCAGGGCTCGGGCGACCGGGCAGGAAAACCGTTCGTCACGGTCAACTGCGGCGCCATCCCCGCCAATCTCGTCGAGTCGATCCTGTTCGGGCATCGGAAGGGCGCGTTCACCGGCGCCACCACCGACCATGCCGGCAAGTTCATGGAAGCCAACGGCGGCACCATCTTCCTCGATGAGGTCGGCGAATTGCCGATGGAAACGCAGGTGAAGCTCCTGCGCGTGATCCAGGAGGGCGAGATTGAACCGCTGGGCGCCGACAAGCCGGTGCGCGTCAATGTGCGGCTGATCTCGGCGACCAATCGCCGGCTGCTGAACCTCACCAAAGCCGGCGCGTTCCGCGAGGATCTCTACTACCGGCTCAACGTCTTCCCGCTTTACGTGCCGCCGTTGCGCGACCGCATGGAAGACCTGCCCGTGCTGGTCGAGCACTTTGTCGCCCGGCTTGCTGCAGAGGCGGGCAAGCGCATCGTTGGCATCTCCGAGCCTGCGATGGAACTGCTGCGCGGCTACAACTGGCCGGGCAACATCCGGCAGTTGGAGAATGCAGTCTATCGCGCCGTGGTGCTGAGCGATGGCGCCTATCTCGAGAGTGCCGACTTCCCGCAGATTGCGGCGCTCGGCGCCGGTCGCGCGGAGGCGCTGAAGCTCACTTCCAGCGTTCCGAGCCCTTCAGCCCCGGTTCACATCGACGAGGCTATCGCTCCAATACGCGAGGTTGTGAGCACGAGTGCGGTCGCCGACCGCTTCGTTGCGCAGAGTGGCGAGGTCGCTGCCCTCGCCGATGTCGAGCGCGAACTGATCGTGTTCGCGCTGCGCCACTACGGCTACCGCATGTCGCGGGTGGCGCGGGCGCTGGGCATCGGCAGGTCGACACTTTACCGCAAGCTGCGTGAGTACGGTTTGGACGAGGGCCTGGAGAGCGACGCCGCCTAGGAGATCGGGGCGTTAGTTGCACCAAGTCCACAGACCGAACTCACAAAATCGCGAGGAATTGTCAGCGTTAAGATTTGTGGGCTAAGCAAAATGCATATCTGGGGCAAAAGTGCCGAATCCTCCCCCTCGCACCGCCCCTTGCCAGCCCACCAGCCGGGCACGGAGTACTTAATGACTATGCTGAAGGCCTTGTTGTTGGCGGGCACGGTGGCGCTCGCATCGCCATTTGCGATCTTCACGCAAGCCTGGGCCCAGGAAACCGTGACGGTCGCCGGCATCGAAACCACCCGCATCGTCATCGCGCCGCCCAAGACCGAGCTGGCGCGGATCATCAAGGCTGGGCTCTCCCAGGCTTACGCGGCTGCCGAAAAGGGCACCCGCTCGTACCAGCAGACCCAGAAGCTCTACTTCTTTTATGGCGCTCGCCATTTCGAGCCGCTCTGGCTGACCAAGGCCGCCGACGGCTCGATCGCGTTTTCGCCCAATGCCGAAAAGATCATCGACGTCTTCAAGGCTTCCGAACTCGAAGGCTTCCGCCCCTCGGACTACCTGACGGCCGACCTCGACGTCTCAGCAGCTGGCACCGATCCGGCGAAGCTCGCCGCGCTTGAGACCGCCTTCTCCACCGCGGCGATCCGCTATGCTCAGGACGCCTTTGGCGGCCGAATCGCGCCGACCGCGGTGAACGACACCTGGACCATCACCCCCAAGCGCATCAACGAAGCCGAGATGCTGGTGAAGCTGGCCGACAGCCCGGAGCCGGACAAGGTCCTGCTGGCCCTGTCGCCCACCCAGCCGGAATTCCTTGGCCTCAAGGCCGCGCTGGCGAAATTCTACGACGGCGCCGTGATGGACGCCGCGATCACCATTCCCGAGGGCAAGCTCCTGAAGCCGGGGATGCAGGACGAACGCGTCACGCTGCTGCGCCAGCGCCTCGACGTGCCGGAGCCCGATATCCCGGAGACCGCCGGCGCCACTGCCGCCGTCGACCTCAACTACGACGAGCCGCTGGTTGACGCGGTGAAGGCCTACCAGGAGAGCCTCGGGCTCAACGGTGACGGCGTCATCGGGCCCGCGACCATCGCGGCGCTGAATGGCGGTTCGGCCACCACCAAGGAAGACATCGTCGCCAACATGGAGCGTTGGCGCTGGGAGCCGAACGACTACGGCGACTTCCAGGTAACGGTGAACATCCCCGAGTTCCGCCTCTGGATCATGAACAAGGACGACGTCCACTACACGACGCGCGTCGTCGTTGGTCGTCCGCAGAACCAGACGCCGGTGTTCAACGACGAGATCGAGCACATCGTCGTCAACCCGTACTGGAACGTGCCGGCCTCGATCGCCACCAACGAGATCAAGCCGCATCTCCTCGCCAACCCGGGCTATCTCGCCAGCCAGAACATGGAGATGCTGTCGGGCGGCAAGGTGATCAATGCGGCCGCCGTTGACTGGACGCAGACCAACATCAACAATTTCCACATCCGGCAGCGGCCGGGCGGCGGCAATGCGCTCGGCCGGGTGAAGTTCCTGTTCCCCAACGAGCACGATGTCTACCTGCACGACACCCCGTCCAAATCGCTGTTCTCGCGCTCGTTCCGCGCCTACAGCCATGGCTGCGTGCGCGTCGAGAACCCGATGGACTTCGCCGACGCGTTGCTGGCGCTCGAGCCGGAGCTCAATGCCGCAAAGCTCGAGGCGATGTTCGGCGATACCGAGCGCTGGGTGAACCTCGAGACCCACATTCCGGTGCACATCTCGTACTTCACGCTGCGCGTCGACGCCGACGGCACCATCCGCTCCTACGGCGATGTGTATGGGCTGAACCAGCGGTTGAAAGACCTGCTCGCGGAATAGCGTTGAGGGCAGTTCGAGACTAGAAGTAAGGGCCGGCTGCCGCGAGGCGCCGGCCCTTTCGCATGGTGTCGCATGAGGCCAGTTGGCCAAGCGTTTACGACTGCTTAGGAATTCGGCCTTGGTTCAGCCGGATTTTCTGCCTAGAAAGCGGCACGGTGGGCGCCTTGCTTTGCTTACCCGCCGTTAGCGTTAATGTATTCTCATCGAACTGGCGCTAGGCTTTCTCGTCTACTGGGTTGCAACGGGTCGTTCGGGGCGTGTTGGGGAAACTGTTGGTATCTTGGCAGGCTTTGCCGCGGCTGTTCTTCGCCGCGACGATGGCGTTGACCGTCCTGCTGCCGCCGAGCGTCGTGCCGGTGAACGCTGCTTTTGGCAGCGGTGGCAGCGCCGGCGACCGCACGCTCTACTTGCACCACACCCACACCGGCGAGACCGCCCGCTTCACCTTCAAGCGCAACGGCCAGTACGACCAGGCCGTGCTGCGGCAGATGAATGTGTTCCTCGCCGACTGGCGGACCAAAGAACCAACGAAGATGGATCCCGCCCTCTTCGACCTGCTCTGGGAAGTGTACCAGGAAGTCGGCGCCAGCCAGCCCTACAACATCGTTTCATCTTACCGTTCGCCCAAGACCAACAAGATGCTGCGCGCCAAGTCGTCCGGCGTCGCCGAGAATTCGCAGCACATGCGCGGCAAGGCGATGGACGTCTTCATTCCGGGTGTAAACCTGTCGAAGCTCCGCGCCACCGCGATGAAGCATCAGGTCGGCGGCGTCGGGTTCTACCCCACCTCCGGCAGCCCATTCGTCCACATGGACACCGGCAATGTGCGCGCCTGGCCGCGCATGACCCGGGCGCAGCTGAAGAAGGTCTTCCCCGACGGCAAGACCCTGCATCTGCCGACTGATGGCAAGCCGCTTTCCAGCGAAGGCCGCGCCTATGCGCAGGCGCAGTGGACCAAGTGCCACACCGTGCCCTGCGACGGGGACGTGATCTTCGAGAGCGCTCCGGCCACCATGCTCGCCGAAAATGCCGGTGAAGCCGCGCCAATCCCTGCCATCCGTCCGCGCACGCTCGGCGGCGCCACTGTGATGCTCGCCTCGGCCGAAGAGCCGGCGCAGCGAGTGGTCCCGACGTTCGAAGTCACCGCCCCGGTCCCGGTGTTCCGCACCAAGACCGGCAGCCAGCTGGCCGAAGCAGCCCTGCCGCCCGCCATCGACATATCGGCCTTCGAGGCCGTCGGCGCTCCGGTACCGCTGACCAAATCCGCCCGCATCCAGCTCGCCACGCGTTCGCCGCTCGGTGGCGAGACCGGCCAGACCGCGGTCGCAGCCCTTGCCGCCATCGACCAGCCGCTGCCCAAGCCGCGTCAGCTGATGAGCCCCAAGGACGAGGACATGGTCACGGCCTATGTGCCGACCAGCACCAACCCGGCCGCCGAGAAGGCGCTGCAGATGATCATCGAGCGTGAGAACGCCGTGGTCGCCAGCCTGCCGACCAAGGAACAGCTGCTCAACCCCGACGGCATCCAGACCGCATCGCTGGGCGGCGGCGATGGCTTGCCGGCGCTGAAGGGCATGTTCGACATGACCTTCAACGCGCTGACCGGCAGCGAAGCCTCGCAGCCGATGCAGGCCGCCCTCGCCGACCTTGCCTTGAGCCGCCAGCCCAACCAGAGCATTGCGCTGCGCGACATGGAGCTGGTCGCCCCCGAAATCGACCACGTCAACGACACGCTGGTGCAGCCGGTGCTGATGACCACGGCGTTCTGGGCCGAGATGACCGAGGCCGAGGGTTACCTCGAAAAGGGCACTGAACTCGGCCCGCTGACCGGCCGTGTCGCCTTCCTTCCCGACAACGCCGCAATTCCCGCTTACGACCGCTTCGTGACGGACGGTCTGCAGCTCGTCGCGGAACGCTAAAAAGCCGCGCCTTCCGGGCGTTGCAATGCCGAACCCGAGCCTCTAAGTCTCTCTTGAGAGACCGGCGCGCACCGGCGAAGGATCGGGATTTTTGGACAAGCCCCAAACACCGCTGCTTGATCAGGTATCGACCCCCGCCGACCTGAAATCGCTGTCGCGCGACGAACTTCGCCAGGTTGCCGATGAGCTGCGCGCCGAGGTGATCGACGCGGTATCCGTGACCGGCGGGCATCTTGGCGCCGGCCTCGGTGTGGTCGAGCTCACCGTTGCGCTGCACGCCACCTTCGATACTCCCAACGACCGCCTGATCTGGGACGTCGGCCACCAGGCCTATCCGCACAAGGTGCTGACCGGCCGCCGCGACCGCATCCGCACGCTGCGCCAGAAGGATGGGCTGTCGGGCTTCACCCGCCGCGCCGAGAGCGAATACGACCCGTTCGGCGCCGGGCACTCTTCGACCTCGATCTCGGCCGGCCTCGGCATGGCAGTAGCCTCGGGGCTGAAGGGCGAAAAGCGCAACGTCATCGCGGTGATCGGCGATGGCGCGATGTCCGCAGGCATGGCCTATGAGGCGATGAACAATGCCGGTGCGATGGACGCGCGGCTGATCGTCATCCTTAACGACAACGACATGTCGATCGCGCCGCCCACCGGTGCGATGCGCTCGTACCTGGCGAAGCTCGTTTCCGGCCCGTTCTATCGCGGCTTCCGCGACACGGCGAAGTCGATCACCGAAAAGATGCCCAAGCTGATCCACGAGACGGCGAAAAAGACCGAGGAGTTCGCCCGCTCGTTCTTCACCGGCGGCACGCTGTTCGAAGAGCTGGGCTTCTTCTATGTCGGCCCGATCGACGGCCACAACCTGAACGACCTGCTCGACGTGCTGCAGAACGTGCGCGATGCCGAGTCCGGCCCGATCCTCGTTCACGTGGTGACCAAGAAGGGCAAGGGCTATGGCCCGGCGGAGAGCTCCGCCGACAAGTACCACGGCGTCAACAAGTTCAACGTCATCACCGGCGCCCAGACCAAGCCGCAGTCGAACGCACCGAGCTACACCTCGGTGTTTGCGCAGAGCCTGATCGAGGAAGCCAGGGCCGACGACCGCGTCGTCGCGGTGACCGCCGCGATGCCCAACGGCACCGGGCTCGACAAGTTCGCCGAGCTGTTCCCAACGCGCGTCTTCGACGTCGGCATCGCCGAGCAGCACGCCGTGACCTTCGCCGCCGGCATGGCGACCGAGGGCATGAAGCCGTTCGTTGCCATCTACTCGACGTTCCTGCAGCGCGCCTATGACCAGGTGGTGCACGATGTTGCGGTGCAGGGCCTGCCGGTGCGCTTCGCCATCGACCGGGCCGGCTATGTCGGCGCCGACGGCCCGACCCACGCCGGCAACTATGACGCCGCCTATCTCGGTGCCATCCCCGGCATGGTGGTGATGGCGGCCGGCGACGAGGCCGAACTCCGCCACATGGTGGCAACCGCCGCCGCCTATGACGAGGGCCCGATCGCTTTCCGCTATCCGCGTGGCGATGGGCTCGGCGTTGAACTGCCGCCGCGCGGCACGGTGCTCGAAATCGGCAAGGGCCGGATCCTCCGTGAGGGCAAGTCGGTGGCGCTGGTCAATTTCGGCACGCGTCTCGGCGAAGTCATCACCGCCGGCGAAAAGCTGATGGCCTATGGCCTCAACCCGACGATCGCCGACATGCGGTTCCTGAAGCCGCTCGACGAGACGCTGCTCGCCCGGCTGGCCAAGGAGCATGAGGTGCTGATCACCATCGAGGAAGGCGGCATCGGCGGCTTCGGCAGCCACGTGGCGACCTTCCTCGCCAGCAACGGCATGCTCGATGGCAAGCTGAAGTTCCGGCCGCTGATGATCCCCGACGTGTTCACCGAGCAGGCGGGCGTGAACGACATGTATGCCGTGGCGGGTCTGGACCGAGCCGGGATTGTCGCGACTGCGCTGACGACGCTGGGAATCGACGCGGCCGCGGCGCCGCGGACGACTAAGGCTTAGGCTTAGGGGCCTCCTATCCCACCGGCCGTCATCCCGGCGAAAGCCGGGACCCAGTGCACCAGCCCATCACGACGCTGGCCGTCTCCGACCTATCGACGATGGACCGGCACGTCCCGCGTCCGGACCTGCCGTTCGAGCAGTGGGTCCCCGGCTTTCGCCGGGATGACGGCCGGTGTTGGATGTGACGCTCGGGGGTTAAGCCGTGTTCAGTGCGACCTTCCACCCAAGAATCAGCTAACCACACTCCATGCAGGTCGGCATTGACATGGGTGTGGCGCAGGGTGGCGCCGAGGCAAGGCTCGATCTCGAGGAACTGCTCGCGACGCGCCTGCTCGTCCAGGGCAATTCCGGCTCCGGCAAATCGCACCTGCTCCGGCGCCTGCTCGAGCAGAGCGCGCCGTGGGTGCAGCAGTGCATCGTCGATCCCGAGGGCGATTTCGTCACCCTGGCTGACAAGTACGGCCACCTCGTCGTCGACGCCTCGCGCAGCGAGGCTGAGCTCACCGGTATCGCCGCCCGCGTCCGCCAGCACCGCGTCTCGGTGGTGCTGAGCCTCGAGGGGCTCGATGTCGAGCAGCAGATGCGCTGCGCCGCGGCCTTCCTCGGCGGGCTGTTCGATGCCGATCGCGACTACTGGTATCCGATGCTGGTGGTGGTGGACGAAGCCCAGCTGTTCGCCCCGGCGATCGCCGGCGAAGTCTCGGACGAAGCGCGAAAACTGTCGCTCGGGGCGATGACCAACCTGATGTGCCGCGGCCGCAAGCGCGGGCTGGCCGGTGTGATCGCCACGCAGCGATTGGCCAAGCTGGCGAAGAACGTCGCCGCCGAAGCCTCGAATTTCCTAATGGGCCGCACCTTCCTCGATATCGACATGGCCCGCGCCGCGGACCTGCTCGGCATGGAGCGCCGGCAGGCCGAAATGTTCCGCGACCTGGCGCGCGGCCACTTCGTCGCCCTCGGTCCCGCCCTGTCGCGCCGGCCGCTGCCGATGGTGATCGGCGAGGTCGAGACCTCGGCCCGCTCCACCAGCCCCAAGCTGATGCCGCTGCCCGATGCGCCGGTGGATGCCAAGGAACTGATCTTCACCCGCGCGCCGGAACCAGCACCGCGAGTCCGCCGCCCTGCCCCGCCTCCGCCGCCCTCGACCACTGAGTTGCTGGAGCAGCTGGTGCGCACGCAGACGCCGCAGCTCCGCGTCGAGGAAGCGCTGATCGACGCGTCCGAGCGCGAGGCGGCACTCGACGGCGTGATCCGCGAGCTGCTCGAGGATCGCGACGCCTCGTTCCGCTCTGTGGCGGTGCTCTATCAGGACTTCCTGGTCCGTTGCCGCATCCGCCGCGTACCGGGCGACGTGCTGGCTCTGCCGGCCTTCCGCCGCAAGCTCGCGGTGGTCCGGGCGGGCGTCGATGCCGATACCGCCGGCTCCGAGACCTGGCAGCACGCGCTGTCGCTCTCGACGCAACTGGCCGACGACGTCCAGGGCGTGTTCCTGGTGCTGGCCCGGGCCGCTCTCGAAGGCGCCCCCTGCCCTTCCGACGCGGCGCTGGCCCGTGCCTATGGCACCCATTCGACCGGACGGGCTCGCCGCCTCCTCGCCTATTTCGAGGAACGAGGGCTGCTGGTGGTGCGCATGGACCTGCGCAACCAGCGCATCGTCGCCTTCCCCGATCTGGGCACCGAAACCGGGCCGGGCAGCCCTGATGCGCCCGATCATGACGAGCGCTCGGCGGCGGAATAAGGCTTAGCCGCGCAGCAGCGGCAGGTCGGCGGGAATATTCCGCTCGCACACCAGCTTGCCATCCGAAACCGTGAGGCGAGCGTGGTGGATTGCGGTGCGCCGCGCAGCGACGTCTGGCGGCCCTTCCGCCTGGCTGCGCTCGTCCCATTCGGGATGGGTGAAGTAGTAGAGCGCCGCATGGTCGCCGACGACCTCGACATCGGCGTGTCGGACATAGCGCCGGTCCACCGGGTCCACGCCGGGCTCGCCGCCGATCAGGCCCTGCCGCTCCCAGTTGCGGGTATCAGTCGAGCGATAGACCGCCTGCCCGTGCCATTCATCGACGATGAGCCAGTACCAGCCGCCGAGTTCGAAGACGTTCGGCCCTTCGTGCGGCGGGCCGTCCGGGTTGGCGGGCAGCACCTGACCCTCGACGGTCCAGTCGAACAGGTCGGGGCTGGTGGCGGCCCAGGTGCCGGAGCCCTTGGCCTCGTCCTTGTACCAGAGCCGCCACAGCCCGTCGGGACAGTGGAACACGCAGGCATCGATAACCCTGCTGCTTGATAGGGTCAGCGGGCCGACCCGTGTCCAATTCTCGAGATCGGGGCTGGTGAAATGGACGATCGTCCGGTCGAAGCCCGGCCAATCATGCGGCACGCCCGTAAGGTAGCTGAGGAACATATGATATTGCCCCTCCGCAAAGATCACCTCGGGCGCCCAGTGCGTATTGCGCTGCCCCAGGTCCGCGGGCGCATCGAGCCCGGCGACGGTTCCGCGGTAAACCCAACTGGCACCATCGTCGGTCGAGACCGCGACGCCGATGGGCGAACCGTGAATCCAGGTGAATTTGGGCCCGTCCGAAGCGGGCTGGCGATTGGTGTAGAACATCCACCATTCGCCGGTGCCCGCCTTGCGAACGACCGTCGGGTCGGCGGCACCATCGGCGATCGGATCGCGATAGATCGGCGCGCTCATTGGTGCCTCCCGCCCCGGTTGGTCTTGTTACTCGTCGTCGCTGGGCGCAGCGGCCATGCCGAGTGCGGTCAGATAGAGTTCCAGCAGCGCTTCCTGCTCCATGCGCTCGGCGTGGTCCTGCTTGCGGATCGAGATGATCTTGCGCAGCACCTTGGTGTCGAAGCCGTTGCCCTTGGCCTCCGCGTAAACTTCCTTGATGTCGCCGGCGATTGCGGCCTTTTCTTCCTCGAGTCGCTCGATGCGCTCGATGAAGGCTTTGATCTGGTCCTGTGCGACGCTATCGGGGGAGACGGTGGCCATAGTCGAATTCCTCTGCTTTTCGGCCCCCGTTCAACCCGTTCGGCGACGCTGGTTCAAGCTCATTCGACATCAATCCACACCGCGTGCCCAAGCAGTTTCGTAATTCCGCCAAAAGCCTCGTTTACCGGTTGACAGCGGGCGGAGCGCTGCGCACAACACCTCGCGCGCTGCAAACGATTTCAGGCATCGAATCCGGACGGTCCATTGCGCTACATCCTGGCCATCGCTGGTGTGCTCGCCGCCGCGTTCATCGCTATCACCATCTGGGTTTTCCTGCCGCGCGCTGACGCGCCGCTGAGCCCTGCCGCCGCCCAAGCCCAATCGCAGGCTCCGGCCGACCCGAACGCCGCCACCGAAGCCGGTGAAGGCAGCTTCCGCGTCTGCAACGAAACCGCCAACAAGGTCTCCATCGCCTTCGGCTATCGCGCCGAGAAGGGCTGGCAGTCCGAAGGCTGGTGGGTGGCTGAGCCCGACAATTGCGTCACCGTCTACCGCGGCGACCTTGAGGCGCGGCGCTACTACTACCTCTATGCCGCCGACGATATCAGCGGCGGGGCCTGGGACGGCAGCGTCTTCATGTGCACCCGCGACGAGACCTTCACCATCTTCGGGGTTGAGGATTGCCTGGCGCGCGGCTACGAACGCACCGGCTTCTTCGAGGTCGACACCAATAACCGCAGCGACTGGACGTTGCAGCTCACCGACGGCGAGGTGATCAGCAACGATACGGACGCCACCGAAGAGACTGTACCGCTGGAAGGCGACCTCCCCACCGACGGCGCGGCTCCTCCCGCCGACGATACTCCTACTGATGAAGGTGCACCCCTCGAATGAGACGCATGAGACGCGTGAAGATCGTCGCCACCCTGGGCCCTGCGTCCAACGATGAAGCCACGATCGAGAAGCTGGCGCGCGCCGGTGCGGACGTGTTCCGCATCAACATGAGCCACGCCAGCCACGAGCTGCTGAAGCAGACCGTCGGCTTCATCCGCAATGTCGAGGCCCGGCTGCACCATCCGATCGGCATCCTCGTCGACCTGCAGGGCCCCAAGCTCCGCGTCGGCCGCTTCGCCGATGGTGCCGTGCAGCTGGTTGCCGGCGCCAAGTTTACGCTCGATAGCTCCGAGACGCCCGGCACGGTCGAGCGCGTGTTCCTGCCGCATCCGGAAATCCTCGAGTCCGTCTCGGTGGGCGATCGCCTGCTGCTCGATGACGGCAAGCTGCAGCTGAGGGCCACCAAGGTCGGCGGCGGGCAGGTCGAGACCGAAGTGATCTACGGCGGCAAGCTGAGCGACAAGAAGGGCGTGAGCCTGCCCGACACGCTGCTGCCGATGGGCGCGCTGACCGAGAAGGACCACGCCGACCTGTTGAAGGGGCTCGAGGCGGAGGCCGACTGGATCGCGGTCAGCTTCGTGCAGCGGCCCGAGGATATCATCGATATCCGGAAGATCGTCCAGGGCCGCGCCGGCGTCATGGCCAAGATCGAAAAGCCGCAGGCCGTCGAGCGGCTCGAAGAGATCATCAAGCTGTGCGACGCCTTCATGGTGGCGCGCGGCGATCTCGGCGTGGAACTGCCGCTCGAGCAGGTCCCGGGCCTCCAGAAGCGCATGATCCGCATCGCCCGCCGCTATGGTAAGCCCGTGGTGGTTGCGACCCAGATGCTGGAATCGATGATCACCTCGCCTGTGCCGACCCGCGCCGAAGTCTCGGACGTGTCGATCGCCGTGTTCGAGGGTGCCGATGCGGTGATGCTGTCGGCCGAAAGCGCCTCGGGTATGTATCCGGTCGAAGCCGTGGCCATGATGAACAAGGTCGCTGTCGCCGTCGAAGGCGACAGCAACTACCGCGGCATCATCCGCGCCCAGGCTGCCGAGCCTGAGGCAACGGCAGCCGACGCGATCTCCGCGGCGACCCGCCAGGTGGCCGAGACGCTCGATCTGGCGGCCATCGTCACCTACACTTCGTCCGGCTCAACCGCGATCCGAGCGGCGCGCGAGCGGCCATCAAAGCCGATCCTCGCGCTGTCGCCGAATCTCAGAACCGTCCGCCGGCTTTCAGTCGTGTGGGGCATCCACTGCGTGGAATCGCCCGATGCGGTGAACCTCGAGGACATGGTCGATCGCGCCTGCGTCATCGCCTACAACGAGGGCCTCGCCCGCCCCGGCGACCGCATCGCGATCACCGCCGGCATTCCGCTGGGCACGCCCGGCGCGACCAACATGCTGCGCATCGCCTTCGTCCGCCAGGACGGCGCCGGATCCTCTTGATCCGGTCCGCTTAGGCTGTCACTTCTCGATCCCTCCCCCACAAAGGGAGGGATTTTCGTTTTCATTGATGGATTGCCCCGATGTCCAACGCCCTCGACGCCGCCCTCGCCCATGCCGATGCCCATCTCGATGACAGCGTCGAGCGGCTGAAGACGCTGGTGGCGATCAAGTCGATCTCTACCGATCCGGCCTACGCCGGCGAGGTGCGCAAGGCGGCGGACTGGCTGGCGGCGGACCTCAAGGCGCTCGGCTTCGACGCTTCGGTGCGGCCGACGCCGGGACACCCGATGGTGGTGGCGCATGACCAATCGGCCAGCGGCCCGCATGTGCTGTTTTACGCCCACTATGACGTACAGCCGGTCGATCCGCTGAACCTGTGGCACACCGACCCGTTCGTCGCGACGCTGGTGAAGGGCGATGATGGCGAGACGCGAATCGTCGGCCGCGGCACTTCGGACGACAAGGGGCAGCTCCTGACCTTCGTCGAGGCTTGCCGCGCCTGGAAGGCTGTGAATGGCGCACTGCCGGTGAAGGTGACGCTGTTCTTCGAGGGCGAGGAAGAGTCGGGTGGCAAGAGCCTGCCGGGCTTCCTCGAAGCCAACAAGGCCGAGCTCGGCGCGGCGGATATCGCGCTGGTCTGCGACACCGACCTGTGGAACGCCGAGACGCCGGCCATCGTCACCAGCCTGCGCGGGTTGGTGGGCGAAGAGGTGGAGATCACCTGCGCCAGCCATGACCTGCATTCGGGCATGTACGGCAACGCGGCGCGCAACCCGATCCAGGTGCTGGCCGAGATCATTGCTTCGCTGCGCAACCCCGATGGCAGCGTCGCGGTTGAAGGCTTCTACGACGATGTCGCGGAACTGCCGGCCGGGATCGCGGCACAGTGGAAGCGCCTGCCCTACGACGAGGCGGCATTCATGCAGGGTGCCGGGCTGACGACGCCGGCCGGCGAGAAGGGCCGCTCGGTGCTGGAGCAGACCCGTTCGCGCCCAACTTGCGAAATCAACGGCATCACCGGCGGCTATACAGGGGACGGCTTCAAGACGGTGATCCCGGCCAAGGCCAGCGCCAAGATCTCGTTCCGGCTCGTCTCGGGCATGGACCCAAAGAAGATCCGTGCGGCGTTCAGGAAGCACGTGCAGGATCGCCTGCCGCCGGACGCGACGGTGAGCTTTCATGAGCACGGCGGGGCGCCGGCGGTCTCGGTGCCGACCGATGGACCGTTCGTCGGCAAGGCGGCGGCAGCGCTGAAGGACGAATGGGGCAGCGAGGCGGCGCTGATCGGCTCGGGTGGTTCGATCCCGGTCGCGGGCGAGTTCAAGAAGACGCTCGGGCTCGACACGCTGTTGATCGGCTTCGCGCGCGACGACGACCGCATCCACTCGCCCAACGAGAAGTACAACCTCTCAAGCTTCCACAAGGGCATCCGCTCGTGGCTGCGCATTATCGCGGGATTTGCTGGCTAAGGGCCTGATCGGCAAGGCCCGGGGCCTTCTTCGATGTCGGCTAACCACTGGCCGTCATCCCGACGAAAGTCGGGACCCAGTGCTCTGACCCATCCACCCTCGCGGCCCCATCCGACCTTGCTGTGATGGACCGGATAGGGTCGGGCCGAGTCAACCACCTGAGCAATGGGTCCCGGCGTTCGCCGGGATGACGGCCGGTGGAGGGGAAGGCCTATGGAATGGTCACCAACAGCAAAGGGCCCGCTTTCGCGGGCCCCTCAAATACGCAGTCGTGAGCAGCAGCTCAGCCCTGGCGGGCCTTGTAGCGCTTGTCCACCTTGTTGATGATGTACACGCGGCCGCGGCGGCGAACGAGCTTGTTGGCACGATGGCGACCCATCAGAGCCTTGAGCGAATTGGTGACTTTCATGCCGAACCTCGGAACCAAAATAAAAACAGGCGCCGCGCGCCCTTCGAATTGGGGCTGTGATTAAGGGCAAAAGCCCCCTCTGTCAACGCCCTTGCGCCGGTTTTCCGGGGCCTGCGCGATTAACCGGCCGGCAACGGCCAGGTGCGACACTGCCCGGATGCAGAAGCCCAGCTTTTCCAAGCTCGACGTGCTCGTTGTCGATCCCTCCCCGCATATGGGAGCGTTGATCGGCCAGATGTTGCGTCATCTCAAGGTGCGGCGCGTCGACGAAGTGCAGAGCTCCGACGGCGCGGCCATGGCGCTGCAAACCCACCGCTTCGGCGCCATCATGCTGAACGACATATTGCAGCCGATGAACGGCATTGCGCTGGTGAAAGCGCTGCGTGCCGCGTCCGCCGGCCTCAACCGCGACACGCCGGTCCTCATGATGTCCTCCAACCCGGATGCGACCGAGATCGCGATGGCGCGCGATGCCGGCGTCACCGAGTTCCTGCGCAAGCCCTTCGCCGCGCAGCAGATCGAGGCCCGGCTGGCCTCCGTCCTTGCAGCACCGCGCGAGTTCATCGAGGCCAGGACCTTTGCCGGTCCTGACCGCAGGCGGAAGCGTGCCGGCTTCAAGGGCGACGAGCGCCGGACTAAGCGCCCGGCTTGAGGTCGAGCTCCGGCCAGCGGATGCAGGCGACGAGCCGGCCGCCTGGCAGCGTCTCCAGCGGCGGCCTTACCTTGGCGCAACCCTCGATCGCATAGCGGCACCGCGTCCGGAACGTGCACCCCGATGGCTGATTGATCGGCGAGGGGATCTCGCCCACCAGCCCTTCGATGGTCCGTTGTCGCGCCCGTTTCGGATCGGGAATCGGTACTGCCGTCAGCAGCGCCCGCGTGTAGGGGTGCTTGGGATCGTCATAGAGGTCGTCCCCATCGGCGAGTTCGACCACCCGGCCAAGATAGAGCACGAGGATGCGGTCGGAGACGTGCCGCACGACGCTCAGGTTGTGCGAGATGAAGATCAGCGTCAGCCCGAACTCGTCCTTGAGGTCGCTGAGGAGGTTCAGAATCTGCGCCTGGATCGACACGTCGAGCGCCGACACCGGCTCGTCGCAGACGATCAGCTTGGGCTCGCTGATCAGCGCCCGGGCAATGCCGATGCGCTGCGCCTGCCCGCCCGAAAACTCGTGCGGATAGCGGTTGATCATTTCAGGCAGGAGGCCGACGGCCTCCATGGTCCGCAACACGCGCTCGCGCCTGCCCTTGGCGTCGATCTCGGGCATCAGGGTGCGCAGCGGATCGGCGATGATCTCACCCACGGTCATGCGCGGATTGAGCGAGGCCAGCGGATCCTGGAAGATGATCTGCAGATCGCGGCGTTTCTTCCGCATCTCTTCGGCCGGCAGCTTGCTGATGTCCTGCCCGAGCCAGAGGACGCGGCCCTCGTCGGGGGTCAGCAGCTGCAGGATGCAGCGGCCCAGGGTCGACTTACCGCAGCCGCTCTCACCCACGATGCCGAGGGTTTCGCCGCGTTTGACGGTGAAGTTGATGTCCTGCAGGGCGCGCAGCTGGAAGGGCTTCGCGAACAGCCCGGCCGAGATGGAGAAGCTCTTCGAGAGGTTCTCTACCTTCAGGAGGTCTTCGGTGCGATCGAGCATCACGCGACCTCCTCGTATTTGAGTTCGCCCTGATACCAGCAGGCCTTTTCGCGCACGTCCTCGACTGGCAGCAATGGCGGCCGTTCCTCGAAGCAGCGCTCGAAGCGGAAGGCGCAACGCGGATGGAACGCACAGCCGCGCGGCAGGTGCTCGAGGCTGGGCGGCAAGCCCTGTATTGGGTCGAGCCGCTTGGCCCGCTTGGCGACATGCGGCGTCGAGTGCAAGAGGCCCAGCGTGTAGGGGTGGCGCGGATCGTAGAACAGGGTGTCGGTCGGGCCCTTTTCGACGCAGCGCCCGCCATACATCACCATCATCCGATCGGCGACGCCGGCGACGACACCCAGATCGTGGGTGATCAGCACCAGCGCGGTGCCGAAATCGTTGGTGAGGTTCTTGAACAGGTCGAGCATCTGCGCCTGGACGGTGACGTCGAGCGCGGTGGTCGGCTCGTCGGCGATCAGCACCTTGGGCTTGCAGAGCAGCGCCATGGCGATCATCACGCGCTGCCGCATGCCGCCCGACAGTTCGTGCGGGTAGGCGTTGGCGCGCTTGACCGGTTCAGGAATGCCGACCCGCTCCAGCATCTCGATGACGGCGCGATAGGCCTTCTCTTTGTCGTAGCCCTGGTGGCGCACCAGCACTTCGGCGAGCTGCGTCTTGACCCGCAAAGTCGGGTTCAGCGAGGTCATCGGATCCTGGAAGATCATCGCGATGTCTTTGCCGCGATACCTGTCCAAGCGGTCCACCGGCATGCCGATCAGGTTGACGTCACCCAGCATGGCGCGGCCGGAGGCTTTGCCGTTCTTGGCGAGCAGGCCCATGATCGAGAGGAAGGCCTGGCTTTTGCCCGACCCGCTTTCGCCCACGATGGCGAGCGTCTCGCCCTCGGAGAGGGTGAAATCGAGATCGGAAACTGCCTTCACTTCGGAATCGTGGAGGGCGAACGTTACGTCGAGATCGTCGACGACAAGCACATCGGCCATGTCTATCGGTCCTTGGGGTCGAGCGCGTCACGCAGGCCGTCGCCCAGATAGGACAGGCAGAGCAGCATGCTGACGAGGATGGCGGCCGGGGTGAAAAGCATCCATGGCAGCGCCTCGGCCACGGGGGCGCCGAACGAGATCAGCGTGCCGAGCGAGGTCTGCGGTTCCTGGACGCCCAGCCCGAGATAAGAGAGGAAACTCTCGGTGATGATGATCTCGGGGATGGTGAGCGTGGCGTAGATCACCACCGGGCCGGTGAGGTTGGGCACGATGTGGCGGAAGATGATGGTGAAGGGCCCTGCCCCGCCGGCCTTCGCCGCTTCGATGAACTCGCGCTGCTTGATCGACAGCGTCTGCCCGCGAACGATGCGCGCCATAGTGAGCCATTCGAGGCAGCCAATGCCGACGAACAGCAGCACGGGGGAGCGCCCGAAGATCACCACCAGGATGATGACGAACAGGATGTAGGGCAGCGCGTACATGATGTCGACGAAGCGCATCATGACGGCGTCGATCTTGCCGCCGAAATAGCCCGCGATGGCGCCGTAGAGGATGCCGATCACCACCGACACGACGGTAGCGACGCCCGCCACCAGCAGCGACATCTGCGTGCCCTGGAGGGTACGTGCTAGCATGTCGCGGCCGTTCTGGTCGGTGCCGAAATAGTGGCCCTTGGCCCAGTCGGGCGGCTTGCGGATGCCGGCCCAATCGATCTTGTCGTAAGCCCAGGGCAGGAAATACGGCCCGACCAGCGCGAACAGCACGATGGCCGTGAGCACGAAGATCGAGACCAGCGCCGCCTTGTTGTTGAACAGCCGGCGCAACGCGTCCTGCGTCAGCGACCGGCCCTTGGGGGCCTCGGCGGCCAGCGCATCGGCGTAAGCGGTGAGGGCCGCATCCTTGCCAGTAATCCCGGCCATCAGCGGTACCTCACCTTGGGATCAAGCCAGGCGTAGAGAACGTCGACGATGAGGTTCAGCGCCAGGATGATGAAAACGTAGAGAATGGTGGTGCCCAGCACGAGCCCGTAGTCGCGGTTGAGCGCGGCGGTGATGAAGTACTTGCCGATACCGGGCAGCGCGAACACCTGCTCCACCACCAGCGAGCCGGTGAGGAGGTAGGAGAGCCCTGGCCCGAGATAGGAGACCACCGGCAGCAGTGCAGGCTTCAGCGCATGACGCGCGAGGATCAGGCGGGTGCCGAGCCCCTTCGAGCGGGCGGTGCGGACGTAGTTGGTGCCGAGCACCTCGATCATCGAGCCGCGCACCAGCCGGGCGACGCGTCCGCCATGCGGCAGCGCCAAAATGAAGATCGGCAGCACGAGGTGGATGAGCGAGCCCGGTTGATAGCCGCCCACCGGCAGCCAGCGGAGGTACACCCCGAAGAACAGCTGCACGAGGTTGGCCATCAGGAAATTGGGGATGATGATGCCGACCAGGACGATCGCGACCAGCAGGTAGTCCGGCCACTTGTTCTGGTTCACCGCCGCAACCGCGCCGGCGACCATGCCGCCAATGGTGCCGACGACGAAGGCGGAAAAGCCGAGCATCAGGGTAAAGGGCAGCCCGATGCCGATGAGCCGGGATACCGAGAAATCCTCCATCACCATGGAGGGACCGAAATCGCCGCGGAACACCCCACCCAGGTAGATGAGGTACTGCGTGATCAGCGGCTGATCGAGATTGTAGTGGGCCCTGAGGTTCTTCATCACGTCGGGCGGCAGCGCGCGCTCGCCGTCGAACGGCCCGCCGGGCGCCAGCCTGAGGATGAAAAAGCAGACGGTGATCGTGATCAGGACGATCGGGATAGCCGTCAGCACGCGCCTGAGCGCATATCCGAACATGTTGTGTGTGACCTTTCCCGCCAGCCCGCGGGGAGCGCCGTAAGCCGGCGGCAAAAATACAATCTGGGACCGCGGGTTTTGCCCGCGGTCCCCGTTGAGCCGGTTACTCCGACTTAGTCATCCAGCGGACACGGTTGATGTCCTTGGCATTGTCTTCGAAGCCCGTGATCTTGGGCGAGACGACGTTCTTGGACACGTACCAGTAGATCGGGATTGCCGCGAACTCGTCCATCGCCAGGGCTTCAGCCTGGTGCAGCAGGTCCGAACGCTTCACCAGATCCAGTTCCTTCGAGGCCTGGGTCAGCAGGTCGTCGAACTTCGGATTGGAGTAGCGGCCGTAGTTGTTGCCCCAGTTCATCACGCCATCTTGCGTGGTGCCGGTCTTGAGCAGGTCGAGCGTGTTGCTGGCATCGGAATAGTCGAGCAGCCAGCCGGCGCGGCCGACATTGAAGTCACCGGCGCGCAGTGCGTCGTAGTGCACGGCGGTCTCGGCATTGAACAGCTCGATCTGGACGCCGATCTGCTTCCACATGTCGGAGATGGCCACGGCGATGCGCTGGTGGTTCTCGTTGGTGTTGTAGCGCAGCTGCAGCTTCAGCGGGTTTTCCGGAGTGTAGCCGGCTTCCGCCATCAGCTTCTTGGCTTCTTCGACGCGTTGGTCATAGGGCCACTCTGCCCAATCGGGCGAGTACGGCACGCCTTCGTAGTTGGCAGTACCATTCGGGACCCAGCCATAGGCCGGCAGTTCGCCGGTGCCGAGCACGTCCGGCCCGATCACGTCGCGCAGCACGGCGAGCGAGAGCGCCTTGCGGATGTTGACGTTATCCAGCGGGGGCTTCGACTGGTTCAGCACGTAGTAGTAGATCCCGAGGAACGGCGCGACGTGTGCCTGGCCGGGGTAGTTGTCCTGCAGGAACTTGTACTGGTCGGCCGGGAAGTCGGTGAGGATATCGAGTTCGCCAGCGCGGTAGCGGTTGAGCGCCGCGGTCAGGTCCTCGGTGTTGTCCCAGCGGACTTCATCGATCTTCAGGCTGTCCTTGCCGTAATAGGTGTCGGACTTGACGCCGCGCAGGTACGAACCCGGGACCCACTCGACGAGCTTGTAGGGGCCGTTGCCGACGATGTTGGCCGGCTGCGTCCACTGGTCGCCGAACTTCTCGATGATGTCCTTGCGGATCGGATAGGCGGTGTAGTGCGTCAGCGCCTGGAGGAAGAACGGGGTCGAGGCTTCGAGAGTGATCTCGAGCGTCTTGTCGTCGATGGCCTTGACGCCGAGCTGGCTGAAATCGGTGATTTCGCCGGCGGCGAGCTTGGACGAATTCTTGATCGGGAATTGCAGATAAGCATATTCGGCGGCGGTCTTGGGGTCGAACAGACGCTGGAAGGCGTCGACCCAATTCTGCGCCGTAACCGGCACGCCGTCGGTCCAATTGGCGTCGGCACGGATCTTGAAGGTGTAAACGAGGCCATCATCGGAGATCGTCCAGGACTCGGCCTGGCCGGCAATCGCGTCGGCATGCGTATCTTCGGCCATCAGGCCTTCGTACAGCTCGCCAATGATCCGGTTTTCCCAATCGCCGGATGCCTTATGCGGGTCGAGCGAGCCGGGCTCGCTGCCATTACCCAGGTTGAGCGTCACGGCCTGCGCCGCGCTCCCCATAAACAGCGCTAACGCGCCGGCGGCCGCGACCGCTTTCAGGACCCCAATTATTTTCATTCTTGTCCCATCTCCTTGAACAGACGTTTCCTGACGGGCTTGGCGATTAGTATGCCATGCCTCATTTTGGCCGGACTGGTCGAAACCGCCCGATTGGGTACGGACCCTAGGGCATCAGGTTTTCGCTGACAAGCGGGACATTGACGTAAGCGTCAAGTGTGAGGAGGCTGTGGGAAACGCCTGCGTCACGGGGCCTTTGGCGCCGCTTACGCCGCCCTCTCCACCAGCGCGGTTACACCCATGCCGCCGGCGGTGCAGACCGAGATCAGGGCGCGCTGCTTTTCCGTCGTATTGAGCAGCTTGGCGGTGAGGCCGAGGATGCGGGCGCCGGTGGCCGCGAAGGGGTGACCGTAGGCGAGGCTGGAGCCCTTGGTGTTGATCTTGTCGGGGTCGATCTCGCCGAGCGGGGTCTCGCGACCGAGGACGTTGCGGTTGTAGTCCGGGTCGCGCCAGGCCTTGAGGGTGGCGAGAACCTGCGCGGCGAAGGCCTCGTGGATCTCGAACAGATCGATGTCGTCAAAGGTCAGGTTGGAGCGGCGGAGCATCTCACTGGCGGCAATAGTCGGGGCCATCAGCAGGCCCTCGCCATGCGCGAAATCGTTGGCGGCGACCTGGCCGAGGGTCAGGTGGGCGAGGATGGGAAGGCCGCGGGCCTTGGCCCACTCCTCGCTGGCCAGCAACACCGACGCGGCGCCGTCGGTGAGCGGGGTGGAGTTGGCGGCCGTCAGCGTGCCCTTGCCCGACTGCTTGTCGAAAGCCGGTTTCATCGTCGCCATCTTCTCGAGGCTGGTATCGGCGCGGACGTTGTTGTCCTTGAGGACGCCGGCGAAGGGGACGATCAGATCGTCGTGGAAGCCTTCGTCATAGGCGCGGGCGGCGTTCTGGTGGCTCTTCAGCGCCAGCGCGTCCTGGTCCTCACGCGAAATCCCCCACTGCCGCGCCATCAGCTCGCAGTGCTGACCCATGGAGAGGCCGGTGCGAGGCTCCTGCGTCGAGGGCGCGATCGGGGTCAGTTCGCCGAGATTGAAGCCCTTGAACACCTTGAACTTCTCGCCGGCGGTGCGGGCGCGGCTGAGTTCGATCATGCGGTGCTGGAACTTGTCACCGAACACCACCGGACTGTCCGAAACGGTGTCGGAGCCGGCGGCGATGGCGCTGTCGATCTCGCCGGTGGCGATCTTGGCGCCGAGGCTGAGCGCTGCCTGCAGCGACGTGCCACAGGCGATCTGCACGTTAGTGCCGGGCGTGCGCGGCGAGAGGCCCGCATCGAGGCTGGCTTCGCGGGCGAGGTTGAAATCGCGGCTGTGGCTGAGCACGGCGCCGGCCATCACCTCGCCGATCACCTCGCCCTTGAGGTTGTACTTGTCGACGAGGCCGCCGAGCGCGGCGCCGAGCATCGAGAGGTTCCCCTCCTCCGCGTAGCCGGTATAGGCGCGCGCGAAGGGGATGCGGGCCGAGCCCACGATGGCGACTTTACGCAGTTCGGCCATCTCAGGCTCTCCCGTCCTTGCGGGCCTGCATCGGCCCTCCGAGGAACGGCGCGAAACCGGTCCCGTAGATGACGCCGATATCGGCAAGATCGGCCGAGGCGACGACGCCTTCGGCCACGGCGATTTCGGTGGCATCGACCAGCGGCTGCACCAGCTCGCGCCCGAGGCCGGCGAGATTCGGATGCGGCGGCACCTCGCCCTTCACCGCCTTGCCGTTGGTCCAGGTGTAGAACCCCTGCCCGGTCTTGCGGCCGAGCTTGTTCTCGGCGACCAGCCGGGCGAAATCGCTGGCCGGGGGCACCGGACTGCCGAGCTCCTCGGCGACCGACTTGCCGACATCCAGCCCAACCGTATCCATCAGTTCGATCGGCCCCATCGGCATGCCAAAGGCGACAGCAGCAGCGTCGATCTGCTCTTTGTTCTCCCCCGCCTCGACGCGCTGTACGGCGGCGAGCATGTAGGGCATGAGCACACGATTGACGAGGAAGCCCGGCGCAGACTTCACCACGACCGGCGACTTGCCGATGGCGAGCGCGAAGGCGGCGCCACGGGCAATGTCGGCGTCCGAATTGAAGCGGGAACGGATCACCTCGACCAGCGGCAGCTGCGCGACCGGGTTGAAGAAGTGCAGCCCGATCAGGCGGCCGGGGGCGGTGAGGTTCTCGGCGATGCGCTCGAGTTCGATCGACGAGGTGTTGGTGGCAAGGATCGCGCCCGGCTTCGTCCTGAGCTCGGCATCGGCGAAAATCTTGCGCTTGATCTCGAGGTTCTCGACCACCGCTTCAATCACCACGTCGGCGCGGGCCAGACCCTTGCCGGAGACGTCGGCCTCAAGCCGGGCGACGGCATTGTCGATCTCGGTCTTGGTACGTAGCCGCTTCTTGAACAGCTTCTTGGCTCGTTCGAGCGCCGGCTTGATGCGCTCCATGTCGAGATCCTGCAGGGTCACGCCCATGCCGCGCAGCGCGCACCAGGCGGCGATATCGCCACCCATGACGCCGGCGCCGACTACGTGGACGCGGCGGAACACCGGCTTCTCCTTGCCGCGCACGCCCTGCTTCTTGAGCCCCTCGGACAGGAAGAACACCCGACGGAGGTTCTTCGAGGTGGGCGAAGCCATCAGCGGGATGAAGCGCTCGGCCTCGCCCTGTTTCATGGCGCGCCAGTCATTGCCGTGTTCCTCGAACAGGTCGATCAGCGAGTACGGCGCCGGGAACTGCTCGGGGCTGGCTTTCTTCCTGGCTTCCTCTCGCATCTTGTTGGCGATGTAGCCGCGCACCGGGCCGAAGGCGGCGGCGCGCTTGGCGAAAGGCGCCTCAACGCTCTTCCTGTTCTGCAGCACGGCCTTCCTGGCTTCCCAGCGCAGGGTGTCGCGATGGCGGACCAGCTTGTCGACCAACCCCATGCGGCGGGCCTGGCTAGCGCGCAGCATCTTGCCGGTGAGCATGATCTGCATGGCATCGACCGGGCCGGCCTGCCGGATAGAGCGGCCCGAGCCGCCGAAGCCCGGGAAGATGCCGAGATTGACCTCTGGGAAGCCGATTCGGGTCTTGTCGTCGTTGACGGCGACCCGGTACTGGCAGGCGAGTGCCAGCTCCAGCCCGCCGCCGAGGCAGAAGCCATGGATGCCGGCAACGACAGGCACTTTCAGCGCCTCGATCCGATCGAACAGCGCGTGGGTGCGGTCCAGCGCCGCCTTTAGCACGCCGGGATCGGACATGTCATCGAACTCAGTGACATCGGCTCCGGCGATGAAGCCGGACTCCTTGGCCGAGAGCAGGACCACGCCCTTCAGCTCGCCGCTATTCGCCAGCTCTTCGAGGGTCGAAACGATGCCCACCAGTTCGGACAGTGTCTCGCGGCTCAGCGTGTTCACCGGTGAGTCCGGTGTGTTGATAGTGAGCCAGCCGATGCCCTCGAAATCGAGGTCGAAACTCCAGGCGCGGCTTGGGGGCATCTGGGCCATTTCCGGCTCCTCGTTCTGGAACTACTCGGCGGCGGCGTCGATGGAGACGGGCTCACGCCTGAGCTGTTTCGAGCCCAGCTCGTCGAAGTCGAAATCGTCCACCTTGATCACCCGGTCGGTGGCCTGGTCGGCGAGCCGCAGCGTCGCCGCTTCCGCCTCGGTGAGCACCCCGGCCTCCACTGCATCGCTGATCGCGTCGCGGTCGAGCCGGCGCTCGATGACGCTCTTCTTGATGGCGCGGACGAACTTGGTCTCGATCTCGGCCGCCGCTGTCACCTTGATCAGCGCGTCTTCGAGGACGCCAGTCGGATCCTTGGGGTCCATCGAGACATAGGTTCCCTTGGTAAGCCGGTCGCGGAAGGCGCCGGGCTGCATCACCGAACGGGCCAGCCGGTAAGTCTCGCGGTCCGAGGCCGGCTTGGCATGGCGACCGAGAGGAAACACCAGCACCCGCATCAGGTTCCGCAGCACGAAGTTGGGGAAGTTGGCGAACACAGCTGCAAAGCTCTGTTCCATCGAGAACACGAGGTCGCGCGCCACCGCCTCGACCACCGGTCGGTCTTCCGCGAGCCGCCCATCATCCTCGTAGCGGCGGAGCACCGAGGAGAGGAGGTACAGGTCGGAGAGGATGTCCGCCATGCGGCCCGAGAGGCGCTGCTTGCGCTTCAGGTCGCCGCCGAGGAAGGCCACGGTCCAGTCGCCGCAGAGCGCGAAGCTCTGGCTGTAGCGGCTGAGCTGCCTGTACCAGTGCGCCATCTCGTGATCGACGGGGGTCGAGGCAAAGGCGCCGAAGCTGACGGCGTGGAGGAAGCTGCCCGCCATGTTGCGCAGCATGAAGCTGACATGGCCCGCGAACGCGGTGTCGAAGGCAGCGATGCCGGCTTTCCGGTCCTTGTTCTGCGCCGCCGATATCTCGGCATAGAGGTAAGGGTGCGCCCGGAGTGCGCCCTGCGCGAAGGTGATCAGCGTGCGCGTCAGGATGTTGGCGCCTTCGACGGTGATCGCCACCGGCGTCGTCATGTAGCCCGAGAACAGATAGTTGGTCGGTCCATCCTGCACGGCGCGGCCACCGTGGATATCCATGGCGTCGTTGAAGGCGAGGCGCATCGCCTCGGTGGTGCGGTACTTCAGCAGCGCCGACAGCACCGAGGGGCGCTGACCCTCGTCGACCATCGAAGCGGTGAGGCCGCGCGAGGCCTCGTAGGTGTAGGCGAAGCGCACCATGCGGCTCAGCGGCTCGGCGACGCCTTCCATCAGCCCCACCGGAATGCCGAACTGGCGGCGGATGCGGGCATAGGCCGAGGTCACCCGCAGCGCGTGCTTGATGGAGACGGTGCCGATGGCCGGCAGCGAGATGGCGCGGCCGGTGGCGAGGCACTCCATCAGCATGCGCCAGCCCTGCCCGGCATACTCGGTGCCACCGATCAGGAAATCCATCGGGATGAAGACGTTACGGCCCTGCGTCGGCCCGTTCATGAAGGCCGAGCGTGCCGGATAGTGGCGGCGGCCGATCTTGACGCCCTTGTGCTTGGCCGGCACCAGCGCCAGCGTGATGCCGATATTGTCGACCTCGCCGATGAGGTGTTCGGGGTCATGCAGGTGGAACGCGAGGCCGAGCAGGGTCGCGACGGGCGCCAGCGTGATGTAGCGCTTGTCCCAGCTGAGCTTCACGCCCAGCGTCTTCTTGCCCTCGTACATGTCGTAGCAGACGACGCCGACATCGCGCATGCCGGCCGCATCCGACCCTGCATGTGGGCCGGTGAGCGCGAAGCACGGCACCTCCTGGCCCTTGGCGAGGCGGCCGAGATACTTCTTCTTCTGCTCCTCGGTGCCGTACTTTTCGAGCAGTTCGCCGGGCCCGAGCGAGTTGGGCACCATGACGGTGATCCCCGCCGCGATCGAGCGCGAGGCGATCTTCGACACCACCTGGCTCTGCGCCTGCGCCGAGAAGCCGAGGCCGCCGTGCTCGCGGCCGATCAGCATGCCCAGAAAGCCCTGCTCCTTGAGATAGGTCCAGACCGCCGGGGGCATGTCGGCGCGGTTGTTGCGCGTGTCCCAGTCGTCGATCATCGAGCAGACTTTTTCACACGGCCCATCGAGGAACGCCTGCTCCTCGGTCGAGAGCGTCGGCTTCCTGACGCCGAGCAGCTTCTGCCAGTCGGGCTTGCCCGAGAACAGCTCCGCATCCCAGCCGACCGTGCCGGCATCGAGCGCTTCCTGCTCGGTGCGCGAGACGCGGGGCAGGATGGATTTGACGAGGCCGTAGGCGGGACCGGTCAGCAGCAGCTTGCGGACCGGAACGAGTGTGAGGAGACCCAGGATGGCGGCCGGCAGGAGTGCCAGCACCCAGCCCAGCACATCCGTCATCAGCCAGAGACCATTATCTGTCGAGATGCGGCTCAACGCCCCGATGACCAGCGCGGCGACCGCCCACTGCCAGAGCGGCGCGCGGCGCATCGACAGCACCGCGAAAGCAAGGATCGACAGGATCAACAGCGCCCAGACCATGCATATCTCCTCGACCAAGGTCGCGGCGCACCGTCAACAAGCGAGATGAGCCCCCGCTCAACAACGCGCCCGGTCCGACTCTTGTTGCCGATTGTTATGCCCGGGCAGGCACCATCGCTACAAAATAGCGATGGTTGACGTATACGTCAACTGGTGGACGTGCGCGTTGCCTCGAGGGCACCGATCAAGCTGCCGCGCCACCCTGAACCTCCGGCACTCCCGCATCAACGTCTCCCGTTTGACGCTAACGTCAATTGATGGGATATTTCTGCCAACGGGCGAAAAGCCTGAGGAGGAAGAAGATGGCCACGACGGCAGCGGAGGGCGCCGCCCGCCCCTGGATCCAGCATTATCCCGAGGGCATTGCCTGGGACGCGCCGATCGACCTGACGCCGGTGCATGAGCAGGTGCTGGCCACCTGTGCACGCACGCCGAACACCGATGCGCTGGATTTTCTCGGCAAGAAGACCCGTTTCGGCGAACTGGCCCGGCTGATCAATGCCTTCGCCGGGGCACTGCAGAGCGAGTTCGGGGTCAAGAAGGGTACGCGCGTCGCGCTGCTGCTGCCCAACACGCCGTTCTACGTGATCGCCTATTACGCGGTGCTGCGCATCGGCGGCATCGTGGTGAACTGCAACCCGCTCTACACGGTCAAGGAGCTGAGCCACATCGTCGGCAATTCCGGCGCCGAGCTGATGGTGACGCTGGACCTGAAGCTGACATTCGAGAAAGCCGAGGCACTGGTCGAGGCCGGGCACATCAAGCAGCTGATCATCTGCCATTTCCCCGATGCGCTGCCCGGGGTGAAGAAGCTGCTGTACCGGCTGGCGAAATCCAAGGACCTCAGCAAGGTCGACCAGAGCGGCATCGCCGGCAAGGTGATCCATTTCGACAAGCTGGTGTCACGCAACCTGATGCCGGCTCCGGTGACCATCGACGCCACCAAGGACGTGGCGGTGCAGCAATATACCGGCGGCACCACCGGCCTGCCCAAGGGCGCCATGCTGAGCCACGCCAATATCGCTGCCAACCTCAGCCAGATCGACGCTTGGGGCTGCGGGCTGTTCTATCCGCCGAGCCGCGTGGTTGCGGTGCTGCCGTTCTTCCACATCTTCTCTATGACGGTGTGCATGAACGTGCCGCTGTCCGTGGGGTCGCAGGTGGTGATGCTGCCGCGTTTCGAGATGAAGGCCTTTCTCAGCCTGATGACCCGCACCGGCGCCAATATCCTGCCGGCCGTGCCGACGCTGGTGCAGGCGCTGTCCAAGGCCGGGGACAAGGCGAAGCCGCATCTGGTCTCGGTCGAGGTGACGATCTCCGGCGGGGCGCCGCTGTCCGACGAGGTGCGCCACAACTGGAGCAAGGTCTCGAGCTCGCTGCTCGCCGAAGGCTACGGGCTGACTGAAGCCTCGCCGGTGGTGTGCTGCGCGGCGCTGCGCGTACCGAGCAAGCCCCTGTCGATCGGCCAGCCGCTGCCTGCAACCGATATCCGCTTCGTCGACGTCGAAAGCGGCAGCGTCGTGCCGCTCGGCGAGCGCGGCGAGCTGCAGGTGAAGGGCCCGCAGGTGATGCTGGGCTATTACAACAACCCGGAGGCGACCAAGGACGCCTTCATGGATGGCTGGCTGCGGACCGGCGACATCGGCCTCATCGATCAGGACGGCTATGTCTTCCTCGTCGACCGCATCAAGGACCTGATCATCTGCTCGGGCTTCAACGTCTACCCGCGCAACATCGAGGAAGCGATGATGCACCACCCGGCGGTGGAAGAGGTCAACGTCATCGGCGTGCCCGACGAGTATCGCGGCGAGGCGCCGGTGGCCTTCGTCAAGCTACGCCCGGAGCAGAAGACCACCGAGGCCGAACTCAAGAAGTTCCTGGCAGACACGCTCAACAAGATCGAAATGCCCAAGGAAATCATCTTCAAGGACCAGTTGCCCAAGACGCTGATCGGCAAGCTGTCAAAAAAGGAGCTGCGCGAAGAGTACGCAGCGCGGAAGAAGCATGAACCGGCCTGAACCCGAAAACCGCGACCTGTTCGCCATTGCCGACCTCAGCCAGGAGTTCGGCATCTCGACCCGCGCTATCCGCTTTTACGAGACCAAGGGCCTGCTCAACCCGGATCGGGTCGGCGGCACCCGCGTGTTCCGCCGCCGCGATCGCGCCCGGCTCATCCTGATCCTCCGCGGCAAGCGGCTCGGCTTCTCGCTGCGTGACATCTCCGACTATCTGAGCCTCTACGACGCGCAGTCGCAGACCGCGCAGACCCAGCTGCTGGTCGCCAAGGTGGACGAGCGGTTGGACCTGCTGGAGCGGCAGAAGGCTGACCTCGAAACGACGATCGGGGAATTGCGGGAGATCCGGAAGCTGGCGGGTGACCAGATGGTGCGCGGGTAGCGCACTCGCTCCACCCAGACAAGTTGTCGATAGTGCCTACGCTGTTTGTCGACAGCGCCCAAAGGCCACAACCCGCATCGACGAGGGACATCCGATGAGAAGCCTTGCTATCTGGCGCCGCGCCGCGGCCGCCGTTCTTCTGACTGGCCTCGCAATTCTGCTTTCCGGCTGCGTGCTTGGGTCCGCGACCCCGCTCGTCCCCACCGATGAAGCGGTCGAACTGCTGCCAGCTGGCTTCACCTTCGTCACTTACAGCGAAAAGAACGGAGCGTACGCCCGCTCGTCGGACCAGCCGCCGGGCGGCTTTGCACAGGTCGCCAGCTCGAAGACCTATGCCGATCCGGCCGGCGAGATGACGGTCTACTTCGTGCCGCGCGCCGACGGGAGCCACCTGCTCAATGTCGTGGGCAAGTCGGCCGAAGGTGGCGGCGTGATGTATGGGATCGCCCGCTATAGGGACGGCATCATGGAACTGCGCATGATCTTTGCCGCCGATCCGGCCGCGGAACTCGCGGCTGCCGGGGTCGCCACACCGGCCGGCGTGACCATCGCCGAGAAGGCCGTCACGGTCACCGATCGCCCCGGGCTCGAAGCGATCATCGAGCTGATGGCCAAGGGCACGATTACCACGTCTCCGCTGATTGCGTGGGCCGGGACGGGCGAGCCGCCGGCAACGATCGTGAGGGATGGCGACTGGTACAAGGCCGCGTGAAGCGCGACGACGTCCGGCGCCGCGGATGACTAGCGCTTCCGCGGTTTTACATTGGTCATCAGGTCCGGCTTCTTCGGCCGCTTCCAGCCCTTGGGCGGCTCGACCACCGGGACTTGCGTGCCGAGCCCCATCTCGCCCGGGGGCGGCTGCCGGACGGCGCCACCCTTCAGCGAGGCGATCTCGTCGCGCAGCCGCGCCGCGGTCTCAAAGTCCTCGCGGGTGACGGCGGCGAGCATTTCGCCTTCGAGCGCGATGATCTTTCTCTCGATGGCGGCGAGCGACATGTCAGGCCTCAGGTGGCGGTCAGGAAGACCTGCATTTCTTCGAGCGTCGCGGCCTCGGCGGCCGGCTTGTCCCACCTTATCCGGTTGATGCGGGGGAAGCGAAGCGCGATGCCGGATTTGTGGCGGCCGGATTCTTGAGCGGAATCAAAGGCTACCTCGAACACCAGTTCCTTCGACACCTCGCGGACGGGGCCGAAACTGGCGATGGTGTTGTTGCGGACCCACTTGTCGAGCTGCTTCAGCTCCTCGTCGGTGAAGCCGAAATAGGCTTTGCCGATGGGGACGATCTCGTTGCCCTTCCAGACGCCGAACGTGTAGTCGGAGTAGAACGACGAGCGCTTGCCGTGGCCGCGCTGCGCATACATCAGGATGGCGTCGACCACGTTCGGATCGCGTTTCCACTTGTACCACAAGCCCTTAGGGCGACCGGGGACGTAGGGCGCGCTGCGCAACTTGACCATCACGCCCTCGTGGCCGTGCTCGGCGGCGCCGCGGCGGCGGATCTCGGCGAGGTCGTCCCAGTCGCGGTAGGGGAGGATTGGAGAGAGGTCGAGGCGGGTCTGCGGGTTCTTCTTGAACCAGGCTTCGAGGTGCTGTCGACGCTCGGTCCAGGGGAGGCTGCGGATGTCCTCAACGCCCTCGAAAAGCATGTCGTAGACGCGCACGAATGCAGGGAAAGTAGCTACATGTTTTGCGATCGCCTGCTTGCGGTTGAGCCGCTGCTGCAGGTCGTTGAACGGCAGCGGTTCGAAGTCGGCACCGACGAGCAATTCGCCATCGAGAACCGCGTCGCCGAACACGCTCTCGACCACATCAGGAAAAGCCGCGGCGATGTCGTCGCCGGTGCGTGAGAACAGCGACACCTTGCCCTTCGATGCGATCAACTGCACCCGGATGCCGTCCCATTTCCACTCGGCGACGAAGTCGGCGGGGTCGAGCTTTCCGAGGTCCTTGCCCTCATCGATCGGGTTCGAGAGCATCAGGGGATGGAAGCGCGCGGTATGATCGATGTCCGGGCGCTCGGCCTTGCCGGTGAGCCAATCGAACAGGTCGTTGTAGGGCACAACGAGGCCGTTCCACACCTCCTCGATGTCCTGCAGGTCCTTGCCGCTCATCTCTGCCAGCGCGGTTTTCGCCAGCCGGGCCGATAGCCCGATGCGGAGCGCGCCGGTGGCGAACTTCACCAGCGCCCAGCGCTCGTTGATCGAGGCGCGGGTAAGGAGCGAGCCGATGAGGCGGGGCAGTTCCGCTTTGCTGGTCATGTTGAACAGCTCGACCAGGTCCGACAACGACGGCAGCGGCTCGGTGCCGCCGTGGTGGGGCCAGATCAGAGCAATCGTCTCGCCGAGGTCGCCGACATAGTCGTAGCTGAGGCCGAAGAGGTGCGGATCGACCTCGGCGAGGACGACATTGCGAAGGATCGCCGGCTTGACGTTCTTGAAGGTCAGCGCGCCGGTGAGGATGGCGAGCGCGTAGCCGCGGTCGGGATCCGGGGTGTCGCGGAAATACTGGCTAAGCGCTTCGATCTTGCGATTGCGCGACGGGGTGAGCGCCAGCAGCTCCATCAACTGCGCGAACCGCCTCACTCGCCGAGTTCCCCCTGATCACCGGGCTCTCCGCCCTCCTCGCCTTCCTCGTACGCCTGGATGTTCAGCGGCTCGGCCTCGAGCCCCTGCTGCCGGCAATGGTAGACCAGCGCGTCCTCGCGCCCGTGGGTGACCCAGACCTTGCTGGCCCTGGTTTCGGCGATGGTCTGGCGCAGCTCGTTCCAGTCGGCATGGTCGGAGATCACCAGCGGCAGCTCGACGCCGGATTGCCGGGCCCGCTGCTTGACGCTCATCCAGCCCGAGGCAACGGCCAGCACCGGATCAGGCAGCCGCCGGCTCCAGCGATCCTTGATGGCGGAGGGCGGCGCGATAACAATCTGCCCAGCGAGCTCGTCCTTGGTGGTACCGAGCGTCGGCTTGAGCAAACCAAGCCGGATGCCGCGCTCGACATAGAGCTCGCACAGCCGGATCATCGCGCCATGCAGGTAGATCGGCGCGTCGTAGCCGGCGTCGCGCAGCAGCGCGATGACCCGCTGCGCCTTGCCCAGCGCATAGCAGCCGATGACGTGCGCTCGGTCCGGGAAACTCTGGGCAGAGCGCAGCAGGCGGGCGATCTCATCGAGCGGATCGGGGTGCTGGAACACCGGCAAGCCGAACGTCGCCTCGGTGACCAGCAGATCGCACTCCGCGAGCTCGAACGGCTGCGCCGTGCGGTCCGGCAGCCGCTTATAGTCGCCGGTGACGACGATCCGCTGGCCCTTGTGCTCCATCAGCACCTGCGCCGAACCAAGGATGTGGCCGGCGGGCTTGAGCGTGATGGTGACATCGTCGACCACGAGCGGGGTATCGAACTCCAGCGGCTGGAACGTACGCGCCGAGTCCTCGCCGTAGCGGGTCTTCATGATGGCAATGGTGTCTGGGGTGGCGAGCACCGCACCATGGCCGGCACGGGCGTGATCGGCGTGGCCGTGCGTGATGATCGCCCGGGCGCGCGGGAACGGCGGGTCGATGTAGGCGTCGATCGGAAGGACGCGCAGGTCGCGATCAAGGAAGGGGGAAGCCATGAAAACTACAGTACTTCCTGCATCCGAAACTGGCCCGTGAAAATCAACGACCGAACTCTATCCCGGTTGCATGGGAGCGAATAGGCTGCGGCCCGGATGAACCGGAGCCGATAATGGAGAGCCTGCTCGAACTGGCCGCGACCCAACCCACGCGCACGTTGGCGCCGGGGGAAATACTGATCACCCAGGGCCGGGAGGGTGGCGATCTGTTTGTGCTGGAAAGCGGTCAGCTCATTGTCGAGCGCGACGGCGTGGCGATCGCCACGATCTCGTCGCCCAACGCCGTGGTCGGCGAAATGTCGGTCGTGCTCGGAACGCTCAACAGCGCCACGGTGAAGGCCGACCGCACCACCACGGTTCGCGTGATCAAGGATGCGCGGAAATATCTCGAGCAGGACCAGGCGATGACCTTCCGCCTGGCCTGGCTGATGGCCACCCGGCTCGACGCGACGTCGGCCTATCTGGTCGAACTGAGCAAGCAGCACACCGGCAAGGCCGAGCAGAACATGCTCGGCAAGATCCTGTCGGCGCTGCACCTGCAGGCCGACGACGACCGCTACACCACCGTCGCCCGCAACGACATGTTCGGCAAGGATGAACCCGGCGGTGAGTATCGGGACTAGGCTGAGCGTGGCGGTGGGAAGCTGCGACGCCTGCTCACCGCTCGTTCAGCGCCCTCGGCCGGTGCGGAGAGCGGGATTGCAGGTATAGCGAGGCCTGGGCCGAGAGGGCGAGGAAGGCCAGCAGCCAGGGCTCGGCGTCGTCGTCGTTGCCGCTGTGGCCAACTAGGAACGGGACGGCGGGGAAATCGAGCAGGCTGCGACTTTGGGTGCGCCAACGCGGCACTCGGAGCTGGCCGAGCGCCCTGCCCCCCAACACCAGACGACCATAGACCGGCTCATCGGCGCCCGGCAGCATGGCGCCGAGCGGTGCATCGGTCTGCCAACGGCCGACTTCGGCGCCGTGGGTATCGTAGGCCACGATGTCAGTGGCCGATGCGACCATACTGCCCATCTGCCGCTCGCCGTCGAACACCACGAAGCGGCTGATGCGGGGTACGATGACGAAGGGCCAGTCAAAAAAACCACCGGCGGTGAGCCGGATTTCTCGTCCCGCGACGCGCAGTGCAATCTCGCTGTGAAGCACCCAGACGAGCGCCGCGCGGATGCGGGCCCGAACCTCGGCAACGGCGACCGGCCCGCCCTTCCTGCCGCCGCGTGGCGCCGTCAGCGCGCCGCCGACGCTGCGGTTGAACCAACCCATCGACGACGTCCACCGCCCGTCCGGCCGCAAGTCATCGAGGTGCGACTGGCTCCAGGCCGAGAGCTTGATCGGCCCCGGCTCGCGGCGTCGCTTCAGCCAGGGGATGAAATAGCTCAGGGCGATCCCGACCATCACCAGCGCGATGACGGCAGGGAACAGGAACTGGATCGGCTCGGGCCCGGTCCCTTCGATCAGAGCACCTTTGTGACCTTGAGGAAGTTCCCGCGCTCGTCGTTGGCGGCCTTGATCGCGGTCTCCGAACCCAGCACCACCACCTGGCCGTTGCGCGCTACCTGATCGAGTGCCTCGGCCAGCGCCTTGAAGTCGCGGTTGCTGGCGCCGAGGATTTCGTCGCGGCGCTTTTGGCGGGCGTCTTCGCTGTCGCCGGCGAGTTCCCAGACCAGCGAGGTGAAGCCCTTGGCGTCGGGGAGGCGGTAGGTGTCGACCGAGCCGATGACGCCGATGACCGAGCGCACCAGGTCCTGCTCCCCTACTCCGGCCTTCAGGAACGCCGAGGCCTTGTCGTAGATGTCGATGGTGTCGACGAGGTTGGGGTCGCGATACGAGGTGAAGGCGAAGGTGCCGGCGAACGGATCGAGGCCGGAGGAGCCGCCATAGGCGCCGCCCTGCACGCGCACCTTGTCCCAGAGGTACGTGGTGTTGAGGTGCTTGATGGCGACAGCGGTGCCACCGGTGGGTTCGAACCCCAGCGCCTTGAGGTTGGCGCCCTTGGCGACGTAGTTGACCTGGCCCGGGAAGGTGAGGCCTTCGGAGAGAGCTGACGGCTCGAAGCCCCAGCCTTCACGCGACGGCCCGGCGCCGGCAGGCAACGCCGCGATGAAGCTTGAAAGCTCCGGCTTCAGTGCTGCGATAGCGAAGCTGTCGGCGGTGACGTTGGCGATCATGCCGGCGCGGCCGATCAGCAGGGTGCGGATTTCTTCGAGCGCCGCCTGCACCGCCGGCCAGTTGCCGTCGATCTGGGCCGCGAGGTCCTTGAGGAAGAAATAGTGGCTGACGCCGCCGAGCTTCTCGTTGAGCCAGTCGGCTTCGCTGGAGCCGGCGCGGACGCGCATCGAGACGATGCCGTTGCCCATGCCGGCGAGCGAGCTTTCGAAGCCGGCTTTCGATTCCAGCACCATCTGGCGGATGCGCTCGCGGTTATCGAGCCGCGCATCGGTGATGACGTCGCGCATGATCGACAGCATGTCGCCGACATGGTCGGGCGTCGCCTTGCCGCGGATAAACAGCCAGGCGGCGGTGCCCGAGCCGTCGCGGCGGGTCGAGATCCAGCGGCTGGCGCCGACGCCGCCGGTGGTGCGGCCGATGCGCTGGGTGAGGGAGACGAAATCCTCGCTGCTGGTGCCGGTCTGGGTCAGCGCGCGGGTGAACAGCGGCAGGTACGGCAGCAGCCGGCCCGGCAGCGCCTTCAGATCGAACCCGAGATCGAGATAGACCACGCCACTGGTCGGCAGGTCGTGACTGAACAGGGTGACGCCCTCGAGCTCTTCGCGAGCGATGGGGATAGACTTGTTGGCGCGCGGCAGGTCATCGAGCGTCAGCGTCGGGATCTTCGACAGCGCCTCAGGGGAATCCGTTTCGTTCTGCAGTTCCTTGAGGCGGCGCGTCTGCTCGGCCACCCGCGCGCTGCCGGCGGCATCGAGCGACTGCTGCGCCTTGTCGAGCCGCGCCCGTTCCTCAGCGGCTTCCTCGGCCGCCTTGTTCGGATCGGCGGTGAGTAGCACGGTGGAGCGGTGCTTGTTGTCGAGGATGTGGGTCTTGATCAGAGTTTCGAACACGCGCTCGCCGGCGGCGAGCTTGGCCTTGATGGCGGCGAGCGGCGCCTCGAAGCTCAGCGGCTCCAGCGGATCGCCGCCATAGAGCCACGTGCCCATAGAGCGGAACATCAGCGCGATGCCGCGCGGGAACGAGCCGGTGTTGTTCTCGCGCAGCGCGAACTCGGTGGAGTTCATCGCCGCTTCGATGGTCTTGGGGTCGATCCCCTCGGCGCTGAGCTGTTCCAGCGTCGCGATGATCAGTTGCTCGACCTTGTCGCCGGCATCGTCCTCGATGCCCTTGAGGCCGAAGGTGAAATAGGGCTGGCGGATGCCATCGGCGAGGCCGGAACCGGTAAGACCTTCGCCCAACCCGGAATCGATCATCGCCTTGCGCAGCGGCGCGGCGGGGGTGCCAACGAGCACCGATTCCAGGATGTTCAGCGTCAGCGACTGCTCGGGGTCGGAGACCTCGTCGAGCATCCAGTTGACCGACACCATGGCGGTCTTCTTGCCGGCTTCGGCTTCGCTCGCGGCATAAGTCTCGTGCAGCGAGCGCGGCGCGCTCCAGCGCGGCTGGATGCCGACTTCGGCCTTGGGATCGATGCGCTCGAACTGGCTGAAATACTCCTCGAGGATTTCGAGCCGCTGCGCCGGATCGTCATCGCCGTAGAACACCACGCGCGAGTTCGACGGGTGGTAGTACTTGGCGTGGAAGTTCTTGAAGTATTCGTAGGTGAGGTCGGGGATGGCCTTTGGGTCGCCGCCCGAGTTCACGCCATAGGTGGTGTCCGGATAGAGCGACAGCTGGCTGACCTTGCCGAGCACCGCGGCAGCCGAGGAATAGGCGCCCTTCATCTCGTTGAACACCACGCCCTTGTAGACCATCGGCCCCTGGGTGGAATCGAGCTCGTAGTGCCAGCCTTCCTGCCGGAAGGTGTCCTCGGAGATCAGCGGGAAATAGACGGCGTCGAGGTAGACATCGACGAGGTTGTAGAAGTCCTTGAGGTTCTGGCTGGCGACCGGATAGGCGGTCTTGTCCGAGAAGGTCATGGCGTTGAGGAAGGTGTGGAGCGAGCCCTTCAACAACTCCACGAACGGCTTCTTCACCGGGTATTTGCGTGAGCCGCACAGCACCGAATGCTCGAGGATGTGCGCGACGCCGGTCGAGTCCTCCGGCGGGGTCTTCAGCGTCACGCCGAACACCTTGTTCTCATCGTCATTGATGAGGCTCAGCACCTCCGCCCCGGTCTTGATGTGCCGATAGAGCTTGGCCAGCGAACTGATCTCCCCGATCTGCTGCTCGCGGACGAGTTCGAAGGCGGGATGCTCGGACATGTGGGTACTCAAGGTGGTGGGAGGGTGAGGGGTAACTTAGGCAGCGGCGGGGGCGGATGGAAGGGGGGCTAGGCGGATGGGGAGGTTGGGCGAATGCCCTGCCTTATCCGGCTTTCGCCTTCTCCCCTTGTGGGAGAAGGTGCCCGAAGGGCGGATGAGGGGTATCTCTCCGCGCACTCGTAGCCCGTCGCTTCGCTCCGGTCTCACGACACTTTGTGTCGCGAGACCCCTCATCCGGCGCTGCGCGCCACCTTCTCCCACAAGGGAGAAGGCAACGCGGTGCGTGTGGCGGACGGACTAAATCCGCCCCCGGATCTCCGGCCGCACTTTTTCCTGGTACCAGCCAGCCAGTTCCTCGGCGAGCTTGGGCTCCACCGGCTCCCGCTTGGTCGCATCGACATTGGCCTTCAGCTGATCCGGACGCGTCACGCCGGCGATGATGGTCGAGACCGCCGGCTGGTCGAGGATCCAGCGCAGGGCGAACTGGCTCAGCGGGTAGTTCGGGGCCATCTGCTTGATCTGCTCGGCGAAAGCGACGCCCTTGTCGAACGGCAGGCCGGAGAAGGTTTCGCCGACGTTGAACTTCTCGCCATTGGCGTTGAAGTTGCGGTGATCCGTTTCGGCGAACTTGGTGTCCTTGTTCCATTTGCCCGAGAGCAGGCCCGAGGCCAGAGGCAGGCGGACGATGATGCCGACATTGCGCTTCGTGGCTTCCGGAAACACCTCGGTGATGTAGTCCTGCCGGAACAGGTTGAAGATGATCTGCAGCGTGGTGCAGCCATCGGCCCTCATGGCGATCAGCGCTTCCTCGACGTTTTCGACGCTGGCGCCCCAGTGCCGCATCATGCCCTCGGCGCGAAGGTCATCCATGATGTTGAACACTTCGCCATCCGCCAGCACCTCGGTGGGGACGGTGTGGAGTTGCGCCAGGTCGAGCGTTTCGACGCCGAGGCGCTTGAGGGAGCCGGCGAGGCTCTCCTTGATCTTCTTGCGGTTGTAGCCGGTCTTGTTGGGGAAGATTTCGCCGTTGCGGCCGAGCTTGGTGGCGACGAACACGCCGCGCTTGTCCTTGAACTCGCCGATGCGCTGCTCGGACTGGCCGCCGCCATAGACGTCGGCGGTATCCCAGAAGTTGACCTCGACGCTGCGGGCGGTCTTCAGGATCTCGTTGGCCGTCTCGTCGCTGAGCTGACCGAAGCTCTCGCCCAGCTGCCAGGTGCCGAGACCGATTTCCGAGACTTCGTAGCCGGTCTTGCCGAGTTTGCGCCTGTTCATGATCCACTCCCGTTTGTTGCGGCGTTTCATAGCCGCTTGGGACTGGAACGGGAAGCGATGCGAACGGACTAGCGCGGCTAGTGCCGTTCCTTCGTCGTCAGGAACTGCACCTTCGGGTAATCCCGTTCGGCGCGGCCGAGCCACCAGGTGGATTGGGCGAGGTAGACCGGGTCGCCGTACTTGTCCTCGGCCATTTCCAGCTTTTGGGTGGAGATGAAGCGCGCCAGCTCGGCCTTGTCGTCGGAGATGACCCAGCGGGCGAGTTCGAAATTGATCGACTCAAAGCTGATCGGCACGTTGTATTCGGTCTGGATGCGCGACTGCAGCACTTCGAGCTGCAGCTGGCCGACCACGCCGACGATGTAGTCGGCACCCACCATGCGGCGGAAGATCTGCGCCACGCCCTCTTCGGCGAGGTCGCTGAGCGCCTTGGCGAGCTGCTTGGTCTTCATCGGATCGGCGAGGCGGACGCGGCGGATGATTTCCGGCGCGAAGTTCGGGATGCCCGTGACCTTGATGTTGGCGCCCTCGGTCAGCGTGTCGCCGACGCTGAGCGCGCCGTGGTTGGGAATGCCGACGATATCGCCGGCCACCGCTTCCTCGGCCAGTTCGCGATCGTGGCCGAAGAAGAACATCGGGTTCGACACCGCCATGTCCTTGCCGGTGCGCACATTCTTGAGCCGCATGCCGCGCTTGAAGGTGCCCGAGCTGAGACGCACGAAGGCGATGCGGTCGCGGTGGTTGGCGTCCATGTTCGCCTGCACCTTGAACACGAAGCCCGAGACTTTGGGGTCGTTGGGCTCGATCGGCTTGGGCTCGGCCGGCTGCGGGCGCGGCTCGGGCGCCCAGGTGCCGAGGGCGGCGAGCATTTCCGGCACCGAGACGGACTTCAGCGCCGAGCCGAAGATCACCGGGGTCAGGTGGCCGGCGAGATAGATTTCGTGATCGAACTCCGGGAAGCCGGCGCGGGCCAGTTCGAGATTCTCGAGGCTGGCCATGATCACCGGGTCCATGGCGAACTCGTTGTCGCGGGCGAGGTCCTCGAGTTTGGTGAAGGTCTTCCAGACCTCGCCGTTCGGCCGCTTCACGACGCCTGCAGTGAGGTCGACGATGCCCTTGAAGTCGACGCCACCGCCCAGCGGCCAGACCACGGGCGAAACGTCGAGCGCCAGGGTCGAGGCGATCTCGTCGAGGATTTCGACCGGGTCCTTGCCTTCACGATCCACCTTGTTTGCGAAGGTGATGATCGGAATGTCGCGTAGCCGACAGACCTCGAACAGCTTCAGCGTCTGCGCCTCGATGCCCTTGGCGACGTCGATCACCATGATCGCCGCGTCGACCGCGGTCAGCGTGCGGTAGGTATCCTCGGAGAAGTCAGAGTGGCCGGGCGTATCGAGCAGGTTGAAGGTCAGCCCCAGGTGCTCGAAGGTCATTACCGACGAGGTGATCGAGATGCCGCGCTGCCGCTCGATCTCCATCCAGTCCGACCGGGTGGCGCGCTGGTTGGCGCGATGACGCACCTGCCCCGCCTGCTGGATGGCGCCCGACGAGGCCAGCAGCTTTTCGGTGAGCGTGGTCTTGCCGGCGTCCGGGTGCGAGATGATCGCAAAAGTCCGGCGCGACTGGTAGGGCAGCAATTTTGCGGCAGTCGCCGTGGCGGTCAGGGCGTTCATCGATAGGCTCGAAAGTGCGGAAGGCCGCTACATAGTCGCGTTACGCGCCGAATGCAAAAACAACGGCCGTCCCCGAAGGACGGCCGCTGCAGATTTGTCGCGATTGGCGCGGCTTAGAACTTGAAGTTCACACCAGCGGTGACCGCGTGGGTGTTGAGGTCGATCGTGGCGTCGTTGACCGGCAGGTCGTATTCGGCCGTGCCGTAGTCCGTGTAGCGGTACTGGAGATCGAGCGAGACCTGGTCGGCAACGGCGATTTCCACACCAGCGCCTGCGGTCCAACCGAAGTGCACCTGGGTGCTGTCGACGCCATTGTCGCTGGCGGTTGCGCCGGCAAAGGCGAGACCGGCCGTGAGGTACGGCATGAAGGCGCCGCCATCGAAGCCGGCCTTGCCGCGGAAGGAGCCGGTCCAGTTGACGTCGAAGTCGACGCCATTGACGGGCTCATAGCCGCTGAGCCCAGCCCAGGCGATGTCACCGGCAGCGCCGAGGACAAAGCCCTGGGCAACAGTGAAGTTGGCGCCGAGCGTCGCGCCGACGGTCCAGCCCGAAAGGTCCAGCTCGTCGTCGATTGCGAACAGGAGATCCGCAGCGTCCTGCGTAGCGGTGCCGAAACCATAGCCGACGAAGCCGCCGACATAGGCGCCATCCCAGCCACCGCCGCCGCCCATATCGACAAAGCCCGGCATCGACGGCTGCTGGACCAGGAGGTCAGCAGCGGAAGCGGCCGAGGCCATGGACAGCACGGCAACGCCCGCCAGCAGAGTCAGAGAGAAACGGTTCATGATGTGCCTCCAAGGTACACGAGGGAACAGGTGGTTCGTGCCCGCATGAATCGAATCCAAATTGCAAACAACTGGTTTACGCGGCGGTAACCGTCAGGGTTTGGTTAACGAATGGTTCGGGCAAGACCTCGCGGCAGGACCACCGCCTTGCCTTCTCCCCTTGTGGGAGAAGGTGGCGCGCAGCGCCGGATGAGGGGTCCGCAACCGGAGGTTGCGCGACGGAGCGTAGCGACGAGTGACGGTGTGCGCGGAGACAACCCCTCATCCGCCCTTCGGGCACCCTCTCCCACAAGGGGAGAAGGCACTCCGCTCAGCCATTGGGCTGCCCGGGCCTACCAGGCCAAAAAGAAAGGGCCGCCCTGAGGCGACCCTTCCCGATTTCGCGGCTTTCGAAGTGGTCACTGCCCGCAAGAGAGGACCAAGAGGTCGCTCCGATAGGGCGAGGTGCCTTCGATTAGGCCAGAGGCTGCTCCGAACTACCGGAGACTCCAAGACCCTTCGAAACCGACGATTTCTGATGAGACACTTGGACCACCTCCTTTTGCTGGTTGAACATGACAGCGAAGGTGGGACTGTTCTGCCGATCTGACAAGGGCAAATCTGCAACAACCCCAAACAAGTGGGAAATGATGCAAAGAACCCGCCCCGGCTTTCGCTGGGACGGGCTCGATCAGGTTCGTTCAGCCAAAGCTGAGGTCGAGATCAGAACTTGAAGTTCACACCAGCCGTTACGGCGTGCGTGGTCAGGCTGAGCGGCGTCGTGGCCGTCAGATCGTAGTCCTTCGAACCGTAGTCCGTGTAGCGGTACAGCAGATCGAGCGAGATGTTGTCCGCGACGGCGAACTCGACGCCCGCACCGACGGTCCAGCCGATGTGGGTCTGGGTGTCTTCGGCCACGGCGGGGGTTTCGGTGGCGGTGGCATTGGCGAAGGCCACACCGGCGGTCACGTAGGGCAGGAAGGCACCGCCGTCAAAGCCGAGACGGCCGCGGATGCTACCAAGCCAGTTCACGTCATAGGCGAAAGGCACGGTAGCGGTCGTGTCGTCACCGCTCAGGTCCGTCCAGGCGATATCGCCTACGATACCGGCAACGATAGCTTCCGAGACCGTGAAGTTGGCGCCGGCGTTCACGCCGACCTGCCAACCGGTGAGATCCAGCGTGTCATCGCCGCTGGTGAGACCGAGCAGCGAGTCATCGTCGGTGAGCGTGCCCCAACCGTAGCCGGCAAAGGCACCGACGAACACGCCGTCCCAGTTGCCGCTGGTGTCGACGATACCAACGGGCGGCGCCGGCTCGTCGATGATAAGGTCAGCCGCGTGGGCCGAGGAGATGAAGCTCAGGGCGGCAACGCCAGCGAGCAGGGAAATGGCAAGACGATTCATGTTTGGCCTCCAAATAAGCAACCGACCGTAAGATACGCACGATCTGCCGAAAGAGAACCCTCCGCAAGTCAGCAACGCACAGCTTCTCCGGCCTGTGTTGCTCTCCGGTCACAGCGAGTATTTTGCCACAATCAAGTATTTTCAAGTCTATATTTTGCCACATTTTAGATTTGTGGGGAACTTATCTTCCAGACCTTCAATTAACTCAAAACAAACAACCCCGCCGCGGCTTGCGCCGGGCGGGGTTGAACAGAAAACCGATCAGCTAGGCTGAAGCGGAAATCAGAACTTGAAGTTCACGCCGGCAGTGATGGCGTGCGAGGTCAGGCCGAACGACGAGGCGGCCGGAATGTCGTAGTCCTTCGAGCCGTAGTCGGTGTAGCGGTACTGCAGGTCGAGCGACACGTTGTCGGCAACGGCGAACTCGACGCCGGCACCGACGGTCCAGCCGATGTGGGTCTGAGTGTCGTCGATCGCGGCGACGGTATCACCGAGAGTGGCATTGGCAAAGGCCACACCGGCCGTGACGTACGGCAGGAAGGCGCCGCCATCGAAGCCGAGACGGCCGCGGACGCTACCGATCCAGTTCACGTCGTACTCGAAACCATCGGCGTTGTCGCCGCTGATGTTCGACCAGGCGATGTCGCCAACGATACCGGCAACAATGGCTTCCGAGACGGTGACGTTGAAGCCGGCGTTGACGCCCAGCTCCCAGCCCGACAGATCGTAGTCGGTGTCAACAGCGGTGAAGACGCCGTCTTCGTCGGTGACGGTGCCCCAGCCAGCGCCGGCGAACGCGCCGATGAACAGGCCGTCCCAATTACCGGTGGTGGAGACGATGCCGACTGCCGGAGCGGGCTCGTCGATGATGAGGTCAGCAGCGAAAGCCGAGGACATTACGGAGACGCCAGCCACACCGGCCAGCAGAGCGATTGCAAAACGATTCATTTAGTCAACTCCAAGAGAGAGGGCTGTGGGTTAGCCCGTGTGAAACGCAAAAACGACCCCAATCGCGAAGAAAGTGTTTACGCGCGGCCGCTCCCGAAGAGACTCGTTACATTCGCGCCACACCTGTTTCCGGGGTGGCAATTTCAAGGCACAAATGAGAAATTTTCGCGGAAAAGAAGACCCCGCCGCGGCTCGCGCCGGGCGGGGTTCATGAAGCAGTCGGTCAGCAGCCGCCGAGCGCGATCAGAACTTGAAGTTCACGCCAGCCGAAATGGTGTGGGCGCTCAGGCTGAAGTCAGCGTCATTGCCAACAAGATCGTAGGTCTTGGTGCCGTAGTCGCTGTAACGGTACAGCAGGTCCACTGACACGTTGTCGGCGACTGCGAATTCGACACCGGCGCCGACCGTCCAGCCGATGTGGGTCTGGGTGTCTACGTCCACACCATCGTCGAGGTCGATAGTGTTGTTGGCGAACGCCAGACCGGCCGTGACGTACGGCAGGAATGCGCCGCCGTCGAAACCGAGACGGCCACGAACGCTACCCAGCCAGTTGATGTTGTACTCGAGCGGGGCGAAATCATCGTTCTCGCCGCCGATGTCGGCCCAGGCGATATCCGCAACGATACCGGCAACCAGCGCCTCGGAGACGGTGAAGTTTGCGCCCGCGGCGATACCTAGCTGCCAGCCAGCGATATCGTAATCGGTACCCGCGGGAGCAAAGATGCCCTCTTCTTCAGTCAGGGTGCCCCAGCCGTAGCCAGCGAAGGCGCCGACATACACGCCGTCCCAGTTACCACTGACGTCAACGACGCCAGCTGCCGGCTCTTCAACGATAAGGTCCGCGGCGTAGGCCGAGGACATCAGACCAAAGCCGACAGCGGTAGTCAGCAGTGCAGTAGTCAAACGCTTCATATTTGCCTCCATAGCTTAGACGTAGTCTTACACGAAAGATGGCGAAAATCGAGCCGTCCGACGGCACCAGTTGCCACTATTGTCGCTAACTGTTGCGGGACCGCACCATCTTGGGGTGGCCGGCATACGAGTCTTCGTAATCCGAAGAAGCGCCCCGCCGCTGCAGAAGAGGAGACCCCGCCACAGCTCGCGCTGGACGGGGTCAACAGTTTTTGGCGCTGAAGCTGGCTTAGAAGTGCCAGTTCAGACCGGCGCGAATCTGGTGGAACTGCAGATCGATCGTCGGAGGAATGCCGCCGGTGTCGTACTCGGCCTCGCCCAGATCGGTGTAGCGCCACTCAAGATTGAGCGACACGTTCTCTGCTGCCATGAACTCAACACCGGCGCCGGCGGTCCAACCCACATGCGTCTGCGTATCGGCCGGTGCCAGATTGGGCGCATCGCGCGTCGCGCTTGCGAAAGCCACACCAGCAGTCACGTAGGGCATGAACGCACCGCCGTCGAAGCCCAGTCGCCCACGGAGCGAGCCAACCCAGTCAATGTCATGTGTGATGCCGACGGTATTACAGGTGATGTCGCAAACGCCGCCGATACCCGACCAGGAAATGTCTCCTTCGATGCCGGCTACGATTCCATCGGTCACCGTGAAGTTGGCACCGAGCTGCACGCCGGCAAGCCACCCGCTCAGATCCATGTCATTGAAGCCTGGACCGGACGTGTGGTCCGCAGTCCCCCAGCCGTAACCGACGTGAGCGCCGATATACAGGCCGTCCCAGTCTCCGCCGACGTCAACGACGCCGACTTCAGCAGGCTCCTCAATGATGAGATCGGCGGCGTAGGCCGAGGACATCAGACCAGCGCCGACCACGGCGGCCAGCAGTGCAATGGTGATGCGTTTCATGGTTGCCCTCCATAGGTTGATCATACCCTCACACGGAATACGGCAGGAATCGAGCCTTCCCGGGGCAACAATTGTCACTATCCAGGCAAGTGTTGCAGCCCTGCATCGACTCCAACCTTTGGCATAGCAAGAGTCTTCGCCTTATGTTGCAACCAGTTAGCCGGCTCATCTACTTGGAACCGTGTATCCGTTCACGCGTCCGTGACTGAGGTGACGACTTTGTGGCGAAGCCGTGACAACTGCATTCGGCGCGGCGATGACTCGAGATTGGGGGACGATTCTTGTTGAGCCCGGCATCATCAACTGTTCATCCCGGACGCATGGCGCTCGAATACGCCAGCCACACGCCGTCGCCGAAAACAAAAGCCCCCGGCAGCCGATCGGCGCCAAGGGCTTTTGGTTTGGATGGTGGGTGTGACAGGGATTGAACCTGTGACCCCCGCCGTGTGAAGGCGATGCTCTCCCGCTGAGCTACACACCCATCCGTGCGGGTTGCGACCACGTCCGTCGCGACCAAACTGCGGCGCCGATTTGTTCGGCGTATTCAAGGACTTCGGGAGTCCCCGGGCGGAGGATGGTGGGTGTAACAGGGATTGAACCTGTGACCCCTACCATGTCAAGGTAGTGCTCTCCCGCTGAGCTATACACCCATCACTTCGCCATCAACTTCGGGCGGCGCCCGTCGTTGGGAGCGCGGTAGACCATAAAACCGGTTTGCCGGTCAAGGGTCAATTGCGGGGCGGGAAAACGGGGGCAGAATCCGGCGGTGTGTCGCCTTCTCCCCTTGTGGGAGAAGGTGCCCGAAGGGCAGATGACGGGTCTGCCTCCGCACACCTAGTCGCCCGTCGCTTCGCTCCAATCGCGCATCGCAAGCGATGCGGGACCCCTCATCCGGCGCTGCGCGCCACCTTCTCCCACAAGGGGAGAAGGCATCCCGACTGCAAACTGGGTGGTTCAGGCGGCCAGCAGCCGCTCGACCTCGTGCACGAGATCCTTGAGATGGAAGGGCTTCGACAGCACCGACGCGTCCTTGGGGGCCTCGGAATCGGGATTGAGCGCCACGGCCGCGAATCCGGTGATGAACATCACCTTGAGATCAGGATCGAGCTCGGTGGCCCGGCGCGCCAGTTCGATGCCGTCCATCTCGGGCATCACGATATCGCTGAGCAGCAGCGAGAACGGTTCCTCGCGCAGCCGCTCGTAGGCCGACCGGCCATTGTCGAAGGACACCACCTCGTAGCCCGCGGTCTTCAGCGCGCGGGTGAGGAACTGGCGCATGTCGTTATCGTCTTCGGCGAGCAATATGCGCTTCATGATGTCCCCTTGAGCGTCCCTCTTTGACGGCGTTCTGCCGCGGGACTCTAGTGAGTGATGTTTAATGCAAGTTTTCTCTATCGAGAACCCATAGCCAAGAAGTGTGAACATGCCCCTTTCGGCCTTATGGACATTCGGCGGCTTGCGCGGCAGATTGTCGTGGTGAGACAGCGCTTCGGCGCTGAAGGGAGCCCCGGTGCAGTCCGACTATTGGGACAGGCCAGCATTCGAAACCATCCGGCCCCGCCGGGTGATGGCGCCACTGGTGTTCAATTCCGCCCATTCCGGCCGCGACTATCCCGAGCGCTTCCTCTCGATGACGCGGCTCGATCACCTGTCGATCCGCCAATCCGAGGATGCGTTCGTCGACGAGCTGTTCGCGCGCGCCCCGCATCTGGGCTCGCCGCTGATCCGGGCGCACTTTCCACGGGCCTATCTCGATGTGAACCGCGAGCCCTGGGAGCTCGACCCGACGATGTTCGTCGAGCCGCTGTCCGAGCGCTTCAACACCACCAGCCCGCGCGTTGCTGCAGGGCTCGGCACGCTTGCCCGCGTCGTGGCCGAGAACAAGCCGATATATAGAGAGCGCCTGACGCTCGATGATGCGCGGATGCGCATCGAGGGCATCTACCAGCCCTACCACGCCACCATGCAGCGGTTGCTGACCGAGGCCTATAGCGCCTTCGGAGTGGCCGTACTGATCGATTGCCACTCGATGCCGCGGCTGTCGCGTTCCGGCGACCGGCTCGGTCCCGACGTTGTGCTGGGTGATCGCTACGGCACCACCTGCGCCCCGATTCTCGCAGACCTGGCGGAAATGGTGTTCGCCGGCGCCGGACTGCGGGTGGCGCGCAACCGGCCCTATGCCGGCGGCTTCTGCACCCGTACCTATGGCCGCCCGCAGCACGGCGTGCACGCGCTGCAGATCGAGCTCAGCAGGCACCTCTACATGAACGAGGTGACGCTCGAGAAGAACGAGGGCTTCGCCGCGATGCGGCAGCTGGTGGATCGGCTGGTGTCGACGCTGATCGGGCTCGATTTTTCGGTGCTGTCGCCGCCGGCAACGGTGCCGGAGAAATACGCGGCAGAGTGAAGGCGCGCCGCACGGAGCGGGCGACTATCCACGGGGCATTTCAACACTGAGCGGAGTGGCAGGTCCCCACAAAAATGGGGCCGCCGGAGCGGCCCAGTCAAGGGAGGAAACGATGGCGGCCAGAGTGCGTTGCCTAAGTCGAGGCAAGAGGCGCCAGACCCGCCCATCCATCATGCAACTACCGGCGTGAACTGATTTGCCTCCCTTCACAAGGTGGCCAGAAGTCTTCAACAGATAAACTTCGGTTGTTGTTGCAAAAATGAATCATGACCGTCACAGGCTATTCGCGAAAATGTGCTGAAGGCCGCCGCTAGATCACTGGAACATCTCACAAAATCGCGCCCGGAAGGCTGATATGAACGATACACCTCTTGCCGGCACCGATCTTGCCGGCCTCACCGCCGACCTCGTGCGCCGCACCCTGCTCGATGCCGCCGAGATCGCCGCCGCGGTGACGCTGCCGCGCTTCCGCTCGGCGCTGGCGGTCGACAACAAGGAGGCGCAGGGCTTCGATCCGGTGACCGAGGCCGACCGGCAGGCCGAGCTCGCCATCCGCGAGCTGATCGGCAACCGCTTTCCTGATCATGCCATCATCGGCGAGGAATGGGACGACAAGCCGAGCGCCGGGCGCTTCGCCTGGATCATTGATCCGATCGACGGCACCCGCGCCTTCATCACCGGGGTGCCGGTATGGGGTACGCTGGTCGGGCTGACCATCGATGGCAAGGCTGTGGCCGGGCTGATGGCGCAACCCTTCACCGGCGAGATCTTCATGAGCTTGCCCGGCGAGGCGTCCTATCACCGCGGTACGGATCGCGTGGAGATGCGCACCTCGAAGGTGACGGAACTGGCTCGGGCCAAGATGACCACGACCTCGCCCGACCTGTTCGAGCGGAAAGGCGTCGCCGAGCCGTGGAACCGGATCCGCCGCTCCGTGCTCACCACCCGCTATGGGCTCGATTGCTACGGCTACGCACTGATGGCGGCCGGACATATCGACCTGGTGGTCGAGGCGGCGCTGAAGGATGTGGACATCTGCCCGCTGATCCCGCTGATCGAGAACGCCGGCGGGGTCATCACCACCTGGGACGGCGGCCGCGCCGAACAGGGCGGCAACTGCGTAGCAGCGGCGACGCCGGAGCTACATGCGGCGGCGATGGCGGTGTTGCGGGGGTAGTACTCTGCTTTGTCGGCTGGTTGCCTTCTCCCACAAGGGAGAAGGCACCGACTGGGAGGTCAGTCAGGCGCTCTGCTCAGTGATGAATGCGTCGAACGCCGCGAACACCTGGGCGCGGATCGAATCGTTTTCCATGAACAGCTCGTGCCTTGCCCCGGGGATGATCACGTGGCGGCCGGTGCGCATCCTGAGGCCCAGGGTCTCAGTGGCAGCGGTGGAAACGATCTCGTCGCGCGCTGCGGCCAGCATCAGCACGGGAATGCGCACAGCGCCGGGGAACTGATCCGTCGCGGCGCCGGCCATTGCATCGAACGCCGAGGCGGCCCAGCGAATCGTCGGCGCCCCGATTTCGAGCTCAGGACGCGCCTTCAGCACATCGACCGAGCGGGTGAAGCGGCGCATGTCGGAGGTCAGCAGGTTGCCGGCGAAACTCAGCTGCGATTGCGGTTTGTCGCCCCGCCGCCCGATCGGCAGGCGACCGAGGCCGAGATTGGCCAGCGTGCCGGTCAACCGCGCCATGCCGGCCATGCCGAACGGCTGGCGATCGAGCCCGACCATCGGCGCCGAGACGAAGATGCGCTCGAACATCATGCGGTCGCGGATGCCGGCATAGAGCGAGGCGAGCCCGCCCATCGAATGGCCGACGAGATAATAAGGTGCAGGGCAATCGGGCAACAGGATCGAGCCGTGGAAGCTCTTGAGGTCGGTCCAGTAGTCATCGAAGCGGCGGACATAGCCGAGCTTCTTGTTGCCTATCAGCCGCTGGCTGCCGCCCTGCCCGCGCCAATCGAAGGTGGCGACGGCAAAGCCGCGCGACTGGAAATCGGCGATGGTCTCGAAATACTTCTCGATGAACTCGGTGCGTCCCTGCACGAGGCAGATAGTGCCCTTGGCCGCACCCTCGCCCTTGGGGAAGGTGGCGAAGCGCAGCTGCACCTTGTCGGCCGTGGTGAAATAGCCGACCCGCGCTCCCTCCGGCACCGGATTTGACGGCACAACCGCAAGCGTGGGGCCGTTGGGATCGACGATGGCGTTCATGCTGCCTGCTCCGAGTGACTGGCCCTACCCCATCCACCATCGTCATTCCTGCGAAGGCGGGAACCTAGTGGGATGTCGGAAACTGAACCGGCCGAGACGATAGTCCTGTGCATACTGGATTCCCGCCTTCGCGGGAATGACGACCGAGAGGTTTAAACCCGCCGACCCCAGAAACAGAAAAGCCAGCGCCTCGGTTGAGACACTGGCTTTCCTGTGATGGCCGCCTTGCGGGGGGCGGGTGAAGGCGGCTCATTCGGTGTGCCCTGCAGCAGACAGTAAGCACAGTCCCGCTTATAGGAGCCGCCGTCTGAACCGGCTTTGATCACGACATTCATGTTCGGTTCATCGACCTGAACAGGGGTCTTGAACCGCCGCCAAGGCTTCCTAAATCAGTGCTGTTCGCCGGGATTGCCCCGGGAACCGGGACACCCGGGAATGTGTGCTTGCCCAATCGGGGAGCGCGCATGGGACACCCGAAAAGCCACGTTGCTCAAAGGAGAATGTGAAATGGCTGCCTACGATTTTTCCCCCTTCTATCGTTCGACCGTCGGTTTCGACCGCGTCTTCAATCGTCTCGATGCCCTGGTGGGCCAGGAGGCGAAGTCCTACCCTCCCTATAATATCGAGAAGACGGGCGAGAACACCTACCGCATCTCGATCGCCGTCGCCGGCTTCGCCGATGGCGACATCGCCATCGAGAGCAAAGAGAACAACCTCGTCGTGAAGGGCGCCAAGCCCGCCGAGACCGAGGACAAGGCTCGGGAGTTCCTGCACCGCGGCATTGCCGAGCGTGCCTTCGAGCTGCGATTCCAGCTGGCCGACTATGTTGAAGTCGCCGGTGCCAACCTCGAGAACGGCCTGCTCCACATCGAGCTGAAGCGCGAGATTCCGGAGAGCAAGAAGGCCCGCCAGATCCCGATCAGCGCCTCGACCAAGACCATCGAGGACAAGACCGTCAACTAATCCGGTCACGAACGACCTGGCGACGAACCAGGCGGTCTGATCGCCAGGTGAACGGAAGTGAGGGGCGTGGTCCGCAAGGGCCGCGCCCTTTTTCCGTAGGTGCACTGGGCGCGGCCCCCCTAAGGTTTGAACAAGGTACACTTTCGCACGATGGCGAAACCGGCTCACAGCCTGGAACCTCGGGCTCAGTCCGCCGTTCACAGGCGGTTCAACCCGTCTCCAGAGGCACCTGATGATCTCCCCCGAAATTGGGCTCAAGTCCAACACCAAGACCGAAATGATCAACCTGCTCAACGCCCGGCTGGCCGACGCCATCGACCTGGCGCTGGTCACCAAGCAGGCGCATTGGAACCTCAAGGGTCCGACCTTCATCGCCGTGCACGAACTGCTCGACACCCTCCGCGACGACGTCGATGAGCACGTCGACATCATCGCCGAGCGCGTCGCCCAGCTCGACGGCATCGCCCTTGGCACCCTGCAGACGGTGAGCAAGGCCAGCAAGCTTGCCCCCTACCCCACCGACATCCGCAAGGTCGCCGACCACGTCGGTGCACTGGTCGAGCGCTACGCCGCGTTGAGCAAATCGACTCGCGAGGGAATTGATGCGGCCGATGAGGCCGGCGATGCGGATACCGCGGACATCTTCACGGCGTTCTCGCGGAGCCTGGACAAGAACCTGTGGTTCCTGAAGAGTCATTTGGAGTAGGCGGTGGCAGGAGCTGCCTGCTGGCTGACCCTGTTAGTGCGGCAGTGACCGCCGCACCTCCCGCATGGCGTCTGCAATTTGCAGGATCGCCGTGTTCTCGGCCGGCGAGGGATTGCCGTCCGCATAAGTGACCTGACGTATCCATCCGGCAACCGAATTACGCATGTTGGCGTCCTGTACTATTGTTCGGCACGCTTCCCGTTGCCGCAACATGATCACGACTAACTCTTCCGCGTCCCGGCCCGCGCCATCCCGTCATGCGGCCCAAGCGCCCGCTTCGGCGCATCGAGCCACGCCCGCCCCACCTTCCCGAACTCCTCCATGCGCTCCGGGTTGAGCGGGTAGTTCAGCTGATTCCCCTCGCGGGCGTGTTCGCCGATCACCAGCAGGTGGGCGTCCTCGCTGCTGTTGTTGAGGAACGAGTGGGCAATGCCGGTGCCAGCAGGAAAGACCACGGCATCGCCTTCGGTGAGCTCGTGGAGATATCCGTCGATCCAGAGGTCCGGGCGGCCCTGCAGCACCAGCACGAACTCGTCCTCGTGGCTCTCGGCGTGTGGGCGGGAGGTGCGGTTGCCGGGGGCGACGATGTCGTAGTTGATGCCGAGGCGGGTGAGGCCCAGCGCGGCGCCCATGCGGCTGCTCTGGCCGCCGTGGTTGGTGTGCCTGGGATTGGGGAACGGCTTCAGCCCGTCGGAGTAGCGCGCGATGAACGGCGGACGGGTGGCGCTGCCCGCATCAGCCTCGCGGGTGCCGGCGCGGGCCCTGCCGTCATGCGGCCCGAGCGGACGTTTCGGAGCATCGAGCCAGGCGCTGTTCCACTTGGTGAATTCGGCCATCCGTTCGGGATTGAGCGGGTAATAGAGCTGGTTGCCCGGTAGTTCGTGCTCGCCGAGGATGATGAGGTGCATGTCCTCGTCGCTGTTGTTGAGGAACGAGTGCGCGATTCCTGTGCCGGCCGGGAAGGCCACCGCGTCGCCTGCCTCGAGTTGGTGCAACTCCCCATCGATCCACACATCGGGCCGGCCGCCGAGCACGAAAACGAACTCCTCCTCAAGCTTCTCCGCGTGCGGAAATGACGTGCGAGAGCCCGGCGAGGTGACCTCGTAGTTGATACCGATATGGGTGAGGCCGTGCAGACCGCCGATCGGGTGGTCTAACCCGCCCATGTCGGCAAAGCCGCCATGATCCAATGGCCGCAGCCCGTCGCGGATGTTGACGATGAACGACGGTCTGGTGGTCACGGCGTACCTCCGCGGATCGGCGCGAAACATGCCGAGCCCCGCGGCCAATGTCGATAGAAATGCAAGCTGTTGTTTCATCGGCAGAAACTGGCCGGCGCCTGCTCTGCTGCCTTTGGCGAAGCGCGAAATCTCCTATAGCTGCCGGCCGGATTTCCGGGTCGGACCACGGCATACTCACAGGCTGCCGGGGCTTCAATTCCTACTGTTTTCCTATACCTCTGGGCGATCTCCTACGCCCGAGCTGTCACAAGACGGCAAAAAAGTGTTCCCGGGCGCTTGCTCGCAGTTTGGAATTATGCAAATGTAGCCTCGATAGGACAGTACGTCTGTCCAATTTCGTGAGCGGCCGGTCTCCCCGGATGCGTTTCACACGCCGATCCGGCTGGACCGCTTGTCGATAGCGGAAACGGAGGGGTGGGGCCTTATCGAGCCCGAATGAGCGGCCATTTGGATGCAGAGCCGCTCCCCACTAAAGGATTGCGCACTCGGATTCGAGCCGTACACTGAGGTACGACTGGGGGACGAAGGCGCGTCGAAAGGAACTTGAACACCGGGGCACTCGCCCTGGTCTCGAAGACGACTGCAAACAGAGGATTTTGCGAAATGGCTGATGCACGGAACGGAATGGTCTCACTTCCCGTCACGGATACCGCCAATCGCAAAAACGGCTATCGCGCCGACCTGCCCACAGGCGTGATGCGTCCGCAGGCCGAGGGCCTCTATGACCCGACGCGCGAGATCGATGCTTGCGGCGTTGGCTTCATCGTCAATTTGAAGAACCTGCCCAGCCAGAGGATCGTCCAGAACGGTCTGAGCATCCTCGAGAACCTCGAGCATCGCGGCGCCGTGGGCGCTGACCCGCTGATGGGCGATGGCGCCGGCATCATGGTGCAGATCCCGCACAAGTTCTTCGTCAAGGAGAGCTCGCGGCTGGGTTTCCACCTGCCCGAGCAGGGCAAGTACGCCGTCGGCTTCATCTTCATGCCGCAGGACGCAGACCTGCGCGCCAAGATGGAGCGCGTCGTCAACAAGGTTATCGAGGACGAGGGCCAGACGGTCGTCGGCTGGCGCGATGTGCCGTCCGACAACGCCTCGCTGTCGAAGGACCCCGAGATCGTCGCCACCGAGCCCTGCCACCGGCAGGTGATCATCGGCCGCGGCGACGGCATCGCCGATGAGGAAGCGTTCGAGCGCAAGCTCTACATCATCCGCAAGGTGATGTCGGCCAAGATCTTCTCGGCCTTCGAGGGCAAGCCGAACGACTTCTATATCGTGTCGATGAGCTGCCGGACGCTGGTCTACAAGGGCATGTTCCTCGCGGCCCAGCTTGGCGCCTACTACCAGGACCTGCATGACCCCGACTTCGAGTCGGCGCTCGCGCTCGTCCACCAGCGCTTCTCGACCAACACCTTCCCCAGCTGGCGGCTGGCGCACCCCTATCGGTTCGTCTGCCACAACGGCGAAATCAACACCGTGCGCGGCAACGTCAACTGGATGGCGGCGCGCCAGGCTTCGGTCGAGTCCCCGCTGTTCGGCGGCGACATCAACAAGCTGTGGCCGATCTCCTATCCGGGGCAGTCGGATACCGCCTGCTTCGACAACGCGCTCGAGTTCCTGATCCGCGGCGGCTATTCGCTGCCGCATGCGGCCATGATGCTGATCCCCGAAGCCTGGGCCGGCAACCCGCTGATGGATGAGGATCGCCGCGCGTTCTACGAGTATCACGCTGCGCTGATGGAGCCGTGGGACGGCCCCGCCGCCATGTGCTTCTCGGATGGCGTCCATATCGGCGCGACGCTCGACCGCAACGGGCTGCGCCCGGCCCGCTACCTCGTCACCGAAGACGACGAAGTGGTGATGAGCTCGGAAGCCGGCGTGCTGCCGATCCCGGCCGAAAAGATCAAGAAGAAGTGGCGCCTGCAGCCGGGCAAGATGCTGCTGATCGACCTGAAGCAGGGCCGCATCGTCTCCGACGAGGAGATCAAGGCGGACCTCGCGACGGCGCATCCGTACAAGACGTGGCTCGGCCGCACCCAGATCGTGCTCGAGGACCTGCCCTCGGTGCACTTCGAGCCCAAGACCTCGGATATCCCGCTGCTCGATCGGCAGCAGGCGTTCGGCTATACCCAGGAAGACCTGAAGCTCCTCCTCACCCCGATGGCGACCACTGGGCAGGAAGCGGTGGGCTCGATGGGCACGGACACGCCGATCTCGGCGCTCTCGAACAAGTCGAAGCTCCTCTACACCTACTTCAAGCAGAACTTCGCGCAGGTCACCAACCCGCCGATCGACTCGATCCGCGAAGAGTTGGTGATGAGTCTGGTGTCGTTCATCGGCCCGCGCCCGAACGTGCTGGACCTGAAGGGCGGCGGCAAGCGCCAGCGGCTGGAAGTGCGCCAGCCGATCCTCACCAACGAGGACCTGGAGAAGATCCGGGCCATCGGCGGCATGGAGGACAACCCGTTCCGTTCGAAGACGCTGGACATCACCTATCCGGTGTCGGAAGGCGCCGAGGGCATGAAGCGGGCGCTAGACCAGGTGTTCTCGGATGCCGAGATGGCCGTCCACTCGGGCGACAACATCATCATCCTCTCCGATCGCGCCATGAGCCGCGACCGGGTGGCGATCCCGGCGCTGCTGGCAACGGCGGGCGTGCACCATCACCTGATCAACAAGGGCCTTCGCACCTCGGTGGGCCTCGTGGTCGAGACCGGCGAAGCGCGTGAAATCCACCACTTCTGCGCTCTCGCGGGCTATGGCGCCGAGGCGATCAACCCCTATCTGGCGTTCGAGACGCTGATCGCCATGAAGCCCGACCTGCCGGGCGAGGTCGACGAAGACGAGATCATCTACCGCTACATCAAGGCGATCGGTAAGGGCATCCTCAAGGTCACGGCCAAGATGGGCATCTCGACCTATCAGTCCTATTGCGGCGCGCAGATCTTCGACGCCGTCGGCCTGACCTCGGAGTTCGTGAACACCTACTTCACCGGTACCGCCACCACCATCGAAGGCGCTGGCCTCGCCGAGGTCGCCGAAGAGACGGTGAAGCGCCACATCGATGCGTTCGGCAACTCGCCGGTGCTCGAGGACGTGCTGGACATCGGTGGCGACTACGCCTTCCGTCAGCGCGGCGAGGCGCATGTCTGGCGTTCCGAGACGGTTGCGAACCTGCAGCATGCCGCCCGCGGCAATGCCCAGGACAAGTATCGCGAATTCTCGAAGCTCGTGAACGAGGTTGAGGACAAGTACGTCACCATCCGCTCGCTGTTCCGTATCAAGGGCGCCGGCGAGGATGGCCGCGCACCCGTGGCGCTCGATCAGGTCGAGCCGGCGGTCGAGATCGTCAAGCGCTTCTCGACCGGTGCGATGAGCTATGGCTCGATTTCGCTCGAGGCGCACACCACGCTCGCCATCGCCATGAACCGGATCGGCGGCAAGTCGAACACCGGCGAGGGCGGCGAGGAAGTCGATCGCTTCAAGCCGATGCCGAACGGCGATTCCAAGCGCTCGGCCATCAAGCAGGTGGCCTCGGGCCGGTTCGGCGTGACGACGGAGTATCTCGTCAACTCCGATATGATGCAGATCAAGATGGCGCAGGGTGCAAAGCCCGGCGAAGGCGGCCAGCTGCCCGGCGACAAGGTCAACGAGACCATCGCCAAGGTGCGCCACTCGACCCCCGGCGTCGGCCTGATCTCGCCGCCGCCGCACCATGACATCTACTCGATCGAGGATCTGGCGCAGCTGATCTTCGACCTGAAGAACGTCAACCCGGACGGCCAGGTGTCGGTGAAGCTCGTCTCCGAGGTCGGTGTCGGCACGGTTGCCGCGGGTGTCGCCAAGGCGCGGGCCGACCACGTGACCATCTCCGGCTACGAAGGCGGCACCGGCGCTTCGCCGCTGACCTCGCTGAAGCACGCCGGCAGCCCGTGGGAAATCGGCCTCGCCGAGACCCACCAGACGCTGGTGCGCAACAAGCTGCGCGGCCGTATCGCCGTGCAGGTCGATGGCGGTATCCGTACCGGCCGCGACGTGGTGATCGGTGCTCTCCTGGGTGCCGACGAGTTCGGCATGGCGACGGCGCCGCTGATCGCCGCCGGCTGCATCATGATGCGCAAGTGCCACCTCAACACCTGCCCGGTCGGCGTCGCGACGCAGGACCCGGTGCTGCGCGCGCGCTTCACCGGCAAGCCCGAGCACGTCATCAACTACCTGTTCTTCGTCGCCGAGGAAGTCCGCGAGCTGATGGCCGAGCTGGGCTATACCCGGTTCGAGGAAATGGTCGGCCAGATGCAGATGCTGGACCGCACCGAGGCCGTCGAGCACTGGAAGGCCAAGGGGCTGGATTTCTCGAAGCTCTTCCACAAGCCGTTCGCCGCCGAGGGCGTGTCGATCACCCATACCGAAGTGCAGAACCACCCGATCCACAACGTGCTGGATCGGCGGCTGATCGAGCAGGCCAAGCCCGCGCTCGACCACGGCACTCCGGTGAAGATCGTCGAGACCATCGCCAGCGTCGACCGCTCGGCGGGCGCCATGCTCGGCGGTGCGGTGGCCAAGCGCTACGGCCACGCCGGCCTCGCCGAGGACACCATCGCCATCTCCTTGACCGGCACCGCCGGCCAGGCGTTCGGCGCCTGGGCGACGCGCGGCATCTCGATCGATCTCGTCGGCGAAGCCAATGACTATGTCGGCAAGGGCCTCTCTGGCGCTCGCCTCGTGGTCCGGCCGCCGGAGAACCGCGGCTTCGTGCCTGAAGAGTCGATCATCATCGGCAACACCGCGCTCTACGGCGCCATTACCGGGGAGTGCTACTTCCGCGGTGTGGCCGGCGAACGCTTCGCGGTCCGCAACTCCGGCGCCATCGCCGTGGTCGAGGGCACCGGTGACCATGGCTGCGAGTACATGACCGGCGGCGTGGTGGTGGTGCTGGGCAGGACCGGCCGCAACTTCGCGGCGGGCATGACCGGCGGCGTCGCCTACGTCCTCGACGAGGACGAGACGTTCGAAAGCCGCTGCAACATGGCGATGGTCGAGCTGGAGCCGGTGGTCGAGGAGGAGAACATCTCCGGCCGCGAATACGGCCACCATGGCGACCTTGAAACCATGGGCGTCGTCGAGATCCTCCACGATCTCGGCCGTCGCGACGCCGAGCGGCTCTACCAGCTGATCGCCCGGCACAAGAGCTTCACTGGCTCGTCGCGGGCCAACCACATCCTGAGCAACTGGGACGAGTTCCTGCCCAAGTTCCGGAAGGTGATGCCGGTCGAGTATCGCAAGGCCCTGGCCAAGATGGAACAGCAACGCGCTGCGGCGCAGCAGATCGCCGCGGAGTAAGAACAATGGGCAAGATCACTGGTTTCCTCGAGATCGATCGCGTCGACCGCGATTACCTTCCCGTCGAGCAGCGGCTGAAGAACTACAACGAGTTCGTCATCCCGCTGGGCGACAAGGGCACCCGCGACCAGGCGGCACGCTGCATGGATTGCGGCATTCCCTACTGTCACAACGGCTGCCCGGTGAACAACCAGATCCCGGACTGGAACGACCTCGTCTACAAGGGCGAGTGGCTGAAGGCGCTGAAGAACCTTCACTCCACCAACAACTTCCCGGAGTTCACCGGCCGCATCTGCCCCGCCCCGTGCGAGGCCAGCTGCACGCTGAACATCCCGGACACCCCGGTCAACATCAAGTCGATCGAGTGCGCCATTGTCGACAAGGGCTGGGAAGAGGGCTGGATCAAGCCGCAGATCAACCCCAACAAGACCGGCAAGAAGGTCGCGGTGATCGGCTCCGGCCCCGCCGGCATGGCTTGCGCCCAGCAGCTGGCCCGCGCCGGCCACGACGTGCACCTCTATGAGAAGAACCTCAAGATCGGCGGGCTGATGCGCTACGGCATCCCCGACTTCAAGATGGAGAAGCGCCACATCGACCGGCGCGCCGAGCAGATGCAGGCCGAAGGCGTGACGCTGCATACCGGCGTCCACGTCGGCTACGACGTGACCATCGAGCAGCTGCAGGCCGAGTATGACGCCGTGGCTTTGGCCGGCGGCGCCGAGAAGCCGCGCGACCTGCCGATCCCGGGCCGCGAGCTCGACGGCATCCATTTCGCGATGCAGTTCCTGCCGCAGCAGAACCGCCGCAATGGCGACGAGCCGCTGAACAACGTTGCCCCGATCCTCGCCACCGGCAAGCATGTCGTGGTGATCGGCGGCGGCGACACGGGTTCGGACTGCATCGGCACCTCGAACCGCCAGGGCGCCCTGTCGGTGACCCAGATCGAAATCATGCCCGCCCCTCCTGAGAAGGAGAACAAGGCGCTGGTCTGGCCGAACTACCCGATGAAGATGCGCACTTCGTCTTCGCAGGAAGAGGGTGTGCTCCGCGACTTCGCCGTCGCCACGGTGAAGTTCGATGGCGAGAACGGCAAGGTCACGGCGCTGCACTGCGCCCGCGCCGACAGCAAGTTCCAGCCGATCCCGGGCACCGAGTTCGTGCTCAAGGCCGACCTGGTGCTGCTCGCCATGGGCTTCCTCGGCCCGGTGCAGGACGGCATGCTGAACGCCTCGGGCGTTGAATACGACAAGCGCGGCAACGTGCTGGCCGACGTGATGCAGTACAAGACCACCAAGGAGAAGCTGTTCTCCTGCGGCGACATGCGCCGCGGCCAGTCGCTGGTGGTATGGGCGATCCGCGAAGGCCGCCAGTGCGCCCGCTCGATCGACCAGTGGCTGATGGGGACCACTGAGCTGCCGCGCTAAACGCGGGAGTACTGAGAGTTCAAGGGGCGCTTCGGCGCCCCTTCTTCATTTCGGGTTGGGGTTCTCGACCCTGCCAACACCGAATGCATCAGCACGGCCGACTGGCGCATCGATCATCTGCGTGAGGTCGAAGCCGACCGATGTGGCGTCGGCCATGTCGGCTGTGACGAGATCGGTAGCGCGTCGCGGCGTGTGAGTGAGCGAGATCACCGCGCCCGCGACTTCGAGCAGCTTCATCTGCCCCAGCCCCTGGTAGGGTGGACGCACCATCAGCTGCGCGTCGGTGCCGAGCAGCGGATCGGCCACCTCGATGCCGACCGTGCCGCCGCCGCGATAGTAGTTCTTGAGGCTCTGGCTGAGGTAGAAGGCAAGCTTGTCGGCACCGGCGGCGGAGAAGTGGATGCCGTCATCCTTGCGCATGCGGACCTGGTTGCCGTTGAGATCGGGGCCGCGCGACGTGTAGCCGCCATCTTCGGTGGCGAAGCGCTCGTAGATATCGAGGAACTCGGCGCCGCCGCTGAATGCCGCTAGCCGCTGGATTTCGTTGACCTGGATCATCGCCTTGCCGAACTTTGGCGCCTCCATTGGCGGCAGCCCGATCCAGATCGTCGGCTTGCCGGCAGCACGCAGCGCCTTCACCACATTGGTGACGCGAGCCGAGTATTCGGTGGTCCATTCAGGGGTCAGCGAGCCGTAGCTTTCGCCGTTGAGCCGCATCTTCTGGCGATCGTTGATGCCGATCAGGATCACCGCGATGTCGAAGCTGTTGGCCGCGATCTGCTCGTTGATGGTCTTGGGCCAATCGAAGAAATCCGGCCGCACGAAGCTCGAGTCCGCGACGCCCTGCGTCAGGATGGCGATGTTCGGATCCTCGGCATAGAAGCGCTCCAGCGCCTTGCCGACATCGTTCGCCATCGAGTCGCCGAACACCGCGAGGCGGGTGGCGCCGGTCGCCTTCTCCACCGCCGGCTTGGCGGGCGGCAAGGCGGCCTTCTTCTGCTTCTTCACCACCGGCTTTTCGACCAGCGGAGCTTCTTCCTGTTGCTGCTGATCGTCGTTGCCGAACAGCAGGTCCATCAGCGTGCGGCGCTTCTTGCGCGGCTGCTCCTGCTGGGCAACCAGCATGCTCCCGTCATCGGCCTGCTGGGTGATCGCCGGCGCGGCTTGCTCAGCCTCGCGCGCCTGCACGAACATCGGCAGCATGTCGGTGAGCACCAGCGCCGCCACAACGGCGCCGATGATCCAGAGGACGAAACGGTTGGGTTTCTTCTGCATGGCAGGTATTTAGCGGAGGTGACGCGGTGAAGTTAAGGCCGCTCGCGCAGAATCTACTGCGAAGCGGCAGTAGTCAGTTCCTCATAGCTGTGCAGCGTGATGAACCCATCGGCCACCTCACCCTTCGACGCCTGGAACTTGGCGTATGCAGCCTGGCTGACCGGCCCGATGCGGCCGTCGACCAGCCCCTCGTAGAGCCCGAGCTTGATCAGGGCCTCCTGGATCGCCTTGCGCTGCTCGAGATTGGGGAATTCGGTGTCCCGCGGCCAGGCCGTAATGTACTCGCCGCGCCCCTTCAGTCGGTCTTCGAGGTGAGAGATGGCCATCGCGTAGCTGTCGGAGAAATTGTAGCTCTTGAGGACGAGGTAGTTGTTCGTCATCAGGAACTTGGGTCCCTTGGCTCCCGTCGGCGCATAGAGAAACACCGGAATCGACGGGTCGCTGAAGGCAGCGCCGCCGAGCCGGCTCACGCCGAGATCGGTGAAGAACGAGATGGGGCGCAGCTGGTCGCGTGTTGCCAGCAGGTAATCGAACCCATCCGGCACACTCACTTCATAGCCCCAGTCGAGGCCGGGCTTGTAGCCGAACCCGAGCAGGTACTCGGCGGTGGTCGCAAGAGCGTCGGCGAGAGAGTTCTGCAGGTCGATGGCACCGTCGCCATCGCCGTCCCTGCCGTATTTGATGACATTGGAGGGGTTAACCTGGAGATGCCCTATCGCGCCGGCCCAGCTGCCGACCAGTTGGGTGGCGTCGAGCGGCCCGCGTTGGACCAGAAGCAGCGCCGCGATCAGGTCCGCCGTGTCGCCTTCGAGCCGAACGCGCCGCTGATGCACGAGCGTTGCCAGCGATGGGATGATCGGACGGATAAACTTGGGATCGGCGAGCACTCGGCCGTAGTTGGTCTCGATGCCCCAGATCGAGGCCAGGAGATAAGGATCAACGCCATACTTCTCGCCGGTCGCGGTCAGCAGGGCCTGGTTTTGCTCGATCGCTTCCTTGCCCTTGCCCATGCGCCACTCGGTGACGCGCTTGTCGATGTAGTCCCACAGCGGTGTCGTGAACTCGGGCTGCGCGGTCACCAGTTCCGGCACATTCGGATCGGGCTTCAGGCCGTACATCGCCTTGGCGTAGGTTTCATGGGTGACACCAGCGGCCACCGCTGTCGCTTCAAAGTTCTTGATGAAAGACTCGAAGCTCTCAACCGGCTGAGCCAACGCCGGCGAGCTGAGACCGAGGAGCGCGACGAAAAGAGCGAGCTTACGTTGCATAACGAATCGCTACCTGTTCCGTGTGGCTAAATAGCGCTCCCAGTTCATCGCCGCGTCAACGATCTCGTTCAGGTCGTCATGCGCCGGCTTCCATCCCAGCACTTGCCGCACCTTGTCGGCCTTGGCGACGATCGAAGCCGGATCGCCGGCCCGGCGCGGCTCCTCGATCACCTTGAAGTCGACGCCCGACACTTCCTTCACCGTGCGCACCACGTCGCGCACTGAGAAGCCGCGGCCGTAGCCGCAGTTCATGGTGACCGACGCGCCGCCCTTTCGCAGGTAGTCGAGAAGCAGCGCATGCGCCTCGACCAGGTCGCTAACATGGATGTAGTCGCGCACCCCGGTGCCGTCGGGGGTCGGGAAATCGGTGCCGAAAATCCCCATGCTCGGCCGCTGCCCAAGGGCGGCCTGCGCGGCGACCTTGATCAGGTGCGTCGCAGTGGGCGACGACTGGCCGCTGCGCTTCTTGGGATCAGCGCCGGCGACATTGAAGTAGCGCAGCACGCCATAGGTCAGCGGGTGCGCCGCAGCAACATCGGCGAGCATCAGCTCGGTCATCAGCTTGGAGCGGCCATAGGGCGACTCGGGCATTAGCTGGTTCGTCTCGGCCACCGGCTCGAGCCCGGCATTTCCGTAAACCGCGGCGGTCGACGAGAAGATGAAGTGCTTCACCCCGCCCTTCACCGCCGCCTCGATGAGGTTGCGCGAGGTGGCGGTATTGTTGGCGTAGTACTTCAACGGATCGCTGACCGATTCCGGCACCACGATCGAGCCGGCGAAGTGGACGATCTCGGTGATGCCGTGCTCGGCGATGAGCTTGCCCACCAGCTCCATGTCACCGGCATTGCCCTGAACGAACGTCGCCCGGTGGTCGATGGCCCAATCGAAGCCGGTGGTGAGGTTGTCGAGCACCACGACCTGCTGTCCGGCGTCGGCTAGCCGCAGCACCATGTGGCTGCCGATATAGCCTGCGCCGCCGGTGACCAGAACCGTCATGGTTCAACCCTCAAACCCGAAATTAACGGCATGGACGCTAATTCGCGAGATGCTAAGAAACGCCTTATAGCCTGCCTATAGCCCCCTCTCCCGCCTTTTCAGGAGTTCTCCTTGCCCAATCGCGTGCGCACCGCCGTTTTCCCGGTTGCGGGTCTCGGCACCCGCTTCCTGCCTGCCACCAAGGCGATGCCCAAGGAAATGCTGACCGTGGTCGATCGGCCGCTGATCCAGTACGCCGTGGACGAGGCGCGCGAGGCGGGCATCGAGCATTTCGTCTTCGTCACGGGGCGCAACAAGGGCGTCATCGAGGACCATTTCGATCGCCAATACGAGCTCGAGCATACGCTCGAAACTCGCGGCAAGACCGATGCCCTGTCGGAGCTGCAGAAGGACCTGCCCTCGGCCGGCCAGACCAGCTTCACCCGCCAGCAGGAGCCGCTGGGGCTCGGCCATGCGGTGTGGTGCGCCCGCGAACTGGTGGGGAACCAGCCCTTCGCACTGCTCTTGCCCGACATGGTGTTCAAGGCCAAGCCCGGCGTGATGAAGCAGATGATGCAAGCCTATGAGGAAACCGGCGGCAACATCATCGGCGTCGAGGAAGTCGACCCGGCGGAGGTGTCGAGCTACGGCATCGTGGCGCGCGGCAAGGGCCCCGATTCGGGTTTCAAGATCACCGGCATGGTGGAAAAGCCCAAGCCGGCGGATGCGCCGTCCAACCTCTTCATCTCCGGCCGCTACATCCTGCAGCCCGAAATCTTCACGCTGCTCAGCGAGCAGACCAAGGGCGCCGGTGGCGAAATCCAGCTGACCGATGCCATGCAGATCCTGATCCGCACGCAGAACTTCACCGGCGTGAAATACGACGGCAAGGTCTTCGATTGCGGTTCGAAGCTCGGCTTCCTCACCGCCAATGTGGTGTTCGCCCTCGACCGGCCGGATCTCGCCGAGGCCTTCCGCAAGGAAATCCGACACCTGATCTGACGCTTGGCGCGATTACTTGTGGAAGGTGACCCCCAGGGTCACCTGGTGCTCATCGGTGGCCGGGGCCGGCGTCTTTTCGGTGCGGAGGAAGCTGTAATCGGCCGTGAGGTCGGTGTGCTCGTTGAGCAGGTAATCCGCTCCCGCACCAAAACCCCATTTGTATTCGTCGTTGTCGATGCCCTGGTAGTGCGCCTCGCTCCACTGCGCGTCGGCGCGCAGCCGCAGCCACGGGTTCACCTGGTAGCTGATGTCGCCCACCGCTGCGTAGGTGAGTTTCGAAGTCGCGTCCGAAGTGGTGCCAGGCGACGAGATGGTGGTCGAGAACGTGCCGGAAAGCGTCAGTGTTTCGTCAGGCCGGAAGGTCGCCTTGGCGTCGTAGAGCACGGCGGAAAAATCCAAGAGCGAACTGTCGGCGAAATCGCTGTAGCCAAGCCCGAGCGAGCCTTCCAGTTCGAGCGTTTCGTTGAACTTGGCAGTGAGCCCGGCGCGGCCCGCGTAGGTGACATTGTCGAGCTTGACCAGGAGGCTCGGCGACGGTTGGTCGTAGGTCAGGTAGTCGGCCTCGGCGTCGACGAAGGCGACGAGGCCCGGCGTCAGCTCATAACCGAGGCGGGCGCCCGCACCGTAGCCGGTAGTGTTCTGGAAGCTGTTGTCGCTGGTCGAATTGTCGACGTAGACGGTCTCGCCATTGACCACCCGGCTTGCGCTACCGCGCACTGCCACATTGAACGCGCCGAGGTCGCGCGATGCGCTGACTTCGCCATCGCCCGAGATCACCACCGGCTCGGATGCAACGTTGGGCGCGTCCGGATCGTCCTGCGACACGATGAGGTTGCCCCGGCCGGCCAGCGTGGTCAGCGCATCGAGCTCGTACTCGCCGCCCGCCGTGCCGGCGATCGAGTCGATGCGCGCAGTGCCATCGAGGTCGTAAGTGAGCTCGCCCTTCAGTCCGACATCATAGCCGCCGCGGATGGTTTCGTGCCGCAGTGTGAAGCTCGGCAGTGCGATCAGTTGGTAGGTCTGCTCGCTGCCATCATCCGTGATGCCACCACGCAGGCCGAGGCTCCAGTCGAGATCGAACGGCGCGTCGCCCCATTCATAGGGCGGCGTGGCGCGGCAATTGTCGCAGTCGGCGGTGGCGTCGCGGGTCAGGTCGGCATTGTTGGTGCCCGATCCATCGCCCAGCGGGTTGAACTCGCCCGCCATGGTGGGGACGACGAGCAGCGCCAGCGCCGTGGCGCTTGCGGCAATGCCGGCTCTCCTCGTTCCCATCAGCTGCAGCGTCCCGCCGGATAATCCTCAACGAACCCTTGCAGCTTATGGTTAAGGAAGCCTTGCCCCAGCCCGGCCGCCAATCACAAAACCACCCGTTAACCCTTGCTCTTAAATGGGAATTATTCGGTGGGGGTCAGGATAGGCCTCGGCTTTTAGCCTATATTTGCAGCGTCGGGGCTCACGACCATGGATATCGCAACCCTCATCGGGATCGTTGGCGGCTTCGCCATGCTGTTCGGCGCGATCCTGCTCGAAGGCTCAAGCCCCATGAGCTTCATCAACCTGCTGGCGACGGTCGTCGTGGTGGGCGGTGGCATCATGGCGGTGATGGCGCGCTACACGATGGCCGGCTTTGCCAATGGCACGGTCAATGGCTTCAAGTCGGTGCTGTTCTACAAGCACGTCTCGACCAACCACCTCATCGACCAGATCGCGGAGATCGCCGAGACGATGCGGCGGCAGGGCCCGATCGCGCTCGAGAACGTGCAGGTCGAGGATCCGTTCTTCAAGCGCGGCGTCCGCATGATCGCCGACGGCTTCTCGGCCGAGGCCATCCGCGCTTCGCTGGAGCGCGAGCGCGATCTCGATTACGAGCGCATCGAGGAAAGCCACAAGATATTCAAGGCATTCGGCGAAGCCGCGCCCGGCATGGGCATGGTCGGCACGCTGATCGGCCTCGTCTCGATGTTCGGCCACATGGACGATCCCAAGAAGATCGGCCCCGGCATGGCCATCGCCCTGCTGACCACGCTCTATGGCGCGGTGCTCGCCAACGTCTTCGCGCTCCCTATCGCCGACAAGCTGGCCAACCGCGCCACCGAGGAGGGCACCAACCGCAGCCTCATCATCGAGGCGCTGGTTATGATCCGCGAGGGCCGCAGCCCCAACACCATCCGCGACGAGCTGGCGAGCTTCCTGCCGCTGCACACCCGCGAAAAACTGCTGGAAGCCGCGTGATGGCCATCCATCGCAAGAAGGCCATCGGCAGCGGCGGCCATGGCGGCGCCTGGGTTATCTCGTTCGCCGACCTGATGAGCCTGCTGATGGCGTTCTTCGTCATGCTGCTGAGCTTTTCGGTGCAAGACCAGGAAAAGCTGAACATGGCGGCCGGCTCCGTGCAGGACGCCTTCGGCATCCAGCCGTTCTCGCAGATGACCGGCATGATCGAGCGGCAGGGCAACCCCGAGCGCGACTATCTCAAGAGCGTCGCAACCACCCAGACCAAGGCCGATACCGAGTTCGCGACCGAAGACCAGCAGGAAAATCAGAGTCAGGGGCAGGAAGCCAACACTTTCGCCGACGAGCGGACCTCCCTTGAGCGTGCGGCCCAGTATGCGCTGGCCGCGGCCAGCCTGAAGCAGGCTTGGCAGGACCAGCCCGACATCACCGCGCTGGCGGACAACCTGATCGTCGAGAACACCGAGGACGGGCTGAACATCGTCATCGCCGATCAGCAGGGCCGCGCCATGTTCCCCGAGGGCTCGAAATATCCCTACGAGATCACCCGCAAGGCCATCGCCGCGCTGGCGCCGCTGATCAACAAGCTGCCAAACCAGATCGAGATCACCGGGCACACCTCGGCCGGCGGCACCTACGACAACCCGCGCTATGGCGAATGGGAGCTGAGCTTCGACCGCGCCAACGTGGTGCGGCAGATCCTCGAGGAATTCGGCCTGGCACCGGATCGGCTGCGATCGGTCACCGGCCGCGGCGCCACCGATCCGTTCTTTCCGAACGACCCCTATCTCAGCGCCAACCAACGCGTCTCGATCCTGCTGAAATTCCAGAAGCCGCCGGTGCCGGTGGACCTTAGGCCTTAGGCGGCTTCGACCTTCAATAGCGCCCCGTGCGCCTCGACGATCCGCACGCGCGAACCGGCGGCGAGATCGGGGCCCTGCACGCGCCACACCGTGTCATCGAGCGACAACCGACCAAAACCATCGCGGATTGGTTCGTCGAGCACGGCCTCGTGGCCGATAAAGCGGTTGGCGCGCTGGTTGAGGAACGGCCGGTCGGACACCACGCCCGGGCCGCGGAACCTGAGCCACAGCCAGATGCTGACCAGCGCCAGGACGCCGAAGATCACGAACTGCAGCGGCCAGAAGATGTCGATGAACAGCGCGCCGAGCCCGGTGATAAGCGCCGCAGCGCCGAGCCACACCAGCACACCGCCGGGCACCACCAGCTCGAGCGCCAGGAGAACCAATCCCGCCACTATCCATGACCACGCGCCGTGGGTGGCGATGAAGTCGAGGACCTGCATGTCTGCCTCCTGGGTTGGCGTGGGTTACGTGGTGGACGGCGGGCGGCCGCTGGACGGCCGCGTCGCCGGCTTTTCGGCGCCGAAGGTTTCGCGGGCAATCTCGGCGATGCCACCAATGGCGCCGATCACGCTGGCCGCTTCGACCGGCAGCATCAGCACCTTCTGGTTCGGCGACTTGGCAAGCGCTTCGAGCGCCTTGATGTAGTTATTGGCAACGAAGTAATTGATCGCCTGCACATTGCCCGAGGCAATGGCGTCCGACACCACCTGCGTCGCCTTGGCTTCGGCTTCCGCCGAACGCTCGCGCGCCTCGGCATCGCGGAACGCCGCTTCGCGCCGGCCCTCGGCCTCGAGCACCTGGCTCTGCTTTTGCCCCTCGGCCTGGAGGATCGCGGCCTGCCGCTTGCCCTCGGCTTCGAGGATCAGCGCGCGCTTTTCGCGCTCCGCCTTCATCTGCCGGCCCATCGAGTCGATAAGGTCCTTGGGCGGATCGATGTCCTTGATTTCGATGCGGGTGATCTTGAGGCCCCAGGGCGACACCGCCGCGTCCACCACCTTGAGCAGGCGCTGGTTGATCTCGTCGCGGTTGCTCAGCAACTGGTCGAGGTCCATCGAGCCCATGACCGTACGAATGTTGGTCATGGTCAGGTTCTGCACCGCGAGGTCCAGCTGCGCCACTTCGTAGGCAGCGGCCGCGGCATCGAGGATCTGGTAGAAATTCACGCCATTGACGGTGACCGTGGCGTTGTCGCGGGTGATGACTTCCTGGTGCGGGACATCGACCACCTGCTCCATCATGTTCATCTTGCGGCCAATGCCGTCGATGAACGGGATGATCAGGCTGAGACCCGGCTTCAGCGTGCGGATATACCGCCCGAACCGTTCCACCGTGTAGTTATAGCCCTGCGGAACCACCTTGGCGCCGGCGAACAGCACCAGCACGGCGAGCACGCCCAGCGTGATCAGCGTCAGGCTCAACCCATCGAGTTCCAGAAAGTCCATGCCTCGTCCCCTTCCACGTGCCCGGCCCATTGCGAAATATGTATGTGCGGGGCGGAGTCGGCGCAATGTTGGTTGGTCTTTATCCGTCGCTAGCCGGTGGGAACACTCGGGCGGCAAATGCCGTTGAATGATCGACCAATCGTTCGCGAGTTGAGACCATGCCCGCCACCCGTCCAATCTGGAAAGGCCAGTTACGCCTTTCTCTCGTTTCGATTCCCGTGGAAATGTTCACGGCCACGAAATCTGGCGCCAAGCCGAGTTTCCGCCAGATCCACGAGCCGACCGGCAAGCCAATCCACTACGAGAAGGTGGTTGATGGCGTCGGCCCGGTGGAGAAAGACGAGATCCGCAAGGGGTTCGAGTACGAGAAGGGCGACTATGTCCTGCTCACCGATGACGAGATCGATGCGGTGAAGCTGGAGACGCGGAAGACCCTGGAGCTGGTGCAATTCGTCGATGAGGACGAGATCCCGCCGATGTACTTTGACACGCCCTACTTCCTGACCCCCGCTGACGAACTGGCCGAGGACGCGTTCCGTGTCGTGCGCGATGCGCTGCGCAAGGCAAAGAAGGTTGGGCTGGGCCAACTGGCGTTGCGCGGCAAGGAATACCTCGTTTCGATCAAGCCCTGCGGCAAGGGCATCCTGCTCGAAACGCTGCACTACGAGGATGAGCTGAAGAAGTCCGACAGCTTCTTCTCCGACATTCCAGCCAAATCCAGCGACGAGGACCTGCTCGATGTGGCGACAGCGCTGATCGAGAAGAAGACCGAGAAATTCGATCCCAAGGCGTTCAAGGATCACTACCAGGCGGCCTTGCGTGAACTCATTGGCCGGAAGCTGAAATCGAAGGGCCGCAAGATCACCACCGATGTCGAAGAGCCAAGCCGCTCGCCCCGCGGCGACAACGTCGTCGACCTGATGGCCGCGCTGAAGAAGAGTCTCGAAGGCGGCAGCGCCAGCAAGTCCAAGGCGCTGGCCAAGGCCACCCCACGCAAGAAGGCGAGCTGAGATGTCTGCCACCCCCAGCGAATTGCTTAGGGATTACCAGGCGAAGCGCGACTTCGCCAAAACCTCGGAACCCTCCGGCAAGAAGGCGAAGCGCGCCGCCAAGGGCAAGCCGCTGCGCTTCGTGGTGCAAAAGCACGATGCCACGAGGCTGCATTACGACTTCCGCCTCGAACTCGACGGCGTGCTCAAGAGCTGGGCCATCACCAAGGGACCATCCACCAACCCCGCCGACAAGCGGCTGGCCGTACGGGTCGAGGACCATCCGCTCGACTACGGCGCCTTCGAGGGCACCATTCCCGAAGGCGAATATGGCGGCGGCACGGTGATGCTGTGGGACGAAGGCACCTGGGAGCCCGTCGGCGATCCGCACGAGGGCCTCGATGGGGGCGATCTGAAATTCCGGCTCAACGGCAAGCGCATGAAGGGCGAGTGGGTGCTCGTCCACATGAAGGGCCGCGACAACAAGACGAAGAACGGCACCCGCGAGAACTGGCTGCTGATCAAGCACCGCGACGACCACTCCACCGACACCGACGGCCTCACCGAGAAGTTCACCACCAGCGTCGAAACCGGCCGCGACCTCTCCGGCATCGCCAAGGGTAACAAGCCGCGGAAGAAGGCGGCGAAGGCGGAAGCCGAGGGGGATTCGAACGCTAAGGTATGGACGGGCGGCAAGGCCGTGGCACTGCCGGATTTCCGCGAGCCGCAATTGGCGACGCTGGTAGAGGAAATCCCCAGCGGTAGCGACTGGCTGTTCGAGATGAAGTTCGACGGCTACCGCTGCATCGCCTCGGTCGCCGGGCCGGAAGCGCGGCTGTTCACTCGCAACGGCAACGACTGGACGACGCAGTTCGGCCGACTCGTCGAGCCGCTGTCCAAGCTCACCAAGGGCTCCGTACTGCTCGACGGCGAAATCTGCTCGTTCAAGGACGGCCGCACCGACTTCTCGACGCTGAAGGACGCGCTGTCGAGCGGCGGACCGCTGGTCTACTTCGTCTTCGACATCCTCGAACAGGACGGCGAGAACCTCGAGAAGCTGCCGCTGCTGGAGCGCAAGGAGCGACTACGGAAGCTCATTGGCAGGGTGAACCAGCATGCCGAGGTGCAGTACTCCGATCACGTGCGCGGACACGGCGACGAAGTGTTCAAGGCGATGTGCGAGGCACACCAGGAGGGGGTGATCGCCAAGCTTGCCGACGCGCCCTACCGGCATGAGCGCACCCGCACGTGGCTGAAGATCAAATGCACCAACCGGCAGGAATTCGTCATCGGCGGCTGGCGGCCATCGGACAAGCACAAGGGTTTCGCCTCGCTGCTGCTGGGGACGTGGGAGCACGGCAAGCTGGTCTATCGTGGCCGCGTCGGCACCGGCTTCAATGCGAAGAGCGCCGCGGAATTGCAGGCGGAGATGGACAAGCGGGCGCGGAAGACCCCGGCCTTCGAGACCGTGCCGCGCGATATCTCGCGCCGGGCGAAATGGATCGAGCCGGAACTGGTCGCTGAAGTCGACTTCACGGAGTTCACCCCAGACGGAGTGTTGCGTCATCCGTCCTTCGTCGGACTCAGGAAGGATAAGCCCGCCCGCGAAGTGAAACTGGAAACCAAGGCGCCCAAGCCCGTGGCGACAAAGCGGAAATCAGCGGCTAAGCTCAAGGCCATGAAGCTCACCGACGACATGGGGATAGCCGTGGCCGAGCGGCTCGGCGTGCGGCTCACCAGCCCTGACCGCGAGGCGCTGCCGGACGGCGGCGTTACCAAGGGCCAACTCGTCGCCTATTACGATGCCGTGGCCGAGCGCATGCTGCCCCATATCGAAAAGCGCGCCCTGAGCCTCGTCCGCGTGCCGCGCGGCAGCAAGCCGTTCTTCCAGAAGCACGATACCGGCGGCTTTCCCGATGTGATGAAGCGCGTCGCCATCGAGCTCAAGGAAAGCGAACGGGAAGACCATTTCTATGTCGACGACCTCGCCGGCATCGTCGCCGGCGTGCAGATGTCGACGCTCGAGTTCCACATCTGGGGCAGCCATATCGATACCCTGGAAAAGCCCGACCGCATCATCTTCGATATCGATCCGGACGAGGGCCTCGACTTCAAGGTGACCCGCCAGGCCGCCATCCATATCCGCGACGTGCTCGGCGAATGGGGGCTGAAGAGCTTCCCGATGGTCACTGGCGGCAAGGGCATCCACGTCATCGCACCGCTGAAACCGGTGACCGAGTGGCCTTTGGTCAAGCTGTTCTGCCGCACCTTCGCGCAAAAGCTCGAGGACAACGAGCCCGACAGTTTCACCGCCAACATCCGCAAGGTCGAGCGCAAGGGCCGGATGTTCGTCGACTACCTGCGCAACGAGCGCGGCTCGACCGCGATCGCCCCGTTCTCCACCCGCGCCCGCCCCAACGCGCCCTGCGCCGTGCCGGTCGGCTGGGATGAACTCGAGACGATCAAGGCGGCCAACCTGTTCGAGATCGAAGCCGCCGCGGCCAAGGCGCAGGAGCCGGATCCGTGGGTGGGATATTTCGACCTGACCCAGTCGATCACCAAGGGCATGGTGGAGGCGGTGGCGGGGCCGCTGAAGGATCTGAAGCTCTAGGCACCGCCAGTGCCTAAACCCACCCCGCCAATTCCTTGCGGATCACGCTCTCCAGCATGCCCATCCCCAGCTCGCTGTCATTGAGACACGGGATGTACGCATAGCGCTCGCCGCCGGCATGTTCGAACTGCTCGCGGCCGGTGATGGCGATCTCCTCAAGTGTCTCGATGCAATCGACCGAGAAGGCCGGCGCGACCACCGCAACCCGTTTCACCCCCTGGCCGGGCAGCGCCATCAGCGTCGCGTCGGTGTAGGGCTCGAGCCACTTGGTCGGCCCGAACCGGCTCTGGAACGTCACCTTCAGCTTTTCTTCGGACCAGCCCAGGTGCTCGCGCACCAGCCGCGTCGTTTTGAGGCACTGGCAATGGTACGGGTCGCCCTTCTCGAGGTACTCGACCGGCATGCCGTGATACGAGGTGAGGATCAGGTCGGGAGTGAAATCCAGGGCTGCGACGCCATCGGCGATGCTCTGCGCCAGCGCCTCGACATAGGCCTGCTCATCGAAATACGCCGGGAGCGTACGGATCGCTGGCTGCCAGCGCATCGTCTTCAGCGCATCGAACGCCTTGTCGTTGGCGGTCGCCGTGGTGGTCGCCGAGTATTGCGGATAGAGCGGCGCGAGGAGAATCTTCTGGCATCCGGCGGCCTGCAGCGCATCGATGCCCGACTTGGTCGACGGGTTGCCATAGCGCATGGCGAACTCGACCACGATGTTCTTGCCCAGCCGCTCCTGCAGCTTGGTCGCCTGCTTGCGCGTGATGACGCGAAGCGGGCTCTCGTCCAGCTCCTTGTCCCAGATGCGCTCGTAGTTGGCGCCGCTCTTCTGCGGCCGGGTGGTGAGGATCACGCCCTGCAGCACCGGCTGCCAAATCCACGGCGATGCCTCGATGACGCGCTTGTCGGAGAGGAATTCGCTGAGATAGCGACGCACCGACCAGTAGTCGGTACCGTCGGGAGTGCCCAGATTGAGCAGCAGCACCCCGACCTTCGGCGTCGCAATCGGGGGGTGTCCGGCAGGAAGTCCGGTTGCCATGGGCTGGCCTGTAGCTTGAAACGTTGTTGGCGCGCAACATAGTCAGGGCCGCCCCGAACACAAGTGCAAGGGTGTCGCGGCAGGCTCAGAAACTGGCGAGCAGCAGCACTGCGCCGAACGCAAACACCACCAGCGCGCCGATGAGTTCAGCCCACCAGACCAGCCGGCTGCCGATCTTACCTTCGGAGCCGAGATAGCGCGTCGCAAAGCCCTTGGCACCGACCGCCAGCACCGCCAGCGCCGACACGGTGATCGCCGTGCCGAGGCCCATCAGGAACACCGCGGCGATACCGGCCGCGAGGATGCCCTGGCTCAGCGCAAACACCAGCACCACCAGCGCCCCCGAGCAGGGCCGCAGCCCGACACCGAGCACCACGCCCAGTTGCTCGCGCCAATCGCCGCCGGTTTGCTCGGCGGTCACCACGTGATGATGCCCATGGTCGTGATCGTCGCCGTGATCGCCGTGGTCGTGGCCGTAATGCGCGTCGCCCGGCACCCGGCCATACGCATCGAGCCGCGGACCATCCGCCGGCTGCAGGCTGGAGCGGAAATTGAAGCTCTGGCCTCGCTCGCTCAGCAACGCGTGCTTCGGCGCTTCGCCGGCGTGGAGATGTTGGTGCGCCTTGGCGGTGAGATCGGGGCCATGGTCGTGCGAGTGGCCGCCCCAGCCAAACAGCTTTCGCGCGATCAACCACAGCCCGAGCAGCGCGACGAGCCCATACGAGGCCTTCTCGATCCAGCCGACGGCGTGGTTCATGGCAACGCTCGATAGCCCGAGAATCGCCGCCGCCACGCCGACGAAGATCACCGCCACCAGCGACTGCATCATCGCCGCGGCAAAGCTCAGCCCGATGCCCCTCCGCACCTGCCGCTCGTTGGCCAGCATGTACGACCCGATCACCACCTTGCCGTGCCCGGGGCCGGCGGCGTGAAACACCCCGTAGAGGAAGCTCAGCCCGCCCAGCACCCAGAACGCGGTATAGTCGGTCTTGAGTTTGCCCAGCGCAGCCGTGAGCGCCTGGTAGAAATCGGACTGCATCTGCGAAACCCAGCCGAGAAAGCCGGTCTTGGGCAGCTTGAACCCCGGCTCGGGCGGCGGGCCTCCGAACGGCAGCGCCGGCTTGGCCTCGGCCACCTGCGTTACGGCCTCGACAGCGGTGGCCGCTTCCTTGGGCGGCGCTGCGCCGGCGCAATCGAGCACGATGGCGCCCTGTGATCCGCGTACCGCCGCTTCCAGGTCGGGCGGCAACTGCGTCACGTCGGGCGACAGGTCGAACAGCCGCGCCTGCAGGTCGGGCGACAGCTCGCGCGGCGGCTCCATGTGCACGGCACACCCAGCCGGAGCGTTCTCCAGCGTCACATCGGCGGGCGCGTTGAAGGCGATCGCCACATAGTACTCGGGGTCGGCAATGGCGATCTCGAGCTTGTTCTTGATCCGGTACGGCTGCTGCGGCGCGATGGAAAAACTCAGCGTCGAGCGGTTGTTCCGGAACTCGAACTTGCCGGGGCCGGTCGAGGTGAACGGTATGGACGCAGCTGTCTCGCCGGCGGAGGTGTAGAAGTTGTACTCGCCGAGCCCCTTGATGTTCTCGTCAGCCAGCTCCTGCATCTCCTCGGACGAGGTGATGCCGTCATTGTTGGTATCGAGGCCCTGGATCTGCCAGACCGAGAAGGCCTCGTCGAAGGTCCAGGCGTTGCGGATCTCGGAGAGTTCGCCCGCGTCGTTGAAGACGATGGTCGCCTTGGCATCGATGAAGATATGCGGATGGGCCTGGGCGGCGCCAACGAAACCGAGAGCGGCTGCCGAAGCCAGCGCCAGCCTGCGCAACAAACCCGCCATCGACGCCCTGCCCCGTTGCCTAGATCTACTTAACCGGGTTGTCGGCGAACCAGGCGACCAGATGGTCGATCAGTGCGCGGACCTTGCCGGCAAGATGCCGCCGGTGCGGGTAAACGGCCTGCAGACTCGGGCCTTCCGGCATCCGGTCCTCGAGCACGCGCACCAGCCGCCCTTCGGCGATATGCGGGTCAGCGAGGTAGGTCGGCAATACGGCGAAGCCAAGGCCGGCAAGCGCCGCCTGCATGGCCGCCACAGGTGAATTTACGCGTGCCGGGCCGGACACGTGCACCGACAGGGGCTTGCCATCCTCGATGAAGCGCCAGGAGCTGTGCGACGGCATGTTGGTATCGAGCACGCAGGGCATGTTGCGCAGCGCCTCGCCCGAGGTCGGCAACCCCACGCGCTTCACCAATTCCGGCGAACCGCAGATGACATGCCGCATGTCCGAGATCTTGCGGGCGATGAGCGAGGAATCCGCCAGCGTCGAGATGCGGAGCGCCACGTCGACGCTCTCCTCGACAAGATCGACGTAGCGATCCTCGAGCCGCAGATCGACGGACATCAGCGGGTTCTTGGCGATGAACGCGAAGATCGCCGGCGCCAGCGTGGTTTCGCCGAGATTGCGCGGCGCCGATACCCGCACCAGCCCACGCGGCTCGGCGGTCTGATCGGAGATCGTGGCGTCGAGGTCGTCGAGCTGCTGCAAGAGCTGGCTCGCCTCGCGATAATAGGCTTCGCCGGCTTCGGTGAGGCTTAGCTTGCGGGTGGTACGGTTCATCAGCCGGACGCCGAGATAATCCTCGAGGTCGGTGACATATTTGGACAGCAGCGCCTTGGAGCGCCCGTGCTGCCGCGCCGCGGAGGAAAAGCCACCGGCATCGAACACCTGCACGAAAGCCCGGATGCGGGCGAGGTCCTGGCTCATGCGTTGCTGACCTGAAATGTGTAGACTGAGCGCGTTCCACCCGAACACGCTCTCCACGCTTAAGTCATCTGCATAGGGTGAACAATGCCGCCCCTTGGTCGTTTACCGATTAACGATAGACTGGGTCCCATGTCGCTCGAACCCATCCTGAAGTCTATCTATCCACCCATGACCAAACCCGAAGCCCGCTCAACGCTTTACCGGCTGATCGAAGCTGGCCAGCTCGCCCACAAGGCGCTGCTGGTGCCGCTGCTCGACCGCGGGCTGGAAGCCGGCGACGATGCCGTGATCTTCGTGCTGCACGCCGAGCTCGGGGCGAGCGAGGCGGCGCTGGCCGAGGAACTGGGGTTGGAGCCGGAAGCCCTGCAGCCGCGGCTCGACCGGCTGATCGAGCGGGACATCGTGGCCCGCCAGGCCATCGGCCCGGACCTGGTGCCGGGCCTGGCCCTGACGGAGCGCGGAGCACGCATCCGCGAAGTGCTGGCAGCGAACTGGGAGCAACTCGAGGAAGCGCTGTTCGCCGACCTGGATCAGAAGAAGCGCAAGGGCCTGGGCAAGGCGCTGAAGCGGTTCGTGGAACTGTTGCGCCTGCCTTAGAGCGACCTCGGACTGCCCTCCCCCACCGGCGTATCCCCGCGTAGGCGGGGACCCAGTGCGATCTCTCCACGCCCGCTTGTGCTGAAGCATCCCACTAGGGTCCCGCCTACGCGGGAATGACATCGTGTTGGTGGATGGCCGGGCCTAGCCGACCACCCGCCCAACCCGCCGGTCGATCAGCATCACCGCCGTGATCACTACGAACGCGAACACCACCATGCCGGCAGCGAGGATGTGGGCGTTGCCCCATTCGAGCCGCTCGACATAGTCGTAGATGGCGATCGACAGCACCTTGGTCTTGCCCGGGATATTGCCGCCGATCATCAGCACCACGCCGAACTCCCCAACCGTGTGGGCAAAGGTGAGGATCGCGCCGGTGAGATAGCCCGCCCGCGACAGGGGGAGGACGACGCGGAAGAACGTCTTCCACGGCCCAGCGCCGAGGGTCGCCGCCGCCTCGAGCGGATCGTCGCCTACCGCCTCGAACGCAGTACGCAGCGGCTGGACCATGAAGGGCAGCGAGTAGATCACCGAGGCGATGACCAGCCCCTCGAACGAGAAGGCAAGCGTCCGCGCCCCCCAGAGCGGCGCGAGCAGGCCGCCCGGCCCGTTCGGCCCGAAGGCCAGCAGCAGGTAGAACCCGAGCACCGTGGGCGGCAACACCAGTGGGAGCGACACGACCGCCGCGACCGGAGCCTGCAACGGGGAGCGGGTGCGGCAGAGCCACCAGGCGATCGGCGTACCGATGACCAGCAGGATGGCGGTGACGATGAACGCCAGCGTCAGCGTCAGCCCAACGGGCTGGACGATCTCACTGGCGCTCAGCATCCCACATCCCTCAATCTATCGAGCCAACCTCGTAGCCGTATTTCTCGATGATGGCGCGGGCTTCGTCGCCCTTCAAGAACTCGAGGAAGGCGGCCGCCGCCGGATCGGCCTCGCCGGCCTTCAGCAGCACCGCGTCCTGCAGGATCGGCGCGTAATCCTCGGCTGGCACGCGCCAGACCTGCGGCGCCGGCCTGTCGATCACCTGGCTGAGCGCCACGAAGCCAAGCTCGGCATTGGCGGTGTCGATGAACTGCAGCGCCTGGCTGATGTTCTCGCCGGTGACGTACTTCGGCGTCAGTGCTTCGGTCAACCCGAGCTTGTCGAGCGTCTCCATCGCCGCGGCGCCATAGGGCGCGGTCTTGGGATCGGCGACCGACAGGTGCTGGAATTCATTGGCCTTCAGCACCGCGGCGCCATCGGTCAGGTCGAGCGACGGCGAATACAGCACCACCTTGCCCACGGCATAGGTGAACACCGTGCCATCGACCGCAAAGCTCTCGGCCACCGCCTGCTTCGGGCGCTTATTGTCGGCGGCGAAGAACACCTCGAACGGCGCGCCCTGGCTGATCTGGGTGTAGAGCGCCCCGGTGGCGCCGAAGCTGAAGGTCACCGTATCGCCGGTCTTTGCGGTGAAGGCCGCGCCGAGCTCTTCGGCCGGCTTGGTGAAGTTCGCAGCCACCGCTGCGCTGACGTCGGCGGCAAAGGCCGGAGCGCCGGTGAGCGCAAGCAGGCTGACGCCAAGCAGAAATGTGATCCGACGCATGAAGCCCTCGATATATCCAAATGGGGATATCGATGGTTGTGCCAACGTGAGAGCCAGCCAGCAAGCGTTATTTTCGCTCAGACATATCGCCTTGCAGCGCAACCAGCGCCTCGACATCACGGGCGATCGCCTTGCGCGTCGCCTCCTGCATGCCGCGATAGCGCTCCAGCACCTCGCGCCCCGCCTCGGTAAGCGACGCCCCCTGAGCACTCCCGCCGCGCGATGCCTCGACCAGCGGCGCCCCAAACCCCTCGTTCAGCACCTGCACCAGCCCCCAGGCCCGCTTGTACGACATGCCCATGCGCTTCGCCGCCTCGGAGATCGAGCCCGTTTCGGCGATCAGCTCCATCAGGTCTGCTCGGCCTGGGCCGATGTAGAAGCTCTCGGACAGGGTGATGCGGAGATGGGAGAGGCCGATGGTCGCGTTCTTTGGCACCGCCATCTCCGTGATCGCCTTCTCCCCTTGTGGGAGAAGGTGGCCGACAGGCCGGATGAGGGGTCCGCGACGCTCGCGTCGCGCGATCCGAGTGTAACGAGGAGCGGTCGGGGGTGCGTGGAGACAACCCCTCATCCGCCCTTCGGGCACCTTCTCCCACAGGGGGAGAAGGCAAGAGATCTCAGCCCTGCTTCAGCGCCGCGGCTTCGCGCGCCAGCTTCTCGATCCGCTTCCAGTCCTTGTTCGCGATCGCATCCGCCGGCATGATCCAGGAACCGCCAACACAGATGACATTCGGCAGCGCCAGGTATTCCCTCGCCTTCGCCATATCGATGCCGCCGGTCGGGCAGAACGTGATGTCGGCAAGCGGGCTCGCATAGGCCTTCAGCACCTTCACCCCACCCAGCGCCTCGGCCGGGAAGAACTTAAGGAACGAGTAACCATGTTCCGACGCCGTCATAGCCTCGGTTGGCGTGCCGATACCCGGCAGCAGCGGGATGGCGTGCTCCTCGGCCGCCTCGAGCAGGCGCGGCGAAGCGCCCGGCGACACCATGAACTGGCAACCAGCATCAACCGAATGGCCCATCTGCAGCGGCGAGCGCACGGTCCCCGAACCGACGACGGCGCCGGGCACCTTGGCCATCTCTTCGATGATCTGCAGCGCGTGCGGAGTGCGCAGCGTCACCTCCAGCACCGGCAGGCCGCCGGCGACCAGCGCTTCGGCCAGCGGACGTGCCGCCGAGACGTCGTCGAGCACGATGACCGGGATCACCGGCGCAAGTGAAAGCGTCTGGCGAAGGGCGGCGGCATCTTGCGGCATGGCAATCCTCGAGTGCGGAACGTTCGGCGAGAGCGTTAGGCACTTGGCGCATGTCGATCAAGCCAAATCACCACATTGAAAAGAGGCGCGATCGACCTTAAGTCTCCCCCGGTCTGGAGGGACGATCCGGTGCAGCTTATCAATGCTCTCACCCCGCTGGAGGAGGCTCGCGCCATCCTCGCGGAGAGTTTCGACCTCAAGTTCACCAAGGCGGTCGAACGCGTGACCTCCCGCGTCTACGACAAAGTGAAAGACCGTATCCCCGAGATCGAATGGCCCTTCTATGCGCCGCTGATCCTGCAGATCAACCGGCTAAAGAAGGAAAAGGACGCGGTCATCCTGGCGCATAACTACCAGGCGCCGCAGATCTATCACGGCGTCGCCGATATCGTCGGCGACAGCCTGCAACTCGCCATCGAAGCCACCAAGGTCAAGCAGTCGGTGATCGTGCAGTGCGGTGTGCACTTCATGGCCGAGACCAGCAAGATCCTGAACCCCAAGAAGACCGTGCTGATCCCCGACAGCCGCGCCGGCTGCTCGCTCGCCTCCTCGATCACCCCCGAGGATGTCATCGCCATGCGCGCGCAATATCCAGGTGTGCCGGTGGTCACCTACGTGAACACTTCCGCTGCGGTGAAAGCCGTCACCGACGTCTGCTGCACCTCGTCCAACGCTGTCGACATCGTCAACGGTGTGCCCGGGGACACGGTGATCATGATCCCCGACCAGTATCTGGCGCGGAACACCGCCAAAAAGACTGGCAAGAAGATCATCACCTGGGCCGGCTCGTGCGAGGTGCACGAGACCTTCACCGCCGACGACATCGCCGAACTGCGCCATGCCTATCCGACGGCAAAAATCATCGCCCACCCCGAGTGCCCGCCGGAGGTGATCGACGCGGTGGACTTCTCCGGCTCGACCGCCGCGATGATCGACTACGTGAAGTCGAACAAGCCGCCGCGCGTGGTGATGGTCACCGAGTGCTCAATGTCGGACAACGTCGCATCAGAAGCGACGGGCGTCGATTTCCTCCGCGGCTGCAACATCTGCCCGCACATGAAGCGCATCAACCTCGAGAACATCCTGTGGTCGCTCCACACCATGACCGAAGAGGTTACAGTGGCCCCCGAACTGCTCGAACCGGCCCGCGCCGCCGTGCAGAGGATGATCGATTTCTCGAAGAAGCGCGACTAGTCGCGGTCGAAGATGTTCAGCCGGTGGTAGGCGACAGACTCGGGGTCGGGCCAGAGCGAGGGCTCGCCTGGTAGATCGAGCCGACCAAGCGGCAATAAGCGCTCGTGCAGTTCCGGATCCATCAGTCGCTCCGAAACCTGGAAGCCGAAACTCGGGCCGAGCGTCAGGTGCCCGCTCGTCCACGCGTGCTCGACCTCAGCCACCATCGGCAAGTAGTTCCGGACGTGCAACTGCCCGCCAAGCTCGCGGGGGCGGATCGCCACCACCCGCAGGTGCGGGTGTGGCCGCGTGTCAGCGGGCCTGAACTGTTTTCCGGTAAATACGCAGCGGTGCTTCCAGCGCTGCAGCACCCGGTCGTGCAGCTTGAGATAGGCATCGAGCCCAGCCTGCCGGTCATGCGCGAAAACGGCCTGCGCCTCGGCAAGCGCCGTGACGTCGGCCGTCGCCGCCAGTCGAAGGATTTCGTCGAACCTCGCCTCGTCGAGTGACAGGCTGCGCCGGACTCCCGGGTCTCGCGCCTCGCCCGCGGCGTCGCTTGGCACCGGGGCGGGAAAGGCTCGGTAGTCGCCGAGCCGCAAGCTGTCGAAGCCGGGCGCCTCGAAATCGAGGCCCAGTACGCGCCCGCTCCCCATGAACAGCACGAGATCGGGAGCCCGCTGATAGACGATGATCGTCTCGCCGAAGGCCTTGTGAGCCAGCTGGCCGGCGCGCGAAGTCACGCGAAAGCTCACCCGGTCGGGCCCGAGCCTCTTCGCCTCCTCCACCGCTAGTGCCAGCTTGACCAACCGTCGCCCCCGCGATGGCCGTCACTGTATCGGTGGATATGGACTTTCGTCTACGTAGTTCAACCATCAGTATGGCGACAGCTTTGCCGCAAGCTCAATCAAATCAACTGGGTGCATGACTTTGAGGGTTGCGCGACTCCGACGCCACGTTAGATTTGCCCAATCGGGCCACGACTTCCCCGGCCCGCGAACCGAGGGGTAAAGCGTCGTGCCACATTCCTTCAAGATCACATCCGCCAAGGGCGGCCAGTTCGTTGCCAAGTACGTCTACAATGCCGAGACCATCTTCTGGTCCGAGAACTACGCGGGCAAGGACAGCGCCAAGAACGCCATCGCTTCGCTGAAGAAGAACGCCCCCGGCGCATCGGTGGTGGACACAGCCAAAGGCGAAGCCGGCAAGGGCTACCGCTTCGAGCTGGCTGCCTCCAAGGACGGCCAGACCTTCGTGCGCTTCGTCGCGGCGAACGGCGAGACCATGGTCCGGACCGAAACCTACAAGTCGAAGTCGAGCGCCAAAAACGCCATAGAATCACTTAAGAAGCGCGCTGCAGAAACCCCTGTGGTCGACGAGGCCTGATCCGGGCGTTTCGCCCGGGGGAGACCGATGACCTTTACTGACAACGTCCTAAACGCCGACGGTGCGCTCATCGTCGGCGCTGGTCTTGCAGGCTTGTTCTGCGCGCTGAAGCTGGCGCCCCGCCCCGTTACCGTCATCTCCCCGGTACCGCTCGGCAACGGCGCTTCGTCTGCCTGGGCGCAGGGCGGCGTCGCCGCCGCCGTCGGCCCCGGTGACACCTCGCACGCGCACGCGGTCGACACCGAGATCGCCGGCGCCGGCATCGTTGATGAGGACGAAGCCGAGTCGGTCACCGCCGAAGCGGCCGCTCGCATTGAGGACCTCGCCCGCTGGGGCACTCCCTTCGATCGCGACGAACTCGGCCACTACGTTCTCAGCAAGGAAGCCGCCCACTCGCGCAACCGCGTGGTGCGCGTCGAAGGCGACCGCGCCGGCTATGCCATCATGCAGGCGATCATCGCCGAGGTGCGGAAGACCCCGTCGATCCGCATCGTCGAGGGCCTCACCGTCGTCGACCTCGCCCGCGCCGATGGCCGCATCATCGGTGTCTATGCCCGCAAGCTCGGTGATCGCTATGCCGAGCCAGTGCTGATCCGTGCTCGCGCCACGGTGCTGGCGGCCGGTGGGCTGGGTGGCCTCTACGCCGTCACCACCAATCCGTCCGGCGTTCGTGGCCACGCCATGGGCATGGCGGCTCGCGCCGGCGCGCTGATCGCCGATCCCGAGTTCGTGCAATTCCACCCCACCGCCATCGCCACGGGAGCCGACCCCGCCCCGCTCGCCACCGAGGCGCTGCGCGGCGAAGGCGCCATCCTCGTCAACGATCTCGGCGAGCGCTTCATGCTGGCGATCCACCCGGACGCCGAACTCGCTCCACGCGACATCGTCGCTCGCGCCAACTACCGGCAGATCAAGGCCGGCCGGAAGGTGTTCCTCGATACCCGCGAGGCGATCGGCGCGCGCATCCTCACCGCCTTCCCGACCGTCGCGAAATACTGCACCGATTTCGGCATCGACCCGGTGACCCAGCTGATCCCGGTCACTCCGGCGGCGCACTACCATATGGGCGGCGTCAAGGTGGAGGCCAACGGCCGCTCCTCGCTGCCCGGCCTCTGGGCCGCCGGCGAATGCTCGTCAACCGGCCTCCACGGCGCCAACCGCCTCGCCTCGAACTCGCTGCTCGAGGCCGTGGTCTACGGCGCCCGCATCGCCGCCGACATCTCCGGCCTCGAGCCGCTCCGCAACCCGCTCGCCCCCTTCCCCGGCATCGGCTGGGATCCGGTCGAGGGCGAGAAGGTGGAAGAGCGCCTGCGCAACCACATATCGGTGAAGGAACTGCGCCGCACCATGACCGACCTCGTCGGCGTCGAGCGCAACGCCGCGGATCTCCGCACTGCGCTGCGTCGCATCGCCGAGATCGAAGCCACGGCCCAGGGCGTCACCCGCTCGTTCCTCAACATGACCACCTCGGCGACGCTGGTCGCTGCAGGCGCGCTGCAGCGCGAAGAGAGCCGCGGCGGCCATTTCCGCACCGATTTCCCCGAGCCGCGAGCGGAATGGGAACACCACACCGAGATGACGCTGGAAGACGCGCTGGCGATCCGCGCCGAGGCGTAAGTTACTCCTCGCCCAGCAGATACGCCGCCACCGCCGCGCGGTCCGCTTCCGTCCAGAACGAGGTGCCGTCGGCGATCACCTCGCCCATCGCACTGCCCAGCACGTTGAACTCCGGGGTGAAGCCGTCACTCAGCGCGCTCGCGATCGAGGCGACATCGTAGCCTTCGCCTTTCAGCCGCTCGGCGGTCAGCGCCGGGGCCTTGCCGCCCGTACCGCCCGCCGGGTTGCCGGTGAGTTCCTTGCCCTTCTCCACGGCGCCAAGCAGGTTCCGCGGCGAGTGGCACATCACGCAGTGGCCGGGCCCCTCAACGAGATAGCGGCCCCGGTTCCAGCGCTCCGAATGCGCGGCATCGGCCTCGTAGCGGCGCGGCGTGAAGAACAGGTTCTTCCAGCCCGCGACCAGTGGGCGGATATCGAACGGGAACGGGATTTCGTGCGGCTTCGCCGACGTCGCGACCGGCGGCACCTGCTGCAGCGCGGCATAGAGGTCAGCCACGTCCTGGTCGCTCATCAGCGTATAGTTCTCGTACGGAAACGCCGGATAGAGGTGCCCCGCCGGCCCTTCACCATCGCTGATCGCCTTCGAGAACTGCGCCAGCGTCCAGCCGCCGATACCGGCCTTCGGATCCGGGGTGATGTTGGGTGCGTAGAAGGTGCCGAACGGCGTCACCAGTCCCGGCCCACCGCCAAGTTCGGCCACGCCGTTCTTCTTGTCGGTGTGACAGGTGATGCAATCGCCTAGGCGCAGCAGGTACTGCCCGCGCGTGACGTCACCGACCAGCGTCAGGTCGCGGGCGGCGCCCTGCACCGGCCGCAGCATGTAGAGGCTGGCCCCGCCCGCAACGACGACTGCTGCCGCCAGCAGCCACATCCAAGCCCGCATATTGACCTCTCCGCCTAAGTGCGGCGGAGTTGAGCAGCGGTGCCGATGCCACGCAACTGACGAGCGCGTGAACCGCTAGGCGGCCGCGAGCACCGCGTCGACTTCGCCGCGGGTCGGCGGATGGCAGCCGACGAACTGGCAGTTGAGCCCGGCTGCCACCGCGCCGAAGCGCAGCATCGTGCCCAGCGCCGCATCGTCCATCGCACCGAGCTTGCCCGGCTTCAGGTTGCCCTGCTCGTTGAGCAGCGTCAGCACTGCGGCCATCAGCGTGTCGCCCGCGCCGACCGTATCGCCGAACGGCACAGCCTGGTAGATGCCCTGCCTGGCGGATCCCGCCTTGGTGAACGCACGGCTCCCCTCATCGCCGAAAGTGACGATCACCAGCTCGCAATTGGGTCGGCCGAGGAAATCGGCCACGTATTTCGCCACCAACGCTTCGATATCGGCCGGCGTCAGCTCGGTCGCGCGGACCGCACGATTCTGTTCGAGCGAGGCCAAATCCTCGATCGACACCTTCACCAGGTTGACGATGTCAAGGAAGCCCGAGAGCCGCTGCTTGAATGCGGCGAAATCCGAAACCAGCGAGGGCCGCACATTGGGGTCAATGGTCAGCGTTGCGCCGCGCCGCGCCGCTTCCTTGGCGACATCCATCCAGACGACAGCGTCTTCCGGCTCGATCGGGCAGAAGCCGCCGACCTGGAACGCCTCGAGCTTTGACGGCAGCGCCGCGATCAGCCCCTCGCGCGTGAACGCCCGGTCGGCCTGGCGGTAGAAGCCGTATTGCGCGCTCTTTTTGGCATCGAAGGTGACGACGGCGAGCGTCGTATAGGCCGCGACGCGCTCGGTGAGCAGCGGCTTCACGCCAGCCTCGGCCAGTGGTCCGAGCAGGTAGGTGCCCAGGCCGTCCGAGCTGATCGGGCAGAGGAAGCCGGTATCGTTGCCCAGCTTCGAGAGCGCGATGGCGCAGTTGTAGGGCGAGCCGCCCTGGTGCGCCACGAGGCGAATAACGCCATCGGCCCCGACCGGCTCCGAGATGAGGTCGATCAGGCTCTCGCCACCCACTACGAACATTGAGCATTCCTCGCGCGCGAAAAATCAGGGGCCAGGGGCGAGCAAGCTCGCTCCACGGATGGGCATCGTTACAATGCCGGTGCGCGGAAGTTCAAGCTCACGAGGCGAGGGCCCCCGGGACGAACGCATCGCGTCGGAAATCCGAGGGCGACATGCCCGCGATCTTGCGGAACGACTTGTTGAACGCGCTCAGCGAACCAAACCCCGACTCCATGGCCACCCGCAGCACATTGGCGTCATCGCGCAGCAACAGCGCCTGGGCGTAGCTGAGCCGCAACAGGCTCACATACTCGTTGAGCGTCATGCCGGTGGAGCGCTTGAAGATGCTCATCGCGTATTTGGGGTGGAGGTTCGCGGCCCGGGCGATGTCGATCGAGTCGATCTCGTGCAGGAAATTCTCGGCGATGTAGTCGCACATCTTTCCGACGTTGCGTGACGACTGGACTTCCGCGGTTTCGACGGTCTCGCCCGCGATCTTGCTGGTACCGACCAGTTCGTAGGGTTCGAACCGCATCCGCTCGAGCCTCAGCAGCAGCTCGTCCACCGCATGCTGCGCCTTTACCGGGTCGCCGGACCGGGCATAGCGGTTCCACCGTTCAAAATTATGTGCATCGGAATCGTCGGGAGTGCAGCTGAGCAGCGTCGTTCCCTGCATCAGCCGGTGCGGCACGTCCTCGGGCAGCCTCAGGCGGAAGAAATGCATCAGCGGCAGGTGCGCGCCGGCGTAGATCGCGTCGTCGGAGAGGTCGTACATCTGGTGCGGCAGGCCGCCCCAGAACAGCACCATCTGCCCAGCCGAGAGCGTCAGCTCGTGCGTGTGCATGCGGTAATGCACTGTGCCAGCGACGATAAAGTTCACTTCGACCTGAGCGTGCCAGTGCGGTTTCAGCATCACCCGCGGGTGGTCGTGGAACATCGACAGGATCGTCGGATGGGCCTCGATGGTCGTGGCGTTCGGCTGATAAATCTCCCGCTGATGCACCTTACTTTCCGCCAACTCCACATTCCCTTTGACGCGGACATACACCCTTGGTCGCATATTCTAACCACGCTTGCCCAAGGTGAGCCAAATGAAAACGGGAGGATTACATGACTACCATCGCATCGCGGTGGCGCCACGCGCTCGCCATTGCAGCTGCCGCCGGCGTTTCCATGCTCACGATGACGGCCGCCATGGCCGTCGATGTCACCGTCTGGTGCTGGGATACCAACTTCAACGGCGCCGCCATGAAGGAAGCCGTGGCCCGCTACGCCACGTCGCACCCGGACGTGAACATCAAGATCGACGACAGCATGGCGCAGGACGACATCCGTCAGAAGCTGCAGACCCAGCTGCTCGCCGGCGACACCAGCGGCCTGCCCGACATCGTGCTTGTCCAGGATGACGTGGCGCAGAAATACCTGCAGTCGTTCCCGGGCGCCTTCGTGCCGCTGTCGGACTCGATCGATATGACCCAGTTCGCGCCCTACAAGGTGAAGGCCGCAACCTTTGACGGCAAATCGTACTCGCTGCCCTTCGACTCGGGCGTTACCGGCCTCTTCTACCGCGCCGACTACCTCGAGGAGGCCGGCTACAAGGCCGCCGACATGCAGGACCTGACCTGGGACAAGTTCATCCAGATCGGCAAGGACGTGAAGGCCAAGACCGGTCACAACCTGATCGCGCTCGACCTTAACGGCGGCGGCCTCATCCGCGTCATGATGCAGTCGGCTGGCGCCTGGTTCTTCAACGCCGACGGCAGCCTCAACGTTCTCGACAACAAGCCGCTGAAGGCCGCTCTCGAAAACTACGCCAAGATCTGGCAGGCGGACATCGTCAAGCCGGTTTCCGGCTGGACCGAGTTCACTGGCGCCTTCACCTCGGGTGAAACTGCTGTCGCGCTCAACGGCGTGTGGATGACCGGCACCATCAAGTCGCAGCCCGACCAGGCCGGCAAGTGGGGCGTCGCTCCCATTCCGAAGCTCGAAGGCGTCGACGGTGCCACCGGCTACTCCAACGAAGGCGGCTCGAGCTGGTACGTCCTGTCGTCGGGCCCCGGTAAGGACGCCGCTGTCGACTTCCTGAAGTCGGTCTGGGCCACCGATGTCGACTTCTACCAGAAGATCCTCATCGGCCAGGGCGCGTTCAGCACCTGGCTGCCGGCCTCGGCTGGCGAAGCTTACAAGTCGTCGGATGACTTCTTCGGCGGTCAGCCGGTCTGGGCGAACTTCTCGGACTGGCAGGCCAAAATCCCGGGCGTCGACTACGGCATCTTCACCGCCGAAGTGGACTCCGCCGTGGTCGCGCAGCTGCCGGCCGTTGCAAAGGGCGGCAGCGTCGACGATGCGCTGAAGGCCATCAACGACCAGGCCAGCCAGCTGATGCAGTAACGGGTTCGGAGGCGGGGCCCCAGGCGCCGCCTCCTCCCTTTCGCCGGTCGCACCCTTCGCCGGGGCGCGGCCGACAGCTGTTTTAGTCGCCTGTCGGGGAGTTGGCATGGCAAACGAAAGACTTGGCCGCACCGAGCACATCACCGGCTGGACGTTCATCGCGCCCGCCCTCGTGCTGCTCGGCGTTTTCATGCTCTATCCGATCATCTGGTCGCTCTGGATGAGCTTCCAGGTCGGTAAGGGGATGAACTTCAGTTTTGGCGGCTTCGCCAACATCGTCCGCTTGACCAAGGACCCGATCTTCATCCGCGCGCTGGTCAACACGCTGACCTTCCTCGTCGTGCAGGTGCCGATCATGATCGTGCTGGCGCTGCTCGCGGCAGTCGCGCTCAACGATCCGAAGCTCCGCTTCCGCGGCTTCTTCCGCACGGCGATCTTCCTGCCCTGCGTGACCTCGCTCATTGCCTACTCGACCCTGTTCAAGTCGATGTTCGCCACCGACGGCATCGTCAACAAAATGCTGATGGCGGTCTGGATCATCCAGGAGCCGATCCATTGGCTGCAGGATCCGTTCTGGGCCAAGGTCCTGATCATCATCGCCATCACCTGGCGCTGGACCGGCTACAACATGGTGTTCTACCTGGCGGCGCTGCAGAACGTCGACCGCTCGATCTACGAGGCGGCGCGGATCGACGGCGCCTCGGCCTGGCATCGCTTCCGGTACATCACCGTGCCCATGCTGAAGCCGGTGATCCTCTTTACCACCATCGTTTCCACCATCGGCACGCTGCAGCTGTTCGACGAGGTCAACAACATCACCGTCGGTGGCCCGTCCGATGCGACGCTGACGCTGTCGCTCTACATCTACAACCTGACCTTCAAGTTCATGCCCAGCTTCGGCTACTCCGCCACCGTCTCCTGGGTCATCGTGCTGCTCGTCGCTGTCCTGAGCTTCCTGCAGTTCATCGTTGCACGGGACCGCAGCAAATGACCGATCAAGCTCTTCCCCTCGCCACATCCCGGATCGAGCGCCGCACGCGCTGGTTCAACCTCCCACATCTCATCGGGCGCACGGCCACCTACCTGTTGCTCGGCCTCGCGGCCTTCGTCTCGATCTTCCCGTTCTTCTGGATGGTCGTGGGCGCGACCAACCGCTCGGTCGATATCGGCATCGGCAAGGCGACGTTCGGCGACCAGCTTCTGGTCAACGCCGCCAGTTTCTTTGCCACCGTCGATGCGCCGCGGGTGTTCTGGAACTCGGCCTTCATCGCGCTCGTCGGCACCGTGCTGACGCTCGCGATCTCCTCGCTGGCCGGCTACGGCTTCGAGATGTTCCGCTCGCGCTTCCGCGAGCGCATCTTCGGCTTCATGCTGCTGCTGCTCTCGATCCCGTTCGCGGCGCTGATGGTGCCGCTGTTCGTGATGATCTCGTCGTTCAAGCTCGTCGGCACGGTCGCGGCGGTCGTCCTGCCCGGCATCGCCTCGATCTTCATCATCTTCTATTTCCGCCAGGCGACAAAGGCGTTCCCCGGCGAGCTGCGCGACGCAGCGCGGGTCGACGGGCTCAACGAGTGGCAGATCTTCCTCTACATCTACCTGCCCACGATGCGCTCGACCTACGCCGCGGCGATCATCATCGTGTTCATGGCCAACTGGAACAACTACCTCTGGCCGCTGATCGTGCTCAACAAGCCCGAGCAGAAGACGGCAACGCTCGTCATCTCGGCGCTGACCTCGGCCTATACGCCCGACTTCGGCATGATCCTGTTCGGCACGATCCTCGCCACGCTTCCCACCCTCATCATCTTCTTCCTGCTCCAGCGCCGCTTCGTCGAAGGCATGCTGGGCGCGGTGAAATAACGACCAACGGCCAATTGCCCCGGCGGCGGGAATCGCCGCCGTTGGGGCCCGATTTCTTGAGGAGAGTATTATGACCATTACAGCCCCAATCCGCTGGGGGATCATCGGCCCTGGCGCGATCGCCAAGGACTTCCGCCGCGGCGTGCTGGACAGCAAGCTGGGCAAGCTCGAGGCCATCGCCACCCGCAACCCAGGCAAGGCGAGCCTTAAGGAAGATTTCCCCGAGGCCCGCATCCTCGATGGCTATGACGCGATCCTCAAAGACCCCAATGTCGACGCGGTCTATATCGCCGTGCCGCACACCGGCCATGCCGAGTGGGCGATCAAGGCGGCCGAGGCGGGCAAGCACGCGCTGATCGAAAAGCCGATGGCGCTCAGCGCCTTCGAGATCGATGCGGTGATCCACGCCCACAAGAAGGCCGGCACCTTGGTTGCCGAAGCCTTCATGTACCGCCTGCACCCGCAGACCCAGAAGATCTGGGACCTGGTCAACTCGGGCGCCATCGGCGAAGTCCGTTTCATCACCGCAAGCTTCGGCTTCCAGATGCCCCGCTTTATGCCCGAGCACCGGCTGTTCGCCTCCGAACTGGCCGGCGGCGGCATCCTCGACGTCGGCGGTTACCCGGTCTCGTTCGCCCGCTTCGTCGCTGGTGCGGCTGCAGGCAAGCCCTTCCTCGATCCGGTGAAGGTCGTGGGCGCCGCGACGCTCAACGCCGAAGGCACGGATAACACCGCCGCTGCCGTGCTCCTGTTCGAGAACGGCATCACCGCGCAGGTCAGCTGCGCCGTGATGGCCAACCTCGAGAACGTCGCCCGCATCCACGGCACCGAGGGCACCATCGAAGTGCCGAGCTTCTGGTTCGCCAATGGCGACCGCACCGGCGGCGACGGCAAGATCGACATCATCAAGAAGGACGGCACCCGCGAGACGGTCAGCGTTGGCAAGCAGCGCCACCTCTACTCGTTCGAGGCCGATGCCGCCGCCGAAGCCATCATTGCCGGCCGGCAGGAACTCACCTCCCCCGGCATGACCTGGGCCGACAGCCTCGGCAACGCGCGCGTGCTCGACAAGTGGCGGTCGGATGCCGGCATCGAGTACTCCGCCGAAAAGTCCTCCAAGCGCATCACCACGCTCGCTGGCCGGCCGGTTTCGCATGGGGCCGTGATCCCCAAGCGCACCATTCCGGGCCTCAAGAAGCCGGCCTCGGCCGCCGCCCTCGGCTTCGAGGACTTCCGCACCTTCGCCTCGGGCGCGATCCTGCTCGATGCGTTCTGGGAAAAGGGCGGCAACATTTTCGACACCGCCTACATCTACGCAGGCGGCTACACCGAGAAGCTGTTCGGCGAGTGGCAGAAGTCGCGCGGCGTGCGCGAAGAGGCCGTCGTCATCGGCAAGGGTGCCCACAGCCCGCTGGTCTACCCCGACGTGATTTCGAAGCAGCTCACCCAGTCGCTGGATCGCCTGCAGACCGACTATGTCGATGTGTATTTCATGCACCGCGACAACCTCGACGTGCCCGTCGGGGAGTTCGTCGACGCCATGGATGCCGAGGTGAAGAAGGGCCGCATCCGCGGGCCGTTCGGTGGTTCGAACTGGACCAAGGAGCGCTTCGACGAGGCGATCGCGTATGCCGACAAGCACGGCAAGCAGCGGCCGGGTGCGCTTTCCAACAACTTCGCTCTCGCCGAGATGCTCGACCCGATCTGGGCCGGCTGCGTCACCTCGTCGACCGCCGAGTGGAAGCAGTGGCTGAAAGGCCGCCAGATCCCCAACTTCTCCTGGTCGAGCCAGGCCCGCGGCTTCTTCACCGACCTCGCCGGCCGCGACAAGCGCGACAACGAGGAGATGGTCCGCGTCTGGTACAACGAGCAGAACTTCGTGCGCCGTGACCGGGCGATCGAACTGGCCGGCAAGCTCGGCAAGAGCCCGATCCACGTGGCCCTGGCCTATGTGCTGGCGCAGGACTTTCCGTCCATCCCGCTGATCGGTCCGCGCAAACTGGGTGAACTCGACGACAGCATGAACGCCTTCGACATCAAGCTGACGCCCGAACAGGTCGCCTGGCTCGAGGGCTGATCGCATCGCCAAGCATTGAATCCGCCGGCCTCGCGCCGGCGGTTTTTCTTTTGTCGCGATTGGGTGCCAGATTGCCTCCCGCCGACCAAGAGGAGGAACAGATGGCAGAACAAACTGCACAGCCGCTTCAGGGCCTCGTGCCCTATATCAGTCCGTCCGACGCCGTCGCGGCGGCGGAGTTCTACAAGACGGCCTTCGCTGCTACCGATGTCGTCCCTATGCTCGCCGACGACGGCGAGCGCTACATGCACTGCTCGATGACCATCAATGGCAGCCTGCTTTACATGAGCGACTCGTTCCCCGAGTTCGGCGTGCCATTCGTTACGCCGCAGGGCTTCAACCTGAACCTCAACGTCGATGATGCCCAGTTCTGGTGGGATCGCGCCGTCGCCGCCGGCTGCACCGTCACCATGCCGCTCGAAAAGCAGTTCTGGGGCGATATCTACGGCCAGCTCAAGGACCCCTACGGCATCACCTGGGCCATCGGGTCCACGCCGGCCGATGGCTGATCACGGCTTTGGAAAGCGCGGTTCCCACCACGCTTTCCACCGTTGCTCCAGCGCCGCGAACGCCTCGTCCGAAAGCCCGAAAGTGGTGAGCACCGCCGTGCCGCCACCATTGGGACCGCCGTTCGGCGCCGGTTGGTCGGTGATCACCATCAACCCGTCGCCCCAATCCACGACGGTCATCCCGACTTGATGCTTCGAGTGGTGCCAGGCGGTGCCGCTGACCCTCTCGCCGAGTGGTAGCTCGAAGGCCGCGGCGCTCCCGCCCGGTGCCGTTGCCAGCTTCCCGAGCCCAAGCGCCGCGATCGGCAGCGGGCCCGGCGCTTGCGGTTTGCCGGAGAGGAACAGCGTCCGCCGCTTCGCGCCCGGATGCCGCTCGAGATAGTGCCGCAACTGCTGGAAGAAGGTGGTCCAGCCTTCCCAGGTGTCCTCGTACACGGCGGTCCAGTCCCCCGTCACGGCGCTGCTGCGGACCACCCTCAGCACGGTGCCGCCTGGCGCCGACCGCAACTCGATCCGGTCGGCGCTGCCCTCGTACTCCCCGAACGCCAGCACCTTGTTGGCCTCATCTGCCTCGGCATGATCGAGGAAGATGAACTGGATCTCGTCGCGCAGCGTATCGGTGTCCCAGCCGAACCAGTTGAGCATCTGGTCGGGATCGCGCAGCGCTTCCCACACCGTCTCGACCGGCGCCGCGATGGTCATCTCGACGATGACGCGATCCTGCTTGTCAGCCACCTGCACCTCCCTCAGTTGATCTTCGCGGGGCTCTTGCCCTTGATCGCCGGATGCCCGCCGATTAGCAGCCGATAGCGCCGACCCTCGCCCTTCGGCGCGAATTCCTCGGCCAATCCCGCCACCATCGCGCCCAGCCGCTCGGCGAACGCCTCGATGTCCTGTGGCGCGGCAAAGCCGATATCCGCCTCGATGGTGAAGGTGAGGAGCCGCGTGCCCTCGGCGGCAGCCGCTGCCTGCATCCGCGTCACCTCGCGCACCGTCTCCGCCGACCGCGCCACCAGATGCTCGGCAGCAAAGCGATCCTGTTTCTCGGCGCTTGTCGGCGGCACGCCGAAGATCGACGGGTCGACGACGAACGCCCCCGCCCCGGCGACGAACAGCCGCTCGGTGAACCCACGCCGCTGCCGCTCGCCCGCCGACGCCACCAGCCCAGCCTTCTCCAGCGCATGCAGGTGATAGCCGACCTTCTGGCGCGGCAACTCCAGCGCCGCCGCCAGCGTCGCGGCCGACCCCGGCTCGCGCAGCAGCGCCAGCATCCGCAGCCGCAATGGCGTTAGCCCCTGCCGGGCCTTCTCGACATCCTCGATCAATGCCGGCGCGGTGTTGTCCATGTGCCTTGCTACAATAGACAATTTTTATTGTCAAATGTACGGTTTCACAACAATCCGTTGGCGCGCGGTTGACGCGCCCCACCGACGCATGTTGCCTTGACCATCGGACTTCGCCAGCAGAGCGGGCCGACAGACTACCAACGGCCCCGGGGGAACAGCCGCTAATGGCGCTGGCTTTGCGCTTCACGCGCATCATCGACGAATTGAGCCGACGCGTGGGCCTCGCGGCCATCTGGCTGGTGCTGTTTTCGGCGCTGGTGTCGGCGTTCAACGCCATCTTCCGCTATTCGATCAGCGGCATGATCTGGCTGGAACGCAGCTATGGCGGCGGCGTTTTCGGCGGCCTGGTGTCGTTCTACACCCAGTACTCGAACGTCCTCAGCGAGGCTGTCTGGTACATGTTCGGCGGCATGGTGATGCTGGGCGGCGCCTGGACGCTGAAGCTCAACGAACACGTGCGTGTCGACCTGCTCTACGGCGCGATTTCCGAGCGCGCCCGCACCTGGATTGACCTCTTGGGCGGGCTGTTCTTTCTGATGCCGCTCTGCATCCTGTTGATCTACTTCACCTGGCCCTGGTTCCTGCAGGCCTGGACCCAGAACATCATGTCCAACGCTGCCGGCGGCCTGCCGCGCTGGCCGGTGCGGCTGATGCTGCCCCTGGGCTTCAGCGTGTTGATGCTGCAGGGCATCGCCGAGATCATCAAGTGCATCGCGGCACTCACCACGAACTACGTCCGCGAGTTCGCCTACGAAAAGCCGCTGCAATGATCGACCTGATCCGCGAAAACATGGCGCCGATCATGTTCGGCGGGCTCGTCGTGTTTCTCATCATCGGTTATCCGGCCGCCTTCTCGCTGGCGGCGATCGGCCTGTTCTCGGGCCTCGTTGCCATCGAGCTGGGGCTGATCGCGCCGAACTTCCTCGGCAACCTCACCTACCAGCTCTACGGCGTCATCTCGAACGACCTGCTGCTGGCGATCCCGTTCTTCACCTTCATGGGCGTGATCCTCGAGAAGTCCGGTCTCGCCGAAGACCTGCTCGATGGCTTCGGGCAGCTGTTCGGCGGCGTGAGGGGCGGCCTGAGCTACGCGGTTATCATTGTCGGCGCCATCCTCGGCGCCATCACCGGCACGGTCGCTGCCTCTGTCATCGCCATGGGGCTGATCTCGCTGCCGGTCATGATGCGCTACGGCTACAACGTGCGCCACGCCACCGGCGTCATCGCTGCTTCCGGAACCATCACCCAGTTGATCCCGCCCTCGCTGGTGCTGATCGTCCTCGCCGATCAGCTGCAGAAATCGCCGGGCGAAATGTATATCGGCGCCACCGGCGCCTCGATCGTGCAGGTCCTGCTGTTCATGGCCTGGGTGTTCATCCTCTCCATCATCCGCCCGCAGGATGTCCCCGCCCTGCCGCCGGAGGCCCGCACGCTGCGTGGCTGGGCGCTGGCCAACAAGGTGCTGCGCGGCATGGTGCCGAGCCTGGCGCTGATCTTCGTCGTCCTGGGCACCATCGTCCTCGGCCTCGTCACCCCCACCGAAGCCGGCGCCATGGGCGTCGTCGGTGCCATTCTCCTCGCCTGGTTCAACCGCCGCCTGAGCTGGGGCCTGATGTGGGAGGGCATGAACTCGACCATGCGGCTCACCGCCATGGTGGTGTTCATCCTCTTGGGCGCCCGCGTCTTCAGTCTCGTCTTCCAAGGCGTCGGCGGTGGGCACTGGATCGAGCACCTGCTCTCTCACCTGCCGGGTGGCGTGGTGGGCTTCCTGATCTTCGTCAACATCTTCATCTTCGTGCTGGCGTTCTTCCTCGACTTCTTCGAGATCGCGTTCATCGTCATCCCGCTTCTCGCGCCGGTGGCGCAGTCGCTGGGCATCGACCTGGTATGGTTCGGCGTGATGATCTGCGCCAACATGCAGACGAGCTTCATGCACCCGCCCTTCGGCTTCGCGCTGTTCTACCTACGCGGCATCGTGCCCCGCGAGCAGGTGAAGACGCGCGACATCTACCTCGGCGCCATCCCCTGGCTCGTGCTGCAGGTGATCCTCGTCGCCATCCTCATCGCCTTCCCGGAACTGGTGACGTTCTTCCTCGACAAGGCGCCCGAGGTCGATCTCGACACGGTGAAGATCGTGTTGCCCACAGGCGGGGGCGCTGCTCCGGCGTCCGGCTTCGAGGCGCAGCCGCCACCCTCGTTCGGCGCCCCAGCCCCAACCTACCAGGCCCCACCGCCGCCGAGTTTCAACTAGGCTCAGTCTTGCCCACCCACCGGGTCATTCCCGCGATGGCGACGAGTATTCGACAAAGAAAAAGGGCCCGGCGAACCGGGCCCTCCACCGCCTGACGGCGTCCCCCCGCAAGCGGGAGAGGAGTCCCGGCGGCCTACAATCCAGAACCTTCCAGCGTCCCGGCGCGCTGCTGCGCCTGTAGGAACGCGTCGTAGTTCAGCTCGGCCACCTGGTTCCACAGGTAGTAATCCTTGCGGAACCCCTTGATCGAGTCCCAGATCTTCTTGAACGCCGGGCTCGACACTTCCAGCTCCGCATAGGTCTCGTTGGCCGCCTTGAAGCTGGCTTCCATGATCTCAGGGCTGAACGGACGGAGCTGAGCCCCCGCCGCCACCAGCTTCTTCAGCGCCGTGGGGTTCACGTAGTCGTACTTGGCAAGCATGTCGTTGCTGGTCGCCTGCGCCGCGGTCTTCAGCAGCGACTGGTAGGCCGGCGGCAGTTCCTCGAACTTGGCCTTGTTGATCAGCGCATGGACGGTCGGCCCGCCTTCCCACCAACCGGGATAGTAGTAGTAAGGCGCGACCTTGTTGAAGCCGAGCTTCTCGTCGTCATACGGCCCCACCCATTCGGCGGCGTCGATGGTGCCCTTTTCCAGCGCATTGTAGATTTCGCCGCCCGGCATCGGCGTCGGGATGACGCCGAGCTTGGTGAGAACCGTGCCGGCGAAGCCGACGCGCATCTTCAGGCCCTGGAGGTCCGCGACGCTGTTGATTTCCTTGCGGAACCAGCCGCCCATCTGGGCCGCGGTGTTGCCGCACGGGAAGCCGACAATGTTGTAGTTGGCAAAGAACTCATTCGAGAGCTCGAGCCCGCCGCCGTAGTAGTACCAGGCGCTCATGCCGCGCGCGTTGAGCGAGAACGGGATTGCCGCCAGCGCCGCCCAGGCCACGTCCTTGCCGGAGAAATAGTAGCCGACAGTGTGGGCAACTTCGACCGTCCCCGCCGAAACGGCATCCACCACCTCGAAGGGCGGCACGATCTCGCCCGCGGCGAAAACATCGATGGTGAAATTGCCGTCGGTGGCCTCGCTCACATACCTCGCCAGCGTCTCGCCGCCGCCATAGATGGTGTCGAGACCCTTGGGAAAGGACGACGCCAGCCGCCAGCTCACCTTCGGATTGCTTTGTGCCAGTGCCGGCGCGGCAAGCGTGGTTACCGCAGCACCCGCGGTCACCGCGGTCGCCGACTTGAAGAAGTCACGTCTCTTCATGCGTAGTCCTCCCATTGGCCTCCTGGCCGGCGCTTGTTCCGGCCTTGCTCCTAACTGAACAGGCACCGGCGCGGCTGTCCACCCGGTTTGCGAGCGCCATCAACCGGTTGCCCTATCACTTTCTCGGAAGATTCTGCGCCATATTGGGAATAAACTCCCCGTCGCGGTGTTGTCAGCTCGAGGGCCGGTCGATCGACCGTGCCTCGCACCCAACGGAGGGACATCATGAAACTCGCAATCGCACTGGGCGTAGCCACGCTTGCCCTGTTCTCGGCCGCAGCCTTCGCCGAGGACTATGTCGGCGGCGCCATCAAGTCCATGGAGATCGGCGGCAAGGAAGTGCTCGTCGGTGCCAACGACATGACGCTCTACACCTTCGACAAGGACACTGCCGGCGTCTCCAACTGCTACGACAAGTGCGCCGAGAACTGGCCGCCGCTGTTTGCCGATGCCGGGGCCGCCGCTGACGGCGACTTCACCATCGTCGACCGCACCGACGGCACCAAGATGTGGGCCTACAAGGGCAAGCCGCTGTACTTCTGGGTCAAGGACGAGAAGCCTGGCGACACCACCGGCGATATGGTCGGCGAAGTCTGGCACACTGCATACGAAGAGTAAGCAGTAGCCAATGGACTTCCTGGATGAGATCGAGGCGACGGTTCCGGCGTTGCGGCGTTACGCCCGCTCGCTGACGCGCAACGCCGATCGCGCCGACGATCTCGTCCAGGATTGTCTCGAACGCGCTATCCGCAAGCGCAACCTGTTCTCGCCCACCGGGCCGCTGCAGGCGTGGCTGTTCCGCATTCTCATCAACCTGTGGCGCAACGACCTCCGCTTCGAGCGCCGCCGTGGAGACCACGTTCCCATCGACAGCCTTGTTTCCGAGCCTTCGGTTGCCCCGCCGCAGCCAGGCCGTATCGCCCTCGCCGAAATGTCTCGCGCCATCGACCGGCTGCCCGACGACCAGCGCGAAGCGCTATTGCTCGTGGTACTCGAAGGCATGAGCTACCATGACGCCGCCGGCATCCTCGGCATTCCCGCCGGTACGCTGATGTCCCGCCTCGGCCGCGCCCGTGCGGCGCTTCGCACGTTGACCGGCAGCGGTGACGAACCCAGATTGAGGTCGGTCAAATGACGAACCTCGTTCCCATCTCCGAAACGGACCTGCATGCTTACGTCGACAGCAGGCTGACGCTCGAACGCCGCGCTGAGGTGGAGGCCTGGCTGGCTGCCCATCCGGGCAAGGCCGCCGAAATCGCCACCTGGCAGCGCCAGAACGAGGCGCTGTCGGCGCTGTTCGGCGGCGCCGCCGACGAAACCGTGCCGTCGCGGCTCGATCCGCACAGGATCGCCCGTTCGTCTGCCAACAACCGCAGTGGCCGCTGGTCCCAATTCGCTGCAGCCGCGGTGATCACCCTGGCGCTCGGTGGCGCTCTCGGCTGGGCCGGGCGCGATTTCTTCAGGCCGCCGGATCGGCAGGAGCTGATTGCTTCGGCGGTCGCCGCGCATGCGCTGTTCGTCAAGGAGAACCGCCACGCCGTGGAGGTCGCCGGCACAGACAAGGCTCACCTCGTCTCGTGGCTCTCCAATCGGGTCGAACGCCCGATCAACCCGCCCGACCTGACGCCCGATGGCTTCACCCTGGTCGGCGGCCGCCTGCTGCCCGGCTATGACGAAGAGACCGTCGGGCCGGCCGCGCAGTTGATGTACGAGAATGCCGCCAAGGAGCGGGTGACCGTCTACATCACCGCCGCCCTGCCCGACCGCCGCACCGAAAAGGAATTCACCACCCGCGCGAACCTCGATGCGTTCTACTGGGCCAACGACAAGATCACCTGTACCGTAGTCGGCGACCTGCCGGAGGCGCAGATGCAGACGGTGTCGAAGAAGGTCTACCAGCAACTGACCTGGCGTCCTGATAATGGCTCGGGCGAGAGCTGGGGCACCTAAGCCTCACTCAGCCGACTTGCCTCACCCGTGCCGGTGGAAAGCCAAACTGCGCCTTGAAGGCACGGCTGAAGGCAGCATCGGAGTCGTAGCCGATGCGCCGGGCCACGTCGCTGACGCGCGTATCGATCCGCTTCAGCATCTCGTTCGCCAGCAGTAGCCGCCAGCGCGTCTGGTAATGCAGCGGCGCCGCGCCGATCAGCGAAGCAAAGCGGTCGGCGAAGCTCGAACGCGACATGCCGGCAATCCCGGCGAGCTCTGCCACCGTCCAGCGGCGAAACGGGGCATCGTGGATGGCGCTGAGGGCGCGGCTGATCCGCGCGTCGGCCAAAGCACCTAACCACCCCCTGTTCTCGGGCGGCGCCGTGCGGACCCAGATGCGCATCGCGCGAATGACCAGCACGTCGATCAGCCGCGAGATCATCAGCGAGGCTCCCGGGTGCGGCGTCCTGGCTTCGGCGAGAAGATACTGTGCGATGCCCTCCAGCCATCCGGCGTCCTCGGTGCGCACCGCGCTTGGGATGTGGATCACCGACGGCAGCACCGCCAGCATCGAGGGCATGTTGTCCCCCTCGAAGCGGAACGCGCCGGTGACGAGCCGGGTCAGGGGCCCATCCCCGCCATGGCGGATGGCGAGGTTGTCGCCGCGCAGCTGCCCCTTCAGCACCTCGCTAGCCGCCACCGGCTCCGCTCCCGGCGTACCGATAAGGTGTCCCCGCCCCTGCGGCAGCACCAGCAGGTCGCCCGCCACTGCATGGACCACCTTGCCGTCGCTGGCCTCGAACCGCATCTCGCCATCCGACACGACATGGAAATACGCCGAGCCCGGATCGAACCGCAGCGCCCAGGGGGCTGCGAGGTCCGCCGAGAAGATCAGTTCGCCGCGCAGCCGGATCAGGGTGAGCACCTGCGACAGCAGGTCCACCCGCGACGCCATCATCGGAAAAGCGGCTTCGGATTCCAGGGCATGAGGTTCGGAGGCGCGATCATGGCCGTTCATCGAGGCATCCCCTATCTCATCACCATCACTTGGCGAGGAACTTCAACAATCCTCGGCCGAAACGCAAGATCCGGTTCCACCAGCTAGTCACGCTCTAGCGGCAAATCGACTTTGCCGATCGTCCAACCTCGCCTGCAAAATTGGAGATGAAAATGAAGTCCGTACTCTCAGCCCTGCTGCTCACCACCGCCGCGATCGGCACCGCTGCCCCCGCTCTCGCCCAGGACGCTGCCAAGAATATCGTGCTCGTCCACGGCGCCTTCGCTGATGAATCCAGCTGGGACAAAGTCGCCGCTATCCTCTCGGCCAAAGGCTATCACGTCACCCAGGTCGCCAACCCGCTGACCTCGCTGGCCGACGACGTTGCCGCCACCAAGGCCGCTATCGACTCCCAGGACGGTCCCACCGTGCTGGTCGGCCACTCCTGGGGCGGCGTTGTGATCGGCGAGGCCGGCAATGACGAGAAGGTCAAGTCGCTGGTCTATGTGTCGGCCTTTGCGCCGGACAAGGGCGAGACGCTGAATGCGCTGCTCGCCGGCGGCCAGCCCAGCGAGGGCGTCAAGACGATCCGGCCCAACGCCCAGGGCGGCCTGATCCTCGACCCCGCCACCTTCCCGAAGTACTTCGCTGGTGACGTGCCGCAGGCCGAAGCCGAAGCCATGGCGGCCGATCAGCTGCCCTCCAACCCCGCCAACTTCGACGCCGTGGCGGAAGTCGCGGCCTGGCACGACAAGCCGGATTTCTACGTCGTGACCACCGAGGACCTGATGATCCCGGCTGATGCGCAGCGCTTCTTCGCCGGTCGCATCAAGGCGACGGTCACCGAGCTGGCCGCCAGCCACTCGGGTCTCGTCTCGAAGGCCGAAGATGTCGCCAAGGTCATCGAAGACGCGGCGCGCTGAAGCTCGCTGAACCAGAACGCTGGCGGCCTTCAGCTGCCGGCGTTCACACCGGTTAGTACCCCTGCCGCTTCAGCAGGTCGTTCGAGTAGATGTTGTGGAGCCCCACATTCTTGACGTCGCGCTCGCCCATCAGGGCCATGGTGACGTCCATCTCCTTGTTGATGATCTGCAGCGCCCGGGTGACACCCGCCTCGCCGCCTGCACCAAGCCCGAACGCCATGGCGCGGCCGACGAAGGTGCCCTTGGCGCCGAGCGCCAGCGCCTTCAGCACGTCCTGGCCCGAGCGGATGCCCGAGTCCATCAGCACCTCGGTCTTGTCGCCCACCGCGTCGACGATCTCGGGCAGCACACGGATGGTCGAAGGGGCGCTATCGAGCTGCCGGCCGCCATGGTTGGAGACGATGATGCCGTCGGCGCCATTCTCCACCGCCAGCCGCGCATCCTCGGCATCGAGGATTCCCTTGACGATCACCGGGCCGCCAAAGCGCTTCTTGATCCAGCCGATGTCCTTCCAGTTCAGCGTTAGGTCGAACTGGGTCGCGGTCCAGGTCGACAGCGAGGCGAGGTTTACCGCCTCCGTCACATGGCCGGCGATATTGCGGAAGGTGCGGCGGTTGGTGCCGAGCATGCCCAAGGCCCAGGCGGGCTTGGTGGCGATCTCGAACAGGAATTTCGGTGTGATCGGCGGCGGCGCCTTCAGCCCGTTGCGGATATCCTTGTGCCGCTGTCCGAGGATCTGCAGGTCCATCGTCAGCACCAGCACCGGGCACTTCGCCGCCTTGGCGCGATCGATGAGCCGCTCGATGAAGGCCTTGTCGCGCATCACATAGAGCTGAAACCAGAACGGCTTGGTGGTGTTCTCGGCCACGTCCTCGATCGAGCAGATCGCCATGGTCGAGAGCGTGAACGGGATGCCGAACTTCTCAGCCGCCCGCGCCGCCTTGATCTCGCCGTCCGCCGACTGCATGCCGGTCGAACCCACCGGCGCGATGGCCACCGGCATCGACACCGGCTGGCCCATCATCGTGGTCGCAAGGTTCCGGTTCTCGAGATTGACCGCTACGCGCTGGCGCAGCTTGATCTTCTCGAAGTCGGTGCTGTTCTCGCGATAGGTGCTCTCGGTCCACGACCCGGAGTCCGCATAATCGAAGAACATCTTGGGCACGCGACGCTTCGCGGCCTTCATCAGGTCTTCGATGGTGAGATACTTGTCGAGATTGGCCATGTGCGCCCCGGAGCAACGTTGGCGCTTTCTAGTTCTCTGACATGTCAGTGGTCAATGCGACGTTGGATGCTCTCTTGGGTGTTCATCGCCGCTTCAGTTTCACCCGAGCACGCTCGGGCTTTCCCACGGAGAGCCCCCCATGCGCATCGCCACCCTTGCCGCACTCACCGCTATCTCACTCACCGCCCCCGCCCAGGCCGATTGCCTCGCCGACCTCAAGGCCGTCCTCGCCGGCTCGCTGGCGGGCGGTCCCTACGTGATGGAACTCACAAGCGACGGCACTACAATGACGGCAGAAGTGGTACCGCCATCGGCCATCCACGCGACGACCTCCATCGGAGGCGCAACCCAGGAAATGACCGTGCTGAACGGCAAGGGGTGGATGCGGGTAGGCGAGAGCTGGACGCAGATGCCCGACACCATGGCCGCCCAGATGACAACCGGCCTCGAAGGCGCTGCCGGCATGCTCGACCAGGTCGGGGACGCCGAGTGCCTCGGCACGCAGAACCTCGAGGGCAAGGACTACCTCGCCTTCAAATACAGTTTCGCCATGGCCGGCGTGGAGAGTTCATCCACCCTCTACACCGACCCGGCGACCAAACTTCCAGCCATCATCCTCGGCACCTCGACCGCTGCCGGCAAGACGACCGACTCCCGGGCCACCTACCGGTACGACCCGAGCGTCACTGTTTCGGCGCCGATGTGAGGAACGGGCACCTTCCTGCCTTCTCCCCTTGCGGGAGAAGGTGGCGCGAAGCGCCGGATGAGGGGTCCGCGCAACGAAGTGTAGCGCGATCGGAGCGAAGCGACGAGCGATAGAGGGCGTGGCGAGCGACCCCTCATCCGCCCTTCGGGCACCTTCTCCCGCAAGGGGAGAAGGCACTCCGCTGCCGCGTCGGGGTCTCCCCTACAACTTCACCCCATTCAGCCGCAGTGCATTGGCGATAACGCTCACCGAGCTCAGCGCCATGGCCGCCGCGGCGATCATCGGCGACAGCAGCCAGCCGGTCAGCGGATAGAGTACGCCCGCCGCAATCGGGATCCCCAGCGCGTTGTAACCAAACGCGAACAGCAGGTTCAGCTTGATATTGCCGAGCGTCGCCTTCGACAGCTTCCGCGCCTTGACGATCCCGGCGAGCTCACCCTTCAGCAGCGTGATGCCGGCGCTTTCGATCGCCACATCCGCCCCGGTGCCCATGGCCACGCCGACATCGGCCGCCGCGAGCGCCGGCGCATCGTTGACGCCGTCGCCTGCGAACGCCACCGACTTGCCCTTGGCCTTCAGGTCTTCGATCAGCGTGTGCTTGTCCTCGGGCGCCATGCCCGCCTGCACGTCGCTGAGGCCCAGCTCACGCCCCACCGCTTCGGCCGTGCCCCTGGCATCGCCGGTCGCCATCACCACCGCCACGCCATCGGCGCGCAGCGCCGTGATCGCTTCCTTCGCACCGGCCTTGATCGGGTCCGACACCGTGACCACGCCGATCGCCGCCCCATCATGCGCAACGAGGATGGCGGTCTTCCCCGACGCCGCCTGCTGCTCGAGCAGTGTCACGAGCTTCTCGTCGACGGCGATCCCCTGCTCCCTAAACAGCTTGGCGTTCCCGAGCAGCGCCGGCTTGCCGCCGACATTGCCCTTGATGCCGCGCCCAGTCAGCGACTGGAACCCCTCGGCCTCGTAGACCCGCGCCCCACGCGCCTCGGCCCCCTTCACCACGGCCGTGCCGATCGGATGCTCCGAGTGCTTCTCGAGCGCCGCTGCGACCGCGAGCACAAAACCCTCGTCCACGCCCTTCACCGGGATCACCAGGTCGAGCGTCGGCTTGCCTTCGGTGAGCGTGCCAGTCTTGTCGACGATCAGCGTATCGATCCGGGCAAAACCCTCGAGCGCCTTGGCGTCCTTCACCAGCACGCCCGCATGCGCGCCGCGCCCGGTCGCCACCATGATCGAGATCGGCGTCGCGAGCCCCAGCGCACACGGACACGCGATGATCAGCACTGAGATCGCCGCGACAATCGCCTCGGCTAGGCCCGGCCCCCAGATCATCCACGCGGCGAACGCGGCAACGGCGATCACCACCACCAGCGGCACGAACCAGTTCGCCACCCTGTCGGCCAGCGCTTGGATCGGCGCGCGGCTGCGCTGCGCCTTGCCCACCAGCTCGACGATCTGGCTGAGCCGCGTCTCGCTGCCCACCCGCGTCGCCTGCATCACGAAGCTGCCTTCGCCGTTGAGCGTGCCGCCGGTCACCGGCTCGCCCTTGAGCTTCTCCACCGGCACCGGCTCGCCGGTCAGCATCGATTCATCGACGAACGATTGCCCTTCGAGCACTTCGCCATCGACCGGCACCGCCTCACCCGGCCGCACCCGCAGCCAGTCGTCGGTCCGCACTTCCTCGATCGGCACCTCGATGTCCTTGCCGCCGACCACCTTGCGCGCCGTCTTCGGCGCAAGGTTCAGCAGCGCGCGGATCGCCTTGCCGGTGGCATCGCGTGCCCGCAGCTCCAGCACCTGCCCGACGAACACCAGCGCCACGATCACCGCCGCCGCCTCGAAATACACCGGCGGCACGCCGTTCATGTGCGTCATGCTCATCGGGAAGATCTGCGGGAACAGCACCGCGACCACCGAGAACAGGTAGGCCGCTCCGACCCCGAGCCCGATCAGCGTCCACATATTGGGCGAGCGGTTCTTCAGCGAATTCCAGAAGCGCCGGAAGAACGGCCAGGCCGCCCACAGCACCACCGGCGTCGCCAGCGCCATCTCGATCCAGGTCGCCAGCGGCTCGCCGAGCCACTCGCGCACCGGCAGCCCGATCATGCCGCCCATGGCGATGATGAGGATCGGGATCGACAGCCCAGCACTCACCCACAGCCGGCGGGTGAAATCCACCAACTCCGGGTTCGGCCCATCATCGAGCGAAGCCACCATCGGCTCCAGCGCCATGCCGCAGATCGGGCAATCCCCCGGCCCATCCCTGACGATCTCCGGATGCATCGGACAGGTCCACTTGGTCCCCGCGGCGACCGTCGACGGATCGACCGGCGGCGCGCCATGCGAGTGGCCGTGGTGGGCATCGTCGTCATGGCCCCGATGGCTGCCGTGCTCCTCCCCCGCGTGGCGAGGGAGGGGGACCGCGCCTTGCGCGGTGAAGGGGGCGGCCGCAGGCACTGCACCCGGCAACTCAAACGGCTTGGCATTCAAGTACTTATCGGGATCAGCCTCAAAGCTCTTCTGGCAGCCCTCGCAGCAGAAGTAATACCGCGAGCCCTCGTGCTTCAGCATGTGCTTCGCAGTAGCCCGGTCCACCTGCATGCCGCAGACCGGATCAATCGCCTTCAGATACCTCGCCGGCTCCGCCTCGAACTTCGCCTTGCAGCCGCCGCTACAGAAGCCGATCTCCCGGCCCTCATGCACGGTGCGGTGCGGCGTCTTCGCCATGTCGACGGTCATGCCGCAAACCGGGTCGCGGGTCACCGCGCCCCCTGCCCCGGCGTGTGAATGGTTGTGTTCAGCGTGGGTATCCATACGCGACTCCTATCGTCATAGGGTCTGTTCTGCACCTTCCCATCATGGTAAGGTCAAGCACATTGTTCAGATAGGTGTTCCCATGCAGATCGGCGAGGCCTCCCGGCTGACCGGCGTATCCGCCAAGATGATCCGTCACTACGAGTCCATTGGACTAATCCCCGGCGCGGACCGTCGTTCCTCCAACTATCGCGATTACGGCCACCATGACATCCACCGCCTCGGCTTCATCCGCCGCGCCCGCGACCTCGGCTTCTCGATGGACGAGATTCGCGACCTGTTGCGCCTCTGGGGCGATACCCAGCGGTCGAGCGCCGACGTGAAAGCCCTGACCCAGAGCCACATCGCTGAACTCGACCAGAAGATCAAACTGCTCGGCGAGATGCGCCACACCCTCGCCACCCTCGCCGACGCCTGCGACGGCGATCACCGGCCCGACTGCCCGATCATCGAAGGCCTCGCCGGAAGCACGCCGCATGCCGGACACTGACATCGCCTACCGGCTCGATCCGTTCCCAAGCGAAGAGGAGCTGGCCCCGCTGTGGCGCGCTGCCTGGGGCGATGGCTGGAGCGGCGACCTCGCCTTCATCCTCACCCGCAGCCTCACTCATGCCTGCGCCTATTCCGGCACCCGCATGGTCGGCTACGTCAACGTCGCCTGGGATGGCGGGGTGCATGCTTTCCTGCTCGATACCACGGTCGACCCGGAGTTCCAGCGGCGGGGGATCGCCAAAGAACTGGTGCGGCAAGTGGCCGAGGCGGCGCGTCAGCGGGGCGCACACTGGCTGCATGTAGACTACGAGCCGCACTTGGAGGCGTTCTACGCAGCGTGCGGGTTCCAGCCGACGGCGGCGGGGTTGATCAGGCTCTGAGGCCGGTGGGGGTCAACAGCCACCAGCCCATCGACCTCAAACGCTCAAGCACAAATACTTGATATCGAGATAGTCCTCGATCCCGTACTTGCTCCCCTCGCGCCCGTGCCCGGATTGCTTCACCCCACCGAATGGTGCGACCTCGGTGGAGATCAGCCCGGTATTGATGCCGACCATGCCGTAGTCGAGCGCCTCCGCCACCTCGAACACCCGGCTCAAGTCGCGCGCATAGAAATACGACGCGAGCCCGAACTCCGTCGCGTTCGCCATCCGGATCACCTCCTCGACCGTCTCGAACTTGAACAGCGGCGCCAGCGGCCCGAATGTCTCCTCGCGCGCCAGCACCATCTCGGCCGTTGCGCCGGCCAGCACCGTCGGCTCGAAGAACAGGCCCTCCTTGCGCTTGCCGCCGGTCAGCACGCGGCCGCCCTTGCGCAGCGCGTCGGTCAGGTGCCGCTCCACCTTCTCCACCGCCTTCTCGTCGATCAGCGGCCCGGTGGTGATCCCCTCGCCAAACCCGTCGCCGACCCGCAGCTTCTCCACCGCCGCGGTGAGCTTCGCCGCGAACGCGTCGTAGACATCCGCCTGCACGTAAATGCGGTTGGCGCAGACGCAGGTCTGCCCATTATTACGGTATTTCGAGATCATCGCCCCATCGACCGCCGCATCGAGATCGGCGTCGTCGAACACAATGAACGGCGCATTGCCGCCAAGCTCGAGGCTCAGCCGCTTGATCTGGTCCGCCCCCTGCCGCATCAGGATACGGCCGACCTCGGTCGAGCCGGTGAAGCTCAGCTTCTTCACCACTTCGTTCGAGCAGAACTCCTTGCCGAGATCCGACGAGTGCGTCGACGGCAACAGGTTAAACAGCCCTGCCGGCAGCCCTGCCCGCTCCGCCAGCACGGCCATCGCGATCGCCGATAGTGGCGTCTCGGCCGCCGGCTTCGATACAACGGCGCACCCCGCCGCCAGCGCCGGCGCCACCTTCCGCGCCAGCATGGCGTTGGGGAAGTTCCACGGCGTGATCGTCGCGACGACCCCCACCGGCTGCTTGATCACGATGATCCGCTTGTCTTCCTGGTGCCCGGGAATGGTGTCGCCGTAGACCCGCTTCGCCTCCTCGCCGAACCACTCAACATAGGCTGCGCCATACAGCACCTCGCCCTTCGCTTCCAGTACGGGCTTGCCCTGCTCCGCGGTCATGACCGCCGCGAGATCATCGGCATTCTCGACCATCAAATCGTGCAGCTTCCGCAGCACCGCAGCGCGCGCCTTGCCGGTCTTCTTCGCCCAGGCCACCTGCGCTCCATCTGCAGCGTGGATCGCCAGCTTGGCCTCGGCCACGCCACAGTTTGGCAGCACCGCCAGCACTTCGCCGGTCGATGGATTGGTCACCTCGAATGTCGTGGCGTTTTCAGCCGTCTCGAGCCAGCGTCCGCCGATGAAGGCGGCCGCGCGGAGCAGCGATGTGTCCTTGAGGCGGGTGTTGAGCGCGTCAGTGATAGGCATCGGAATTCTCCTTGAGGCGGAAAGCTCTGCGCCTCGCCTGCAATGAACGCAAGTAGCCTTGCCGGGCTCCAAAACTTCCGATTGGATGCGCCGCGAAGTTAAGCGAGGGGGACCAAATGGCCGGCATCTATCAGCATCACGAGAAGGAATTCGGGCACCTGATCCAGGGCAGCGCCAAGCTCGAAACGCTCTATTCCGATTGCCGCTGGGCCGAAGGCCCGTGCTGGTTCGGCGATGCCAACCAACTGGTCTGGTCCGACATCCCCAACAACCGCCTGATGCGCTGGACCCCAGATGGCGGCGCCTCGGTGTTCCGCCACAACTCCAACTACATCAACGGCAACACCCGCGACCGCGAAGGCCGGCTGGTCTCCTGCTCGCATGGCGGCCGCAACGTGGTGCGCACCGAGCTTGACGGCACCATCACCGTCCTCGCCGACAGCTATCGCGGCAAGAAGCTCAACGCCCCCAACGACGTGGTGGTGAAGTCCGACGGCACGATCTGGTTCACCGACCCGGGCTACGGCATCCTCTCGGACTACGAGGGCTACAAGGGCGAGTTCGAGCAGGACGGCTGCTACGTCTTCTGCCTCGACCCCGCGACCGGGGAACTGAAGGTCGCCATCGACGATTTCATCCGCCCCAACGGCATCGCCTTCTCGCCCGACGAGAAGCTGCTCTACGTTGCCGACAGCGCCTATAGCCACGGCGCTGACCTGCCGCGTCATATCCGGGTGTTCGACGTCAACGCCGACAACACCGTCAGCAACAGCCGCGTCTTCTGCGTCACCGACACCGGCCTGCCCGACGGCTTCCGCCTCGACGACCGCGGCAATGTCTGGACCTCCGCCGGCGACGGCGTCCACTGCTTCAACTCATCGGGCGTGCTGCTCGGCAAGCTCCTGACGCCGGACGGCGTCGCCAACGTCGAATTCGGCGGCCCCCGCCGCAACCGCCTGTTCATCTGCGCCACGCAGAGCCTGCACAGCATCTACCTGGCAGTGAACGGCGCAACGCGGCCTTAGCTGCCACACCCACCGGCCTGCCTTCTCCCCTTGTGGGAGAAGGTGGCGCGTAGCGCCGGATGAGGGGTCCGCAACACGTTGGTGTTGCCCGATCGGAGCGAAGCGACGTGCGATCCTTCTCCCACAAGGGGGGAAGGCGATCACTGCCGCCGCGGCACCAGCCGGACGACTGTGTTACCGAGTCGCTGGCGCACCACCGCGCGGGGCGGCACGCTGGTCGTGCGCACGGCGTCGGCGAACCAGTCGTCCTCGACAAAGGCGATGGTGTTCGATTGCAGGTCGTAGCGGATCGCCAGGGCCTGACCGGTGGTCGAGCGCATGCCGGTCATCGCGATGGGCTGGTGGGCACGTTGCTGGGCCATTGGAGCCTCCGAAGTGCGGGGCGGCCAGTTCGGCCGCAACATTTCATTAACCATGACCGATGCTAGCGCCATGACAGTTGGGCCGCACAATTGTGACAGCCCAACCACCTGATGTTGCGAGAGAATTAAGTGGCGCGGAGGCAACAAGCCGGCCCCCGCTCACGAATCACGCCTGTTGTTCGACCGCCAGCACGGTCAGCACATGCTTGTTGCCGTCCCGCGCCTCCCAGGTGATCGACTGCCCGATATCGAGCCCGATCAGCGCAGTGCCGACCGGCGTCAGCACGGAAATCTTGCCCTGGGCGATGTCGGCGTCGGCCGGATAGACCAACTGCACGGTACGCTCCGAGCCATTGTCCGGCCGATAGGTCACCCTCGAACCCATCCGCACCACGCTCGAGCCGAGCTTGGGGGTGGGGACGACGCGAGCGCGTTCGATTTCATACAGCAGGTCGTCGGCGGCATCGGAACCATGTCCGCTGCCGGCGAGCGCCAGGGCGATGAGTTTGCGGTGGTCATCCTCGCTGAGGACGATGCGCGGTTGTAGGTCGTAGCGACGCAAGGATTGCATCTTGGGTATTCCTTTCGATGCGCGAACGTCTGCAGTCCTGCCGCGACGGTTCACGCTGGTGTTTTTGGATTGGCGCCTTGTTGGCGAGCCCGAACGGAAATGTCCGTGTGGGTCTCGGGATGCCCCAGACCCGGCGGCGCTTAGGCGCGGATCATGGGGCTAAATGCCTGCGACCGGGGTTTCCCGGTGCGGTGCCATAACAATGATGGTCGCAAAGCAAGACATGGGTCGTATGTAGGCGGTCTTGTCGCAAAGTCAAATCCAGCCGCGCTTCGTGTCTCTGGCTGAATCTCGGGATCGGGCAGATTCAGACCCTTCCGCCCTGTGCCTCGACTCAGCAAATCTCGGCGCCCGCTCTCGCGCAAACCTCACCGCACCCCCGGGGAAAACGGATGGCCATCGACGATCGCACCAAGATCATTCCGAGGCGGACGCCGGAATCAGCGGCGATGGTCGCCAGCGTCAAGCGGGCGATGGCGATCACCCCGGCCATCAACCGCCTGGCCTACGACGATGCAGACGCGATCCGGGCCCTGTTCAGCGAGCTGATCGGCCACCAGGTGGACGACAGCTTCTCGCTGATCCCGCCGTTCTACGCCACCGGCGGCGACAACATCCGGGTCGGGCGCAACGTCTTCATCAACCAGAACTGCACCATGTACGACCTGGGCGGCATCGACATTGGCGACGACGTCATGATCGGGCCCAATGTCAGCCTCATCACCTCGGGCCATCCCATCGAGCCCTCCCAACGGCGTGCCGCCGTGATCGCCAAGCCGATCGTGATCGAGCGCAACGTCTGGATCGCGGCCGGAGCAACCATCATCGGCGGGGTGACGGTAGGTGAGAACTCGGTGGTCGCTGCAGGTTCGGTCGTCACCAGGGACGTTCCTCAGAACACCCTGGTCGGCGGAAATCCTGCGCGGGTCATTCGGTCGGTCGGCGAGTAGGCCGCGGCCCCAGCCGGCGGTTACGCCGTCGGCAGCGAACTGAACCCATCCGGTATGGGGCCCTCGTAAGGGCCCGTCCGTACATCGGTCACCGCCGCTGCAGGCGGGCCGGCGTTGAGTTCCATCAGGATGTGCTGGATCCCGCCTTCGTCGCCAGCGAACACCGCCTCGACCGTGCCGTCGCGCCGGTTGCGAACCCAGCCATTAAGCTTCAGCACCTCGGCCTCGCGCTCGACAAAAGCGCGAAAGCCCACTCCCTGCACCCGTCCAGTGATCACCACATGGACGGCGCGCCGCATCAGAACGTCGCGCCAATCTGCCAGGGGACGAACTCGTTGTCGCCATACCCCAGGAGTTCCGATTTGCTCTTCTCGCCCGAAGCGACCGCGAGGATCTTGTCGAAGATCTCCTGCCCCTTTTCTTCCAGCGAGCCGCCCTCGACCACTTCGCCGCCGTTGATGTCCATGTCATCGATCATCTTGTGATAGATGTCCGAGTTGGTGGCGATCTTGATCGACGGCGTCGGCTTGCAGCCATAGGCCGAGCCGCGGCCGGTGGTGAAGCATAGTATATTTGCACCACCAGCAACCTGTCCCGTCGCCGAAACCGGATCGTATCCGGGCGTATCCATGAACACGAACCCCTTTTCGGTCACCGGATCGGCATAGTGATACACTGCATTGAGCGGAGTTGTACCGCCTTTTGCAGTTGCACCCAGAGATTTCTCCAGAATAGTGGTAAGTCCGCCAAGTTTGTTTCCCGGAGACGGATTGTTGTTCATCTCCATGTTGTTGCGTTCGGCGTAATCTTCCCACCAGTGGATGATATCGATGAGCTTCTCGCCGACCTCGCGGTTCTTCGCACGCCGGGTGAGGAGGTGCTCCGCGCCGTAAACCTCCGGCGTCTCCGAGAGAATCGCCGTGCCGCCGTGCCGCACCAGGATGTCCGCCGCGACGCCCAGCGCCGGGTTGGCAGTGATGCCCGAATAGCCGTCCGAGCCGCCGCACTGCAGCGCCAGCATCAGTTCCGAGGCCGGCACCGTCTCGCGCTTCGCCTTGTTGACGATCGGCAGCATGGCCTTCACCGCCTCGACGCCGGCTTCCACCGTCTTCCGCGTGCCGCCCACTTCCTGGATGGTCATGGTACGGAACGTTTCATTCTCGGTGACCCCATAGGCTTCCTTGAGGCGCGGGATCTGGAAGCCCTCGCAGCCGAGCCCCACCATGATCACCCCACCCATGTTCGGGTTGGTGGCATAGCCCCACGTGGTCTTCTTGAGGATATCGAAGATCACCCCGCGATAGTCGATGACGCAGCCATTGGCCTGCTTCAGCGCCACGATGCCGTCGACATTGGGATACTGCTCGAGAATGCCCGAGCGCTCGACCTCGCGCGCGATGAACCCGGCGACCGTGGTCGAGCAGTTCACCGAGGTGAGGATGCCGATATAGTTGCGCGTCCCCACCGTGCCATTGGAGCGGCGGAAGCCCTGGAACGTCGCCCGCTGCGCCTCCGGCACGAAATCCACCGGCACGATGCCCTCGCCGAACGCGTAGTCGCGCTGGAACGCGCCGTGCTCCTCGCCGATCGTCACATTGTGCTCATGCACCCACTCGCCCGGCGGGATCGCGTCCTTGGCAAAGCCGATGATCTGCCCGAACTTGACGATCGGCTCGCCCGCTGCAACCTGCCGCACGGTGAACTTGTGCCCCTTGGGCACGCGCTTGGTGGTGCGCACGCCCTGCGGCGTATCGGTGCCGACATCGAGATTGCTCAGCGCCACCGCGACATTGTCTTGGGCGTTGAGCAGCAGCGTCTTGGCGGCGGCGGGGCGGGACATGACATCGGACATCGGGAGCGGCTCTTCTGATCCTGGATACGGGCGGGAACTGTCGAAACTGTTGTACGCCCGACGCTGCCCGCTTGCGGCGGAAAACCTGTCAGGCGACAAGCAGGTGCAATTGAAATGCTCCGGCAGTCCAACTAACATGTTAGCATGAAGACTGACGCAAGTCCCTACTCATTTCTGTCTACGCCCGCGACACCGACACGCGGCAACGTCACCGTGTTCGTCACCGACACGCTGCGCCAGGCCATCGTCCAGCTGGACCTGAAGCCCGGCGAAGTGATCGACAAGGGCGCCATCTGCGAGCGGCTCGGTGTCTCCCGCTTCCCGGTTTCCGAAGCGCTGGCCCGGCTGCAGGCCGAGGGTCTGGTCGACATCCTGCCGCAGCGCGGCAGCACCGTGTCACTGGTCCGCATCGCCGACGTGCTCGAATACATGCTGATCCGCAAAGCGCTCGAGGCCGAAGCGGTCCGCGTCGTCACCGGCAACCACAGCCCGGAGCTGATCGACACGCTGCAGCGCAACATGAGCTACCAGCGCGCCGCGGTGGAGATCGACGACCAGAACGGCTTTCACGAGCGCGACCTCGAGTTCCACGACATCATCTTCGGCGACATGCGCTTCACCAAGGTGAAGGGCGTCATCGAGAACACCCGCGCCAATCTCGACCGCGCCCGCCGCCTGATCCTCACCCCGCGCCGCCTGAGCGTGACGCTGACCGAGCACCAGAGGATCCTCGACGGCATCATCGCCAGCAACGCCACGACCGCCTCCGCCGCCATGCGCGCCCATATCGACTCGGTGATGGCCGAGCTCATCGCCTTCGCCGCCGATCACGCCGAACTGTTCGCCGACGGCGAAATGCTCCGCGACGACCCCGCCTACTCCGCCTTCCCGTTCGGCTGAACGGCAACAAAAGGAAACACCATGCTCAAGGGCATTTCGCCGATCCTCGGCCCCGACCTGCTCTACATCCTGCGCGCCATGGGCCACGGTGATGAGATCGCCATCGTCGACGCCAACTACCCCGGCGACAGCGCCGGCCCGCAACTGGTGCGCCTCGATGGCATCAGCGCCAACGACGTGCTCGATGCGGTGCTCTCGGTGATGCCGCTCGATACCTTCGTCGACGAACAGGCCTTCGGCATGGAAATGGTCGGCGACGCCAAGAAGCGCGAGCAGACCCACAAGGATTTCGACAAGCTGATCAGGAAGCACGAGCCGGAGATGAAGCTGAGTCTCCTCGAGCGCTTCGCCTTCTACGAGCGCGTCCACGGCGCCTATGCCGTCATCCAGACCGGCGAGCGCCGCCTCTACGGCAATGTGTTGTTGAAGAAGGGCATCGTCCGCCCGGAGTAAGCCATATGACGCGGGACGGTGATCAGCCGTTTATCCCCACCCGGGAGCTCGCCCTGATCGGCGACTTCCTGAGCGCGGAGACTACGGTCGCCACCGATCTCAGCGGCATCGCCAGCGCCACGCCGCTTGGCCGGCGGCGGCGCAAATGCCTCGTCATCGACAACGAGGGACTGTTCGCGCAATTCGCCTGGCTCGATCTCGATGCGGCCACGCTCGAGCCCGGCACCGTGGTGCCGCTGCTCCCCGCCGATCGCATCAAGCTCGAGGCCGTCGGCGCCGCGCCGGATGACGGCTACCCCGGCCCCGACCGCTACATCCTCGACGGCGAAGGCGTCGTCTGGCTCGGCCCGCACTACTACGTCACCGGCTCCCACAGCATCCATGACTGGGTCACCCCGCAGGGCAAGAAGCGCGCCGACTACCGCCGCTCCGCCCACCTCGTCGCGCGGGTCGGCCGCGATGGCCGGCACCCCGAACTGAGTTACCGCCTCAACGAGCTGTTGCGCGGGCGAAAGACCTTCGCGCCCTATTTCCTCAAGTCGCCCAACAAGCGCGACGGCATCAACATCGAGGGCCTCGCCGCCTGGCGCCGCCGCCTCTATTTCGGCTTCCGCACCCCGACCATCGACGGCGACGCCCTGCTGCTCAGCGTGCGTGCCGCCGCATTGTTCACGGCGGGCGCCGACCTCGCCGCGAAAGTCATCCGCGTGCCGCTGGGGCGCGGCGTCGGTATCCGCGATCTCGCTACGCTCCCGGATGGCCGCTTCCTCATTCTCGGCGGCCCGTCCTCCGATGCGGCCGAAGGCTTCACCGTCAACCTGTTCAACCGCAAGCGCGATGCTGTGACGAGGCTCGGCACGCTCGAACCGATCGACCGCGACAAGGTCGAGGCACTGCTGCTTGCCGACTACACGCTACGCGCTGATGGCAGTGCCATCGCCGAGCTGCTGGTCCTCTCCGACCACCCCGCCAACGGCCGCCCGCGGCTATTCACCCTAGAGATTCCGGCCGGCTGAGCCCGCCGAACGGATTCGACCATCGTCGCCCTCGACTCAGCGCGACCAGCGCCCTATCCCTTCGCACCAAATTTGAGGAGCACTCCATGAAACTTCTGCGCGTCGGCCCCAAGGGCGCCGAAAAGCCCGCGATCCTGCACACCGACGGCACCTATCGCGACCTGTCTTCCGTGGTTTCCGATATCGCCGGCGCCGCCATCGGCGCCGAGGGCCTCGCCAAGGTCAAGGCCGCCGACCACGACAGCCTTCCCGTGCTCGACAAGGGCTCGCGCATCGGCCCCTGCGTCGGCAGCGTCGGCAAGTTCATCTGCATCGGCCTCAACTATGCCGACCACGCCGCCGAAACCGGCGCCGCCATCCCGGCCGAGCCGATCATCTTCATGAAGGCGACCAGCGCCATCATCGGGCCGAACGACGACGTGATCCTGCCCAAGAACACCCTGAAGCCCGACTGGGAAGTCGAGCTCGGCGTCATCATCGGCAAGGAAGCCCGCTACATCGAAGAGAAGGACGCGCTGGACTACGTCGCCGGCTACTGCGTCGTGAACGACCTGAGCGAGCGCCACTTCCAGACCGAGCGCGGCGGCCAGTGGACCAAGGGCAAGTCGGCCGACACTTTCGGCCCTATCGGCCCGTGGCTGGTCACCAAGGACGAAGTCAAGGACGTGCAGAACCTCGGCATGTGGCTCGACGTCGACGGCCACCGCTACCAGGACGGCTCGACCAAGACGATGATCTTCGGCGTCGCCCATGTCGTCGCCTATCTCAGCCAGTTCATGAGCCTGCAACCCGGTGACGTGATCACCACCGGCACCCCGCCGGGCGTCGGCATGGGCCAGAAGCCCGAGCCGATCTGGCTGAAGCCGGGCCAGACCATGAAGCTCGGCATCGACGGCCTGGGCGAGCAGCAGCAGACGACCAAGGCCTACGCGGCCTAAGGTCTTCGCACTGAAGTTTCGAGGGCGTCGGTCGCAAGGCCGACGCCCTTTGTGCTTCTGGGCGCCCTCCCCTCACCGGCGTCATTCCGCGAAGGCGGGAACCTAATGCGATCTATCGGCCTCTACTGGCGCTGCCGCATCCCACTGGTTCCCGCCTTCGCGGGAATGACAGCGGTGGATGTGACATGACCGTGGCAGCTTTGCCTCTCCCAGCCGTCGTCGTCACCGACCTCTGCTACATCACTTAAGCCGCAACTTAATCATTGACGTTCCCTGCTCCCGCACGTTAGTTAAGCCAAACCTTAACCAACGAGGGGCGCCCATGCGCAAGCTCAAGATGCATCTCCACGTATCGCTGGACGGCTATGCCTCCGATGCCGACGGCGGCTTCTACTGGGTCACCTACAACGACGTGATCGCGGCCCGGGCAAAACAGCTTACCACCAATGCCGATGCCGTCGTCTTCGGCCCCAAGACCTACAAGGGCATGCAGGGCTACTGGCCGACCGTCCCCGGCAACCCCGACGCGACGCCGGGCGAACGCGAGCACGCCGACTGGCTCGCCCGCTCGACCAAGATCGTCGTCTCGACCACCCTGCCCGAAGCCGAGGCCAACTGGGAGAAGTCGCTGCTACTGCGCGATCCCATGGAACTGAACGCGCTGAAGCAGCAGCCCGGCGGCGACATCGTCAGCTTCGGCAGCCCGGTCCTCGTCCGCAGCTGCCTCGAGCGCGGCCTGATCGACGAGCTGCATTTGTTCCTCAACCCGATCCTTCTCGGCGGCGGTCAACTGGTATTCGGCCCCGGCGCGCAGAAGAAGCTGCGCCTGCTCGAGGCGCTGCCGCTGCCCGACGGCGTAGTGGCACTGACCTACGCACCGGCTTAGCGGATCGCCGCGACAGACGGCCCGTGCCCGCCGGAGCGTGTGCTACCCCCACCCTCTTTCCCTCTCCACAAGGGGGAGGGAGGCGATAGCTGCACCGCCTCAGTTCTTGCGTCTCCCTCCCCCTTGTGGGGAGGGATCAAGGGTGGGGGTGGCCACAGCCTCGATGCAAGGTAAGGCCTCGACCCTGGTCCGCTGCCATAACTTCTTCACAGCCTCGACCAGCAAATTCGCACTCTAATCGGATCGCGTGCGGCCACCCAAGGCGGTCCCCACAACGCCCTCCGCTAACATGTTAGCATTCAATGTTTTTCCGCTCCGCACATCCCTGCCGCAGTCTCCCGCAGATCAATTCCAAATAGTATTTGTCATACCAGTTGCCGTCACAATCTACTCCAAGCATCCATTGCAGAGCTATTGACAGGCAAAAACACTGAAACTAACGTCCCGCTGGTCCTACAAATGTAGGACTGAGGGAACTATTCACATTTGGTGTCGGGGCAATCCGGTCATGTCGGCCAGGAGCAATGTCGTTCGGCTGAAGCAGGGGAGCGCGCGCAAAAAGCACGGCGCCGTGCACCTCTATGACTCGGCTGTCGAGACCCTGGTCGGGCAGATCAAGGCGCTGATCGACGCCCGCAACCTCGGGGTCGGCGACCCGCTGCCATCGGAGCGCGAGCTGGGCGAGATGTTCAGCTCGAGCCGCACGACGGTGCGCGAGGCGATGCGCATCCTCAAGGCCTATGGCGTGGTCGACGTACGCCCCAAGGTCGGCGCTGTCATCATCGATCGGCGCATGGACGCGGTGTTCGAACTCTATTCGTTCAACACGCTGGAGCTCAGCCGCCAGACCTTCCTCGACACGCAAGGCTTCCGCCAGCTGATCGAGGTCGGCTCGGTTGACCAGCTGTTCGATCGCGCCACTTCCGAGGACATCGTCGAGCTCCGCACCATCAACGACGCGATGCGCGAGGAAGATCAGATTCACGCCGCCGCGCAGCACGATTTCCGCTTCCATTCGACCCTGGTCGGCATCCTCGGCAACAAGCAGGTCACCGAGATCTACCGGATCATGAAGCCGGTGATGCTGAAAATCATGGAGAGCGGCGTCAACCGGATGAAGACCCACGGCGTCAGTTTCGACGAGCACGGCGGCATTGCCGACGCCCTCGAGACCCGCAACCGCTTCGCCTATCAGTACCGCATGAGCCAGCACCTCGAAGCCGGGTTGGCCCTGTTCAAGGAGTAGACACGGAGCGTGTTCAGGAAAAGTCGCTCGCGCTTTTCCGGTTCGAACGCGCGACCAACCGAAGGATTTGGCGACGCCAAGGGAGGCGCGCCGGATCGGGCTATCTCGCCCGACGATATGGTGGACGGACACGAGAACGCTCGGCCACCGTTTGACCACCGACTCGACTGCCTAGTTGTTTCAGATTGTTCTCTGGGAGGAGAAACCTATGAACGCACTACGCATCGCTTCGGCCGCTCTCGCCGGCCTTCTCGTCTCGACCAGCCTCAGCTTCGCCGGACCGAACGTCGTCTCCGGCCCCGGCGCCGACCCTACCTGCTTCGCGCCGTGGAACGCCGAGACCAAGTACTTTCAGTGGGAAGCCAAGCCCGGCCCATACCGCATCGCCGTGGTCAACGGCTATGTCGGCAACACCTGGCGCATTCAGATGATCAAGACCGCCAAGGCCTTCGCCGAAGACCCGGCGATCAAGGACAAGATCAAGGAGTTCAAGGTCGTCTCGACCGGCACCGACGCGCCGGCCCAGCTCGGCGCCATCGAGGACTTCATCAACCAGGGCTTCGACGCCATCGTCACCATCGCGGTGTCGCCGGAGGGTTTTGACCGCGTCATCCGCCTCGCCGACCGCGAGAACGTCGTCATCGTGCCGTTCGACAACATCCTCGATACCGACGCCGTCATGATGGTCAACGAAGACCAGCTGCAGATGGGCCGCGACTGGGCCAACTTCGTGGTCAAGGAACTGGCTGCCAAGGGCAAGACCTCGGGCAAGATCCTCGAAGTCCGCGGCCTCGCCGGCAACTCGGTGGACCGTGATCGCTCGATCGGCATCCACGAGGTGTTCGACGGCACCCCCGGCCCTTGGGAGATCGTCCAGGTGGTCGGCAACTGGGATGACGGAACCGCGCAGAAGGTGACCGCCGACGCGCTCGCCGTGCATGGCACCTTCGACGCCGTGATCACCCAGGGCGGCTCGACCGGTACCGTGCAGGCGCTGCTCGATGCCAAGCACCCGTTCGTGCCAGTGGGCGGCGAGGCCGAGAACGGCTTCCGCAAGCTCGTCGCCGCGCACTCGGCCGAGGGCCTCGTTGGCCTCTCGATCGGCCAGTCCCCGGGTCTCGTCGCCATCTCGATGAAGGCAGCGATCTCGGCGCTCGAGGGCAACGTCATGCCGCAGCTCATCTCGGTGCCGCTGCCTTCGGTCGACTACACCGCGCTGAAGGACGGCACCAATTTCTGGACCGACCTGCCGGACAACTTCTTCACCGTGAACGAATTCCCGCCCTGCGGGGTGAACATCTCGGGCCCGGCCATCATGGCCCAGACCGAGGAGAACGTGCAGTAGACCTCCGCACGTCAAAGCGGTGCCGGGCCCCATCGCCCGGCACCGTTTCTCCCCATTCATTTGACGGCTGAGGATCTACGATGCTGGACGGCAAGCCCGCGCGGCCATTCGCCGAACTGACCGGCGTTTCCAAGTTTTTCTCGGGCGCACGAGCGCTCGAGGGGGTCGACTTTTCGTGCCGGCAAGGCTCCATCCACGCCATCCTGGGCGAGAACGGCGCCGGCAAATCCACCCTGATCAAGATCATGGCCGGCGTGGTGCAGCCCGATAGCGGCACGCTCACCGTCGCCGGCACGCAGCACCGCTTCTCGCGCCCCTCCGAGGCGGCGAAAGCCGGGATCGTCTGCGTATTCCAGGAACTGTCGCTGATGCCCGACCTGTCGGTTGCCGACAACATCTCGATTTCCGATCCGCCGCGCCGCTTCGGCCTCATCGACAAGCGCGCCCAGCGCGATCGCGCCGAAATGCTGCTCGCCCGCATCCACTGCGAGGACGTCGACCCCCGCGCGCTGATCCGCGACCTGTCGCTGAGCCGACGACAGATGGTCGAAATCGCCAAGGCGCTCGGCAAAAGCCCCAGGCTGCTGATCCTCGACGAGGCGACCTCCGCGCTCACCAGCCGAGACGTCGAAACCGTCTACAACGTGCTCGCCGAGCTGAAGGCCGAAGGCAGCGGCATGCTGTTCATCTCGCACCGTATGCACGAGGTCGAGGCGCTCTGCGACACCCTCTCGGTGTTCCGCAACGGCCGCCACATCGAGACCTTCGACAAGGGCGCTCGCAGCCAGGACGAGATCGTCAAGCTGATGATCGGCCGCGACATCACCCATCAGTTCCCGACCAAGCCCCCCGCCCTCGCCCGCAAGCCACACCTCGCCGTCACCAACCTCAAGTGGGAGAACCGCCTCAATGGCGTCTCGCTGTCGGTCGGCAAGGGCGAGATCGTCGGGCTCGGCGGCCTCGATGGCCAGGGCCAGAAAGAGCTGTTGCTGGCCCTGTTCGGCGTGCTCCGCGGCGTCGAGGGTAAGGTCACGGTCGGTGGCGAGGGCGGCATCCCCGCCTCCCCCGCCGACGCCAAGAGCGGCCGCAGCCGCATCGCGCTGGTGCCCGAGGATCGGAAGACCGAGGGCCTGATGCTCCCTATGTCGATCGCCGACAACCTCCTCGTCGCCAGCTTCGACAAGGTTCGTCGGGGTCCGTTCATCGACAGGGCAAAGTCGCGGCAAGCCGTGGCCGATGCCATCGCCCAGCTGCAGATCAAGCTCAACAAACCGGACGACCCGGTCGCCAGCCTGTCAGGCGGCAACCAGCAAAAAGTGGTCATCGCCAAGTGGCTGATGACCGATCCCGAGGTGATGCTGCTCAACGACCCGACCCGCGGCATCGACGTCGGCACCAAGCAGGAGCTCTACCGGCTGATGCGCGAGCTCGCCGACAAGGACACCGCGATCCTCTTTTACTCCACTGATTATGCTGAGCTAATCGGCTGCTGCGATCGCGTCGCGGTAATGTACGACGGCCGCATCGTCACCGAGTTCTCAGGCGACGCCATCACCGAGGAAGCCCTCGTCGCCGCCGCGCTCAACATCACCAGGCCGGTCGACGCGCCGGCCCGAGAGGCGGTGCCCGCATGAGTGCCGTCACCGCCACCACCCCGCCGCGCGCCTCGGCGCTCGCCATGTCGATCCGCCAGAACCGCGGCTTCTACGGCGCCCTGCTGCTGCTCGCCGCGCTCTACATCACCTACAACTTCATCCACCCGCGCGGCTTTTCCACCAACGTCTTCATCGCCAACACCAATGAATCCGTGGCGCTCGCCTTCGTCGCCATGGCGCAGGCGATGACCGTGATCCTCGGCGGCCTCGACCTCTCGGTCGGCGCGGTGATGACCCTCACCAGTTGCATCGCCAGCGAACTGGTCCGCGGCGAACCATGGCAGATCATCCTCGGCTGCGTCGTCTCCGTCGCCGCAGGCACCGGTTTCGGCCTCGTCAACGGCCTAGTCATCGTCTACGGCCGCCTGCAACCGATCATCGCGACGCTCGCCACCGGCGCCGTCGCCATCGGCCTCGCCCTGCTGATCCGTCCTGAGCCGGGCGGCGAGGTTGACCTCGATCTCAACTGGGCCGCCACCAACTCACTGCGCGACCTCGCCGAGACCTACCACCTGTTCGACGACGGCGACGCCGCCTGGTTCCAGCCCATCGCCTGGTTCCCGGTGCCGCTGATCATCCTCGTCGTGATCGCGGCCGCCGTGTGGATCCCGTTCCGCCGCACCGTCACGGGTCGCGCGCTCTACGCCATCGGCTCGTCCGAAGGCGCCGCCTACATGTCGGGCCTGCCGATCAACCGCGCCAAGCTCTGGGCCTTCACGCTGGCCGGCTTCTTCGCCGGTTGCGCCGGGCTCTACCTCGCCATCCAGACCGGCTCAGGCAGCGCCGATATCCCGCAGGCCGGCGCCTACACGCTCAACTCCATCGCCGCCGTGGTGCTGGGCGGCATCTCGCTGCTCGGCGGCGTCGGCACGGTGATCGGGGCGCTGGTCGGCGCGCTGATCCTCCGCGCCATCTCGTTCTACTTCCGCATTCTCTCCATCGACCCACTGCTGCAACCGCTGGTCGAGGGCGTCGTGCTGCTTGCCGCCGTCAGCCTCGGCGCCATCCGCACGCTGCGGGTGAAGAACCGCCTCGAACTGTTCAGGTAGGACCGGACCCATGGCCAACGACCTCACCCTGCCCCGCCTGAAACCCGACGATCTGCCGATCGCCATCTCCGCCGGCTTCGTGCTGGTGATCCTGGCGCTCGGCTCGATCTACACCATGGCGACGCTCGGCTCGATGCCGCTGCTGAGCCCCAATTACCTGCTCACCCAGCTGCAGACCGGCGCCTTCCTCGGCATCGTCGCCGCCGGGATGATGATGGTGATCCTGCTCGGCCACATCGATCTCAGCGTGCCCTGGACCATGACCGCCGCCGCCATGATGGCGACCACCGTCGGCGGCCCCGCCGCCATCCCCACCGGCCTCGCCATCGGGCTGTTGGTCGGCCTCTTCAACGGCTTCGGCGTCGCCTACCTCCGCATCCCCTCGATGATCTTTACCCTCGGCGTCGACTCGGTGATGCGCGGCCTGATGGTCGCCCATACCGGCGGCTTCTCGCCGGTCACCGAATCCACCCCGCTGATGCGCTACCTCGCCGCCGACAAGATCCTCGGCATCCCCGTCGCCATCTTCGTCTGGGCCGCGGTGTCCGTCGTCATCGCTGCCATCCTCAGCCGCACCGCCTTCGGCAAATCCATCTATGCCACCGGCAACCGCGAGGCCGCGTCCTACCTCAGCGGCATCCGCACCCGCTGGGTCATCGTCGGCGCCTTCGTCATCTCCGGGCTGTGCGCGGCGCTGGCCGGCGTGCTGCTCGCCGGTTACTCAGCCAAGGCCTACCAGGGCATGGGCAACGCCTACCTGCTACCGGCCATCGCTGCGGTGGTGATCGGCGGCACCCACATCCTCGGCGGCCGCGGCCGCTTCATCGGCACCGTGGTCGGGGTAATCCTGATCGTGCTGCTGAACTCGGTGCTGTCGATCATGCAGATGCCCGAAGCCGGCCGCCAGATCATCTACGGCCTGGTGATCATCGTCATGCTGCTGGTCTATGGACGGACGGCGAAGGTGACGAGCTAGACCGGGGATCCATCGGCTTGGCGCTTCTCCCCCTTGTGGGAGAAGGTGAGTCAGGGCCGTCGAGCGATCAGGTCGATCTCCACGAGCGAGCCCACCGCCAGCGCCGTCACACCCACCGTGGTCCGCGCCGGCAACTTCCCGGCCTCGAAGAAGCTCGGCCACAACGTATTGAGCTCCGCGTAGTCGCGATGAAACTCGGTGAGGTAAATGCGCGCCATGGTGACGTGCTCGAGCCCCAGGCCCAGGCCGGCGAGGATCAGTTTCAGGTTCTCGATCACGCGCCGCGTCTGTGCCTCGATGCCCTCCGGCAGGGGTGCGTCCGGCGCGTTGGGGTCGGTCGGCATCTGACCGGTGACAAACACGAAGCCGTCGGCCTCGACCGCATGGCTGAAAGGCGCCACCGGCTGCGGTCCGCCGGAGATCATGTGGTGGATAGGCAGCGACATCGACAACTCCGTTCAGCCCGCTGCCTCATCGCCCCCACGGCTGAGTGCAGCGTCGACGCGACCATAGCGCGTTCACGCACAGTTCATGCACGTCTCGTCAAATAGCCGCAATGGGCGCGCCACTACCGACTGGCGGTGCCATGCCAATCGTGACACGTTACAGCACGAGGCCATGCCTCGCGCCTAGGGGGCACAGGGGAGCAGCCGTAGCCTATGATCGAGTTCTTCCATTCAATTTCGACTTGGCTCGAACTGTTCCTGCAAGGCATTTCCGACAATTTCTGGCTCTCGCTGCTTTTCATCTTCCTGGTCTGCATCGGTGAAGCGGTCTTCATCGTCGGCCTGCTGGTGCCCTCGCTTCCGATCCTGCTACTGACCGGTGGCCTTATCGCTCAGGGCAGCCTGCCGTTCTGGCCGATCTACTTCGCAGCCGTGCTCGGCGCGATCATCGGCGACGCCATCTCCTACACCGTCGGCTGGGCGCTGAAGGACCGCATCCGGACGGTTTGGCCGTTCAAGAACCACCTCAAGCTCATCGAGCAGGGCGAGGTGTTCTTCGCCCGCCACGGCGGCAAGGCCATCTTCATCGGCCGCTTCATCACCGGCGTGAAAGCCGTGATCCCCGGCGTCGCCGGCATGATGGGCATGTCGTACCGCCACTTCTCGGTCATCAATGTCGTCTCGGCTTTCGTCTGGGCCGCCGTGCACATCCTGCCCGGCGTGCTGCTCACCGGCTGGCTGAAGTCGATTGGACTGAGCCTCGAGCTGGTCATCATCGTCGGCGCCATCGTGCTCACCGTCCTCTTCCTCATCGTCCACTTCTGGAAGCGTATCCTCCTGTCCTTGGCCCCGTTCATGGGCGAGTTCGGTCGCTCGCTGCAGGCGCGCTGGCAGAAGCCCGAGACCGGCCACTAAGGAGCGCGTGCAGGAAAAGTTGCAGACCTTTCCGGTTCGAAAGCGCAACAAACGAAGATCCGTCGCTCCTGTCACGCAATCCTCATTTCGGCCCGCTAGGCTTGGCCGATGCTTGAGGTTTTCAACGCACTCACCGGCTGGCTGGAAATGCTGCTCGAGGCCATCTCGGGCAATTTCTGGCTCAGTCTCTGGTTCATCTTCCTGATCGCTGCCACAGAGGCCGTATTCATCCTCGGGCTGTTCATCCCGTCGACGCCGGTATTGCTGCTCGCCGGCGGCCTGATCGCTGACGGCAAGCTCCCGTTCTGGGAGATCTATCTCGCGGCGGTGGTCGGCGCGGTGGTCGGCGACGCCATCTCCTACACCGTGGGCTTCTGGCTGAAGGACCGGATCAAGACCATCTGGCCGTTCCGCAACCACCTGCCGCTGATCGCCCGCGGCGAGGCGTTCTTCGCCAAGCACGGCGGCAAGTCGGTGTTCATCGGCCGCTTCATCCCAGGGGTGAAGGCCGTGGTGCCCGGCATCGCCGGCATGTTCGGCATGGACTATCGGCGCTTCTCGATCATCAACGTCACCTCCGCCTTCGTCTGGGCCGCCGCGCATATCCTCCCCGGCATGCTGCTCTCGGCCTGGCTCAAGTCGATGGGCCTCAGGCTCGAACTGGTGATCATCGTTGGTGCGCTGATCCTCGTGGTGCTGTTCCTCTTGCTCCACTACTGGCGAGCGATCCTCCTCGCCGCAACGCCATTTCTCGGCAATTTCGGCCGCTCGCTCCAGGCCCGCTGGCAGAAGCCCGAGGCGGGGCACTAGCCGGCGCCGATCACCAACTGATCACTTGCGCCGCCGCGGCCCGGGGTCGAATATTGGAGCCATGCGCAACCTGGTTCGTCTCGCCTCGATCCTTCCGCGCCTCCTCCTGGGGCTGCTGTTGCTGTTGGCGCTGAGCCCGGCCCTGGCCGACGACGCGGCGGACCGTCTGGCCCTCGACAAGCTGTTCGCCCAGTTGCGCGTCGCCCCCGACGCCGAGACCGCACACGCCATCGACCAGAAGATCTGGATCTACTGGACCACCCCATCCGACCCGATCCTCGCCGGCCGCATGCGCGAGGCGCTGACCGCCCGCAACATGGGCGACGTGCCGGGAGCGATCCGCCTGCTCGACAAGCTGATTGCCGATTACCCCGACTACGCCGAGGGTTGGAACCAGCGCGCCACCATGTATTACGCGATCGGCAACTTTGATGCCTCGATCGCCGATTGCGAGAAGGTGCTGGCCCTCGAGCCCCGCCATTTCGGCGCCCTTTCCGGGCGCTCGCTGATGTACCTGCAACTGGGCAAGCGCGCCCTGGCCCTGAGAGACATGGCCGCCGCCCTCGCCATTCACCCGTTCCTCAACGAGCGACGGCTGTTTCCCGAACTTGGTGAGCCGATGACGCAGATCTGACCCGCGCCCGCCGCCCCTTCCGCCTGCCCGCTTCCACCCCATATGTGCATCATGCCCGGCGCCAAAGCTGACGCCGTTCCGACTGTGAAAGGTTTTGCGATGTCTGACGAACTTCCCGTCGAGCACGAAGAGGCCGACGGCCGCGGCCGCTACGTGGTCTATCTCCCCGACGGCAGCGAAGCTGAAATGACCTACCAGCGCCGCGATGCCAAGACCATCATCGTCGACCACACGGGCGTGCCGCCACAGCACCGCAACCTCGGCCTTGCGCTGAAGCTGGTCGAACGCGGCATCGCCGATGCTCGCGCCACCGGCAGCAAGATCGTGCCGGTCTGCTCCTATGTCGTCGCCCAGTTCCGCCGCCATCCGGAATGGGCCGACCTGCAAGCCTGATCCGCGGCATTTTAGCCAAATGCTAACCATGCCGATGCTGCGCACGACAGATTGAGGCAACCCGTGAGCCGCCGGCGTTGTTTCCTTTTCCCCAAAGGAACTGGAAACCATGCGCCTCGCGCTCGCTACCCTCGCTTTCGTCCTCGCCACCGTTCTTGCCAACGCGCAGGAGGTGGCGACGCTGCCGGCTGTACCGCTCACCGCTGAGGCAGTGAACGCCGCCGACCTCTCGACCATCCCGGTGCAATACGCTCCGCCGGCTGAAGGAGACGCCAAAGTCGAGCGCCAGCCCGATCCCGCCATCATCCGCCTACAGGTGCTGCTCGATCGCGCCGGCGCCTCGCCGGGGGTCATCGACGGCTTCGACGGCGACAATGTGCGCAAGGCCGTGTTCGCCTTCGAACTGATGCGCGGCCTGCCTCCCGACGGCGCGCTGGATTCCGACATGCTCACAGCGCTCGAAACCGGCGACCCGGTGATCGGCGAATACAAGATCATCGCCGACGACCTCAACGCCATCGGCGAGCCGATCCCCAAGGACTACGCCGAACAGGCCAAGCGCAAGTTCCTCGGCTACACCTCTATCGCGGAAGAGCTGGGCGAGCGCTTCCACATGGATGTGGACCTGCTGAAAGCGCTCAACCCCGGTGCCGGCTTCACCACCGGCGAAACGATCCAGGTCGCAGCATACGGCCCGGACCTCAAGGGCGAGGTGCTGCGCATCGAGGCCGACAAGTCGCTGCGCCAAGTGCGCGCCTATGGCGAGGGCGATCGGCTGATCGCTGCCTATCCGGCCACCATCGGTTCCGAGGAAAACCCGTCGCCCACCGGCACCCATGTGGTCGAAGGCGTCGCCCCCATGCCCGAATACACCTACAACCCCAAGGTCAATTTCCAGCAGGGCAAGAACACCGAAGTGCTCACCATCCCGCCCGGTCCCAATGGCCCGGTCGGCTCGATGTGGATCGACCTGAGCGAACCGACCTTCGGCATCCACGGTACCCCCGAGCCGTCGCTGATCGATAAGACCGCCTCGCATGGCTGCGTGCGCCTGACCAACTGGGACGCGAATGAACTCGCCAAAATGGTGAAGCCCGGCGTGCCGGTGGCGTTCGTTGGCTGACATGAAAAGGCCGCCCCGAGAGGCGGCCTTCGTACTTACTCGGCGAGGAAGTCCCGCACCGCGAGCAGTTCCTCGCGGCGGATTTCGTGCCCGCCTTCGTGCCAGAACAGCGTCACCTCGGCGCCCTGCTCCTTGAAATAGGTCGAGAGCAGCTCCGCCGAATGCACCGGCGCGATCGGATCGCGGCGGCCCGCGGTGATGATGATCCGCTTGCCCTTCAACCCCGGCTGCGGCTTGGGCGTGAAGGGGATCAGCGGATGCATCAGCACCGCCACGTCGAACTGCTGCGGCGCCTCGAACAACACCGAGGCAAGGATGTTCGCCCCGTTCGAGTAGCCAAGCCCCAGCACCTCTTTGGCCCTGCCCTTGCTCGCCCCGACGAAGCCCGCGAGCTTCTTGGTCGCCCGGGCTAGGTCCGCCATATCATAGCGGCCCTCGCCAACGCGCTTGAAGTAGCGCAGCGCCCCGCCTTCGGAGACGTCGCCCCGCACACCGATCCGCCGCGCCCCGGGCTTCAGCTCCGCGGCGAGGTCGGTGAACTGATGCTCGTCGCCGCCGGTGCCGTGCAACAGGTAGAAGGCCGGCGCATCCTGGGATGCGCCGGGGATATCCACGTTGACGTAACTGTCGAGTACTTCGGCCATCATGCCAGTTCCTTGTCCTCGAGCGGCTGCAGCGTCTGCTCCAGCTGGCTCCTCAGGTGTTCATGCTGCGTCGGCAGCTTCAGCGACTCGCCGAGGTGCGCAGTGTCCTCGTCCCGATCGAACCCGGGCTCGTTCGTCGCGATCTCGAACAACACGCCGCCCGGCGTCCGGAAATAGATCGCCCAGAAATAGTCCCGGTCGATCACCGGCGTCACCCGGTAGCCCGTGTCGAGCAGGGCCTTCCGGACTTCGAGCTGCGCCGCCCGGTTCTCCACAGCGAACGCGATGTGATGCACCGAACCCGCGCCGAGATCGGCCCGGTTGGCATCGGGCAGCACCTCGATATCGACGGTGTTGGCCGGGTTGCCATCCGGCCGGATCAGTCGGTGGATGTTCCCCGAACTCTCGGCGTTCTGGTAGCCCATGAACTTCAGCAGCTCCTCCGTGGCGCCGCCGTCGCGGAGCCGCATCGAAGCCGAATGGAAGCCCCGGATCGCGTGCTCGGCGTCTACGCCGTTGCCGGTCCACGGCAGCCGGGTATCGGCCGCGTTCTCGACCAGCGCCAACGCATCGCCTTCCGGAGCCCGGAAGCTCAGGCGCTTCTCGCCAAAGCTCTCGGAGAGCGCGAGGTCACCGACGCGGTCCTGTGCCAGCCGCTCCTGCCAGTAGCCGAGCGAGCCCTCGGGCACTGAGAAGACCGTGGTGCCGACTTCGCCGACGCCAGGCCGGCCGCGAGCAATGTGCGGGAACGGGAAGTGCGTCATGACCGTGCCGGGCGTGCCGACCTCATCACCGTAGTAGAGGTGATAGACGTCGGGCGCGTCGAAGTTGACGGTCTGCTTCACCCGGCGCAGGCCGAGCGTCTTGGAGAAGAAGTGGTTGTTCTCGGCCGCATCGCGCGCCATCGACGTAACGTGGTGCAGGCCCTTGATCTGGGTGATCATCGCTAACCTCCATGCGTCGGCCCCTGCCGATCGCTGTCTTTGTGCCGGCCCTTGCCGGTCGCTTCGGCACTAGAAATAGGCGACCGGCATTCCCTCGAATAGCGCACCGACTGCGCAAGGGATTGTTTGATTCAATCGAACAATCCCACCTTGCACCGAGTTAACTTGACCGCTGCAGCCTAGCCCAGCTAAATCTTGACTATGGACGTCATAAATAGATCGCTCAAGCGCATCCGGCTCGAAACCCGCATCCGCATCCTCGACGTCGCCTCGGTCGTCGACATCACTCCGCACATGCGCCGTATCCGGCTCACCGGACCCGAACTGGAAGGTTTCCAGTCCCCGGGTCACGCCGACCACGTCAAGGTGTTCCTGCCCTCGGACGGCAAGCCGCTGCCGCGCCCTGAGCGCCATCCCGACGGGCTCGCCTGGCCTGACGAGGTGTCGAAGCCGTTCCTCCGCGATTACACCCCGCGCTACTTCGATCCGGTGGCCCTGACCCTCGACCTCGATTTCGTGCTGCACGGCGACGGCCCCGCCTCCGAGTGGGCCGCGCAGGCGAAACCCGGCGACCAATTGATGATCGGCGGCCCGCGCGGCACCATCCGCGTCCCCGAAACCTTCGACTGTACTTCATCGCCGGCGACGAAACGGCGCTCCCCGCAATCGGCCGCCGCATCGAGGAACTGCAGGCGGATAAGCCGGCGATCGCCATCATCGAGGTCCCGGAAGCCGCCGACGAACAGCGCTTCGAAACCAGTTCACCGGTCCAGATCCACTGGATCCACCGCAATGGCCGCGAGGCCGGCGCCGAAAACCTGATCCTGCCCGCAGTCGCCGAGATCGGCTTCCCCGCGGGCGAAGGCTTCGCCTTCGTCGCCGGCGAGGCCCAGATGGCCAAGTCGCTCCGCCACCACCTCGTCGCCCGCGGCTTCAACAACGACTACATCCGCGCCGCCGGCTATTGGCTAAGGGGCGAAGCCGGGGACTGACTGGCTACTGCTTGATGGTCAGCCTGCCGGGGTTTCGCAGTTGCGGCCGGGTGCTTAATGACGGCGTGTCGAGCACGCAGTTGGCCATCGCCGTCTGGTAGGCGCGCATCACGCGAACCTTGCACTCGCCATAGAGGACCGATGTGAGTGGGTAGATCGCACAACCCGCATCGTCGATGTTGAACTGTACCAGCGCCTTTTGCAGGCAATCGGACTTTGCTGCGTCGTCCTTGGGAGCGGCAAGAGAGGTGCCGGCGACAAGCGCGCCGGCGCAAAATGCAAGGCTGCGGACAAGATGGAGTCGAGTGGGAGAGCGCATCTGGACCTCCTCCTGGATCGGCCTCGACGCTGCCACGCGCGAGCTTAACTCAGGCTGAGCCCGCTGTCTCCGTTCCGTTCATCTCCCGCCGCTACGCCAGCTCGCGAAACTTCAGTGTCTCCACAGTCGGCCCGCTCGGCTTGTACTCGAGCCCGATCAGCCCGTCATACCCCTGCGCCACCAACCACTCGAGCCGCTCGGCATAATCCATGCGGCCGCTGCCCGGCTCGCCGCGGCCCGGCGTATCGGCGAGGTGCACATGCACCACCCGGTCGAGCCGGCCGGCGAGCACTTCGATCTCTTCGCCCATCACCGCCGCGTGGTAGATATCGTAGAGCAGCTTGATCTCGGGCCGCGCCACCTCGTCGACGATATCGAGCCCCTCCTCGGTCGAGGTGAGGTAGTAGCCCGGATGGTCCACCCGGTCGTTGAGCGGCTCCAGCGCCAGCACCACGCCCGAACCTTCGAGCAGCTTCGCCGCTTCCTTGAGCACCTTGACGATCGCCGCATGCTGCGCCGCGCGCGCCACGCCCGGCTGGTTATCGCCGGCCTGCGCAATGATCACCCTGGCCCCAAGTTGCAGCGCCGCCGCTAGCGAGGTGCGCACCCCCTCGAGGAACCACTGGTGCGATTCCGGATTGGTCAGCGGCGCGATCGGTTCGCACAGAATCCCCGCCAGCGTCAGTCCGGTTTCGTCGAGCGCCTGCTTGATGGCGTCGCAATCCTTGTTGGAGAAACGCCAGAACTCGACGGCGTCGAGCCCCGCGGCCTTGGCCGCACGGACCCGGTTGGCAACGTCAGGCTCTTCGGTGGCGAACAGCCACTCGATGCAGGCGGAATAACGCATGAGACCTCAGAAAATAGTTCGTCGGCTAGACGGTAACTTTGTGGGAGACCCGGCCCTTGTCGCCGAAGATCCTGATGTAGCGGCGAATCTCCGCCGCGTCGCCGGTGGCCTTCTCGGGATTGTCCGAGAGCTTCACGGCTGGATGGCCATCGGCCTCGCTGACCTTGCACACCAGCGAGATCGGCTCAAGCTGCGGATTAGGCCACGGCGAGCAACCTGAGAAATCGTTGGTGAGGTTGGTGCCCCAGCCAAAGGCCATGCGCACCCGTCCATGGAAGTGACGATAGGCCTCTTCGATCATGTCGACATCGAGCCCATCGGAGAAGATCAGCAGCTTGTCGCGAGGGTCGCGCCCGCGCGCCTTCCACCACTCGATGATCTTCTCGCCGCCCTCGATCGCGGGAGCGCTGTCCGGCCGGAAGCCGGTCCAGTCGGCCACCCAGTCGGGCGCATCGCGGAGGAACGCGTCGGTGCCGAATGCATCGGGCAGGACGATCTTGAGATTGCCGCCGTAATAGCTCTCCCAGTCCTGCAGCACCTGGTACGGCGCCTCTTTCAGCGCCTGCTCGTTCGGCGCGATCGCCGCCAGCACCATCGGCAGCTCATGCGCATTGGTGCCCAGCGCTTCGAGATCGTTGTCCATCGCCAGCAGCACGTTCGAGGTGCCGGTGAACACCTCGAGCCCCAGCCCTTCCTTCAGCGCCTCGACGCACCAGCGCTGCCACAGGAACGAATGCCGACGCCGGGTGCCGAAATCCGAGATGCGAAGCTCCGGCAGCTTCTTTAGCCGCTCCACCTTCTCCCACATCTTGGCCTTGGCTCGCGCATAGACCACGTCGAGCGCGAACGGCCCGTAAGCCTTCAGCGCCGATCGGCTGCGCAGCTCGTTGATGATCGCCAGCGCCGGGATCTCCCACATCGTGGTCTCTACCCACTTGCCGTGGAAGGTGAGCTCGTACTGCCCATCGCGCTTTTCGAGGTGGTAGTCCGGCAGCCGGAACCCGGCCAGCCAGCGCAGGAACTCCGGCGAGAAAATCTGCTTGGAGCCATAAAAACTGTTACCCGCCAGCCAGATCATCTCCTTCTTGCCGAAGCGGAGCGTCCGCGCATGGTCGAGCTGCGCCCGCAGCTCGCCCTCGTCGATATCGTCGGCGAGGCGGACCGAGGTCTTGCGGTTAATCAGCGAGAAAGTCGCGTCGACCTTGGGGTAAAGCCCCCAGATCATCTGCAGCATCAATAGCTTATAGAAGTCCGTATCGAGCAGGCTGCGCACGATCGGATCGAGCTTCCAGGTATGATTGTAGACCCGCCGGGCAATATCCGTCTTCGGCATCAGGCTTCCCTTCACTCGCCCGACACCTCTAGGCGGATCGGGCGAAAAAGAAAAGAGCGCTATATCGCCAAGTGACGATGGACGCGCCAAAACGCTTCCTTCACCACCGGCGCGGTACTGAGAGTGGATGGCGGCTGCGCGCCAGGCTAGGTGGATTGCCGGGAACCGAATGAGCGCAACGGGGGCAGCAGAGCTTCACGAGCCAGCGCGCCTGCGCCCGGCGAACGTCGCTGCGAGCCTCGAAACGCCGGCCATCGTCCCCGCCATCCTCATCGGCATCATCGCGTTCGTCATCGTGCGCGGCATCGCCCCGCTCGATCCCACCAACATCCTCTGGCTCGATGAGCGTGATCGCGCCATGCACACGCTCGGCTGGTGGTGGTTCTCCATGGCGCCTTGGGGCTGGCCACCCGGCGCCAGTCCGCTCAATGGGCTCGAGCTCGCCAACAGCGTCGGACTGTCCGATTCCCTGCCGCTCTTTGCCTTCCCGTTCAAGCTGATCGCCAACTGGCTACCTGTGCGCTCCCAGTACTGGGGCTATTGGGAGCTGCTCTGCTTCGTCCTGCAGTCGCTGTTCGCCGTGTTGATCGCCCATCAGCTGAAGCTCAGCCGGCCGATGGCATTGATCGCCGCGATGTTCTGCGTGTTCCAGCCGGCCTTTCTGATGCGGCTCGACGTGCATATGGCGCTGGCCGGCCACTGGACCATCCTCGCCGCCGTCTGGCTTTACCTCCGCCGGCCCATGCCGCTCTGGGCCTGGCCGCTGCTGCTGGCGACCGTGTCGGCCATTCACGGCTACCTGCTGGTGATGGTCTTCGCCATCTGGGGCGCCTCGCTCGCGGCACGGCTGTGGCGCGGCGAGTTGCGTCCGCTGGCCACCGTTGCCGAGCTGTTGTTCGCCGGCCTCGGCATCGCCGTCGTGCTCTGGGCCGCCGGCATCTTCACCGTCGGCTCGATGGAGAGTTACGGTTTCGGCCTCTTCCGCATGAACCTGCTCGGCCCGCTCAACCCCGCCTTCTTCCAGTTCATCGTCCCCGGCGTGCCCATCAACCGCTTCGAATGGGAGGGCGTGAACTATGTCGGGCTCGGCATTTTCGCCCTCATCGCCGTGGTCGCCGTCACCTTCCGACCCGCCAATCTCGCGCCGCTGTTCGGGCCGCGCTTCCTGCCGCTGGTGTTGGTCGCGGTCGGCCTCGCGATCTTCTCGCTGAGCCACCGCGTCGCCTTCGGCAGCATCGAGCTGTTCGAGTTGCCGCTGCCGGCGCAGCTCGAAAAGTTCCTCACCACCTTTCGCAGTTCTGGCCGCATGTTCTGGCCGCTCGGCTACCTGCTGGTCTTCGCGCTCCTGACCCTGCTGTCGCGCCAGCTGCGCAGCACTCCAGCGCTGATCGTCACCTGCCTGGCGCTGGCGCTGCAACTGACTGACCTGCAACTGGGTATCCGGGCGCTCAAAGTCGGGCCCGATCGCACCGGCACAACCTGGCGCACCATGCTCACCTCGCCCGCCTGGGAGGCGCTCGCGCCGCACTACCAGCGTGTCCGCGCCATCCCGGTGGAGAACGAGGGCACCAACTGGCGCGAGCTCAGCTGGTTCGCCGTGACTCACAAGCTGCCCACCGACGCAGTCTATCTCGGGCGCGTCGACCCCACAGCGCTGGCCAATGCTGCAGCGGTCGGCGAAGCGGCGCTGCGCGATGGCAGGTTCGATCGCGGGGCGATCTATGGCCTCAACAGCCGTGCCGCCCGCCGCGTGCTCCTGCATCTCGGACCGGACGATGTCCTCGCCCCCATCGACGGCCTGATCCTCTTCGCCCCGGGGGGCAAGCCGATCCTCGACGCCGCCGGCATCAAGCTTTCGCCTTTCGTCGCAGTGCGCCGCTAAAGCCGAACAATCCCCTTGCGGGCAAAAGCCCATTGCGTGAGTATCCGCCCGTTTCGGACAGGATTTTCCGGCCATGGCGCCACGACAGGACACTTCGGGCAACCGGCTCGACGACGCTGCCCGCGCCGGCTGGCTCTACTACGTTGCCGGCAACAACCAGGAAGAGATCGCCAAAAAGCTCGGTGTGTCGCGCCAGACCGCCCAGCGCCTCGTTTCGCTGTCGATCTCGGAAGGCCTGATCAAGGTCCGCCTCGATCACCCGATCGGCCGCTGCATGGAGCTCGCCGAAAAGCTCCGCACCCGCTACGCGCTGGATCTCGTCGAAGTCGTCCCCTCCGATCCCGGTTCCACCTCCACCGTGCTCGGCCTCGCCCAGGCGGCCGCCGCCGAGATCGAGCGCCGGCTTAAGGGTGACAAGCCGATCGTCCTCGGACTGGGCACCGGGCGCACGCTGAAGGCCGCGATCGACCAGCTGTCGCCCATCGAGGCGCCGCAGCACAAGATCGTCTCGCTCACCGGCAACATCGCGCCCGACGGCTCCGCCGCCTTCTACAACGTCATCTTCTCCATGGCCGACGCGGTGAAGGCCCGCAGCTTCCCCATGCCGCTGCCGGTCATCGCCTCGTCGGCGGCGGAGCGCGAGGCGCTGCATAGCCAGCCCATGGTCCGCGATACCCTGTCATTGGCCGCTCAGGCCGACGTGACCTTTCTCGGGCTGGGCGACCTCGGCCCGGACGCGCCGCTCTATCTCGATGGCTTCATCTCCGAGCCGGAGCTGAAGGCGTTGCAGAAGGCCGGCGCCATCGCCGAGATCCTGGGCTGGGCCTTTGACACCAACGGCAAGCTGATCGATGGGCTGACCAATGACCGGGTGGCCAGCGCCCCCCTGCCCTCGCGAGAGTCGTCGCTGGTCGTGGCAATCGCCATGGGCAAGCAAAAATTGCCCGGCATCCGCGCCGCGCTCAACCGCCGGTTGGTAAACGGTTTGCTTACAGACGAAGCCACGGCTGAAGGCCTGCTGGCCTAACCCTAACCCACTGAATTCATAGCGATACCGCCAAAGCACCCTCACAGGACGCGCTGTCGCGCCGCCCTGTGGATAAATCAACCGCTTGACTTTATCGACCGAAGTATGAGTATTTGCCCATCACCGATACAAATGCTCGTATCGGAAAGGGAGGATATCGATGAAACTGCTACCGCTTCTCGCGGGCGCCATGCTTGTTGCGCTTGCCGGCTCGGCTTCCGCCGAAACCATCACCATCGCCACGGTGAACAATGGCGACATGATCCGCATGCAGAAGCTGACGGACGATTTCACGGCCAAGAACCCGGACATCCAGCTCGAGTGGGTTACCCTCGAGGAGAACGCGCTGCGCCAGAAGGTCACCACCGACATCGCCACCAAGGGCGGCCAGTACGACGTTGTGACCATTGGCACCTACGAAGTTCCGATCTGGGCCAAGCAGGGCTGGCTGGTACCGCTGGACAATCTCGGCACCGACTACGACGTCGATGACCTGCTCCCCGCCATCCGTGGCGGCCTGTCGCTGGACGGCAAGCTTTATGCCGCGCCGTTCTACGGCGAGAGCTCGATGGTCATGTATCGCAAGGACCTGATGGAGAAGGCCGGGCTCACCATGCCCGACGCCCCCACCTGGGACTTCATCAAGGAAGCCGCCGACAAGATGACCGACCGCGCCGCCGGCATCAACGGCATCTGCCTCCGCGGCAAGGCCGGCTGGGGCGAGAACATGGCCTTCCTCACCGCTATGTCGAATTCCTTCGGCGCCCGCTGGTTCGATGAGAACTGGAAGCCGCAGTTCGACCAGCCCGAGTGGAAGGACACGCTGCAGTTCTACGTCGACCTGATGAAGGCCGATGGCCCGCAGGGCGCTTCGTCCAACGGCTTCAACGAGAACCTGGCGCTGTTCCAGCAGGGCAAGTGCGGCATGTGGATCGACGCCACCGTCGCCGCCTCGTTCGTTACCGGCAAGGACTCGACCGTTGCCGACAAGGTCGGCTTCGCGCTCGCTCCCGACAAGGGCCTCGGCAAGCGCGGCAACTGGCTCTGGGCTTGGTCGCTCGGCATTCCCGCCGGCACCCAGAAGGCGGAAGCCGCCCAGAAGTTCGTCGCCTGGGCAACCTCGAAGGGCTATCTCGATCTGGTTGCCAGCAAGGAAGGCTGGGCCAACGTGCCGCCGGGCACGCGCAGCTCGCTCTACGCCAACCCCGAGTACCAGGCGGCCGCTCCCTTCGCCAAGATGACGCTCGACTCGATCAATGCCGCCGATCCGACCAAGCCGACCGTCAAGCCGGTCCCCTATGTCGGCGTGCAGTTCGTCGCCATCCCCGAGTTCCAGGGCATCGGCACCACCGTCGGCCAGCTGTTCTCGGCGGCGCTCGCCGGCCAGTCCAGCGTCGACGATGCGCTGAAGCAGGCCCAGGACGTTACGACCCGCGAAATGACCAAGGGCGGGTACATCAAGTAGCCTCCCGAGGCGACTTGGGGCCGCCGGCCAGTCCTCTAGCTGCCGGCGGTCCACTTTCTACCTCACGCACCGCGTCATCCCCGCGAAGGCGGGGACCCGGTGGGATGTAACAGCCTCCACTCGTGTTGCAGCATCCCACTAGGTTCCCGCCTTCGCGGGAATGACACCAGTTGAAGAGCATTCGAACCACAACGGCCCGGGCATCCCGGGCCTGAGATTGAACCGGCGTTAAGGGGAGAGAACGCCAATGGCCACGCGACAGTCGCGCACGCTCGCGCGCATCATGATGGCGCCTTCGGTCCTCGTCCTGCTTGTCTGGATGATCGTGCCGCTGGTGCTCACGCTCTGGTTCAGTTTCCAGAACTACAATCTGCTGAACCCGGTCACGAGCTTCGCCGGCTGGACCAACTACTACTACTTCCTCACCGACCCGGCGTTCCTGCAGGCCATCGGCAACACCCTGATCCTCGTGATCGGCGTCCTCGCCATCACCGTCATCGGCGGCATCTTCCTGGCGCTGCTGCTCGATCAGCCGATGTTCGGCCAGGGGATCGTGCGCATCCTCGTCATCTCGCCGTTCTTCGTCATGCCGCCAGTCGCCGCGCTGGTCTGGAAGAACATGCTGATGAACCCGGAATACGGCCTCTTCGCCGATATCGCCCGGGCCTTCGGCCAGCAGCCGGTCGATTGGTTCGCCCAGTTCCCGCTGTTCTCGATCATCATCATCGTCGCCTGGCAGTGGCTGCCCTTCGCGACGTTGATCCTCCTCACCGCGCTGCAATCGCTGAGCGAGGAGCAGAAGGAAGCGGCCGAGATGGACGGCGCCAACGCTGTCCGGCGCTTCATCCACATCATCCTGCCGCACATGGCCCGGGCGATCACCGTGGTGATCCTGATCCAGACCATCTTCCTCCTCGCGGTGTTCGCCGAAGTGCTGGTCACCACCAATGGCGGGCCCGGCTACAACTCGACCAACCTCGCCTTCCTCGTTTACCGCACCGCGCTCCTCAGCTTCGATGTGGGCGGCGCCTCCGCCGGCGGCGTCATCGCCGTCATCCTCGCCAACATCGTCGCCATCTTCCTGATGCGCGCCGTCGGCAAGAACCTGGACGCTTGAGGAGCTCGAGATGGCACGCGAAGTTACCATGCAACGGAAGCTCACCTTCACCGCCCTCGCTTGGCTGGTGGCCTTCCTCCTGTTCTTCCCGATCCTGTGGACCATCCTCACCAGCTTCAAGACCGAGGCCGAGGCCATCGCCTCGCCGCCGACCATCATCCCAACCTGGACGCTCGAGAACTACTTTGAGGTGCAGTCGCGCTCGGACTACTTCCGGCACTTCTTCAACTCGGTCTGGATCTCGGTCGGCTCCACGCTGATCGCGCTGCTCATCGCCATCCCCGCCGCCTGGGCCATGGCCTTCACTCCCACGCCCAAGACCAAGGACGTGCTGATGTGGATGCTGTCGACCAAGATGATGCCGGCGGTCGGCGTGCTGGTGCCGATGTACCTGATCTTCCGCGATCTCGGCCTGCTCGACACGGTCTGGGGGCTGACCACGGTGCTGACCCTGATCAACCTGCCGATCGTCATCTGGATGCTCTACACCTACTTCAAGGAAATCCCGGTCGACATCCTCGAGGCCGCCAGGATGGATGGCGCCATCCTCTGGAAAGAGCTGGTCTATATCCTCGTGCCGATGGCCGTTCCCGGCATCGCCTCGACGCTCCTGCTCAACATCATTCTCGCCTGGAACGAAGCGTTCTGGACCATCAACCTGACGGCGTCCAAGGCCGCGCCCCTGACCGCCTTCATCTCGTCCTTCTCGAGCCCCGAGGGGCTGTTCTGGGCCAAGCTGAGTGCAGCTTCGACCCTCGCCATCGCGCCGATCCTGGTTCTGGGCTGGATCAGCCAGAAGCAGCTGGTGCGCGGTCTCACCTTCGGCGCCGTGAAATAGGGGATTTCAAATGGGCTCCATCACTCTCGAACACGTCAACAAGACCTTCGGCGGCCACCAGGTGATCCCCGATGTTTCCTTGGAGATTGAAGACGGCGCCTTCGTCGTCTTCGTCGGGCCCTCGGGGTGCGGCAAATCTACTCTCCTCAGATTGATTGCCGGCCTCGAGGACACGACCGGCGGCCTGATCAAGCTCGATGGCGTCGACGTCACCGACAAGGGTCCGGCGCATCGCGGCCTCGCCATGGTGTTCCAGTCCTATGCGCTCTACCCGCACATGACGGTGCGCCAGAACATCAACTTCCCGCTCAAGATGGCCAACATCGACAAAGCCGTCGCCGACCGCAAAGTCGATGACGCGGCGCGCGTTCTCAACCTCACCGACTACCTCGACCGCAAGCCCCGCGCCCTCTCCGGCGGCCAGCGCCAGCGCGTCGCCATCGGCCGCGCCATCGTGCGTGAGCCCAAGGCGTTCCTGTTCGACGAGCCGCTTTCGAACCTCGACGCGGCCCTGCGCGTCAACATGCGGCTCGAGATCACCGAGCTGCACCAGCAGCTGAAGACCACCATGGTCTACGTCACCCACGACCAGGTCGAAGCCATGACCATGGCCGACAAGATCGTGGTGCTGAACGCCGGCCGGGTCGAGCAGTACGGCACGCCGATGGACCTCTACAAACGGCCGGCCAACAAGTTCGTCGCCGGCTTCATCGGCTCGCCCAAGATGAACTTCTTCGAGGGCGCCGCCGCCGAAAAATACGGCGCCGCCTCGATCGGCATCCGCCCCGAGCACCTGCGGATTTCCAAGGATTCCGGCGATTGGGCCGGCCATGTAGGGGTTGCCGAACACCTGGGCTCGGATACCTTCCTCCACGTGCATGTGGATGGCGCCGGCCTCCAGACCGTTCGCACCGAGGGTGACACCAGCTTCTCGCATGGCGATCCGGTCTGGCTCACCCCCGACCCCGAACGCATCTACCGCTTCGACCACTCCGGTCTGGCGCTGCGCTGAATACTGTCCGGGCCGCACGTGATGGGTGCGGCCTCATCTTGACGAGGTTGCCATGCCGATCGAACTCGCCGCCGACCAGCTTCCCGAGATCTCCGAGCTCGCCGCGGTTCCGCACTACCGGCAATCCGACCTCAAGGCGGGGATCCTGCATTTCGGCGTCGGCAATTTCCACCGCGCCCACCAGGCGGTCTACCTCGATGCATTGTTCAACCTCGGCCTCGACCACGACTGGGCCCTGGTCGGCGCCGGCGTGCGCGACACCGATGCGGCGATGCGCTCGACCCTCGGGGCGCAGGACTGGCTCACCAGCGTCGTCGAGCAGGAAGCGCACGAAAGCCACGTGCGCATCACCGCTCCGATGGTCGATTTCCTGAAGCCTGGCGACACCAGCGCCATCATCGCCAAGCTGGCTGACCCGGCGATCCGCATCGTCTCGCTCACCATCACCGAGGGCGGCTACTACATCGATCCGGCGAGCCAGCGCTTCGACCCAACGCACCCCGATATCCGCAACGACGCCGAGCATTTCGACACCCCGCGCACCGTCTTCGGCCTGATCCTCGCCGGCCTGAAGCGCCGCCACGCAGCTGGTGTCGCGCCATTCACGGTGATGAGCTGCGACAACATCCCCGGCAACGGTCACGTGGCGCAGAACGCGGTCGTTGGATTGGCCAGGCTGATCGACCCCGCATTGGCGCAATGGGTCGAAAGCTCCGTCGCCTTCCCCAACGGCATGGTCGATCGCATCACCCCCGCCACCGGCGAGCGCGAGAAGCGGCTGATCGCCGATGAGTTCGGCATTGCGGATCGCTGGCCGGTGTTCTGCGAAGCCTTCAAGCAATGGGTGCTGGAGGACAACTTCCCGCTCGGCCGCCCGGCGCTCGAAAAAGTCGGCGTACAGTTCGTCAAGGATGTCGCGCCGTTCGAGCTGATGAAGATCCGCATCCTCAACGGTGGCCATGCCACCATCGCCTATCCCGGCGGTTTGATGGACATCCACTTCGTCCACGAGGCGATGGAAGAGCCGCTGATCCGCGAGTTCCTCGAAAAGGTCGAGCGTGACGAGATCATCCCCATCGTCCCCCCCGTCCCTGACACCAATCTCAACGACTACTACAAGCTGATCGACCGGCGCTTCTCCAACCCCAAGATCGGCGACACCATCCAGCGCCTCTGCCTCGATGGCAGCAATCGCCAGCCCAAATTCATCCTCCCTTCGGTCACCGATCGTCTCGCCCAAGGCAAATCCATCACCGGCCTCGCCCTCGTCTCGGCCCTCTGGGCCCGCTACTGCTACGGCGAAACCGACAGCGGCAAGCCGATCCCGCCGAACGACCCCAACTGGGACCGGCTCACTGCACTTGCCAAACAGGCGAAAGCCGACCCCAAGGCCTGGCTGTCGATGACCGACATCTTCGGGGACCTCGCTACCGACCCGGTCTACGTCGCCGCCTTCACCCACGCGCTCTCGACGCTGTGGAAGGTGGGCACGCGTGAGACTCTGAAGCGCTATCTGGCGGGGACGCTATAGCCTCCACAAACTCGATCCCATCTCCCCCCTTGCGGGGGAGAATGGAATTTCTTGGGCTTAGCTTCTTGGCTAAGCCTTAGAAGTTCCAAGAGGGAGGACGTTGCACGCGCGATCTCTCCAAACCTCTCTCCCGGCCCCCGAGCGTCTGGCCACCCCCACCCTTGGTCCCTCCCCACAAGGGGGAGGGAGACGACTGAGGTGTCGGCTGTCGCACCTCCCTCCCCCTTGTGGGGAGGGTAGCGCAGCTAGGCGAAGCCGTAGCGAAGCTGGGTGAGGGTGGTCACAGCCAACGCCAATGTTTTCAATGCACTGAGAGAAATCTGTCCGAACTAATCCCCCCGTTTCCGCCCCATGCGAATATGCCCCCGTCACCCACACGGGCGCGGTCGCGTACGGACGGTCGGTGGGGCGATTTCGGTGCTGGGGGAGCCGTCCTCTGGCGGCCGCGGCTATGGGCACCCATCCACCGTCCGGGCTAGCACCCGGCGTGCGAACGCTTCCTCATGGTCCCCGCAAAAACTCCGAACAGTTCCGGCGTGGCGACGGCCTTTCATCTGCGGACTACCCGCGTGGTCGAAGCCACGCCGGAACCGCCCGACTACTGAACACCCGGAACCGCGAGGCGACCGGTTCATCCGCTCGTCCAATTGACTCCGCCCGATCAATCAGTGCCCCTTCTCGTCCAATCGAGCGGGACAACCCCGCCGCTGAGGAGCGCACTCAATTGAAGATCACCGCCATCAAGCCCTACGCCGTCTGGGTGGGCATCCGTAACCAGCTCGTCGTCAAGATCGAGACCGACGAGGGCATTTTCGGCTGGGGCGAAAGCGGGCTGTCGGGGCGCGAGAAGGCCGTGGTCGGCGCGCTCGAGCACTACACCGAAATCCTCATCGGCATGGACCCGTTCCAGATCGGCCACATCTGGCAGCTGCTTTATCGCAGCCAATATTTCGAGGGGGGCCGCGTGCTGCAGGCGGCGATCTCGGCCATCGACATCGCGCTCTACGACATCAAGGGCAAGGCGCTCGGCGTGCCGGTGCACCAGTTGCTCGGCGGCAAGCAGCGCGACAGGATTCCGACCTTCGCCAGCACTTCGGGCGAGCCCGGTCCCGAAATGATCGAGCAAGCCAAGATGCTGATCGAGCACGGCTGGAACGCCATGCGCCTCTCGCCCTCAGGCCATGGCGAAACCATCTACGAGCCCCGCGAGCACATTGGCAAGACCGCCAAGTGGATGACCAAGGCGCGAGAGGAGCTCGGCGAGGACGTCACCCTCGGCATCGATTTTCACCACCGCCTGTCGGTCGCCGAAGCCGCCAGCTTCTGCCAGAAGATGCCGTCGGGCACGCTCGACTTCCTCGAGGAACCGATCCGCGACGAGACCCCTGAAGCCTACGAGTCGCTCCGCACCCTCACCGATATCCCCTTCGCCATCGGCGAGGAATTCGCGTCGAAGTGGCAGTTCCTGCCCTACATCGAACGCGGCATCCACCAGTTCAATCGCCTCGACGTCTGCAATGTCGGCGGCCTCACCGAGTCGATGAAGATCGCCGGCTGGAGCGAGGCCCATTACGTGGACATGATGCCGCACAATCCGCTCGGGCCGATCTGCACTGCGGCCACTATTCATTTCTCCGCGGCCGTCGCTAACTTTTCCTGGCTCGAGACCCGCTCTAGTCCCGCCGAGAATCTCGGCTTCGATAACTCGGAGTTTTTCCCGGTGCAGCCGCGCCTCGAAGGCGCGCATTATCCGGTCAGCGACGCGCCCGGCCTCGGCATTGAGGTCAACGAGGAACTGATCAAAAAGCAGAGTTTCAAATTCTGGCAGGCGCCCATGCTGCGCCGCCGCGATGGTTCTGTGACCAATTGGTAGTGTTATGCCGGGTTGACGCCTCGCCCCGCGATCCCACTTAGTACTTGTGGACGCAGGAATCGAACCTCAGCCCATACTTGGGCTGGGGATCGTTGCTTCGGCGTCAATTTGAGTCGCGGCGGGGTGGTGGAATTGGCGGACTTTTTTGAACCTGCGGAGCGGGGTGTGCAGCACGCCAGCCTGCGCGCCGCCAATCGTCGCGCCGTGCTGACCGCCATTGCGTTCAACCCTGGCCTCTCCAATGCCGAGGTTTCCCGCCGCACCGGCCTCGCGCCGCAGACCGCCTCGGCCATCGTCAGCGAGCTCGAGGACGATGGGCTGATAACCCGCGGCGAAGTGCTGCGCGGCCGTCGCGGCCAGCCGGCCACACCGCTCCATCTCGATTATTCCGGCGCCTACAGCATCGGCTGCGAGATATCGTGGCAGCACATCGACGTCGCGCTCATCAACGTGGGCAGCGAGGAGCTGGGGCGCTACCGGCGCGATTTCGCCTATCCCGATGCGCAGACCATCGTCGAGGAAGCGGCCCGCGCAATTGCCGCCCTCGTCGCCAAGCTCAGCCCTGAAAAGCAACAGCGTCTCGCCGGCATCGGGCTGGCGACCCCCAGCAATATGGGCAGCCTGATCCGGCTGATCGATCCGCCCGAGGACCAGCTGTCGCTGTGGGCGGAACTCGACCTGCGCAGCGCCATCGAGACCGCTACGGGCCTGCCGACCACCTGGTTCAACGACGGCAACTGCGCCTGCTTCGCCGAGATGGTGATGTCGCCGCCGCCCCGCCCGCCCAACCTCGTGCATCTGTTCGTGTCGACCTATCTGGGCGCCGGTATCACGGCCGAACACACGCTGTGGGAAGGCCCGACTGGCAACTCCGCCAATCTCGGTTCCATGCTGGTCAACGGCCATGATGGCCATCCCCGGTTCGGGCACGACCTTGCCTCCACCACCGCCCTCAGCCGCCGCCTCGCCGAGAGCGGCATCCGTATCCCCGTCGACGCTCCCGCCGCGTGGCCGTGGCAGGATTGGAAGGAACAGGTGGAGCCCTGGATCGAGGAAGCCGGCATCGCCATGGCCGAGATCATCTTCAACACTGCCGCCGTGCTCGAGATCGACCAGGCGATCATTGATAGCGCGGTCCCGCAGGAGATCGTCGAGCGGCTCGTCGATGCCACCCAGCGAGCACTGTCCGATCTAGACGCGGCCGGCTTCAAGCGCCCACGGCTGGTCGCCGGCAAGCTCGGCGCCTTCGCCGCACCGCTCGGCGCCGCGCAATTGACGCTGTTCCGCCGGCACTTCTCGCGCAACCTCGGCGATATGCTCGCCGAAGCCTAGCCCCGCCCCAGTTCGCGCAGCATCGCCGTCGCCCGGTCGAACGCCCGCGCCTGCCGCGCGATCCGCTCGGCCCGTTCGGCCCGCGGCCGGTACACCCGGCCTTGCGCCGCTGCCCGCGAAGTCAGCCCCAGCGCCTTGGCCGCGATCCGGTACGCCCCGAGGCTCGCCGCCAGCACCGGATGCGCCGGCACCGTCACCTCGCGCCCCAGCACATCGGCCATGACATGCGGCCAGACCGCACTCTGCGCGCCGCCGCCCACCAGGTAGACCGGCCCCGCCGCCCCCATTGCCCGCACATTGGCGGCAATGGCGAACGCCACGCCCTCCAGCGCCGCGTAATAAAGTGCTCCCGCGCCGTCGGTGGCCGATACATTGGCAAACCCGGCCCTCAGGTCCAGGTCAACGAAGGGAGTGCGCTCGCCATTGAGATACGGCAGGAACAGCGCCCCACCAGGCGACGTATCTGCTTCCCCGGCCATGCGCTCGGCCTCCGGCAGCGTCAGCCCTAGCGTCTCGCGCGCCCAAGCCGCCGCCGCACCCGCCGAGAGGATCGGGGCGACCTCGATCAACCCGCCATGCAGCGGATGCGCCAGCCGATAGTACGGTCGTGGCGTCCGTTCGGTCACCGCAGTGACACCCGCCACCCAGCCGCTGGTGCCAAGATAGGCGCTCACCTCGTCCGCCTGCTCGGCCCCGCTCCCGATGGTCGTCGCAGCGGCATCCCCGCAGCCATTGATCACCGGGGTACCCGCAGGCAACCCCAGCGCCTCCGCCGCCCCGGCGGTGAGCCCACCCAGCACAGTCTCCGCCGCGAGGATCGGCGGCAGCAGGCCCCGGTCAACATCGAGCAGTTCGACCAACTGCCCGGACCAGTCCCGCGTCGCGATATCCATCAGCCCCGTCGTGCTGGCACAGCTCGGATCAGTCGCTGCCACGCCGGTGAGCCGAAGCGCCAGAAAATCCTTCGAACCCGGCAGCACCCACTCGGCCCCCTTGGGTCCGAGCGCCAGCAGCTTGAACGCCGTCATCAGCGGCCGCGGTGCATTGCCGAGAATTGCCGTCGCGTCCACAGCCTCGAGCCGCCCCGCCACCGCCTCGAACGCCTCGGTGCCGATCGGGTCCGAGTAGAGCGCCGCCTCCCGCACCGGCACCCCGGTGGCATCGACCGCGATCAGGTTCTCCATCATCCCGGTGAGCGAGATCGCCGTCACCCCATCGAGGGGCAGCTTCCACACCGCCTCGACCGCCGCCCGCCACCAATCCTCCGGCGCCCGCCGATGTGGCGCGATCGCCGCGGGATAACCCGCATCGGTCGTCGCGATCACCGCCCCATCATCGGCAAACACCGTCGCCTTCAGCGCCGAACTGCCGCAATCGAGAACCAGCACGCTCATCGCCCGCGCCCCACGCGCCGCAGCAGCACCGCAACGATGATGATCACTCCGGTGAGAATGCGCTGCACGAACGGCTCCACGCCCACGATCGTCATGCCATTGACCATCACCCCGGTGATCGCCACGCCCAGCAGCGTCCCCGCCACCGTCGGCGCACCGGTCGGCGAGGCCGTGGTGCCGATGAACACCGCCGCATAGGCCGGCAGTAGCAGCGGCTCGCCCATCGTGTGTTGCACGCTGCCTAGCCGCGACGCCAGCAACAACCCGGCCAGCGCCGACAGCCCGCCGGCAATCGCAAACGTCACGATCACGTCGCGCACGATCGGCAACCCGGCCAACCGCGCCGCCTGCGCATTGCCGCCGATCGCCTTGAGCCGCCGCCCGAACTCGGTCTGCGTCAGGACGAACGCCGCGATGCCCAGCACGCCGACGATCCAGAACCCCAGCACCGGAATGCCGAAGATGTCGCCCCTGCCCAACGCCTTGAACCCCTCCGGCACCGACTGGAACAGGCTCTGCCCACCGCTCAACCCGAAGGCGAAACCGGAGAGGATCGTCCCAAGCGCCAGCGTCGCGACAAACGACGGAATGCCGAACCGCGCCACCAGCACGCCATTGGCCGCGCCGCCGACGATCCCCACCAGCAGCGCCGCCGGCACCGCCAGCCACACGTCATAACCCTGCCCGAACAGCACGAAGCAGATCACCGCCGCGAGCGACGCCGAAAAACCCACCGACAGGTCGAACTCCGAGATCGTCATCACCAGCGTCGCCGCCGTCGCAACGATCGCCAGCGTCGCCATCTGCTGCACCAGGTTGAACACGTTGGCCGGCGAGGCGAACGCCGCCGGCGCCGCGATCGAGAAGCCGATACACAGCAGCACGAACGCGATCAGTGTGCCGAAACGATTGAGATTGGTGCGGGTCACGCCGCCTCCCGAGACTGCGCGGCCGCCGACAGCGCTTCCGCGCTCGCCTCCGCACGGGTGAAAACTCTGACGATGCCGCCCTGCCGGAACACCGCAATGCGGTCGCCCAGCTCCAGCGCCTCGTCGCGGTCCGAGGTCGAGACGAGCACTGCGTTGCCATCGGCGGCGATCGCCCGGATGATGTCCTTGATGGTGGCCTTCGCCATCACATCGACGCCCTCGGTGGGCTCGTCGAGCAGCATCACCCGCGAGTGCCGGTTGGCCCAGCGCGAGAAGATGAGCTTCTGCTGGTTGCCGCCCGAAAGCGTCCGCGCCAGCTGCTTCGGGTCGAGATAGCTGAGCGACACCCGCTCGGCCGCAACGAGAAACTCCGCCCGCTCCGCCTTGGTGTCGGGCACCGGCAACCCCCGCATCCGGCGATAGCCAGACAACAGCGGCAGCGTCTTGTTGAAGATGAGGTCCTCGGCGAGGAACAGCCCACTGCGATGCCGGTCGGCCGGCACGCACGACACGCCCCGCGCAATCGCCTGTCGCGGCGAACGCGGCGCATAGGCCTCGCCTTCCAGCCGCATCCCACCGGCCCACGGGATCGCCCCCCAGATCGCATTGAGCAGGCTCGAGCGCCCCGACCCAGCCAGTCCGTACAGCGCCAAAACCTCGCCCGCGTGCACATCGAGCTGGGCCGGCCGCGTCAGGTCGCCTGCCGTCACACCGTCGATCTCGATGATCTTGGGCGCCGTCGTATCAGTCGTCCTTGTCGAACGCTCCGAGGCGCTGCCGCCCATCGCCGCGATCATCGCCTCGGGCTTCACTTCGCCTGCACCGAACCGCGAGACGATCCGCCCATCGCGGATCACCACTGCGCTGCCGCAGAAGTCCGCAATCTCATCGAGCCGGTGGCTGACGAGGATGATCGAGGTCCCCCGCTCCCGCGTCCGCCGTAACACCTCGTAGAACCGCTCGGCATCCTCCGCCGGCAGCGCCGCGGTCGGCTCGTCGAGGATCAGCAACCGCCCCTTGTCGGCAATGGCGCGCAACAGCCTCACGAACTGCCGTTCCGCCGGCGGCAGGAACATCACCGGCACATCGAGGTCGAGTTCCGGCGCAATGGCCCGCGCAACCTCGGCAATCGCCGCCCGCATCGCCTTGCGGTCGATCCGCCCGAAGCGCCGCGGATACGCCCGCCCGAGATAACAGTTCTCGACCGTATCGAACCCCGGCACCAGCGGTGCATCCTGGTGGATCACCCGGATGCCCGCGGCATAGGCGTCATGCGCCGAGTGGAAATGCACCGGCACACCGTCGATGCGGATCTCACCCGCATCCGGCCGATCGGCGCCCGCGATGATCTTGATCAGCGTCGATTTGCCGGCGCCGTTTGGCCCCACAAGTCCGAACACCTCGCCCTCGGAAAGGGCGAGGCTCACATCCTCGAGCGCATGGGTCGCACCGAAGTGCCGGCTGATCCCTCGGAGGTCCAGCAACGTCAGGGACAGGTAACGCCGAGGCTCTCGCGGGTGATCAGTTCCACCGGCGCGTAGAGCTCGTCCGCACTGGCGGGGCCGCCCGCGAGGATGGTGTTGAGCTCGGTGGCGGCGATGTTGGCCATCTCGCCAAAGCCCTGGCGGACTGTGCCGACATAGGCCGTGCAGCCCTTGATCAGCTCGATCGCCTGCGGGTTACCGTCGATACCGGCAATGACGATGCCCTTGCGGCCCGACGCTTCCACCGCGAGTTGCGCGCCGATGCCGGGCTCGTCCCAGCCGGCCCACACCGCGTTGATCGCGCCGTCGCCCGGGTTCGCCAACAGCATCGCATCCATCGCGGCACGGCTGTCATCCACCTGGCCCGGCACCGCCACGTAGTGGTCGGCGACCTGCTTCACATCCGGGTTCGCCTTCAGCGCCGCATCGAGCGCCAGCTCGCGCTGGTGCACACCCGGATGCGCTGAATAGAAGAAGCGCACGATGTTGCCCTTGTTGCCGATCTGGTCGAACAGGAATTTGGTCATCGTCTCGCCGAGCACATAGTTGTCGGAGGTGACGTTGAGCACGCTCGAGGCGTTCTTGGCGCCATCGATGGTGATCACCGGCACGCCCGCGGCCTTGGCCTTGTCGACCTGGTCCTGGATCTGCGCCGGATCGACCGACACCAGGACGATCGCGTTGGCGCCACCGGTCGTCGCATCCTCGACGCGGCTGGCGAACGCCGCCATGTCGCCGGCCGTATCGACCACGTCGACGGTCCACTGATATTCCGCCGCCTTTGCCTTGAACGCCTCGATCATCTCGCCGGTCGCGATCGCCGCGAGGAACGGGGTGATCACCGACACCTTCTCGCCGGCAGCCAGCGCCGCGGGAGACACGCCGAGTGACAGGGTTGCCGCGAGCCCGAGGGCTGCGATGACTTTATGCATGGGACTATCCTCCAGAATTTCCGGCGACATTATCGGCGCGGTGACACCTCGCAAAGCCCTCCCAACGTGGAATTCGTCCGGTTGGGACTTCAGAGCTGCCGCGGCGAACCGCCGCTCGTCACCTGTGTGTCAGCCGACCTCGAACCCCTTGAGCCCAACATCGCGCGCTGCCGCTTCCAGCTGATCGAGCGTAGCCGTGTCGACTGGAATGCCTTCAGCGCTCCGCTTCGCCTTCGTTTCCAGCTCCGGCATCCCCGGCAGCTTCACCGAGCCACCAGCCTCGTTCTCCGAGAGCACCCAGCCGAGCACCGACTCCATCTCCGCCGCGAACGGCCCTGCCGTCCCCAGCCGCTCCGGCAAGACGATCACCGAGAACATCGAGTTGATCACCGCGCCACTGCCGTCCTTCTCGTGCTGCGTCGGCGCGCCCACCATTGCCGCGCCCAGCAGTTCACAGGTCAGCATCAGCCCCCATCCCTTGTGCTCGCCGAACGTCGTCAGCGAGCCCGGCGGCGTTTCGAACAGCGCACCGGGGTTGATCGTCGGCTTGCCCTGGTTGTCGAGCAGCGCCCCGGGCGGCAACTCCACGCCCTTGTTGTGCGCCACGCGCACCTTGCCGGCCGCCAGCTTCGATGTGGCGAAGTCCACCACCACGGGCGGGGCATCGGCCCTCGGAAACCCCGCAGCAAACGGATTGGTCCCGAGCCGCGACTGCGTCCCGCCGAACGGTGCGACGATGGCCCCTGCGACCACGTTGACGAAGTGGATCGATACCATCCCCGCCGCCGCGCACTGCTCCGCCCAGTGGCCGATACGGCCGATGTGATGGCTGTTGCGGAGGCTGACGATGGCGCTGCCCTCGTCCCTGGCGCGGGCAATCCCCAGCGCCATTGCATCATGCGCCATCACCTGGCCGGCGCCCTGGCCCGCATCGCAGATCAGCATCGCGCCGGTGTCGACGGCGACCTTGAGGCTCTGGTTCAACACCATGCCGCCCGAACGCACGCCCTTGATGTACATCGGCACCACGCCGACCCCGTGAGAGTCGTGGCCGCGCAGGTTCGCCTCCACCAGATGCTCGGCGATCAGTTGCGCTTCCCGCAGTTCCGACCCCGCGGCGCGGAAGACACTTATGGTGCTCGCCTGCAGCCGTTCCCACGGCACGAGGTGTGTTTTGGTCTCGGTCAAGATGCAGTTCCTTGCGCGGCTAGATGTGTGGAGATGCGTCTGGCCGCGCCCTTTAGCGCATCTGCCGCGACGACGGTAAGTTCGGGCTTCATCCGCCGCTCGGGCGCCGACAGGCTCATCGCTGCCACCGGATAGCCAGTCCGGTCGAGGATCGGCACGCCAATGCACATCACTCCATCCTCGTTCTCGCCCACCTCGATCGCGTAGCCGCGCCGCCGCACGTCATCCACCTGCCGGCGCAGCTTGTCGGCATCGGTCAGCGTGTTGATGGTCCGCTGCGGCAGGCCACGCTCGCGTAGCGCCGACGCGGCTGCATCCGGCAGGAATGCCATCATGGCCTTGCCCAGCGAAGTCGAATGCGCCGGGTGCCGGCGCCCGATCCGAGCCTCCGCCTTCAGCGGCCGAACTGTCGGCTCCAGCATGTCGATATAGACCACCTCATTCTCCGACAGCACGGCGAGGTTCACCGTCTCGTGGAACGTCTCCATCAGCGTCCGCATCTCGGGCTGGGCGATATCGCGCAGCCCCTGCAACTCCTGGTCGACCCGCGCCAGCGAGCGGAACTTGCTGCCCACGCCATAGCGGTCGCGCTTCAGGTCGTGCTCGAGGAACTGCGCCGCCGACAGCGTCTGCAGGTATCGGAACACCGTGGTCTTGGGCAGCTTCAGCTCCTGCACCGTCTCGGTCAGCGTCACGTGGTGCCCCTGCCGCGCCACGTAATCCAGCACCTGCAGGGCCTTCATGACAGGGAGAACGACATAGTCGTCGCCAGACTTGCTCATCGCTTCACCACTTCGAATTGATCCCGGCTGGTCGGAAGAACGGGCCGCCGCCTGCCGCTCGTCGTCCTACATAATGGAACGACATCGAACCTCCCGCCTAGAATGTAGTGGCAATCCAGTCCCCCCTTTTTTCCGCCTCGCGAAACGGGCGGCCATTTACAACGTTCGGGGCGTCGGTCCAGTTGGACTGCAAGAACTGAGGAGACCTGCGTTGACCGTTACATCACCCGCCGCTGCGCCGCGTCCGCTCAACTTCGACAAATCCATCGAGGCGATCCGCACCAATTCGCAGTGGATCTCCGGTGGCGTGAACAGCAACTTTCGTCTCAACATCTCGCCCACTCCGCTGGTGTTCGAACGCGGCGAAGGCGCCTACCTCTACGACATCGATGGCAACAAGCTGATCGACTACTACCTCGGCATGGGCCCGATGATCCTTGGCCATAAGCCGCGGGCGCTGGTCGATGCGGTGAAGTCGCAGATCGACAACGGGATCCTGTTCGCCGGGCAAACCGCCATCGAGGCTGAGGCCGCCCGCCTTGTCTGCGAGATGGTGCCGTCGGCCGAGCGCATGCGCTTCGGCTCCTCCGGCTCCGAGGTCGACCAGGCCGCGATACGCCTCGCCCGCGCCGCGACCGGCCGAACGAAGATCCTGAAGTTCGAAGGCCACTATCACGGCTGGTTCGACAACGTGCTGTGGTCGACCGCCCCGGCCATCGACGCCGCTGGCCCCGCTGATGCGCCGGTCCCGGTCGCTGGCAGTAAGGGTCAGCTCAAGGATACCGCCGACACCCTGGTCGTCCTCCCCTGGAACAACCTCGAGCTGCTGACGGCCCGGCTTGCGCAGGGCGATATCGCCGCCGTCATCATGGAAGCCGCGATGTGCAACCAGGGCTCCATCCACCCCGCCGCCGGCTATCTCGAAGGCGCGCGGGAGGCCTGCACCAGGACCGGCACCGTCCTGATCTTCGACGAAGTCATCACCGGCTTCCGCCTCGCCGCTGGCGGCGCGCAGGAACTGTTCTGCGTCACACCCGACCTCTCGACCTTCGGCAAGGCCATCGCCAACGGCTTCCCGGTGGCGGCAGTCGCCGGCCGCGCCGACCTGATGGACATGTTCACCTCGGGTGGCGTCGTCCATGGCGGCACCTATAACGCCCAGCCCATCGCCATGGCGGCAACTGCCGCGACGCTTAAGTCGCTGACCCCGGCGCTCTACAATAAGATCGGCGTCGCCGGCACCGCGCTGCAGGAAGGCTTCAAGGAGATCTTCGCCTCGGCCGGCGTCACCGCATCGGTCGTCGGCTTCCCGCAGGTCTTCCACGTGGCGCTCGGTCTCGACCAGCCCGCCCGCGACTACCGCGATCTCGCCAAAATGAACCGCCCCGCCTACATCGCGCTGACCACTGCCCTGATGTATCGCGGCGTGCGCGCCCTCGAACGCGGCGCCTGGTTTCTCTCCAGCGAGCACGATGCCGGCGTCGTCAACGACACCCTCGTCGCGATGAAGGACGCCGTGCGCGAGCTCAAGGCCAAGGGCACCCTGTAGCCCGGCCGTTCCTGAAATCAGAAATGGCACAAGGGAGCAGGAGTCTGCTACCGGAACGAACCGCCACATGCTCGAACCGGATCAACGATGGCGCCTGACGGCGGAACTGCCCCTTACGGACCGATCTCGACCCTGAGACTGCCCGTCGGCGACGGCCACGAGCTCTATGTCGAAACCGTCGGCGCGGCCAATGGCATCCCCGCGGTCTACCTCCACGGCGGCCCTGGCAGCGGCTGCCAGCCGGCCCATCGCCAGCTGTTCGACCCAACCCGCTTCCGCGCCGTGCTGTTCGACCAGCGCGGCGCCGGCCGCTCCATTCCCACCCGCTCGCGCGACGCCAATACCACCGCCCATCTCGTCGCCGACATGGAGCGCATCCGCGAGCATTTCGGCATCGAGCGCTGGCTGGTCGTCGGAGGCTCCTGGGGCGCCACCCTCGCCCTCGCCTACGCCGAAACTCACCCCGAGCGCGTCCTCGGTATCGTGCTGCGCGCCACCTTCCTCGGCACCCGCGCCGAGCTCGAATGGGCCTTCGGCACCGGCCTCTCGACCTTCTATCCGGCGCTCCACGAGGACTTCCTCAGCCTGCTCACGCCCAAGGAGCGCCTGTCCCCTGTCGACAGCTACTTCAAGCGCATCCTCGATCCCGATCCGGCGATCCACGCCCCGGCCGCACGCGCCTATGGCGATACCGAGCGCGTCCTCTCCGAGGTCCGCCCCGTCACCACCCGGCTGGACTTCTCCCCGTCAAACCGCATCCCGGCGACCGCCCTGATGGAAGCGCACTACTTCAGCAACAACAGCTTCATGGCGCCCGACCAGCTGATGGCCAACGCCCACCGTCTCGCGGGCATCCGCGGCGTCATCGTGCAGGGCCGCTACGACCTGCTCTGCCCGCCCCGCACCGCACACGCGCTCGCCGCGATCTGGACCAACGCCACGGTGCAGGTCGTCGACAACGCCGGCCATTCCCTCAGCGACCCCAGCATCACCGAAGCCGTCACCGCCGCCATCCGCAGCTTCGCCTAAAGCCCGAACTTCTCCATCACGGCCTCGACGTCATCGCGCACGTCCTGCGCGTCGCGCCCCGATCGCCACAGGTCGTCGATCTGCTTCTTCACGCCTTCATCGAGCGCCGCCCAGTTGCGCTCCCACTCGGCCAGCTTGTCGGTCCAGTAGCCGGTGATCGAGTACCTCGTCGCCGGCCACTTCAGCTCGTGGCGCAGATACCTGCGGATCGGCCGCACTGCCCTGGCCTCGGACGCCACCCACACATAGACCTCGCGATCCGTCGGCAGGTTCATCGACCGCACCGCGTCCTCGAGTTTGCTCGGCGCGATGCCGTTGCCCGAACCATGCAGCCACACCAGCTTCAGCATCGCCCTGGTCTCGAACACCTGCTCATGGCTGGCGTCCGCCACCTCGACGATGGCCCGTGCCTCGACATCCGCATCGAGCCCCTCGAGCAACCGGCCCAGCGCCGGCAACCCGGTCGCATCGCAGACGAACAGCTGCCACTTGGCATCCGCTGGCGCTTCGTAAATCCCGTAGGGCTCGCGCATGGTGATGGTGTCGCCAGGCGCGCAGGCCTGTGCCCACTCGCTGGCCCGGCCGTGCTCATGCACCACGAAATCGAGGTCCACCTCACCCGGCCGCGCATAGCGGATAGTGTAGCACTCGCAATGCGACGGCTTCTTGCCCTCGGGGTATTTCCAGAACCCCTGCGCGTCGACCTGCGGCAGCACTAGCTCGCCGGTTTCGGGATCAGGAAAGAACAGCCGCACATACTCGTCGCCGACGCCTGTGGTCTTCAGGTCCTTGAGCCCCTCGCCGCCCAGCGTCACCCGCACCATGCCCGGAGTGACCATGCGGCGGCCCAGCACCGTCCCAGTCAACAGCTTCAGCGGCTTCATATGCTCAACCCACTACGCTCAAAATCAATGCGTCTGGGCTACTAATTTTGACAATATCAGTCAACTTTGAATCGGCCGAAACCGCTAGACCTTGAGCTCGATCCAGACCGGCGCATGGTCGCTCGCCCCGTCCTCGCCGCGCACCTCGCGATCGATCCCGGCAGCCCCAAGCTTCCGCACCAGCTGCTTGCTCAGCAGCACGTGGTCGAGCCGCAACCCGGCATCGCGCGGCCAGCGGTTCCGCATGTAGTCCCAGAAGGTGTAGAGCGTCTCGTTGGGGAATTTCTTGCGTAGCGCGTCGGTCCAACCTTGCTGCAGCAACCGTCGAAACTGCTCGCGCGGCTCATCCTGCACCAGTGCATTGTCCCGATACGACGTCGTGACATAGATGTCGCGCGGCTCCGGCACGATGTTGTAGTCACCCGCCAGCACCACTGGCACGCCACTGTCGAACAGCTCTGCCGCGTGCGCGATCAGCCGCTCGCCCCAGGCCAGCTTGTAGTCGAATTTCGGTCCCGGCTGCGGGTTGCCGTTCGGCGCGTAGAGCGAGGCGATCACCACCCCGTTCACCGCTGCCTCGATATAGCGCGCCTGCTCATCGTCCGGATCACCCGGCAGCGACTCCTGCGTCAGCACCGGCTCGACCCCCTTGGCGAGGATGGCAACGCCGTTCCAACTCGCCTCGCCGCGCCACACCGCCCCGTAGCCGGCATTGGCCAGCGCCGTCGCGGGGAACTGGATATCGCGCGCCTTCAGCTCCTGCAGGCAGACGACATCCGGTTCGGCCTCATCCAGCCAGGCCAGCAGGTTGTCCAGCCGCCGGTTGACGTTGTTGATGTTGAACGTCGCGATCTTCAAAGCTGGTGCTCTACGGCGCGATGCGCCCGACCCAGGCCGTGAAGCTGTCTGCCACCGTCTTTAGGTGATCGGCCGTCGAAAACCCCGAAATCGCCTTCCGCGGCTTCAGGTCATGGTCGCCGTCCTCGAGCCACTTCACCTCGATCTGCGGCGACAGCCCATAGGTCGAGACTTCGTCCGGCACGCCGAACTCGTCGCGCGTACCTTGGCAGATCAGAGCGGGCGTCTTGAGCCCAATCAGGTGCTTGGTCCTCAGTTGCGCCGGCCGCCCAGGCGGATGGAACGGATAGCCGAGACACAGCAACCCCGCGATCCGCCCTGCCTCGAACTCGGCATCCGCAATCATGCTCGCGACCCGCCCGCCCATCGATTTGCCGCCGATGATCAGTGGTCCGTTAGTCGGACCCAGGTCGTCGACCGCCGCCACATACTCCGGCATCACCGTCTCGGCCTTCGGTGGCGGCTTCTTGCCCGCTTCCGTCCGACGGCCCGCCATGTAGCCAAACTCGAACCGCGCCACGCGGAACCCAGCCGCTGCCAGCGCCTTGGTCGTGGCGTTCATCGACGCCGAGTCCATCGGCGCGCCAGCGCCGTGCGCCAGCATGATCGTGACCCGCGCGTCCTCGGGCCCATCGAAGAGGAAGTTCGTCGCCATCAGCCCGCCGATTTCCGTGTGTGGAGGTCCGCGTAGGCAATGCCGCGCGATGCGGTCTTCGCCCATTCCGAGTCCTGGTCGAGTTCGAGATAGCGCACCCACCAGCGCCGCGCTTCACTCAGATTGCCGGCATCGTATTCCAGCGTCGCAAGGTTGTAGATCGCGTCGGCATAGTCGGCGTCGATCTCAATCGCCGTCACGAGGTGCTGGCGCGCGATGGCGATCTTGCCCTCCTCGCGCAGCAGCCCAGCATAGTTGAACCACGCCTCGACGAAATCCGGGTCGCGCTTGATCGCCTGCATATAGGCGTTCGCCGCCTCGGAGTTGTCGTTCGCCGCCTTCAGGCAATTGGCCCGATTATAGGCCGCGACGGAGTCGTTCGGATCGATGGACAGGCAGTGCCCGTAAAGCACCGCCGCCTCGGCAAACAGCCCCGCCGCCTCCGCCGCCTCAGCCAGCGAGAAATACTCCTCGGACTCGTCCTCGATCGGCGCCAGCGCCAACAGCCGCTGCCCGTCGAGTTCAGCTCGATCATCGCCGAACAGCGCATGGATCCGCTTCGGCCCGCCCGGGTGCAGCGACATCGCCGTCAGCGACGCCACCGGCCCCGACCGATGTACCGACCGCGCAATCGCCCCCCAGGTTGCCCCACCAGCCACCAGCCCCGCATACTTCCGCGACAGGATCAGGTCGCGGAACGAGAACGGCTCGGCGTCATGCTCGAATGCGTCGAACAGCGCCAGCAGGTCGAACATCCGCCCGTCGAGCTTCGATTGCTCGAGCAGCGATTGCCGCGTGAGGTTGGATTGGTCCGGCGCGCTCATCAGCCCGAGCCAGCGCAAGAACCCGTTCTCGCTGATCAGCGTCGCGCCGCTCTCGCGCAGCGCCGCGACGCGCTGCTCGATCTCGGCGTCGGTGAACTTGTCGAGCAGCGTGCGGCCCAGCACCATGCGCGATGTGTGGCGCGTGACGCCGCGGCGCAGCCGCCCACCCTTGCCGGCCACCGCCTTGGCCGCCAGCCGGCGCGGAAAGGCGCTGAGCCCCCCCACGATGCCGACGGTGCTGTCCGGTTTCCGCATTGGCCGATTCTACAGGCTTCCAGGGCTGATCCGCCAGCCCTGCCCCAAGCGTCCCCTCGCCCCTTTGGGGAGAGGGTCAGGGTGAGGGGCAGCCAAGCGCACCAGATCAGGCCTTCTTCTTCGCTGCCGCAGGTTTTGCCGCCGCAGCCTTCGACGCCGCCACGGCTTCCTTCAACGATGGCTTCTTGGCCGCAGCTGGCGTCTCCACCTTCGCCTTGCTCGGGGCCGCCGGCTTTGCCTGTCCCAGGCTCGCCTTCAGCGCATCCATCAGGTTGATGACATTGCCGCGTTCCGGCGCCGCCGCGATGATCGGCTTGTGACCCTTGAGCTTCTCGCGGATCATCGCCATCAGCGCGACCTCATAGCGATCCTCATAATCCTTGGGGTCGAACTTCTTGACCTTCTGCTCGATCAGCTTTTCAGCCAACTCCAGCATTTCGGCCTCGGGCTTCACCGCCGGAATGTTGCCGAAATACTCGGCCGTACCGCGCACCTCGTTGGGGTTGCGCAGCACCGTGACGAACATGCCGTTCTCGCGCGCCCCGATCGTCACCACCCGCTCACGATTGGTCAGCACCAGCCGCGCGATGGCGAGCTTGCCTGATTGCCGCATCGCCTCGCGCAGCACCGCGAACGTCTCCTCCGCCATCGCCCCGTCCGGCGCCAGGTAATACGGCGCGTCCTGGTAGATGACGTCGACCTCGTTCTCGTCGACGAAGGCCTCGATGTTCATCGTGTGGTTGGATTCGATCCGCACCGCTTCGAGATCGCTCTCGTCGATGATGATGTATTGCTTGTCCTCGTACTCGTAGCCTTTGACGAGGTCCGAGCGCTCCACCAGGCCCAGTTCGGGGTCCACCGGCTTCATGTTGATCCGGTTGTGGGTGTCCTTGTGCAATTGGTTGAAAGTGATCCGCTCCGACGCACTCGTCGCCGGAAACATCTTCACCGGACAGCTGACCAAACTCAGCTTGATATAGCCCTTCCAGCTTGCCCTGGGTGCCACCTTCGCCTCCTAAACGCGCGTACTACGTCCAGCCTTTGATAATGCAGGTAAATCCCGGGCGAACTCGTTAATCTCCGCCCACGGATCACCGGACGTGGTTAATAATCCTGGAAGCGTAGAGTAGTTCAAATCGACCGGAGCGTCGATGGATTCGAGGTCGCGCCAATCGAGCGGAGTAGAGGCCGGCATGTTGGTCCGCGCCCGCAGCGAATAGGGCGATACCGCCGTCGCACTGCGCGCATTTCGATGGATATCGATTAGGATCCGGCGCTTCCGGTTCTTCTCGCCGATCACCGTTACAAAGGTGTCCGGCGCGGTTTTCGCCAGCGCCGCCGCCATCTCGCCGGTCACTGCATGGACCTGCTTCCAGGTCTGCTTTGGGTTGATCGGCAACACCACGTGCAGCCCTTTGCCGCCGGAGGTCTTGACGAACGGCACGAGCCCCATTGCCTCCAGTTCGCCTCGGATATGCACCGCCGCCTCGACCACTTCGCGGAACTCGATCCCCTCGCCGGGGTCGAGGTCGAAGGTGACACGATCCGGCTTGTCGAGGTGCGTCAGGTGGCTGCCCCAGGCGTGGAACTCAACCACCCCGAACTGCGCCAGCGCGAGATACCCCTTGGCGTCCTCGATCGTGAGATAGGTCCGGTCCTCCTCGTCCGAGTTCTGCGTCTCGAACACGTTGATGCTCGGCGGCATCCCCTTGAAAGCGTGACGCTGGAAGAAGCAATCCTTGGGCAATCCGGTCGGGCAGCGGAACAGTGACACCGGCCGGTTGAACAAATGCGGCAGCATGAAATCGCCCACCGCGGCGTAGTACACCGCGATGTCGAGCTTGGTCGGCCCGCTCTTGCCGAACAGCCGCCGCGTCGGGTTGGTGATCGAGATCGAGGCGAGATCGGCATCGGTGATCAGCCGTTGCCGCGGCGCCTCCGACGCGGTCAACTCGGTCTCGATCAGCCCCTTGAACACCGAGTGCCGGAGCAGCTTGTCCGAGGTGATGTTTGCGTAGTGCACACGGCAGCGCAGCACCGGCTGCACCCAGATAATGTCCTTGGGCGCACCGTCCAGCTTCAGCGCCGGATCCTGCAGCGGCTCGAGCCGGCGCAACAGCTGCGCCAGCATCGGCGCGTCGAACCCGGTGCCGCACTTGCCGCGATATTCGAGCTCGCCATCGACGAACTCCGCCAGCGCCAGCGACGCCAGCCCGCCGGCCGCGGCCGACACGGTATAACCTGCTATGACGAAGTCACCGATCGGCTTCGACTTCACCTTCACCCAGGTCGACGTCCGACCCGACTGGTACTTCGCATCTGCCCGCTTCGAGACGATGCCCTCGAGCCCCAGCTCCGACGCGCGCTCGTACAGCGCATCGCCATTGCTCTCGACATGGTCGCTGACCTGGATCGCCGAACGCCCCGAAACATGCGTCCCCAGTAGCTGCGTCAGCAACTGCTTGCGATCAATCAGCGCCGCCCCTCGCAGGTCGTAGCCATCGAGGTAGAGCAGGTCGAACGCATAGAAATGCAGCTTGCTCCCGGCACCTTCCGACAGCGCGTCCTGTAGCGCCGAGAACCGCGAGATGCCTTTGTCGTCGAGCACCACGATCTCGCCGTCGATGATCGCCTGCTTGACCGGGAGCTTGGCGAACTCCTTCGGCAGGTCGCCATAGCGCTTGGTCCAATCGATGCCGCTGCGAGTGATCAGTTGCACTTTGCCGTCGATGACATGCGCGATGGTGCGGTAGCCGTCGAACTTGATCTCGTGCACCCAGTGTGCCGCGTCCTCTTTCGGTGGATCGGTCGCAGCGGAGGCAAGCTGCGGCTCGACCTGCGGCGGCGGCGGCGCCTTCACTGCGCCGGTCGCGCCGGAAGGCTTAAGTGCCTTCGCCGGTTTGGGTTTTGCCGCTTCGAGCAACTGCTCGGTGGTGAGGCCCGACTTCACGCTCTCGGGCCGCTCGGCGAGGATGTCCGTCTCGGTATCCACCGCCGGGTCGTGCTCCTTGAACAGCAGCCAGTTTTCCTTGTCGTTGTCGCCCGGGCGGCCCTTGAGCTTGGTCAGCATCCAGCCGCCCTTGAGTTTCTCGCCCCACAGCCGGAACTTGAAGCCGCCCTTCCTCAACCCCGCGTCGACATCCTCCATCGGCGCCCAGTCGCCGGTATCCCAGACGATCATCGGCCCGCCGCCATACTCGCCTTCTGGAATTACCCCTTCAAAATCAATGTACTCGATCGGGTGATCTTCGGTGTGCACCGCCAGCCGCTTGTCGGCCGGATTGAGCGACGGCCCCCGCGGCACCGCCCAGCTCAGCAGCACGCCATCGTGCTCGAGCCGCAGGTCATAGTGGTCGGCAGTTGCCGAGTGCTTGTGGACGACGAAGCGGGCGCTGCCGGACGCGGCGGCTCCGCCGGCGGGCTCCGTGGTTTTGGAGAAGTCGCGTTTCCCGCGGTAGCTGCGAAGTTTCTGGTCGGCCATGTCGAGACGCTAGGTCGGCTCGAATGCGGCGGCAACCCCGATTTGGCCGCCGGATTGCCACGCCGATGAACGCGTCCTGTCAGACCGTTCAGTAATCGCTCTCGTAGAACACGCCGAAGCTCGAATCCCCGTTTGTGCCGGTCGAGACCTTGGCCTTGATGTCGTCGGTCACGTCGAGGTTGACGGTGACCCGTGAGTTGCCATCGGCCCCGGCCTGCACACCGAGATAGATGTTGTCCTGCAGATAGGCGCCCGCCTGCACCGCTAGGCTACCATCCTCATTGGTGACTACGTCGAGATCGTCAAGCCCAGCCTTGGCGCGCAGCGAGTCGACCAGCGAGCCGCCACCGCCGCCAGCGAGTTCGGCCGCTGCGCCGGCAAGCTTCGCCAGCTGGATCGGCGTCAGCTCGCCCATCGAGCGCTTGAACAGCAGCCGCGACAGCACCTCGTCTTCCGGTAGCACCGGGTTGGAGCTAAAGCCGATATCGAGATCGGACACACGGCCGGTGACATTCACAAACACCGTGATCCCGTCGCCTTCGGTCCGCGCGGTGAAGTCGAGGAACGGGTCGAGATCGCCGACCAGCGTCACCGAGCCCGCCTCGAACGTCACCCGCTGCCCGAGAATGGCGAGACGTCCACGATTGAGCTGGAAGCCGCCAACCGGCCGGATGTCGTTGACCGAACCGGTGAGCCGGACCGAACCGCCGACCTCGGCATCGAGCCCACGCCCGCGGATGAAGATCTGGTTGGGCGCGCTGACCGTGACGTCGAGCTGCACCACCGATGGCCGCCGTTGCGGCATCGGCGCGCCGGACGCAGTCACCGCCGCCCGTTTCAGCGTAACCAACACGGGCTTCGACGCATTGATGTGCTTGGCGTCGATGATCGTGCCGGCTGCGCCGAGCGAGTCCGGGATGGTGATGTCGGCCTTCTCGATCATCACGTTGCCCGACAGCATCGGGCTGGCATCGAGCCGCCCCTTCAGCGCCAGGTCGCCCGACACCGTGGCGACGAACATGCTGCCATCGGCATAGCGCGCCGAGTTGAGCCGCACCGCGATATCCGCCGGATTGCCGCCCCCGAGCCCCACCGAGCCGCCCACCGAGATCGAGCCGCCGGTAGCAAGCCCCGCGGTCAGGCTGTCAATGTTGATGCGGTTGCCGGCAAGGCTGGCGCGGCCGTTGATATCGACCAGCCGCAGGTTCAGCGCCGGGTCGATATAGCCCGAGCCCCTGGTCGACACGGTGCCCGCGAACTGCGGCGAGGCGAGGCTGCCGGTGACCCGCGCTTTGAGATCGGCCGTGCCGCTGAGCTGCCCGCCGCGATCGGCGACAAAGCGATTGCCCAGCGCCAACGGCGCCGAGCCTTGAACATCCAGTGCCAGACCGCCGCCGCTGAGTGGCACGCGACCATTCGCAGCGAGCTTCAGTCCATTGGTGCCGGTGGCGGACAGGCTTTCGAGCGTCACTGTCTGGCCCGAAAGGTTGCCGCGCGCCGCGAGCTGCATCGAGGACACGCCGAACCCGCTCGCCGCCGCGTTGAGCTGGAACACCGACCGGCCGCCCTGCTGGGTCGCGGTGCCGCTAAACGTGGTGACAGTGATATCCCCCGCCGCGAGCGATCGCCCGTCGACGCTGCCGGTGATCGACGCGGCACCGAACAGATCGACGGCCACCGCCCGGATATCAGCAGATCCAATCCTGACATCCGCCGCCGAGAGGTTGCGGACAGATGCAGCGATCTCGGCATTCTGCTTGCCGGCGGCCGGGGTCAACGTGATCGACGCGTCGGCACTGCCGCTCGCATCGAGCAGCAGCAGCGCCGCCGCCGTGGTGACGTTGGGTGACGCGAGCTTCAGTGCGCCAGTCAGCAGCCCCTGAGCATCCTGCACCACATCGCCGGTGACCAGCGTCGGCCCGGCCTCGAGACGCAATCCAGTGAGCCGCTTGGTCGTCGCGTCCACCGCCACGTCACCGCCAAGCGCCACGCGGAAGCGATCGAGGAATGCGTCGCCCTTGAGCTGCCCGGTCAGCGTGCCGTCCTCGGCCAGTGTCCCGGTGAAGCCGAACGCCGCATCTGAAAGCGATTTGCCGGCCAGCGCCCCGCTTGGCACCTTGGCCGCAACGTCGAGTCCAATCGCGCCCTTGCCCTTGGCGGTGCCGGTGAGCGTCAGCGCGCCCTTGGCTTGGTCCGACACCAGAGCCAGATCCGCAAGCGCAGCGGTAAAGCGGAAATCCGCCGCGCCGGTCGCAAAGGTGCCGTCGGCGTCGATCTGCACCTTGTCGTTGGCGATCCGGAACGCCTCGGCTTCGAGCCCCTGCTCGGTTCGCGCCACGCGTCCGCTGAGCTTCACCGTGCCTGCGAGCACTGCATCGAGCGCCGGCTCGGACAGCGCCAGGTTCTGCGCCGTGCCATCGAGCTTGAGGTTGAAGCCGCCGATCAGCGGGCTCACGGTGCCGGTGGCGGTCAGCGCCATCGCGCCATCGAGATCGCGCCCGGCGACGCCCGAGAATGGCGAAATCGAGCTGGTCTTAATCTCCATCGTGCCGTCAAACACGCTGTCGTCGACCTTCCCCACCGCAGCAAGCGTCAGCGCCTTGCCGACCAGCTTGAACTGCGCCAGCTGCAGCGGTTCGCCGGCATTCCACAGCCCCGCAAGGCCAAGCCCGGCGCTATCACCCAGCGCCGCCTGTATATCCGCATCGCTGGAGACAATCCCCGACACCATGCCGTCGGCATTGAAGGTCAGCCGCCGGCTCGCCGGATCCCCGAGGTTGCTGGCGACACCGTTGCCGCGCAGCGCCACTTCGCTCGCCCTGAGCCCGCCATTGGCAAAGCCCTTGGCGACGAGGTCGGCCGACCAGTCGTCGCTCCCCGCCCCGCCGAAATCCACCTTCAGCGTCGCGCTCTCGATGGTCGTCGCGGCGCCCGGCGCCGGCAGGATCACTCGCCCACCGCCGGGATCGGCGATCACGGCCGACAGGTCCAGCTTGCTGAGGAAACCGTCGGCGGTCGTCGCCGCTGAGGCTTCGAGCCCCAGTTGCCCGCCGCTCAGCTTCAGCCCCGAAATCTCCACACCGCCCGCCGAGCGCACCAGCGCCGATGCCTTGAGCGAGGTCTGCGCCCCGAAGAACGCCTGATAGGCCGGCGCCACCAGCATTCCGATCGGCCCGCCGAGATCAGCTTCGACCGCAAAGCCCTCGGGCTTCTGCGCGATCGTCGCCAGCCCCTCCAGCGCCCGCTTCCCGCCAGCATCGAGCGTCATGGTGGTCCGCAAGTCGGCGACCGGCCCGGAGCCGTTCACCGCCAGCGCCATCTCCGGTCTGCCCTCGATGTTGAGGAGGTTGGCGAGGATGCCGTTGGGCGGCTCGGTCAGCGTCACACCGACATCGATGCTATTCTCGGCCTTCTTGTAGGCCACGGCCACGTCGAGCTTCCCGCCCGGCCCATCGAGCCGGACGATATTCAGTGCCGTATCGAGCGAGCCGCCCTCGAGCCGGAACCGGCCATCGACCGAGATCTCCGACCCAAGCCCGAAGACGTTCTCGCCGAACGTCACCTTGGGCACGCTCAGCTTGTCGAGCTGGATCGCCACCGGGAATTCCGGGATCGCCAGCGGCGCAGCTTCCGGCGCCGGCAGGTTGGGATCCGCCGCGCGGCTCGGCACCGCGTTGCGCAGGTACTCGATGCTCTCGGCCGTCAGCGCGCGCACCAGCAGCCGGCCAGTGAACAGCGCGCCCTGGTCCCAGTCGATCGCCGCATTGTTGACGCGCAGCCACACCCCCTCCGTGTCGGAGATGGTGACTTCGCGGATCGAGGCGGTCGACGACAGCATGCCATCGATATTGGAGATGCGTATCTGCCGCTCGGGCGTCGAGAGCTGCCCCTCGACGAAGCCGACGAACCAGTCTTTCTGCTGCTCGGCCGTCATCTGCGCCTGGTCCTGCGCGACGAGCGGCACCGCGGCCAACAGGCCGAACCCGAGCATCATGCCGATGGCGAGGACCCGTCTCAAAACGCCTGTCCTATGCCGACATAGAGCGCGTAATCCGGATCGCCCGGGCGCTTGTTGAGGGGCACAGCCACATCGAGCCGCAGCGGCCCGAGCCCGGTGTAATAACGGACACCCGCGCCGACGCCGAGCCGCAGCTGATCCAGCCCCGGCAAGCTGTCCGCCGCGACGTAACCGCCATCGACAAAGGCGACGACGCCGATATCGTTGGTGACCTTGTAGCGCGCCTCGAGCGAGCCCTCGACCAGGTACTTGCCGCCGGTGACGGTATCGCCCGGCCCATCGACGCCGATGCTCTTGAAGCCATAGCCGCGCACCGACCCGCCGCCGCCGGCGAAGAACAGCCGGTCCGGTGGAATCTCGTCCAGCGCCGGCCCGACCAGCGCGCCGACCTTGGCGCGGCCCGCCAGCACCATTTGTCCATCGCCCATCACGTTGAGATAACCGCGCACCTCGGCCGTGGTCCGGAACGCCGGGTTGCCGTAGTAGAATTCGTAGAACGGCTCGGCCGTCACGTTGACGTAAAAGCCCTCGGTCGCGTCAGACGAGTTGTCCCGCGCATCCCAGATCAGCCCGCCGGTCAGCCCCACGAGCGAGAAATTGCGCGTGCCGAAATCATCCTCGAACAGCGAGCGCTCGTAATAGGCCGCACCATCCAGCGTCAGCTGGTCGGTGAGATACTGCGTCATCCCCACCCGCGCCGACGCCGAGGTCTCGGTATAGGCCGGCAGCACGCTGCGCTCGGCCGAAATCGCCGCGACGAGGTCGTTGTCCGGGTTGAGGAAGCCCGGCTTGGTGAAGGTGCCGCCAAACGCGTAGTCGAACTCCTCGGTGGCGATCGGCCAGTTGATGCCCGCAACCTTCGCGTCGAGCCGCAGCCGCTCGGCCCGCCCGAACAGGTTGCGCCACAGGTGGAAGCCCTCGAGCCCGAGCCCGTCGATGGTCGAGTAGGTGGCGCCAACGCCAAACCGCCGCTCTGCCTGCTCCTCGACAATCACGTTGAACGGCAGCACGCCATCATTGCCGATGACGCCCGCCGCCTCGATCCGCATGGCACGGAACACATCGAGCCGCGCCAGCCGCTTTTCGGCTCGCGCGATGTCGTCGGGGTCGTAGTCGGCGCCCGGATTGAGCCCGGTCTGTTGCGCCACGAATGCCGGATCCATGCGGTCGGTGCCGCTGACTCCGATATTGCCAACCGTCGCATGCCGACCCGGCGCCACAGTGATGGTCACGTCGACCGTGTCGGTCGCATGGTCCGCAACGACCTTGCGGTCCACCACTTCGGCCTCCGCGTAACCCTGCTGCCGCCACGCCTCGACGGCCAGCTGCTCGGCCCGCGCCACGACAGTTGCCCTAGCCACAAGCCCAGCGCCAAAACCCGCGACTTCCGGTGCCTCGACCCTGTCGCCATCGTCGGAGGCAAGAGGCGCGCGGTGCGCGATATTGACGTTGCCGAAGCGGAACAACGGCCCGACATCGACTTTCAGCACCACCGCCACCGGATCAGACAGTTCGGCGTCCGGTGGCAGGTTCGCTGCCTCCCTGCCGCCGACCAGGATGCTGATCTTTCCGCCGTAGTAGCCCTGGTTGTAGAGCGCCGCGAGAATCCGCCGGTAGTCGCTGCGCGCCTTGGCCAGCAGCCCCGCCGCACCCGAAGCCGGCGCGCCCTGGTCCGCGATCAGCGCCGACGCGTTGCGGATGGCACTCTCGACATCGCCTGTCGCGGTCGTTTCCAGCGTAGCCGTAAAAGTCTGTGGATCGCCGATCACCGCGTCGGCGTCGATCTCACTCTGGTCCTCGAACAGCTTGATGCCGAAGAACTCGAACGCCGATGCGCCCGGCACCAGCAATGGCGACAGGGCCAGCATGGCCAGACCGATTTTTACCCGCCGCTGTAACAGTCCCGACTACCCCTGCCCTCGGCGGACGCTGTGAGTGCACCTCCGCTCGTGGCCCCGAGCGGCTGCTGTGGTGAACTCCGGCCGATCCGCCGTGCCCGATGGGAGCCCTCCCACCACGGCGGGACACCTCCCGCCTAATTCGCAATACCAAGCAACCGTCAAACGGCGGCTTCTATGAGGCGATTTTGCGGCATCCACGATCACGACATGGCCGTAACCGGCTGTCGACGAACGCGTAATAGCCGCTCCTGCGGCGCCCGACTATGGTCCGGAAAACGTAAATGGGAGGCAAACATGCGCATCGTCGATACCCACCTGCATCTGGTGCACATGGACCGCTTCACGTACCCGTGGCTCGCCGGAGCGGGCTCGCTCAACCGCGCCTGGCCGGCCGAAACCTACGCTGCCGAGGCGGAAAAGCTGGGCATTGAAGCCGCGCTGCACATGGAGGTAGACGTCGCCGAGGCCGACATGGAAGCCGAGACGCGCCACGCCCTCGACGTGCATCCGCTCGTCGTCGGCGCCATCGCCGCCTGCCGACCGGAGAGCCCCGATTTCCCTGCCTATCTCGATCGGCTCTCTGCAATGAAAGGTGTGAAAGGCTTCCGCCGTATCCTCCACACCTCCCCCAATGAACTGAGCCAGGGCGAGCTGTTCCGCGCCAATCTCCGCCGCCTCGCCGACAAGCACCTGCCGTTCGATCTCTGCGTGCTGTCCAAGCAACTGCCAGTGGGTCGTGAACTCGTCGAGAGCTGCCCCGGCGTGCAATTCGTGCTCGATCATTGTGGCATGCCCGACGTCGCGGCCAGAGCGCTCGATCCGTGGCGGCGCGAGATCAAGGCGCTCGCCGCACTTCCCAATGTCGCGGCCAAGATCTCGGGCATCATCGCGTACGCTGCCCCAGATTGGACCACCGCCGATCTGCGCCCGTTCGCAGAGCACATCATCGAGTGTTTCGGCTGGGACCGGGTGGTCTGGGGCTCCGACTATCCGGTGCTGACCCTCACCGCCGACCTCGGCCGCTGGGTCGCCGCGACCAAGGAGATCGTCGCCACCGCCAGCCCCGACGAACAGTCAAAACTCTTCCACCGCAACGCCGAGCGCCTCTACCGGCTCTGATATATCAGCGTTGCCCCGCTGGCTCATATGTGAAATGCTCATTCACAGAAGAATAGGCTGCGAATAGCGGCTGAGGGAGTTGCGTTGAGCATCGCAGTCGAAGAGCTCCGGCAGAGCTGGCCTCGGCCGAGCACGCCCAGGCCGATCGTCATCATTGGCGCCGGCGGCATCGTCACCGATGCCCACCTGCCGGCCTACAAGCTCGCCAACTTTCCGGTGGCCGGCATGTTCGACCTTGATGCCGATCGCGCCAAGCAGGTGGCAGCGAAGTGGGAGACCCAAGCCTTCGCGACGCTCGACGAAGCCATCGCCACGCCCAATGCGGTCTACGATCTCGCCCTGCCGCCCGGCGCACATCTCGACGTGCTGCCAAAACTCCCCGATGGCGCCACGGTGCTGCTGCAGAAGCCAATGGGCCGCGATCTCGCCGAAGCCACCGCCATCCTCGAGCGCTGCAGGCAAAAATCCCTCGTCGCCGCCGTCAACTTCCAGGGGCGGTTCTCACCGCAGATGCTGGCTGTCGCCGATGCGCTCGAGCGCGGCTGGCTCGGCAGGCTCATCGACGTCGAGGTGCACCTCAACCTCCTTACCCCCTGGCATTTGTTCCCATTCCTGAAGGGCATGCCGCGTGTCGAGATCGCGGTGCACTCGATCCACTATCTCGACACGCTCCGTGCCCTCATGGGCAACCCGGTGGGCGTCCACGCCCGCAGCGTCGGGCACCCCTCGACCGACCTGGCCCAGACGCGCACCTCGGCCCTGTTCGACTTCGCGCCAGACCAGCGTGTGCTATTCTCGATCAATCACAACCACGATTTCGGGCGCCGCTTCCAGGACGCCAGCTTCCGCTGCGAAGGCACCGAAGGCGCCGCCATGGTGAAGCTGGGCGTGCTGCTGAAATATCCCGAGGGCGAGCCCGACGAACTCTGGATCACCCGCCGCGGAGAAGACTGGACCCAGGTGCCGCTGCAAGGCCACTGGTTCCCTCATGCGTTCATCGGCACCATGAGCAACCTGCAGCGCTACGCCGCCGGCGAGGACGCAGTGCTGGTCACCTCGGTCGAGGACGCCTGGCACACCATGGCGCTCGCCGAAGCCGCCTTCGAGTCCGCCGCCAAACCGGCCACCACAGTGAAAGCCGCCCCATGACCCTCCCCCTCGACGGCGTGCTCGTCGTCGATCTCTGCCAGTTCCTCTCCGGCCCCTACGCCTCGCTGCGCCTGCAGGACCTCGGCGCGCGGGTCATCAAGATCGAGCGGCCGGACGGTGGCGATCTCAGCCGGCGGCTCTATCTCTCGGACACCGAGATCGGCGGCGATAGCACCATTTTCCACGCCATCAACCGGTCCAAGGAAAGCCTGGCGCTCGACCTGAAGAACCCCGACGACCTCGCTGCTCTCCGCAAGCTCATCGGCTGTGCCGACGTCATGCTGCAGAACTTCCGCCCCGGAGTCATCGAACGCCTCGGCCTCGACTACGAGGCGGTGAAGCTCATCAACCCCGGCATCGTCTACGCCTCCATAACAGGTTATGGCGAGGAAGGTCCGTGGGCGCAGCGCCCCGGCCAGGACCTCCTGGCCCAGGCCCGCTCCGGCGTCATGTGGCTCAACGGCGACCACGACCAGGGGCCCGTCCCCTTCGGCCTGGCCATTGCCGACATGCTGGCCGGCGCCGCGGTGGCGCAAGGCATCCTCGCGGCACTGGTCCGCAAGGGCCGCACCGGCCAAGGCGCGCATGTCGAGACCAGCCTCCTCGAAGCGCTGGTCGATTTCCAGTTCGAGGTGCTGACCACCCATCTCAACGATGGCCGCCGCAAGCCCAAGCGCTCGGAGTTCCGCTCCGCTCACGCCTATCTCTCGGCCCCCTACGGCGTTTACCCCACCGCCGACGGCTGGCTCGCCCTCGCCATGACCCCGCTCGGCAAGCTCCGCGACCTGCTGCAACTCGCGGCGCTCGATCCCTATGCCGGCAGTCCCAAGAGCTGGTTTAGCGAGCGCGACGCCATCAAGACCATCATCTCGCGCGAACTGGAGACCCAGCCCACCGCCCACTGGCTCGACCTGCTCGAGCCCGCCGACATTTGGTGCGCCAAGGTGCTCGAATGGCCCGAGCTTATGGAGAGCGAAGGCTTCAAGGCCCTCGACATGCTGCAGACCGTCACCCGCGACGATGGCGTTGCCATCCTCACCACCCGCTCGCCGCTCCGCATCGACGGCAAGCGCACCCAGACCCACCGCGCCGCGCCCTTGATCGGCGAACAGAGCGCCGCCATCCGAAAGGAGTTCGGACTGTGACGACCCTCAAGGGCATGACCTGGAACCACCCGCGCGGCTACGACCCGATGGTCGCGACGGCGAAGGCCTGGGCCGAAAAGACCGGTGTCGCCATCGAATGGGACAAGCGGAGCCTCCAGGATTTCGAGTCCTTCCCGGTAGAGGAACTGGCGCGGCGATACGACATGATCGTCATCGACCACCCGCATGTCGGCCAGGTCGTCGCCGAAAACTGCCTCGCCCCGATCGACGTGTCCGGCCGCGAGGCAGAGCGCGAGGCGTTGGCCAAGGCTTCGGTCGGCCAGAGCCACCCGAGCTACGAGTATGCCGGCCACCAATGGGCTTTCCCGATCGACGCCGCAGCGCAGGTTATGGCCTACCGCGCCGACCTGATCGATGCGCCGAACGACTGGGCGGGCGTGGTCGAACTCGCGAAGGCCGGCCACGTGACCTTCCCACTGCTGCCGCCACATTCGATGATGAGCTTCTTCACCCTCTCCGCCAATCTCGGCCACCCCTGCTCGGTCGAGCAGGGCGAGCTGATCGACCAAACGGCAGGCATCCGGGCTATCGAGATGCTGGCGGAAGTGGCGCAGCACCTCGAACCCTCCAACTTCGCCATGGACCCCATCGCCGCGTCCGAGTCCATGGCCCGCCTGGATGCGAAAGTCGCGCTGATGCCCCTCGGCTACGGCTATGTCAGCTACGCCGTCCCCGGCTTCCGCCAACGCACGCTGACCTTCGCCGATATCCCGCTGCCCAACGCCGCGGGCTCCGCCCTCGGTGGCACCGGTATCGCTGTCTCCGCCTTCTCGCAGAACCGCGACGCCGCAATCGACTATGCCTACTGGGTCGCCTCCGGCCCGGTGCAAGCCGGCCTCTATGCCAGCTCCGGCGGCCAACCCGGCCACGCCACCGCCTGGGAGGATGACGCGGTCAACGCCGCCACCGGCAACTTCTACCGCAACACCCGCAAAACCCTCGAAGCCGCCTATGTCCGCCCGCGCCACACCGGCTACATGGCCTTCCAGGATGCCGCCAGCAAACGCCTCAACGCCGGCCTCATCGGCCGCGAGGCACCGGCGGCGATCGTCGCCGACCTGAACCGCATGTTCCGGGAGAGTTTCTGATGGAGCGGCCGCGCCACTTCGAGGACTACGTCATCGGCGAGGTCCGCAAAACCTCCGGCCGCACCATCACCGAGACCGATTTCGTCGTCCACGCCGGCCACACCGGCGATTTCTTCCCGCACCACATGGACGCCGAGTTCATGAAGGGCTCGGAGTTCGGCCAGCGCATCGCCCACGGCACCATGACCTTCGCCATCGGCATCGGCCTCACCGCCACCGAGATCAACCCCCTCGCCTTCACCTACGGCTTCGAGCGGTTGCGGTTTCCGAAGCCGGTGTTTATCGGCGACACCATCCACGCCGAACTCACCATCACCACGCTCGACCCCGATCCCAAGCGTCCGCAACACGGCCGCATCACCGAGCAGGTCCGCGTGCTGAACCAGCGCGGCGAAACCGTGCTGGCCTGCGACCACATTTACCTGGCGCAGCGCCGGGCCACCTGATCCTCCCCCGCGTGGCGGGGGAGGGGAACCGGCGAAGCCGGTGGAGGGGGCGGCGACAAGAGCAGTGTCTTCTAGATCCGGTCGCCCGATACAGGATCGAAGAGGTTGATCGCCGCCGTATCGACGCTGAACGTCAGCGTCTCACCCGGTTTCGGCCGGTCCTTGGGTCCGAGCCGCGCCGTAATCAACTGCCCGCCGACGCTGGCGATCACCATCGTGTCCGGCCCGGTGGGCTCAACCACATCGACGATACCCTCGAGCGTCGCGCCGCCCTGCCCGGCGTTCAGCGTCTCCGGCCGTATGCCGGCGACGACTTCGCGCCCGAAAAACGCGCCCACGTCCTGCTGCAAACCGGCAAGCGCCAGCGTTCCGGCGGCATGGTTCAGCACCAGCCCGCTAGCCCCCTGCTCCAGCGTGCCCTTGAGGAAATTCATCGTCGGCGAGCCAATAAACCCGGCGACGAACATGTTGGCCGGCCGGTCGTAGATTGTCTCGGGGTCCGCGAGCTGCTGGATCACCCCACCCTTCATCACCGCCACCTTGGTGCCAAGCGTCAGCGCCTCGACCTGGTCGTGCGTGACGTAAACCGTAGTGGTCCCCAGCCGGTCATGCAGCCGCTTGATCTCGGTCCGCATCTCGACCCGCAGCTTCGCATCGAGATTGCTCAGCGGCTCGTCGAACAGGAACAGCTCCGGGTTGCGCACGATGGCGCGGCCCATGGCGACGCGCTGCCGCTGCCCGCCGGACAGCTGGCCGGGCTTCCGGTCGAGCAGGTGCTCGATCTGCAGCAGCTCAGCGGCACGCTGCACCGCCGCATCCCGCTCGGCGGTCGGCACCTTCCGCATCTCGAGGCCGAAGCCGATGTTCCGGCGCACCGGCATGGTCGGGTACAGCGCGTAGGACTGGAACACCATGGCGATGTTGCGATCCTTGGGATGCACATTGTTGACGTTGCGCTGGCCGATGATGATGTCGCCGCCCGAACTCGGCTCCAGCCCGGCGATGATCGACAGCAGCGTGGACTTACCGCACCCGGATGGACCCAGCAGCACGAGGAAGCCGCCATCCTCGAGGTCGATGTCGATATTCTCGAGCACCTCGACTGCGCCAAAGCTCTTGCGGACGCCCTTGATCGATAACGTGGCCATTGCCGCTAACCCTTGACTGCGCCGGCGGTGATGCCGGCGACCATGACGCGTTGCACCAGCGCGAAGAGAACGATCACCGGCAAGATGGAAATGATGCCGCCGGCAGCGAGCATACCCCAGGGCAGCTGGAACTCGCCGACCATCAATTGCAACCCGACCGGCCAAGTGCGCGAGCCGGTGCTCGAAGTCAGCATCAGCGCGAACAGGTACTCGTTCCACGCCGCGATGGCGACGAACACGCAGGTGGCGACCAGTCCGTTGCGGGCGATCGGGATGACGATGCGGAACATCGCCCCGATGCGGGTCGAGCCGTCGATGCGCGCCGCGCTCTCGAGCTCCTTGGGCGCCGCGTCGAAGAAGCCCTTCAGCATCCAGACGAACAGCGGCAGCAGGAAGCTCGTATAGGCGACGGCGAGGCCGAGGCTGGTGTCGAACAACCCGAGATTCCGCATCACGATGAACAGCGGGATGATCATGAGCACCGCGGGGAACATGCGGACGATGAGGTAGCCCAGCATCAGCGGCATGCGGCCCGGGAAGTTGAAGCGCGAGAAGGCGTATGAGGCGATGGTGCCGGTGAACAGGCAGATCGCTACCGTCAGCGTGGTGGTGACGAGGCTGTTGATCACGAGGACCGGATAGCCCGACTGGTTCCACAGCTTGATGTAGTTCTCGAGCGTGAAGCGGGTGGGGAAATACACCATCGTGCGGGTAACGATGTCGTCGTCGACCTTGAACGAGGTCAGCAGCATCCACAGCAGCGGGCCGATACTGAGCAGCGCGAGGACGACCAGCACGGCGTAGCTGAGGATGTTCCAGGTAAGGTTGGAGCTGGTGCGGGTCTGGGCCATGGCGCTAATCCTGGTTGACCTTGCTGAGCCGGATATAGGCCCAGGCGAACAGCATCAGTAAGACGAACATCACCACCGACAGCGCGCCCGCGTAGCCGAAGTTGAAATCCGAATAAGCGTTCTGGAACGCATAGAGAGACAGCACCTGCGTCGACCGCCCCGGGCCGCCCTGCGTCAGGATCAGCAGCAGGTCAGGCGAATTGACGAGGCCGATGACACGAAGGATCACCGCCGCGGCAATGATTGTGCGGAGCATCGGCAGGGTGATCAGCCGCAACTGTGCGAACGCCCCTGCCCCGTCGATATCGGCCGCCTTGTAGAGATCGGTCGGGATACCTTTGAGCCCCGCCATGATCAGCAGCGTGAAGAACGGGAAACTGTGCCAGGCCTCGACGAAGATCGCGGTCGCCATCGCCGTGTTCGGATCGGCGAACCACGCCTTGTAGCTGTCGAGCAGGCCGATATTGACGAGGATATCGTTGATGACGCCGACGCGGCTGTCGAGCATCAGCGCCCACATGTTGCCCGCCACCACGTTGGGCAGGAAGTAGGGTACGAGTATCAGTACTGCGAAAATCTTGCCGCCCGGCAGGTTGCGGTTGAGCGCCAGCGCGGCGACGAGGCCGACGACGAATTCGATGACGATCGAGAAGGTCACCCACACCGCGGTATTGCGCAGCGACAGCCAGAAGATCGGGTCGGCCAACATGCGCTGGTAATGCTTGAGCCCGACGAACGCGCCGTTGCCGGCGGGCCGGTTGAGCCGCATTTCGGTGAAGCTGAGCTGGAAGCCGTAGACGGTGGGAAACAGCACGATCGCCGTGATCAGCAGCGCGCTCGGCAGCAGCAGCAGATACATCCAGTAGCGCGTCTCGGAAAGCTCGCCGAGCAGCCGCATTGGATTGATCGCGTCCCAGGTGGAGCGCGGCGGCGGCAGCGTTGCCATGGCATGGCCTCGGCTCATCAAGGCTCCTTGGAGGGCTTCCAGGAAAAGTTGCAGACTTTTCCGGTTCGGAAGCGCGACAACTTAGACTTGGCTTTGATCGGGTCGGGGAGAAGGGSGGCCGGGTGCACCGGCCGCCCGAAGCATCAGGCGATGGCCGCGGCCAGCCCCTCGATGATCTGGTCTGCAGCCTGGTCGGGCGTCGCCTGCCCAATCAGGATTTGCTGCAGGGCCGGCAGCACGGTGTTCTGTGCCCAGCCGGCCGCACCCGGGAAGCTTGGCTGCGGAATGCCGAAGCCGAGCGTATCCGCTGCGGCCTTGTACATCGGGTTGCCGACGATGCGTTGGTCCTGCGCCGCCACGGTCGAGGCCGGCATGTAGCCGGTCTTTTCGAGGAAGGCGACGGCGGCATCCGGCTCGCCCCAGAACTTGATCCACTCCCACGCCGCATCCGCACCCTCTTCCTTGGTGATGCAGTTGTAGGCGTAGGCGAGGCGCGCCACCCGTGTCGCTGGGCCGGCCGGCATCGCGAACGTGCCGAATTCCACGCCCGGCTTCAGCTTGGACGCGATGTCCTGGTAGGAGCCGGTGTGATGCCAGATCATCGCGGTCTGCCCGGTCTGGAAGCCGGAGATGATCTGCTGGAAGCCATCGTTCGCGGCGCTCGGCGGCACGGCCTTGTCCTTGACCAGCAGCCCCGAGTACCAGTCGAGCGCCTTGACGACGATGTCGCGGTCGAGGCCGATCGAGCCGTCCTCGTGCTTCACCGGCGACCCGAACGCTTCGATCACGTTGACCACGAAGTTCTGGCCGCCCGGGCCGCCGCGCAGTCCGAAGCCATAACGGCCCTTGCTCGCGTCGGTCAGCTTGATCGCCGCATCGCGGAACTCGTCATAGGTGGTCGGCGCGGCCAGGCCGGCCTCATCGAACCAGTCCTTGCGATAGTAGCCCCAGTCGACGAACGTGAAGCCGGGCACACCGTAGCTCTTGCCATCCTTGGTTATGGAGGCGAAGCGCTTGTCGTCGAAGTCACCACGCCGCTCCCAGCCGGCGATGCGGTCCGTCATGTCGATCAGCGCGCCCATCGCAAGCAGGTCCTCGAAGCGCTCGGACGAAACCATCGTCACGTTCGGGCGGCTGCCGCCGACCACGGCCGCCGTGATCTTTGCCATGAACTCGGGGTTGGGGATGTTCTCGGGCGTTACCGCAATGTCGGGGTGCGCGGCCTTGAACAGGTCGAGCACCGCCTGCAGCCCTGCGGCTTCCGACTGGCTGGTGAAGGTGTGCCAGTAGTTGATCGCAGTCGACTGGGCCAAGGCCTGGCTCGGCAGGAACGCGGAGGCAGCCAACAGGCCACCGCCCATCTTCAGTACTGAACGTCGGTCGAAGCTCGTCGTCATGTGCTATTCCTCCCTCATGATAGCTCAGTTATATAATCTGATATATCAGTGCCATGGTACCTGACTGCCGATTGGCGTCAATCGCTCGGTCACTTCGACCTTCGTAAGGGCCGTGGCATCGAGTTCGTTCCAGTCGAACTGGTACCCGATGCCCGGTTCGTCGCTGACGGTCAGGTTGCCGTCGACGATGGCGAGCGGCCCGAGCTTGTCGAGGCCCTTGATCTGCTCCTCGTTCATCACGAGCTGCTCGTAGTAGTCATTGTTCGAGATGGCGGCGCAGATCTGCGCGTTCTCGAGCCCCATGCCGTGCACCTGGGCCCGCATGCCGTGGCTTTCGCTCAGGTGCGCCACCTTCATCGAGCCGGTGAACCCGCCCTTGTAGAAGGTCGAGACGCGCGTCATGTCGAGCGCCTTGTTCTCGATCCAGGTCGCCATGTTGCCATGGACGCCATCCGAGGTTTCGGCGGCGAGGATCGGGATATCGAGCTTCTCGCAGAGCTTGGTGTACGAGCCCAAATGGAACTCGCGCATCGGCTCCTCGTACCAGAGGAAGCCGAGGTCCTGGATCGCCTTGCCGAACTCGAGCGCGTTCACATAGTCCCAGCCGGCCGAGCCGTCGAACATCAGGTCCGCATCCGGTCCGACCCACTTGCGGAGGTTCTTGCACAGCTCGATGTCCCGCTTCACCGGGCCGCCCCAGGCGTGCAGCTTGAACGCCTTGAAGCCGACGTCGCGGCTCATCTTGATGTAGCGCTCGTACTCATCCATCGTCGGCCAGGTGACCGTCGAAGCATAGGCCGGCACGACCCGGTCGTCGCCGCCCAGCATCTGGTAGATCGGCATCTTGGCCTGCTGCGATTTGACGTCCCAGCACAGCATGTCGAGCATGCCGAGCGTCCGCATGTGGAACTCTTCGATGCGGTCGAGTTCCCAGATCAGCCGCCACATCCGCTCGGTCAGCAGCGGGTTCTCGCCGATGAACTCGTGGAAGCGCCGCCGCACCAGATCTACCACCGCCTCGCCGCGGTTCATTTCGATCGAGCCGTAGAGCCCGCTGTCGGTCTCCATCCGGATCACGGCCTTGTGGGGCTTCGTGCCGCGCGGGATGTCACCATGCGAGCCGGGGATGCCGTCGCGCCAGATGAACTTCGGCCCTGGCTCGTGCTCGACCAGCCAAGCCGTGAACCCCGTGATCTTCATTCAATCCTCCACAAGTACGATTTTGGCAGCCGCCATGAGAATCGATCCGGCCGCCTAACCCTTTTCCGCGCCCGACAGCATTCCGGAGCGCACGAACCGCTGCGCGGCCATGAAAATCAGCAGCACCGGTAACACCACGAGGATGGCGGCCAGCACCACCTCCGGCTTCTTGATCGGCACATCGTTGGACGGCAGGTTACTGAGCGCACCCGAGCCCGAAACCAGCGCCGTCAGCCCCACCGGCAGATTGTAGAGCTTGTCGTCGCTGAGCAGCACGAAGGCGAGGAAGTAGTTCGACCAGATCGCGAGGAAGCTGAAGAACGCCACCAGCGCGATGATCGGCCGGGCCAGCGGCAACGCGATGCGGGTGAACAGCTGGAACCGGTTGGCGCCATCGACCCGGGCGGAATCCATCACGCCCTTGGGCAGCGAGGTCGAGAAATAGACATAGGTGAGATAGACGCCGAACGGGAAGAACCCCGAAGCGAGGATCAGGCCGGCATAGGTGTTGTTGAGCCCCAGGAGGTTCATCTCGAGGAAGATCGGCAGCACCACTGCGGTCGACGGCGTGATCATCGCGATCAGCGTCAGCGTCAGGATCAGCTTGCGGCCCGGAAACTCCGACTGCGCCAGCGCATAGCCACCCGGGGTCGAGGCGATCAGCGACAGCAGCACCCCGCCCACCGAGTAGATCAGCGAGTTGCCGGCCCAGGTGAGAATCTGGAAGTTGTTGTAGGTGGTGAGATTGTTCCAGGTCCGGCTGAACGCCTCCCAGGTGCCGAGCGCAAACGGCGGATCGGTCAATAGCGACGCCTCCGACCGCGTCCCCGCGATGAACAGCCAGAGCAGCGGAATGCCGTAGAAGCACACCGCAAAGGCCAGCGTCGCGAATACGACGAAGCGGCCGAGGTTGAGGCGCATCGGTGCGGTTCTGGTGCTCATCGTGCCCTCAATCGATCTTGTAGAATTTGGTGGCGAAGACGATCACCAGCGCGATGACGATCGACGAGCCGACCAGCAGCGTACTGAGCGCCGCCGAGGCGCCGAAATCGCCCATCCGGAAGGCGTACTGGAACGCCATCTGGTTCAGCGACCAGTCATTCTGCGCGAATTGCGGGCCGGCGAGCCCCATCAACTGCGGCTCGACGAACAGCTGCAACCCGGCGGCCAGCGACAGGATCCCCATCAGTACCAACGAGCGCCAGATCATCGGCAGCTTGATCCGCGTCGCCAACTGAAACCGGTTGGCCCCGTCGATGCGCGCTGCTTCCATAACTTCCGTAGGAAGGCTCGCAAGCGCCCCGCCGAACACCACGATCCAGCCGCCCGAAGCCGAGAAGTAAGCCATGATGGCGAACACGCCGGCGAGCCCGATGCCCGAGACCACATCGGCGCGCGTGCCCCAGCCCAGCCCGTGCAGCACCGGCTGGAACGGGCTGACCGATGGGTCGAGCACGAACAGCCACAGCACCACGATGGCCGAGGAGGTCACTGCGCCGGGAAGGAAATAGATCGTCCTGAGCGTGTTAGCGGTCTTGCGATTGATGCTGTCCAGCATCAGCGACAGCACGGCAACGCCGGTCACCGTCAGCGTCACCCAGATGGCAACGAAGGTGAGGATGTTGACGACGCTTGCCGGCACGCGGAAATCGTCGAACACGAACTGGTAGTTGGTGAAACCCCAGAACACCATTTCGATGGTGTCGAAGAAGCTCAGCCCGAAGGCATAGGCGATCGGGAACAGCCCGAACATCAGCAAGAGGATGAGATACGGCGCCAGCAGTAGATACGACATGCGCGTGTCGCGCCGTGCCTTCTGCTTTGCCTTGCGGGCGCGATCGCTCGCCGCCGCCCCCATATCCGATGCCATTGCCGTTGCGGTCATTTATGCCCCTGGACTGGTCGGCCGGACGCACGGGGCGTCCGGCCGGTCTGTCGGTTACTCGACCTGATAGCCGTTGAGCTTGGCGAGGTTGACGAGCTCGGTCTGCAGCGCCGGCAGGGCGCCTTCGACCGTGCCGCCGCTGGCGAGCGGCTGCACCACCACCTTGGCGATCGCGTCGCTTACGCTGAAGCGCAGGCTGACATAACCGGGGTGGCTGAACGCCGCCGCATCGGCTTCCACCTGGAAGACGTTCGGATCGGCGTAGTACGCGTCGCTGGCGAGACGAGCGCCCCAGGCTTCGGCCGACGGCCGATGGCCAGGCAGCGTCACGGCTGCGGTCTGGTTGGCGACATCGGTTGCCATCCAGGTCACGAGATCGACGACCTCAGCCGGATGCGCAGTGTCCTTCCAGCCACCATAGGTACCGCCGCCCCAGCTCCAGGTGAGCGGCTGGCTCTGGTCGTCCCACTTCAGCGGAGCCGCGGCGGCAAGCTTGCCGGCGGGCCACTCATAGGTCGGCTTGATCACGTATTCGCCGAACCAGGTCGGCCCGATCATCAGCGGCACCTTGCCGCCCTTGGCCAGCGCCACGAAATCCGGCTCGAACGGCCCGACCTTGGTCAGGCTGCCATTCTTCAACATGGCGTCGACCATCCGGGCCGGCTTCAGGCACTTCTCGGTGGTGAGGTCGATCTTGACCGTGTCTTCCTTGCCTTCGACCGGCATCACCATGTCACAGCCGTCGGAGACCAGCATCGCATAGAGCGGGAAGCTCTCGACGCCGGTGCCGAGGCTGAGGCCCTGCGGCGCCAGTTCTTCGCCGAGTTTCTGGAACTCTTCCCAGGTGGTCGGCACGGCCTTGCCGAGCGCTTCCATCGCAGGCTTGTCGTACCAGACGATCATGTGCGCCAGGTCGTTGCGCATGCACAGCAGCTTGCCGTTCACATGGCACGGCGAATTGCCGTTCGGATAGAACTCGTCCTGCAGCGCCTGCGGCACCTTGTCGGTGAGGTCCATCAGGTAGTTCGAGCGGCGGGTCGAGAGCTGCGCGGTGTAGCCGATGTCCGACATGAAGATCACGTCGGGGATCTCACTCTTGGCCTGCAGCGCGAGCTGGATCTTGGCGATCAGGTCAGCCGGCGCCACGGTGGTGACATTGAGCGTCACGTTGTCGTGCGTCTTGTCGTAGAGATCGAACATGGTGAGGCGCGGCGTGTCCGACCAGACATTCAGCGTCACCGCGTCCTGGGCCATCGCGGCACCAGCCATCAGGGCTAGCGCCACGCCGCCGGCAAGCGCGGCGGTCCTTGTACGAAGCATAGTCTCTCCTCCTGTTGTAGCTCCGGCCTCTGCCGGATTTATCTGCCGACCGCCGACGCCATGACGGCGCCCGCTGCGTCGAAGACGTGCACCTGGTCGGGCTTGAGCCCGACCTGGACCTCCTGCCCCGGCTCGAGGTCGGAATGGCCCATCACCTGCACGGTGATCACCTCCGGCGTTCCCCCATCGAGATAGGCGTAGGTGATGTTGCCGAGCCGCTCGACGGACTCGACCCTCGCCGGCAGTGCGGTCAGCCCGGCGGGCACGGCAGCCCCCGCGGCGACGACTTCCAGCGTCTCCGGCCGGACGCCAACGGTCACCGCATCGCCCACACCTGCACTGCCGGCAGCGAACTCGAACCGGGCCGCGGCGCTGGCCTCGAGCCGCAGCATCGCCTTGCCGCCCGAACTGCTCAGCACCTTGGCCGGCAACAGGTTCATCTTCGGCGAGCCGATGAAGCCGGCGACGAACAGGTTGTTCGGTCGTGCGTAGAGATCGAGCGGCGGCCCCACCTGCTGGATCCGGCCATTGTCGAGCGCCACGATCCGGTCGGCCAGCGTCATCGCCTCGACCTGGTCGTGCGTCACGTAGATCATCGTCGTGCCGAGCTCGCGGTGCAGCCGCTCGATCTCGAGCCGCATCTGCACGCGCAGCGCCGCATCGAGGTTCGAGAGCGGCTCGTCGAACAGGAACACCTTGGGGTTGCGCACGATCGCGCGCCCGATGGCGACACGCTGCCGCTGCCCGCCCGAAAGCTGTGCCGGCGAACGGCTCAGCAGTTCGTTTAGCCTGAGGATCCGCGCCGCTTCCTTGACCCGCTTGTCGATCTCGTCCTTGCCGAAGCGCGCCAGCTTCAGGTTGAAGGCGATGTTGTCGTAGACGTTCATGTGCGGGTAGAGCGCGTAGGACTGGAACACCATCGCGATGCCCCGTTCCGACGGCTCGGCGAAGGTGACATCCTTGCCGTCGATGAGGATATCGCCATCGCTCACCGTCTCGAGGCCGGCGATCATCCGCAGCAGGGTTGACTTGCCCGAGCCCGAGGCCCCGACGAAGACGACGAACTCGCCCTTGTCGATGTTGAGGTCCACGCCCTTGATGACGTCAACCGTCCCGAACGACTTCCGGACATTCCTCAGCTCGACCGCGGCCACCTAGCAGCCCCTGCTCGAGCGGCCCGACGTCATCACCAGCTTCATGCTACCCCTCCGTTGAGATATTAATGAGAGGAGATGATATCTCAAGTCAAGGCAGCGAAGCGCAGAGATTGCGCTCTGTATCGCACTTTGGCCCGCATCTGATCGCTCGCAAGCTTCGTAGAAACCTGTGTTCTCTGGCGTTTTGCTGAGATTTCCAAATCGCCTGTTGATATACTAAAGTGCGAAAATGCTCCTCGACCAATTCACCGGTGAACATGTCTGACGTCCGCAATGACAACGAAGGGTACCGCCGCTTCCGCAAGGCGATGCATGACGGCACGCTCGAAGCCGGCATGGTGGTGACCCAATCCGAACTCTGCGACCTGCTCGGCCTGTCGCTGTCGCCGCTGCGCGAAACACTGGTGCTGCTGGAGGAATTCGGGCTCGTCGAGATCAAGCCGCGCGCCGGCATCAAGATCGTCTACCCGGAGGTGGCGTTCATCCGCGAGAACTACCAGTTCCGCATCATGATCGAGATCTTCGCGCTGAAGAGTTTCGGCGACACCGTCTCGGACGCCTGGCTGGCCGACATGCGAGCCAACCACGAAAAGTGCCGCATCAGCCTCACCGACGGCAGCCCATTCGAGACGGCGCACACACCGTTCCTCGAACTCGACATGCGCATGCACCGCGAGATCGTCGCCTCACTCGGCAACCACGCCATCCTCGACACGCATGAGCGCCTGCAGGAGAATATCCGCATGGCGCAGCGCGTCCACCGCCGCCCAGGTTTCCGCGGCTATCTCGTCGATACGGTGGATGAGCACATGCGCGTCATCGCCGCCCTGGAACAGCACGATATCCCCGGCGCCATCGCCGCGATGGAAGCCCATTTCCAGGGCTCGACACACCGTACTTTCGCGGCGTGATCTGGCCGCGCCCCGCCGCGCCGAACGCTGCCATCCCGGCGCGCTAGACCACCGTATCGATCGCCCAGAACACCACGATAATCGCCCAGATGGCGATGATGACGGCGATCACCCCCAATATGCCGACGAGGATGCCGCCGAGAATCAGCCAGCCGTCGCGGTTGAGGATGCCTGCGCTGATCATCGCCACCGCCAGCGACGGCAGCATGTTGCAGAACGGGATCGGCGGCAGCATCACCACTGCCATGAGCACGTTGAACAGCCCCAGCACCGGCAGCACGGGCCGGCTCGACAGCACCAACAGCCGCGGCGATGAGATCTTGCCCAAGCCATCGGCGATGCGCGCCAGGATGTCCATCAGCTTGAGCAGCGGCTTCAGTGGCAGCTTCCGTTCCCCGAACCAGCGCCACAGGTAGATCGGCTTGTGCAGCAGCATCAGGATGGCGAACGCCAGGATCACCAGCGACACGACGAAGTTGTAGCCGGGCGGGGCGGGCAAGAGGTTTAGCAGCGAGAACACCAGCAGCGCCAGGGCATGCGAGTGGATGCCGATCAGCTCGATCAGCCCGTCGCAGGTGATCTGCGCATCCGGCTCCGCCGCCACCTTGCGGAGCTTGGCGATCATCTCCGCAAGCGACGCCTGGATCGGGTCCTGCTCCGCTCCGGGCGGCCCTGACGCCGCTTCGGAGCCGGATGTCGAGTCGACCACAGTCAGTGCGCCAGCGCCGCCGCCTTGAGCTCGGCGAACTCGGCCTCGGTGATCGCGCCTTCGCGCAGCAGCGACCGGGCCCGCGCGATCTGGTCGGCCGGCGAGGTATTGGCGACCTCGCGGATATAGGCATCGGCCTGCGACTTGAGCCGCTGCTCATCGGCGATCTGCCGCTGCGCCATGCCGCGACCCCGCGCGATGATGTAGACCAGCGCCGTCAGCAGCGGCACCACCAGCAGGGCGATGATCCACAGCGCCTTGGCGAAGCCGCCCATGGTGTTGTCGCGGAACAGGTCGACGACGATGCGCACCAGCACCATCAGGTAGGACAGAAGGAAGAAACTGATCGCGATCAGCCAGAGGAATTCCCAGAAGTTCGAGGTCATCTGCATCTCCTATTGGTCACACGGAGGGCGTTGAGGGTTCGGCGCCCCCGGGCACCACCACTTTCCAGGCGAGTGCCAGGATGGCGCCCCCTTCCCCGATCAGTTCGAGCCCGACGAACAGGGCGATGACCCAGAGCGGCGGCTCCGGCAGGCCGGCGATGAGCAGCAGCGACAGCGCGACCCCGAGCACCCCGCTGAGCACCACCCACAGCCAGTTCTCGAACGGCCGGATGGTGAGGCCGAAGGTCAGCCGGGCGACGCCCTGCACCATCAGGAACACGATCACCAGCAGCGTGATCACCTCCCGCGCCTGCTGCGGGTTGCGCAGCAGCAGGAAGCCGACCAGCAGCGCGATGACGATCGAAAGCAACTGCATGCTGAAATGCGGCATCTGCCGCGTGCCGAATAGCGCGATCCCCTGCAGCACGGCCGCCGAGATCAGCAGCCAGCCGAGCGGCACGGCGACGGCCGCCCCGGCGAACAGCGGATAGAGCACAGCCAATAGCCCGGCGATGATCAGCAGCATGCCCTCGGCGATGTAGACCAGCGCATATTTCCGCACCGCCTGGTGCATCGCTGCCCGATAGGCCTCCGACGCCTGCTCAAGGGAAATGCTCTCCATTTCGCCCTCGCTAGAAGTCGACCGCGTCGCGCGAGATCGGGCAGGTCATGCAATGCCCGCCGCCGCGGCCGCGCCCAAGCTCGGCGCCCGAGATGGTGACCACCTCGATGCCTTCGCGCCTGAGCAGAGTGTTGGTGTAGGTGTTGCGGTCATAGGCGAACACCACGCCGGGCGAGGCGCAGACGAGGTTGGCGCCGCTGTCCCATTGCGTCCGCTCGCGCATGTAGGCGTTGCCGCCGGTCTCGACGACGCGCATCTTCTTGATGCCCAGGGCCTCGGACACGGCTTCGATCAGCCCCTTGTCCTTGCTGAGCTCGAGCCCGCCCTTGCCGTCCGGCCGGTAGGAGAAGCACTCGATCGGGTTGACGATATCGGGGTAGATCAGCACGCAGTCGCGATCGGCGAAGGTGAACACCGTATCGAGGTGCATCGCAGCGCGGAGCTTGGGCATCGCGGCGATGATCACCCGCTGGGCCGCGCCCCTCTCGAACAGCTTAGCCGCGAGCTGGCTGATCGCCTGGCGCGAGGTCCGCTCGCTCATCCCGATCAGCACGTTGCCCTTGCCGATCGGCATGACGTCGCCGCCTTCGAGCGTCGCGAGCCCCCAATCCTCGGTCGGATCGCCCCACCAGACATTCACCCTGCCGGCGAAATCGGGGTGGAACTTGTAGATCGAGGTGGTGAGGATCGTCTCCTCGTGCCGCGCCGGCCAGTACAGCGGATTGAGCGTCACCCCGCCATAGATCCAGCAGGTAGTGTCGCGGGTATAGAGCGTGTTGGGCAGTGGCGGCAGCAGGTACTCGTTGACCCCCCCCGCATCGCGGACCAGTGCCATCGTCTCCCCGCCATGCGTGTCCGGGAACTCCTCGGTCGACAGCCCGCCGATCAGCGTCTCCGCCAGCTCGCGGTGCGAGAGCCCGTCGAGGTAGGAGCGCACTTCGTCCACCAGCCCCAGGCCCACCTGGTTCGGCACCACCTGGTTGTCGAGGATCCACTTCTTCGCCTCGGGGATGGCCACCGTCTCGGCCAGCGCATTGTGCATCTCGACCACGTTGACGCCGCGATCCCTCAGCTTGGTGATGAAATCGAAGTGGTCGCGCTTGGCCACATCCACCCACAGCACGTCGTCGAACAGCAGCTGGTCGCAGTTGCTGGGGGTGAGCCGCTGGTGCGCGCGTCCGGGTGCGCAGACCAGCACCTTGCGCAGCTGGCCGACTTCGGAATGGACGCCGAAGGAGGTTTCCGTGCTCATAGCCGTGGACCTTTCCAGGATCATGGTGTGATGGTGCCGGTCAGCAGGCCCCACGCCCCAACGGCGCCTGCGATGAGGGTGACGCCGAAGACGATGAGCTCGACAGAGGTGAAGAGCCTGAGCTTCTGTTCGCGCCGCGCCCAGAAGTAGAGGATGGTGCCCGGCACCAGCAGCACCGCCAGCAGCAGCACGTATTTGAGCCCGGCCGCGACGAACATGACGAGCGTGTAGATCACCGCGATCCAGGCAACGACCTGGTCCCATCCACGCTCTTTCGAATTGGCCTCGTAGCCCTCGCCGCGCCGGGCAATGAGCACGCCATAGCCCGCCACCAGCAGGTAGGGCAGCAGCGCCGTCACGCTCGTCATGTCGAGCATGAAGTTGAACGCGTCTTGCGAGAAATAGGTCGAGATCACGAACAGCGAGACGACGATGTTGGTGAGCCACAGCGCGTTCGCCGGCACCTTGTCGGCGTTCTCGGCCGCGAACAGCTTGGGCATGTCCTTGGACTTGGCGGCCGCGAACAGCACCTCGGCGCAGATCAGCGACCAGGCGAGATAGGCACCCAGCACCGAGATCAGCACGCCGATGGAGATGAACACCGCCCCCCAATGGCCGACGATCTCTTCCAGCGTGCCGGCGAGCGAAGGCTGCTGCAGGCCGGCAATCGTCGATTGCGGCATGGCGGCATAGGGCAAGAGCGTGATCGCGACCATCAGGCCGGTAACGCCGACGAACCCGAGGATCGTGGCGGTGCCGACGTCTGCGCGCTTCTTGGCGAAGCGGGAGTAAACGCTGGCCCCCTCGATGCCGAGGAACACGAACACCGTGATCAGCATGGTGTCGCGCACCTGGTCGACCAGGGACTTCTCAGGCATGTCCGCGCCGCCGAAGAAGTTCTCGGAAAACTGCTGGTAGTTGAACACGAAGATCATGGTCAGCAGCGCCACCACCAGCGGCACCAGCTTGGCGATGGTGACGACGGTGTTGATGAAGGCGGCCTGCTGGACGCCGCGCAGGATCATGAAATGGAAGGCCCAGATGCCGACCAGCGAAACGATGATCGCGATGATGCTGCTGCCATCGCCGAAAATCTCGGGAAAGAACCGGCCGAGCGTCGAGCCGATCAGCACCCAGTAGAAGACGTTGCCAAGGCAACTGCCGAGCCAATAGCCGAAGGCCGACAGGAACCCCATGTAGTCGCCGAAGCCGGCCTTGGCGTAGGCGAACACGCCGGAGTCGATGTCGGGGCGTTTCTCGGCCAGCGTCTGGAAGACGCGCGCCAGCATGTACATGCCGGTGCCAGCGATCGCCCAGGCGATGATCGCCCCAAATGGACCGGTGGCCGCGCCGAAGCGGCCGGGCAGGTTGAAAATCCCTGCCCCTACCATCGACCCGACAACCATGGCGATTAGGGCATTGAGTGAGAGCTTCTCGTCCTTCGTCGCCACGAAAGCCTCCGAATCGCAAGTATCGGGCGTACGGTTTCGTACAAATACTTCATCTCAAAGCTTAGATGCACGCTCATGCCGCACATATGAATACTCAGCATTGCAGTTGATTACAATGATCTAAGCCCGTAGCCAACCTGCATTTAAGCAAGACTGTGTACGATTTCGTACGGAGAGCGGCGGGGTGATACTGATCAAGGACAGCGCCGCCCCTGATAAAGCTGTCGATGCCCGTGCCGCATCGAAGTAGTAAATGGTGCGCAGCTGGCCGGGCCGAAACACGGTGAGCGTGTCCGACCCTAATTCCGGCGTCACCTTGTTCTCGGCGCAATTCATCCCTATATAGGCGCCATACGTTACGGCCATCTTTGGCTTCTGATCTGCCGGCTTGCCGGTTGTTTGGTTCCCCTGAATTGCGAACGTCTAGACCCCCTGCGCGTGTTGCGCCGGAGGAACGAGTGCGTTCGCCCGCCGGGCGTCCCCTCACAATCGAAAGTAAACCGTCATGATCAATGGCACCGTGAAATTCTATAACTCCACCAAGGGCTTCGGCTTCATCGCTCCGGCCGATGGCAGCAAGGACGCATTCGTCCACGCCACCGCGCTGGAAGCAGCCGGCATCATGGGCCTGGCCGAAGGCCAGAAGGTCACCTACGACCTCGAGAGCGGCCGGGACGGCAAGCTGTCCGCGACCAACCTTCAGCTCGCCTGATCGATCCGCCGGGCCTACCGTCGAGGCAGGCCCGGCACACGTCTCCCGGTTTCGGTTGAGGCGTTCAACGAGAGGCCCGCATCTGACGATGACCGGCCCACAAGAGAACACATGACACATCTGAACTACCAGGCTCGCGCCGAGCTCTATCTCGGTCGCGACTGGCAAACTGCCACGGCCCAGGGCCCTCGGGCTTTCCGGGTCGCGGCACACGCCTTGCGCTTCGCCTTTGAGGAAGTTGCGCCCATCAGCCTGCGCGGCGCCCGCCTACGGGTCGGAGACCGCGTCTATGCCGGCAGCGCCTTGGCGCGCCTCTACCGGAGCGGCGATTACCCGCTGCAACGCAAACCCACCGGCCGCCCCCGCGGCTCATCGCCCCGAAAGGACACGACTTGGAAAACTTCAGCTACACCGCCTCCGCCGAGCTCTATCCCAGCCGCCGCTACGCCAAGTCGGCCCGGGAGCAGTATCGTCGCTTCAGGACGGCCGCCGAGGCCATCCAGTACATCGTGGAAGACCGCCCCGCTGCCTGGCTGATCGGCACGTTCCTCGAGGTCGAAGGACGTCGCTTCGATGGCAACGCTATCCGCGCCCTTTACGAGGCGGATGGCTATCCGCTGGAGCGCCAGCAGGCCGCTGCCGCCTAACCTCTCGGCCCTTTCCTCCTGAACCCCGATCGTGCAGACATCGCCAGTGTCGTGCTGCATGAATCTGCGCCGCCCCGGCGCGGGGTTCCGGGAGGAGAGGCCATGAAGAAGCTCATCAACGATATTCCTTCGATCGTCCGTCAGTCGCTCGAAGGCCTCGCTGCCCTCCATCCCGGCCTAGCCTTGCTCGGCAGCGAGAACACGCTGGTACGCGCCGACCTCGCTGCCTTCGTGAGAAGTGGCAAGGTGGCCGTGGTCACCGGTGGCGGCGCCGGCCACGAACCTGCCCATGCCGGCTATGTCGGCAAGGGCATGCTGACCGCCGCAGTCAGCGGCGACGTCTTCGCTTCGCCCAGCACCGATGCGGTCTATGCCGCGCTGCGCGCCGTCGCCAACCCGGCCGGCATCCTCGTCATCGTCAAGAATTACACCGGCGACCGGCTGAATTTCGGGCTTGCCGCCGAAATGGCCCGTGCCGATGGCATCGCGGTCGAGCTGGTGATCGTCGACGACGACACCGCCCTCGGCAAGGCCGAGCGCACCGCCGGCCGCCGCGGCATTGCCGGCACGGTGTTCGTCCACAAGGTGGCGGGCGCTGCCGCCGAAGCCGGCCTGCCGCTTGCCGAGGTGAAGGCTCGTGCGCTGGCGGCAATTGCCACCGTCGGCTCGATGGGCGTCGCCCTGTCGCCCTGCACCGTACCGGCCTCGGGCAAGGCCAACTTCTCGCTCGGCGACGACGAGATGGAACTCGGCCTCGGCATCCACGGCGAGGCCGGCGTGCGACGCGTGACGATGCAGCCGGCCCGGCAGGTGGTCGAGACCCTGGTCGACACCATCATCGGCGACCGCGGCCTCGCGGCGGGCGATCGCGTGGCGCTGCTGGTCAACAATCTCGGTGCCACCGCGCAGATGGAAATGAGCATCGTGGCGCGCGACGCGCTGCAGCTGCTGCGCCAGCGCGGCCTCATCGTCGAGCGCGCCTATTGCGGCACCTTCCTCACCGCCATCGAAATGACCGGCGTCTCGATCAGTCTGATCCGCGCCGACGCGGCCTTGCTCACCGCCCTCGACGCGCCCTCCGATGCACCCGCCTGGCCCGGCGATCACGGCCGGCTGCCGCTCGATGGCATGACCACCCTCCCCGCCCCTGCGGTCGATGCCGGCACGGATAACGGCGCGGCGGCGCCGACCTCGCCGGAACTTGCCGCAGTGCTCGGTGCCGCCTGCCGCGCCATCATCGCCGCTGAGGCCGAGCTGACCGAAATGGACCGCGTCGTCGGCGATGGCGACATCGGCCACTCGCTGGCCGGCGGCGCATCGAGCCTGCTGCAGCTGGCGCCCGATTGGACCGGCCGCCCGCTGGATGCGGTGCTGCGCGAGATCGGCCTCGCCTTGCGCCGCAGCGTCGGCGGCACCTCCGGCCCCCTCTACGCCGCCTTCGCCATCGGCGCATCGCACGCAGTGGCCGAGCAGCACCGCGATGCCGCCACCACACTCGCCCGTGCCTTCGCTGCCGGCACCGACGCAATCAAGCGCCTGGGCGGCGCCGACGCCGGCGACCGCACCATGCTGGACGCCCTCATCCCCGCCGCCACTGCGATGACCACCGGCAGCATCGCCGACCAGCTCGACGCAGCCGCGCAGGCAGCCCGCATCGGAGCAGCCGGCACCGCCGCGATGCAGCCGCGGCGCGGCCGCTCGAGCTATATCGGCGACCGCGCCCTCGGCCATCCCGACCCCGGCGCAGTAGCAGTCGCGATGTGGCTGGAAGCAGCCGCCAAGGCGGCCCGCTGACGTTGCCGCTGGTCTTGCAACAGACGCCAGGCCTTCAGAAAACAAAGAACCCCGGCTCGTGGCCGGGGTTCAATTGGTGCGGGGTGGCGGAGTCGAACCGCCTCGGCAGCTCCGGCTTAACCCTGGGCTCGTCCCATCGTTGCGTCGGTCGGCGTGGTCACTCTCTTTCACCCCTCGGGCCCCGCAGTGCCGCCAGAATGTCCATACCAGTCTTGAACGTTGCCTTCATGATAGTCTCCGTTTGCATGTCGAGGTTGAAGTACCAGTCAATGCAGAGCCAGAGGGTGAAGAACCACGCCCCGACGTCTCCGATGGAGATACCCAGGGTCATTACAGCCGAGCCCTGAATTCGTCGTCGCTAAGATGTGCTTGGGGCCGGTGTTTGCCAACCCCTGTCGACTTAAATATCCGGAAAGCCGAAACGTCGGCCCAAAACGAAAAACCCCGCTTTCGCGGGGTTTCCCAATGCCAAGCTTTGGTTGCGGGGACAGGATTTGAACCTGTGACCTTCAGGTTATGAGCCTTGGGCTTCGCGCTTCGTGAATGGCCCAGAATAGCTAGGATACTTACATCAATACGCTGAAAGTAAAGAAGAAATCGGCGAACTTCCAGTGGCGACGTGTGGCATGGCGTGGTAGGATATGTACGCTAGCTTCCGGACACAGGACGGACATCGTTGCCCACCAAACTCACCGACCGCCTTGTTCGCTCCCTACCGTCACCCCCTCACGGCAGCAAGATTGAGTACTGCGACGAGTTGAAGGGCTTCGGCTGTCGCGTCACGTACAAGGGCACAAAGGCGTTCGTACTGAACTACACCATCCACGGGCGGGAGCGCCGCATCACGATCGGCTCCTACCCTGAATGGTCAGTTCAGGCAGCCCGAGATCAAGCCACCAAGCTGAAGCGCGAGATCGATCTGGGGGGCGACCCCTTGAGCAAGCGGCAGTCCGACCGCGATGCCCCGACTGTGCAGGACCTTTTTGACAGGTACGCTGAAGAGCACCTCCCCCGCAAAGCAACCCGCTCCGCGGCCGACGACGCCTCAATGTGGAGAACGTACGTCTTGCCGAAGCTGGGGAAGCTTAAGCTCCGAGACCTCACGGCATCCGACGTTGACGCGCTGCACCGTGGGATTTCTCGTCAGCACCGTACGCGGGCAAACCGTGTCGTCGAGGTGTTGCGCAAAGGGCTGACCCTCGCCAACCGGTGGGGATGGATCGAGCAGAATGTTGCGTCAGGCGTCCAACGAAATCCGGAACAGCCTCGACATCGCTACCTGTCCGACAAGGAGATTGCTCAGGTCTCAGCGGCCATGGACGCATGCAAAGAACAACTCAGTGCCGATGCCATTCGCCTCTTAATGCTGACGGGAGCCCGCCGAGGGGAGGTACTTGCAGCCGAATGGTCTCAGTTCGACCTTGAGAGCGGCGTTTGGACGAAACCATCGCATCACACAAAGCAACGAAGAGAGCATCGCGTACCGCTCTCCGCTCCCGCCCGCCAGTTGCTGGTACGTCTGCATTCAACGGCAGCGTCACCGATTTACGTCTTCCCAGGCAGAACCGGTGAGGGCCACCTCCAGGAGGTCAGGCGGACTTGGCAGGTAATAAAGGAGATAGCGACAATCGCGCTTTGGAAGGATAGCGACGACGTCAGGGCGCTTGTCGATGGGCTTGCCGCTGAGTTGGACCGCGAGCCGCAGGTCACCGAGATAGTTGAACTCGCCAAGGCGCGCAACGTGCGGCTGGCACCAGGTGTACTGGACGTTCGCATCCATGACCTGCGGCACACCTATGCTTCGATCCTCGCGGGACGGGGAACGTCGCTCGCTCTCATTGGAGCGCTGCTTGGGCACACTCAGACCCAGACCACGCACAGATACGCTCACCTTGCCGATGATCCCTTGAGGAAGGCGACAGAGCTTGTGGCCGACACAATCTCTGGCACGAAGAACAGTGCAAACGTCGTCCGGCTGATGAGGCGATAGACATGGCAGCCAACAAAACCGAGCCCTCGGCCGGCTTGGCAATTACCGCATTCGAACGGGCGCGTGAGCACTTCGAAGAGACCAACGACATCCGTTATGCAGTGATCGCCATCGGCAAGGCTGCACCGGGGAACATTCCCGAGTGGGCCATCGCTGCGTGCCGGCATTATGCACAATTGGTGGCGGATGCCGCGCCGATGGAGCTTAGAGGTTTCGGAACGAACACCAACCACATCCCAACCGCGGAGAGCTACAGGACATACAAGCTTGTCTTAGCTCGCATGAAGGAGATGAGATCGGTGGGCAAGTCGGCGGACTGGCTCCCGTCCCTGTACGCTGCGTGCAAGAGCCTCGACATCGACGACGGTACGAGGAAAACCATTGAGCGCTACTACAAGCTCGATCTGCGTAAGCCATCTGATCTTGGTCCCGACGAGCTAGACCCGGACACCCTGGCCACACTCGATCCGAAGACGAGGTCGGGCAAAGCCATCCGACTAGCTGACCAGGCGTCCCGCAACCAGCGAGCAGAAAACACCTTGGTCATGAGGTCTCGGCGACCAAAGCCCAAGCCATAGTGGGCGACATCGGGGAGCGCTTCTTTGTCCCTGACGCTGGTCTCAAGATGCCGCAAGTTTACTCCAGACGCCACCGGATAGCTGGAGAAGACAAATGGCCATTAGCAAAGTTCTAGAGACAGGAAGCAGGGAACAATCTGGTATTGTCGATTACGTTGACACTAACGAGTTGGCGGCCCTCTTGGGCGTACATCCGACCACTCTTGTGAAATGGCGCATGGCCCGCAAGGGGCCCCCCTTCACTCGACTTGGACAGAAGGTGCTCTACAGCGTTACGCGCTTTTATGCGTGGCTGGAGCAGCAGGAAGTTCGCCCGCTTCGCTAGATCGCAATTCCTGCGTGTCGCAAACCATGCTGAACCCCGGTGCAATCTATGAGCGCGGTCCGTCAAGCTACACCTATGTCCTGCCGCATACGTTCTCGGCCAGTCATGGCGAACCCGCAGGCAGTTCCTGACAGCATGTCAAAGAGCCCGACCAGGCCACCGCGGGGCGTTTCCTCATGGGTGCACACAGATCCTGAGGCCGCTGCGTCGGCGGCTCAACGTACCCGGCTTCATAAGGCGCTTTTTCGCCGCGCACGGCAGCAGTCCGCCAAGCTCCTTCGCCGGATCGAACTACACGTCGAAGGTGGCAACGCACGGCACGCGCGAGAGGCTCTGCGAACATATCTCAGTTCCTTCTATGCGAGGTTGCTTGCGTTCGAGCGAGCCAACAAGTCCCTGAAGGCTCCACTTCGCGTATCGACCGCACAGCTTATCCAAATGGCAGGCCGCCTGAACCCATTCGGGCCAGAAACAGAACCCGTAGAGATATGGGCAAAGAAGAAGGCAGACGGTGGCTACCGCCCCATCCACAAGTTTGGCATTCGGCAGCGTGCCCGCCAGCAGCTTGTTGTCGCCGGGCTTCGTCCCTTCATACACCTGAGGGCTGATCAGTTCGCGCAACAGGGCGGGGGACGTAATGCGGCAATCAGGAAGATCAGAGATCACATCGAAGCCGGTGCCCGTTGGTTCATAGAGCGGGACGTTGCGGATTGTTACGGGACTTTTGCGTCGAACAGAAACATCGTTCAAACGCTTTCGGAATGGCTGCCCCTTCCCCAAGAGGTAGTCAGACACTGCATCACAGCAGTGGAATACTCGTTCGCGGACTATATCCCGAATGAGACATGCTCGATGGTTAGCCTACGTGTAGATAGCCGGGGGGGTCTCCCCCAAGGATCGAGTTCTTCAACGCTCGTCGCTGAGGCCCGCATGGCGCAGGTTCTCGACGACGCAGAGCGGTCAGGTGCATTGGAGCAGGTCGCAATCGCGTCCTATGCCGATAATGTGGCCTTGCTGTCTGCCACGCGGAGCCGATTGTCGAACTCGATGATAACCTTGGAGCGCTCCGTTGTGCGCTGCTCTTCCGGCTCTTGGAGGCTAAAGCCGCGACGAACCCCTCGACGTGTAGATCACGGCTTTGATTTCTTGGGCTATCACATCCGCAAAGTCGGCGCCGAGGTCACGATCCAACCGTCCGAAGACAATCTGGCTCAATTCGTCGAACACTGTCGCAGCAAGTTGCGACGCCAAAGCCTGCCTGAGCTAGGTAGGTATGTGACGTCGTGGGTGTCCGCGTTCTCCGAGGCGCCCGCGATTGCGGCTCTTGCCAGGCGAACACTTATAAAGCTGGCCTCGGAAATTGATCCCGCGCTGGTGCCATCCTTGAGGGCAATAGCGGCCGGCGATTTAGCTGGCAGGCACCATATTGGGCGTAGAGGGGCTACTTCTGCTTCACCTTTGCGGAACGCTGCTTCTCCAGTGCCGCGAAGTCGAGGTCATACCGCTTTTCAATCAGCCGGATGATCTCCTCAACAACGCGACCGACGTGGAACGAGTGAACCCCGAAGCGATAAATTGAACCGAGAAGGTCGAGCGGCAGCGCCTGTTCCATCAGATCACCGTACCTCGGTAGCTTTTTCGACATTGAGTAGTACGCACTGGTTTGCAGCGGCCACCGGCGAGAGGCGCCGAAATTGCTGGTGTGAGTTGCCGCGGAAAGGATGTGCTCGATAGCCTTGAAAAGCTCAGCGGGCCTGAGCCTCTTCAGTGCCTTCCGCTGATCCGCCAGCGCGATCGGAAACACGTTGTCCATGCAGTACGTCCACCTCATTGAACCATGGTCGAGCACGTACTCCAACGTCTGGAGGTGGACCCGCTTCACAAACGGGTCTGAGGCATTTTCAATTAGGTTCATTATCGCCCAATAGGCATCGACCTCCGCCTGTCGTTCGCCCGCCGAAAGCTTGAAGCTCTCAATGTGCTGGGCGATTTCTTTCGGTAGTTGCCGCTCGTGCGTCATCGCGTCTCTCCCCCGTTTTTCTCAATCGCCACTTTCTGAGACTGGAACGGTGACCACGTCCACCACCAAGAGGGCCACTCCCGCCATTTTGCTTGGGGGATTGCGTCAACAGGTACATAGCCAGAAGCTTGAAGCGGCTAAACCTATGAAAAGTAATGGCTAGCGCGCGCCCTGTGGCGTCTATGTCCGTTCGGTGTCCGTAGAGGGCTCAAAGTCAACCTTGCCGCTGCCGCTTGTGGCGTTTGTGGTTCCGATTTTTTCACATCTACGCGCGCGACTGTTAGCCGCCTTGGTTCTTCACCATACGGGCTCATGGCCAACTGACCGAGCAGCGGTTCGTATGAACCAATGTCCGGCTGCGCTGCAGCCTCGCTGCACTTCCGATCATTTCAAAGTGGCTCCGGCGTGGGCAGGATCGGTCTCTTGCCACCGGGCCTGAGGTCAGACCGCTCCTCTGCGCCTCGTTCGTCAATGCATGACACACACATAACACATTGATTTTGAATAATAATGTCCATGAGAGAGACATTCTGGACGCTTGAGAAACTGGGGCGGGTGCGGTTGTCCGAGCACTTCTATCTCCGCCAGTTCCTCTACTCTGAGATTGGCGCTGCGTTTGGCATACCGAATGTGCCGGACCACCCCGACCTAGCGGTTGAAACAGGCACACGCCTCTGTCAGGACGTGCTGGAGCCGCTTCAACGACTGGTCGGCCCTATCGTGATCCGGTCGGGGTTTCGATCGGCTCGATTGAACGCGTTCGGTGCCAAGCACCGGCTCAAGTGTGCAGCGAACGTCAAGAACTACGGCCGACACATCTGGGACCATCCTGATGCCGACGGCCACAAAGGTGCCGCTGCCTGCATCGTTGCACCCCGGTTCAACGACCTCCATTCCGGCATCAGCGGCAAGACCGCACTCGCCGAAGTCATAGATGCTCACATCGACTACCACGCGCTGGTGTTCTTCACCCACAACAACGCGTTTACGATCGGGTGGCACGAGTGCCCAGTTCGAAGCATCCGTCCCAGCCATCTCGATCCGCGATCACCGGTGGCGAAGGAAGATGACCCGTTCCCTCCCTAGTCCGCCCGAACCACCACACGGGCCAATTCAAGACACAGGGCGAGTTGGCGATCGGACATCTGGCGAGCCAGTGAAAGCAGTTCGGCAAGGGCTTTCTCCTGCTTCGGTGTTGCACCCTGCCCTTCGAAGTCGAAGAAGTCCTTGAGGGGTACACCGAGCACCCTTGCCAAGCCCTCAAGCGTCTCAAGATTGGGCAGGCTGATGCCTCGCTCAATCGCCGAGATCGTATCGATGCTGCGCTCCAGCTTGGCGGCAAGCTCGCTCTGAGAAAGCCCGTGCTCTCTGCGCGCTGCCCTGATCCGAAGTCCGACCCGTTTGCGAATGTCCATGTCCCGCAGTTTCACTACGGCTCCGTGACAAGGAACGGGGGTTTACTCCGGTTTTTTGGCTGTTACCGTAGCAGCACTACGCCCACCGCATTGGGGTCCACGGACGCGATCCCGCGCCATCCATTGTCCTGCCCCGCAGCCAGAGAGATAAGATGTCAACAGCCTTTGCCGCACTCGCCCTTCTGTTGCTCGTCGCCATGGTGGTCGGCATAGTTCTCGGCATCTTCGTTCGCGGGCGCCGTCGCCGGGGCTGGAAGATCGCCGGGCTGAGCCTTCTCGCATTCTTCGTGTCGGTGGGACTGGCCAACTATACGCTAGACAAGGATGCCTCCAAACAGTCGGCTGTCGCTGCAACAACTATCGTCCCTGAGAACACGGCGTCGCCGATTGCTGGCGCCTTGCCCGAAACTGAGGCTCCTTCACAGGTCGCCGAGCGGTTCGGCGCGGAAGCCCTGTCCGCCTACTGCGACGGCTACCACAAGACCATCAACGTCATTCGAGAGGCCGACGAGAAGTTCGGCATCGCGGGCACCGACGAGAAGATGGAATGGATCAACGTGCGGGACGAGGCAATTGGCAGAGAGACAGAGAAGGCTATCGGTGCACCGTACACGGAGTGGCAGCCGGTCGCCCAGCAGCGGAATTGGGACCAGCGCTGCGAGGGGCTTTCGCGCGGGTGGTTGCTCATTGAGATCGAGGACCTGTCGGCGGCCGAGGCCGGCGATGCTCATGTCATTACCCGGACCCTTCAGGGCGTCTATGACGACAAGGTCAAGCTAGGCGCAGATTTGCCCTTCTCTAGGTATCGCTCCGCCAGTTGCGAGCGGAAGGAACTTAAGGGCTACTGGTTCGTCGCTTGCAAATTGACGGGTGGGCAAGGCGGACGCTGGAGCGACCCCTTCATCTACTTCGTTGGGAGCAAGGATGGCGCCTCTGTCATCGTGCCCTTCGACAACGACCACGTGACGGAGCCATCGTACCGTGACAGCGATCCGAACAAGACGGTGATGCCCGTGGGATGGTACGTCGGCCCCCGGCCGTTCCCCGTTCCCTATACCGACATTCGCGCCCTATTCGAGTAGCGCGGCGGCGATGCCAGATGAGACAGAAACGTGGATAGCTCGCCTTATAGGCACCCCAAGCCTCGTGACGGGGTGGTCCACCGCCGAGGGTAAGGGGAATGAGCTTGCCTACTTGTTGCTTCCGGTCGAGTTCATCCCGACCAGGGGCCGAGGGGTTCCAGGAGTTCTGTCGATCTTTGCAACGGACCGCATCCTGGATGCCGCAGATGCTGGCTTGATCGCAGATGGACCAGGCCCCGCAAAGACGGCGACCATTACCACGACAAGGGCCCAGTTCTCCGACCTAGTTCACTTCGTCCAGGCTGGTCGCGTTGGTGACTTCGAGTTGCATGCCAAGAAGCGGGTGAACCATGAGCGACACCTGGTTAGTTGGTCCGCGTCTGTGGCCTTGCGCTAACGGTGGCCGAATGCCAGTCACAGCCCTAACACATTGTTTTTCTGTGATAATTAATGCGTGAAACATGTGGCTACTGGAAAAACTCGGGCGCGTTCGCCTGATCCCGCGACTGCCAGGACTTGACAGCGCCTTGGCATTTGGTCGACCGGACCACTTTTTCCTTGCCTCATAGGAGGGCGTTAACCAATCATTGACCAAATAGCCCCGGTCAACGGGATATTCTAGGACTGGGGGTTGGGTCGTGCCACGAGGGAGAAAGCCGGGGAGCAAGAATAGTGCAGCAAAGGCCGCGAAAGCCGGGCCCTCCATTGCTGCCACGCTGTTCGCTGCTGCTGACAAGCTGCGCGGCAACATGGACGCTGCCGAATATAAGCATGTCGCCCTCGGCCTGATCTTTCTGAAGTACATCTCCGACCGCTTTGATGCCCGCATCGAGGAGGTCAAGGCGAACCCGGAGGAGGCTTCCCTTCTCGAAGACGCCGACGCCGCCCGCGATCTGATTATCAGCGAAGGTATCTTTTTCGTACCAGAGCGGGCGCGCTGGACCTTTCTCAAGGAGAACGCCACCAGCACTAAGCCGACCATCGGCGAGCTGATCGATCAGGCGATGATCGCCATCGAGGCGGAGAACCCCACGCTCAAGGGCGTGCTGACCAAGAACTACGCCCGACAGGAGCTGGACCAGACCAAGCTCGGGGAGGTGCTGAAGCTATTCTCGGACATTAGGTTCGAGGATGCGCATCATGGGCAGGACGTGCTGGGCCGCGTCTATGAGTACTTCCTTGGCGAGTTTGCCAAGTTGGAAGGCAAGCGTGGCGGGCAGTATTACACGGCTGGCAGCGTTGTGAAGCTGCTGGTCGCCATGCTGGAGCCCTTCAAGGGCCGCGTCTACGACCCCTGTTGTGGGTCCGGCGGTATGTTCGTGCAGTCTGAGCGCTTCGTCGAGGAGCACGCAGGTAAGCACGTCGTTCCCAGGCAGGCGCGCGACCAGATCGCGGTCTACGGGCAGGAGAGCAACGCCACCACGTGGCGCCTCGCCAAGATGAACCTTGCAATCCGGGGCATTGAAGCGAACCTCGGCTCCAAGTGGGCGGACACGTTTCACGAGGACCTGCACAAGGGTCTCATGGCGAAGTATGTGCTCGCCAACCCACCCTTCAACGACAGCGACTGGGGCGGTGACAAGCTCAAGGGTGACACCCGCTGGCGCTATGGCGTGCCGCCGGTAGGCAACGCCAACTTCGCATGGCTCCAGCACATCATCTACCACCTCGCGCCAGACGGCTATGCGGGCGTGGTGCTGGCCAACGGCTCGCTCTCAAGCCAGCAATCTGGCGAGGGCGACATACGCCGCGCGCTGATCGAGGGCGTCACGGTCGGCGAGGACGGCAAGCAAATCCATTACCCCGGCCTTGTCGATTGCATCGTGGCGTTGCCGGGGCAGCTCTTCTCCACAACTCAGATACCCGTCTGCCTGTGGTTCCTCACCCGCGACAAGTCGAACGGCCTCTCACGCGACAAAAAGTTGCGCGACCGGACGAACGACATCTTGTTCATCGATGCACGCAACCTCGGCACCATGGTCTCGCGTACCTTGAAGGAACTGACTAGCGAAGGCGAGGACAACGACATCGCCAAGATCGCTGACACCTACCACGCGTGGCGTGAGTTGGGCGGGAGCTATCAGGACGTGCCCGGCTTCGCGAAATCTGCCACCCTCAAGGAGGTGGCGGAACAGGGCTACATGCTCACGCCGGGGCGTTATGTCGGCACCGAGGCCGAGGAAGAGGACGAGGAGGGCTTCGACGCCAAGATGGCGCGGCTTGCCAAGGCCCTGCGCGAACAGATGGCCCAGGGTGCGGCACTGGACGAACGCATCCGCAAGGTACTGGCGGGGGTGGGTCATGGCTGGTGAGCCTACACGACACCGCGTGAGTGAACTCATCGCGCGTGGAGTGCTTGCATTGGGTGACGGCTATCGGGCGAAAAACAGCGAGCTAGGAGACCAAGGGCTTCCATTTGCGCGAGCCGGCAATATTGACGGACAGTTTCTTTTTGATAACGCTGACAGGGTGGATCTATCAAACATAAATATCCCACCCGACAAGATAAGTCGACCAGACGATACAGTCTTTACCTCGAAAGGCACTGTTGGCCGGTTCGCCCGGGTCACAGACGAAACGCCTCAGTTCGTATACTCGCCCCAACTCTGTTATTGGAGGTCGCTCAACAACGCGCAGATCGACGCTGGCTATCTCTACTATTGGCTCTCGGGTCCAGAGTTCTACTCCCAGTACAAAGGGGTTTCGGGACAAACGGACATGGCCGACTATGTCAGCCTCGGTGACCAGCGATCCATGTGGATTACGCTACCGGACATCGCGCGCCAAAGATCTGTCGCCAATGTACTCGGCTCCCTAGACGGCAAGATAGATTTGAACCGGCGCATGGCGGCGACGCTGGAGGAGATGGCGCGGGCGTTGTTCAAGAGCTGGTTCGTGGATTTCGACCCCGTCCGCGCCAAGGCCGAGGGCCGAGACCCCGGCCTCCCCGCTGCCACCGCCACACTCTTCCCCGACACGTTCAGCAAGGATGGCCTGCCGGTCGGGTGGCGAGAGAGACCATTCGGCGATGTCTTCGAGATCAGGAACGGCAACACCCCAAGCACAGACGAGGCACGATATTGGGGTGGCGATCATTACTGGGCAACACCGAAGGATCTGTCACCACTCAAGTCGCCGGTGCTGCTTAGAACCGACAGGACGCTATCGGCTGATGGCGTGTCAGTCGTCAATTCCGGTCTCTTGCCTGCCGGTTCGGTGCTCATCTCGACCCGCGCGCCCATCGGATACCTCGCCTTTGCGACCTGCCCTGTCGCGATCAATCAGGGAATGGCGGGCATTGTGGGCAAGGAGCTGTCTACAGCATACGCATGGCTCTGGTGCGCAGCTAACATCGACACATTCCTTGCTGTAGCGGGCGGTTCGACTTTCCCTGAGATCAGCAAGGGCACACTCCGCAAGTTGCCAATGTTGGTTCCGAACGCCCACGTTTCCGAGGCCTTTGCTGCATGCGTAGATCCCATCGTTGCGCGGCTTGTCGAACTTGCGCGCGAGAATGACCAACTCGCGACGTTGCGCGACACCCTTCTCCCCCGCCTGATTTCCGGCGGGCTGCGGATCAAGAACGGTGCTGCTCAAGGGGAGGCAGCGTGACCTATCGCCTCCAAATGTTGCGCGCGCTGATCGAGGCACATCCTGACAGGGCGGGACAATTGAAGGTGCATGTGGAGGCCTTGGAGACGACAATCTCAGGCGAGCCTGAGCGGTGCCTAGAGCGGGTACGTGCACTATTCGAAGCCACGTATCACACCATTGCTCCGCAGTTGGGATTGGGCTCCGTTGCTGGAGAGGACTTCCCCGTCCAGAACAGTCGGGTCATCAATGCACTCGACTTCACCTTGGACGGGCATCCCGACGCCGATAAGATTGGGAAGGCAATCCGCAAACTTGTCGGCAGCATAAACGGGACGGTCGGCGCGCTGGCTGAGCTGAGTAACATCAGCGGCATGCGTCACGGCGGATCATTCGATTGGCGGACGTTGCAGCGCCAACATGCCGTCATGTTGGGCGGGTTGTGCGACACCCTCGTCAGCTTCCTTTTTGACGCTGCATGGAGCCGGGAGGCTGCCAAGGAAGCGAACACGCCGAAGTATGGCGACTACGCCGAGTTCGACGGTTACCTGGACGGCGAGCACGAGTTGGTCGAGATCGCAGGGGCGACTTTTGAACCCAGCCACGTCCTGTTTCAGCTGGACCGGACAATTTACGACGCGGTGCGGGTAGAATGGGAACTTAACAAGACCGCAGATCAGGAGTTCACGGCATGACGCGGGGGGGCGTGCGTGCGGATTGGGAGAGATGCCAGCTGCCTTCAGGCAGGGCGGCTATGTCGCTGTGGGCTGGAACGACCTGGGCGACCTTGCGCAAACACAACCTCGTGCGTACGCGGTAAGGTGGCAATGAGCGAGACATACTCCGCACTACCCGACAGCCCGCGCATGGAACTCGCTGAAGAGGCCGTTGAGCTGGCGGCGCTCTCATGGTTCGAGCTGCTTGGTTGGCGGAGTGTAACAGGTGCCCATCTCGCGCCAGACGGGCCAATGGGTGCACGGGCTGATTATCGCGAGGCGATCCTAGAGCCGGAATTGCGCAGCGCCATCGCCTCCCTGAACCCCGAGGCGACCGCCGACATGGTCAACTCAGCTGTGCTCAAGATTAAGGCGTCGCAGAGCCAGGACCTCGTCGAAAACAACCGCCTGTTCCACCCGTTCCTCGTCAGCGGTGTGCCTGTCGAGGTAAACGAGAGGGGCGCCACACGCACCATCGGCATCAGGATCATCGATCAGGAGAACCCACAGGCTAACCGCCTGCTTGTTGCCAACCAGTTCATCGTCAAGGGCGAGAAGGGGACAGTGCGCGCGGATGTGACCGCGTTCATCAACGGCCTGCCTGTGGCGGTCCTGGAGTTGAAAAGCCCGTCCGATGCGTCAGCGACGCTGGGGAAGGCCCACAGCCAGCTGACAACCTACAAGACGAGGGCGCCGGAACTGATGCGCACCAATCAGGTGCTTGTGATCAGCGACGGCAGCAACGCTCGCATCGGGTCGTTGACGGCGCACTTGGATAGGTTCGCCCCATGGCGAACGATTGACGGGGTAGGCCTCGATGACGCTGGTCGTTCAGAGCTTGAGGTGCTCATTCGAGGCGTGTTCGCTCCCGAGAGGTTCATCGACCTGATCTGCGACTTCATCGCCTTCGAGGTTAAGGACGGCACCGTCAAGTCAAAGAAGCTCGCCGCCTACCATCAGTTTCATGCCGTCAAGAAGGCGCTCGCTTCCACCCTCAGCGCCTCGCAGTCTGGCAGCCGCAAGGGCGGTGTGGTCTGGCATACGCAGGGGTCCGGCAAATCGCTGACCATGCTGTTCTTCGTGCGGCAGCTCCAGCTGGCCAAGGCTCTGAGGAACCCGACCATCGTTCTGGTCACCGATCGTAATGACCTCGATGACCAGCTTTTTGGGACTTTCGCTGACCACGGGGCGGCCCTGCGTGGCACACCCCGGCAGGCCGAAACATCAGAGGAGATGCGCAGTCTGCTTGCGGTCGACATCGGCGGTCTGGTCTTCACGACCATTCAGCGCTTCAGAGGGGAGGACGGCTCTCACCCCTTGCTCACAGATCGCGGCAACGTGATCGTCATCGCTGATGAGGCGCACCGCACGCAATACGGGTTTAAGAAGCGCTATGTCGAGCGCGACGGCGGCATGCGGGAAGCCGTGGGATTTGCCGACTACCTGCGGCAGGCACTTCCCCAAGCAACAGTTGTGGGCTTCACAGGCACGCCAATCGAAGAGCGGGACCGCGACACCTACGGCACCTTCGGCGATGTCATCGACACCTACGACATGACACGCGCGGTGCAGGACAACGCCACCGTCCCGATCCACTACACCGCGCGACTTGCCCGTCTGCATCTGGCCCTTGATGACGGTGAGCGTGCCCAACTCGATGCGCTTGCCGAGGAGCTGGCGGAGGGTGACGACGCAGCGGTTGAGCGCGTCAAAGGCAGGCTGGCTCGCTTCGACGAGGTCGTAGGGGCACCAGATCGCATCGCTCAGATTGCCGCAGATGTTGTGGATCACTTCGACACTCGGCGTGCTGCTATGGCAGGTGGCAAAGGAATGATCGTCGCGATCAGCCGCCGCGTCGCTGTGATGCTCTATGACGAGATCGCCAAGCTCCGTCCGTCTTGGGTCTCTGCCGACACCAGCGACGACAAGTCGGGTCTTATGAAGGTGGTGGTCACTGGTAACCGGTCCGACGATCCACAGCTACTGCAACCTCACTTGCGCACCAAGTCCCGACTGGAGGCACTGGCGAACCGGTTCAAGGACCCCTCGTCCGGCTTTGATCTCGTGATTGTGCGCGACATGTGGCTCACGGGGTTTGACGCCCCTTCTCTGCATACCCTCTACATCGACAAGCCCATGCGCGGTCATGGCCTCATGCAGGCAATAGCGCGGGTCAATAGGGTCTGGGGCGACAAGCCCGGTGGGTTGGTAGTCGACTACTTGGGGATCGGTACAGAGCTCAAGGCAGCCTTGGAGAAGTACACCCAGGGCGACCGGGACCAAGTGCGCATGGACCCCGACGAGGCTGCGGGCCAGACGCTCACGCTGCTGGAAAGCGCACTGGCGCTACTGGACGGCGTCAACTGGAAGGATTTCTTTGCGGCGCCGCCGACAACCCGTCTGACGATCCTGAAGCAATGCCTCGAACACCTTCTAGCCACCGACGGGCGTGACGCCTTCCTTGAGACGGGCTTCAAGCTGGAGGTTGCCTATGCAATCAGTGCAGGTGACGACCGGGTTAAGGATCAAGCCCACGAGATCGCAATGGTCGCGGCGCTGCGGGCGAACTTGGCAAAATACACCACGGGATCGGGGCGTAGCCGCGCCGGTGTAGAACGCGACATCCGACAACTGCTGTCAAAGGCAGTGATGGCTGACGGCATCCTCGACGTGTTCAAGTCCGCCGGGCTTGAGCAACGGGACCTGTCTATCTTCTCGGACGAGTTCCTCGCCGAGGTGCGCGGCACGAAGCAGAAGAACCTCGCTGTCGAAACGCTGCGTCGCCTGCTCTCTGACGAGATCAAGGCCAATGCCCGGACCAACATCGTCCAGTCACAGAAGCTCAGTGAGCGGTTGGATGAAGCGCTGCGCAAGTACCATAACCGCGCGGTCGATAGCGTGCAGGTCATTGAAGAGTTGATTGCACTCGCCAACGACATCCGCGCCAGCGCGACTAGGGCAGCTGAACTCGGGCTATCGCAAGAAGAGGTCGCTTTCTACCAGGCGCTGGCCGAGAACGGGACAGCCCGAGAACTGATGGCCCACGAAACGCTGCGAACGCTCGCGAAGCTCTTGGTGGAGACTATCCGCTCTTCTGCGACCATCGACTGGACGCGGAAGGAAGGCGTGCGGGCCAAGATGCGCATCGAGGTGCGAAAGTTGCTCGCACGTTACGGCTATCCGCCAGACCTCCAAAAGGCCGCGGTCGACTTGGTCGTCCGCCAAGCTGAAACCATCGCCGCCGATTGGGGCTGAGCCCGGATGAAGGCAACGAGGAAATCTTCTCGCGCGATCGGGGAGGCAAAGCAGCCGAGATGGATCTTGTCGTAAGCTAATGGCCGGGGGCACATGAGCGATATCAAACTTTTCCGCACCGCCGACGCGTCGGTCACCGAACTTAGCGGAAGCGCAGTTGCGCTAGAAAAATCGCTGCAGACCCTGATCGAGGGGAACATGGAAGCGTTCCTCGGCGTGCGGTTTCTCGCATCCGAGTTTCCCACGACTAATGGTGGGAGAATGGACTCGTTGGGAATTGACGAGAACGGCTCGCCGGTCATCGTCGAGTACAAGCGGGCCACCAACGAGAACGTAATCAATCAAGGCCTGTTCTATCTCGACTGGCTTATGGACCACCGCCGCGATTTCGAATGGCTGGTTCTGGAGCGTTTCGGCACCGAGCAGGCAAAAGCCGTCAATTGGGGCACGCCTCGGCTGATTTGCATCGCCGGCGATTTCACCAAGTTCGACGCTCATGCTGTCAACCAGATGAACCGCAACATCGCGCTAGTCCGCTATCGCCGCTTTGGCGACGAGCTACTGCTTTTTGAATTGCTGACCTCGGCGTCAGAACGCCCAACTCGCGAAATTCCTGCAAGCGTTGATGCGGTAGGCGAACCTGCAGCAGCGCGTCCACGCTATCTCCAGAAGACCGTTACCCAGTATCTGGCGAACGCCGACCAAGAGCTTGTGGACCTCTACGAGGCTACAAAGGCCTACCTCCTAGCGTTGGGCGATGATGTGGAGTTGAAAACCCTCGACAACTACGTCGCATTCCGGCGCCTAAAGAACTTCGCATGCGTCGAGGTTAAACCGCAGATCAGACACATCAAGGTCTTCGTGAAGGTCGATCCGGACACGATCGTCCTTGAGCCCGGTTTCACACGTGACGTGCGCAAGATCGGCCACTTCGGCACCGGCGACCTCGAAATCATTATCACCGATCTCGCTACACTGGACAAAGCCAAGCCGTTGATGGACCGCAGCTATGACGGTGCGTAACGAGGCAAAGTGACCAGCAACCTCGTCATCGCCGACGATGCCTCCAGGCGCTCACGGCCGCTGGTGTGGCAAACGGGCGTGTTTGCACCCCGGTTCAAGGCCGGACACCAGCCGGACACCAAAAGCTGAACCCATTTGCGAAGCATCCAAAATCGGAGGCCAAGAAACGAAAAACCCCGCTTTCGCGGGGCTTTCCAGTACCAAGCTTTGGTTGCGGGGACAGGATTTGAACCTGTGACCTTCAGGTTATGAGCCTGACGAGCTACCGGGCTGCTCCACCCCGCGTCAGATATCAAAGCCTTGGCTTTTTGCGTCTTTCGAGTGCGACCATCGCCGCCGACGCAGGGGGTATATAGGGGGTGATCCGGCTTACCTCAAGGCAAAAAGCGATCAGCGTGACAGTTTTTTGACCAGCGGTGCGGATGCCCTACTGCGCGGCGGGCGGCGCGTCTTCTCCGGCGGGCGGAGCCGCACCGTCCGAGGGGGCTTCCGCCTCGGCCGGGGCCGTGGCCCGGCACCCCACCCCGAGTTCGCGATAGAGCTTGTTGCCGGCAGCGACCAGCTGACTGCGTGCCACTTCGAGGCCACGCCGGCTGGCGCGCGGACCCAGCGCTTCCGGGCGCTTGGCCACGTCCTTGCCCAGTTTCTCGAGATACGGCACGAACAGTTGGATCGACTGCATGGCCGAGATCACCTGTGGGCACTTGCGGCTGATTCCGGCCGCCACTGCGGCCGCGAGGTTGGCTTCGGCGGCGTCCCGCGCCTCGATCACCGCCTCGGTATATTCGGCCGTCTGGATCTTCACCGGCACCGCATAGCGCGGTTCGCTCGCCTTGTCGGCCGGCATCTGAAAGCCGACGCAGCGGCGGCTCAGCCACTCCTCGGCGCGGACCCGGGCGGCAAAGGTGATGACCCGCGACTGCACGATATGCGACTTCAGCACCAGCACGTCCTTTGCCGGCTTGCCGATCAGCGCCGCGTCCGCCTCGTCCAGCAGGCGATAGCCCAGCGCAAACGAGTTCGCTGCCCGGATCAGCTCGGCGCAGTCATTGCTCTGCGCCGTCGGCTGTAGCTTGATCGTGTCCTGCCCGACCGAGCGGGTAACGGCACCGACGAACTCCGCCAGTTCCTTGAGGCTCATCTTGCCCAGCCGCGCGATGTCGGGGTCGGATTGCGCCTGCGCCGGGCCAGCAGATAAACCGCCTAGTACGAGGCAAAGGGCGGCGAGCAGCTGCGTCAGCTTGGGCACGGGCAATATCCTTGAAGTGTCGCGCGCAATCTCTCCGATCCTCGCCCCCGGCGCAACCTCCGCTCGAACCATCGGAGGGATTGTCTCAGCCGGTATCGCCACTTAGGGTGCGCGCCGCATTCGAGGGGCTTTTCCGATGAAGATGAAGACACTTGGCCGCACCGACATCTCGGTGTCCGAAATCTGCTTGGGCACCATGACCTGGGGCAAGCAGAACACCGAGGCCGAGGGCCACGCGCAGATGGACTACGCCATTGAGCACGGCATCAACTTCTTCGACACCGCCGAAATGTACGCCGTGCCCCCCGATGCCTCGACCTACGGCAAGACCGAGGAGATCATCGGCACCTGGTTCAAGAAGACTGGCAAGCGCGACCAGATCGTCCTCGCCAGCAAGGTCGCCGGGGGCGGCCGCCCATGGGTGCGCAACGGTCGCGGCATCGATGGCCCGAGCGTGCGCGAAGCGGTGGAAGGCAGCCTCAGGCGCCTGCAGACCGACCGCATCGACCTCTACCAGATCCACTGGCCGCGCCGCGGGCACTACCACTTCGAAGGCTCGTGGGACTACAACCCCTATCTCCAGGACAAACAGAGCGTGCTGCCCAACATGCTCGAGGTCCTGCAGGTGATGGGCGAGCTGGTCCGCGAGGGCAAGATCCTCCATTTCGGCCTCTCCAACGAGAGCGCCTGGGGCACCATGCAATACTTGAAGCTGTCGATGGAGCTGGGCCTGCCGCGCGTCCAGACCATCCAGAACGAGTACAATTTCCTCCGCCGTTACTACGACATGGACCTCGCCGAACTGGCTTTCCACGAGGATGTCGGGCTGCTCGCGTATTCGCCGCTGGCGGCGGGCGCCATCTCCGGCAAGTACCTCGGCGGCGTGCTGCCGGCGGGGACGCGCGGCGCTATTGCCGGCTCCGCCTACCGCAACAACCAGTACACCGAGCCGGCGATCCGGGCTTACATCGCGCTCGCCGAAAAGCACGGGCTCGACGTCAACCAGATGGCCATCGCCTTCTGCCTGACCAAGCCGTTCATGACCTCGGTGATCATCGGCGCCACCACCATGGAGCAGCTAAAGGTCAACATAGCTGCCGCAGATATCGAGCTGTCCGAGGCTGTGATGAACGAAATCCAACAGATATTCATGCGCTACGCCCGCACCTTGTAGAGCGCGTGTCGACAGGCCGGTGCGAGCCGACCCCCACCCCCTGTCCCCTCCCCCTAAGAATGGGGAGGGAGACGAAAACGCCGGCATCAGTGTGAGGGTCTCCCCCCCTTGCGGGGAGGGGACAGGGGTGGGGGTCCACAACCACCGGCCGCGCCGCCCTATTTTACCTGCCCCAACCCCCACGCAAATCGCTTCCCCCTCACACCCGCGTTTTGGCATCTCAATTCTCGACCAATCCGATAGTCTTTGTCATTCTACTTCGCATACGCCGGGGGTCTCCTCCTCCCTTCTCCTGGCGGGCAACGCGGCCCTGCCGCCTCCCCCTGTGGGCGGCGGGGCCGACCATGACGAGGAGTGATGACGTGCTGCACTTTGTCGGAATCCTGACCCCGCGCGACGACCTGCCGCCGGGCGACGATCGCCAGAAGCCGTTCTTCGGTCCTGAATGGCGCCTGACCCGCACCGAGCGCGATGCCGCGGTGCTGGATGGCAAATGGCCGCTGCCCAGCGACGCGCCGGCCGACCGCAACGAAGGCATGCGCTTCGTTTCGATGCTGTCTCCGCCCTTCATCTGAGCCAGTCGCCAACGGCGTCGGTGGCGCTATAAAGGAGCACCCGAATCTCCGAGGGCTCCGGCGCGCCATGACGCTGTTTGCGACACTTTTTCCGCTCTTTTGCTGGTTCGCCTACAACTATGGCGTCCCGCTGCTGGAGCGCCACCGCCCCTCGCTATCGGTGATCATGTCGATGCAGCGCCGCCGCTGGGTGGCGAACGCGGTAAAGCGCGACACCCCGCTCGATGCCATCCTCGCCGGCAACCTGATGGGTTCGGTGAGCTTTCTCGCCTCCACTTCGGTGCTGCTGGTGCTGGCGGTGTTCACCGCCTTCGGCAACCTGACGGCGCTCACCGACACGCTGTCGACCGTCGGCCTCAAGGCCAGCTACAGCACGCAGGACGTGCAGATCCACCTGTTCGCGACGCTCGCCATATTCGTGCTGAGCTTTTTCGCCTTCACCCTGGCGCTGCGCCAATTCAACCACTTCTGCATCCTGCTCGGCGCCATCGAGCATTCCGAGCACGTCGCCCGCGACGAGATCGACGGCATCGCCCAGCTCAACACGCTCGCGGCCAAGAACTTCAACAACGGCATTCGCGCCTACTACTTCGCCGTGCCGATGGTCGCCTGGTTCGCCAACGAGTGGCTTGCCGTTGCTGCCAGCGTGGTGACGGTCGGCTTCCTCATCCACCGCGAGTTCTTCTCCACCGCCCACCGCGTCGCGGCGTCCATCGCCGTGCTGGCGAGCCGGCGCGAGAAGGAACACAGCTGACGAGCCGACCGCGCTAGCGCACCTTGAGCAACACAGCGTAGAGGATCGCCGAGACGATCAGGTGGGCGATGACGAAGCGCACCAGCACCTGCGACCCGGTCCAGCCGACCTCCTTGCGAAAATGATCGTGCAGCGGAAACCGCACGCGCCCAAACACCAGCACCTTGAAGAACCGCTTCAGCGCGACCTTGGCGATACCGGTCGAACCGTTGGCAAGGATGACGAACCCGACGACCACGATGAGCAGCACATTGTGGCTCGCACAGACCAGGACGCCGATCAGCAGGCCCAGTGGGCGTGACCCCGCATCCCCCATCAGCACGCTGCTCGGCGGGGCGTTGTGCCAGAGGTAACCGGCAACGCACCCCACCATGATGAAGGCGAGGCTCGCCCACAGGCCGGCGCGCGGATCGAACGGGATCAGCAGGTATTCAGCGGTCGCCTTGTCCCCGACCACGCCGTAGAGGAGGAACGCCAGGAACACGAGGGAGACCACGCTCAGGCTGCCTGACAGGCCGTCGACGCCGTCGCTGCAGTTCGTCGCGTTGATCGATATCCAGATCGTCCCCGTGAAAATCAGGAAGACTGCAAACGGCGGCAGCACGAAGGACCCGCTGATGAGGGGCAGCCAGAGCGCCAGGGACCCCTCTGCGTTCAGCAGCAGCCACGCCGATAGCCCGGCAACCAGCAGATCGAGAAAGGCCAGCCGGTATTCCGACAGGCCGCCTGTGGCGTCGTCCACCAGCCCGATGACCGAGGCGAGCAGCATGACGCCGACGAACAGCAGCACATCGAGCCGCCACGGAACGAACAGGAACACCGCGAGCGCGAACACTGCGACGAAGAACAGGCCGGCCCCCATGGGCTTGCCGACACTCTTGTCGGCGTCGACCGCAAACGCGCGGCCGCGGTCCTTTGGCAAGAGGTGCGCAACGCGCGGAATGCCCAGCACCGTAATGAAGAATGCCAGGCACGCCCCGGAGGCGATCAGCAGCATGTCCGACCGGAGCAACCGAAACACACCGATCGCCGGCGACAAGACGTCTGATATCCAGGGGAACAACAACCGACTCCAGCGTGATGCAGCACGGACACTGCACGAGCGCTCCCTTTGCCGCAACGGCTCAGGGCAACCCAGTTGGACCCACTCTCAACGAGCGGGGAAGAACGGCTAGGCAGCCTTGGCTAGTTGTCGATCTTGCTCTTGGGATAGGTCTTCACCGTCGGCGTCTCGGTCGGCGCCTGTAGCGCCGCTTCCAGGCGCCGGTGATTGTCCGCCCCCGGCTGATACCCGAGTTCGGCCGCCTGCTGGTAGAGCTCCAGCGCCCTCGTGGTGTCCAGCGTCACCCCGAGCCCATTCTCGTAGAGATGGCCGAGATTGTTGAGCCCCACCGGGTTGTACTGGTCGGCCGCCTGTTGCGTGAAGCTCAGCGCCTTGCCGTAGTCGAGCACGCCACCATGGCCATCGAGATACATCAGCCCCAGGTTGGCCGCCGCGTCCGCGTTGCCGTTCTGCGCGGCCTGGCGGTAGTACTGCCGCGCCAGGGCGGCATCCTGCGCTACGCCCACGCCGTCTTCATAGAGCAGCGCCAGGTTGAACTGCGCCTGCGCGATCCCCTGGTCGGCCGCCCGCTGGTACAGCGCCACTGCGCCCTCGAGGTCGGGCTTGGTGCCATAGCCATTCTGCTTGAGATAGCCCAGCGCATTGATGGCCAGGGCGTAGTTCTGGTCGGCCGAAGCCTGGTAGAGCGCTACCGCCCGCTCGTAATCCGCCTCACCCAGCGCACCGGTCTCCTGGAGCTTGCCCAGATTGAACTGCGCGCGGGCATCGCCGCGATCGGCAGCCCGCTGATACCAGGCGGAAGCGGCGACCAGGTCGCGATCGAGCCCCAGCCCGTCGGCATACATCGAGCCCAGGTTGGCCATGGCGCGCGGCAAGCCCTGCTCGGCGGCGCGGCGATACCAGCGCGCCGCCTCGGCATAGTCCTGCGCGACGCCCTCGCCGTAATCATAGGAGAGCCCGAGGCTGTCCTCGGCCGGCGCAAAACCGGCATCGGCTGCAAGCTTCAACAGCTCGGCGCCGCGGGTCATGTCCTGCTCGATCCCCTGCCCGACGATCAGTATATCGCCGAACAAGGTCTGGGCCAGCGGATTGCCCGCAGTTGCCGCCGGCTCGAGATAGGTCACGGCCTGTGCGGAGTCGCCGGATGCGTCATAGGCCCGGCCGAGCCAGGCCTTCAGCGGCGCCGATTCCGGAGCTTCGGCCAGCGCGGCGGTACAGGCTTCGATCGCTGCCGCCGTATCGATGGCGCTGCTGTCCATCCCCGTTTCGGCATAGCCCGTCTCGTACTGGCTCGCCGCCTTGGCAGCACAGGCGTCGAACAGTTCCGTGGCGAATGCTGGGGCCGTGCCGAGCCCGAGCGCCAGCACGGCGCCGCCCATCAGCGTCTGTCGAAGCCCACTCATCGCGTCACTCCCTGCTCGTCCGCTCCGATCATAGCGCCGCCGCCCCGTCGCGCCAGCCGCAATGTGCGCTCCAGGAAACCTGCGACCTCTCCGGCGAGGCTCGACCGGCGGGTGAGGAGGCTCCCCAGTTCCAGCAGAGTCGAAGGATGGGTAAAGCGCGGATAGTGCCGCTCCACCACCATCACGCCGTGCTCGCGCAGCCGCCGCGCCAGCGCCACCGTATTGTGCGGACCCACCACTGTGTCGCCGTCGGCGCTACCCAGGAACATCGGCGGCGCTACCCCGGTGACGAGGTTCACCGGCTGCGTCTTCAACTGATCGGCAGCCCCGCTGAAGGTGCGAATGGCGATCGGCACGTCGAACGGGTGGAAGTCATAGGGACCGGACAGTCCGACCACCGAGCGGATCGCGGCGGCCACCCCATAGGCCGGCTCCAGCGCCAGCATCACGGCGTTGTACGCACCGGCCGAGTGCCCCAGCAGCGCCAGCCGCTTCTCATCCCCGCCGAATTCGGCCGCGTGTTCGAGCGTCCAGCGCACTGCTACCGCGCAGTCCTCGAGAAACACCGGATACTCCACCTCCGGCAGCACCCGATAGTCCGGCACCACCACCAGATAGCCGAGCGCTGCAAGCCATCGGGCGGCGAAGGCGAAATCGCGCCGGTCACCCTCGTTCCAGGCGCCCCCGTATATGAACACCACCACCGGCACCGGTCCTGCGGCAGCTACCGGCCCATAGATATCGAGCCGCTGCTTGGGCCTGTCACCATAGGCAAGACCGGCGGCGAGACGGCGCGACCGGCGATCCTTCGGGCTGGCGAAGTTGAGGAGGCCGACGAGAGAGAACGACATGCAAAAGACCCTACGAGTGCCCGAACAGATACGCACGGGGACGGCGATGGTTTCGTGATTCACGCTGCGGCATTATCTGACATTGACAATCAGGTTTCAGCGGCGCTCTATGCCGCCCGACCCTCACAGCCGACGCCCTTTCTGCCCATGCTTGTCTGCCAGTGCAACGTGATCACCGACAGGGAGATCAAGCAGATCATCATCGGGCTGTTGCGTGAGGATCCCTGGCAGATCATCGTTCCGGCAATGGTTTATCGGGAGCTCCAGAAGCGCTGCAAATGCGCCGGCTGCGTTCCGAATGTGGTGGACATTATCATCACGGTAACGGAAGAGTACCACCTCCAATTGGCCGAAAAATCCGCCGAGGCACCTCCTGTGCACGCGCGGCTTTCGGCCATGCGTCGCAAGCGCCAAGGAGGTCGGAATGAAAGGCGAAGCACAGGTCATCGAGCGGCTTAACGAGGCTCTGTTCCTCGAACTCGGGGCCGTGAACCAGTATTGGGTGCACTTTCGCATCTTGTCCGACTGGGGCTACACCAAGCTCGCTGCCAAGGAACGTGCCGAGTCCATCGAAGAGATGCACCACGCCGACAAGCTGATCGAGCGCATCATCTTCCTCGAAGGCCACCCCAACCTGCAGCGCGTCGCGCCGCTCCGCATCGGCCAGACCATCAAGGAAGTGCTCGAGTGCGATCTCGCCGGCGAGTATGACGCCCGCAAGGCCTACAAGGCCTCGCGCGAGCTCTGCGAGTCGTTGGGCGACTACGTGTCGAAGAACCTGTTTGAAGAGCTGCTCGCCGACGAGGAAGGCCACATCGACTTCCTCGAGAGCCAACTGCAGCTGCTCAACTCGATCGGCGTCGAGAAGTACGGCCAGCTCAATTCCGACAGCGCCGACAAGGCCGAGTAAGGCTTCTGTCGCTGACATTTTCGAGCCGGCCGTCCCACCAGGCGGCCGGCTTTTCATTGGCCCGTGATTGACACGTCGTTCTCGTTATGTTCACTTTCGCGCCTCAGTGAGTAAGGAGGCCTGAATGCAGTTCCACGCCGGACGCTTGATCGATCACGTGCACATCAACGTCGCCGACCTCGACAAGGCGGCGACCTTCTATTCCGCCGTGCTCGAAGCCCTCGAACTGCCGCCCGGCAACCGCTCGTCCTACGCCTTCCAGGCCGACGAGCTCTACATCAGCCAGCCCGGCCCCGGGCAGCACATCTCCAAAGTCCACCTCGCCTTCCAGGCGCGCGACGAAGCGATGGTGAAGCGGTTCTACGAAGCCGCGCTGGAGGCCGGCGGAACCGACAATGGTGGCCCGGGCGAGCGCAGATACCACCCCGGCTACTACGCCGCCTTCGTCTTCGACCCCGACGGCAACAACATCGAAGCCGTCATCCACGGCAAGGAAAAGCGCTCAGCCCCCTCGGTCATCCGCGAGCCGGTGTAGCACCGCCCGCGCAGTGATCCTCCCGTGGCGGGGGAGGAGAGAGACCCTCATCCGCCCCGCGGCGACGGCCCTTGGCCTCTAGGAGGGCGCTAGCTCTTCGGCCCAGCGCGACCAGTGCCATATTGCGGCTCTGTCTGGCCCCGCTGCAGATCGGCCAACCGGTCGGTTGCCGCCTGCATGTCATGCTTGGCAGCGGCCCGATACCACTTCGCGGCAAGCGTCGCATCGACCGGAACACCGCGCCCGTTCTGGTAGGCGACGCCCAGCCCGAACTCGGCCGGCGGAAAGTAGCGCGCTGCCCCAGTCCGATAGAGCGCCACGGCCCGGGCCGGATCCTCGTCCACCCCGTGCCCCCACAGCAGCAGATCGGCGAGCAGCACCATGCCCGGCGTCCAGTCGCCCAGGGTCGCCGCCTCGAGCAGTGGCGCTGCTTCCGACTGCCGGCCGGCTGCTATCAGCGCCCGTGCGTACCAGGCCTTGTTCTCGAGCGAGTTGCCATCGAGACCAATCGCCTTGTCGCAGGTGGTGACCGCGGTCTCGGCATCGATCTGCTCGATCGGCTTGCCGGTACTCTCGAAGCCGGCTTCGTAGGGCGACGCCGCGATCAGCCCGCAGGCCTGCTCTGCCCGCACTTCCGCGGCCCGGCTCTCGCCATAGCTGTTGCCCTGCGCCGCCGCCTGGTCGAACAGCTCGATGGCGCGCGCGAAATCGCGCGGCACGCCGAGCCCGTCGGCATAGATGCTGCCAAGCGTCGTCTGCCCGTAGCTTGCGCCGGCCTCGGCCGCCTGCGCGGCGTAGATCAGCGCCTGCGCGTAATCGAGCGGAACGCCCTCGCCGTAGAGGTAAGCTTGCGCCAGGCCCACCGTGCCGCCGATTTCGCCCTGGTCGTGAGCGAACGAATAGAGCCCGAAGGCGCGGTCGAAATCCCGCTCGACGCCGCGACCGGTGCTGTAGAGCTGCGCCAGGTTGGCGCTGGCCAGCGGATAGCCCTGGTCGGCTGCCATCTGGTAGTAGCGCGCCGCCTCGGCCGCGTCCTCGGTAACCCCGAGCCCGGAATCGTAGAGGTAGCCCAAGTCGTTCTGCGCGTAGGAATCGCCCAGGTCGGAGCCGAGCCGGAACTGCTCGGCCGCCTTGACGTAGTCGATCTCCACCCCCTGCCCGAACTCATAGAGCTGCCCGAGGCCATAGATGCCGATGACGTCGTTCTTCGCGGCGGCGATCTCGTACCAGTGTTTCGCCTGCTCATAGTCGAGCGGAACGCCCGAGCCGCCGTGATAGAGGTAGCCGAGATTGCCCGCGGCCCGCGGCTCGCCCTGATCGGCGGCACGCTTGTACCAGTCGGCGGCCAGCACATCGTCCTCGTCGATCCCGCGCCCGAGGTCATAGGCATAGCCGAGGCTGAGCTGCGCCGGCGCGAACCCTGCCTCCGCCGCCGGCCGTGTCACTTCCACGGCGCGCGCATAGTCGTCCCTGCTGCCATCGCCCAGATCGCCGAACAGCACATCGCCCAACAGCTGCCGCGCCAGCGGACTGTCGGCGGCAACCGCCTCCTCGAGCAGCGGCAGCGCCGCGTCGGTCTCGCCATTGGCCAACAGCGCTCGCGCCAGCCATGCCTTGTTGGCGATCGCATCCGGCGTCGCCTTCACTGCTTCCTCGCAAGCCGGAATAGCGATGGCGGTATCGATCTGGCTGAGCTCGCGTCCGAACCCCGCGTAGCCGGCTTCAAACTGGGACGCCGCCGCCATGCCACAGATCGATGCGGTCGCCACATCCTTCGCCAACACACTCGCCGGCAGCAGGATCGCAGCCAGACCGACGACCACTGGCAGAAGTTCATGGCCTACGGACAGACTTTTGCTGTGCTTTGTCACGACCAAACCCTGCTCTTCTACCCCGACGCAACCTAGCGGAAGCTCTGCGCTCCCGTCGAGTGATACGGCGCCTCGAGCCGCGCCACCTCGTCGGCACTGAGCCCCACATCGAGCGCCGCCACCGCATCTTCGAGCTGCGAAAGCTTGGTCACCCCGACGATTGGGGCGCTAACCGGTTGTTTTTGCAGCACCCAGGCGAGCGCCACTTGCGCCATCTTCACCCCGCGCGCTTTGGCGATCCCACCAACCACCGCGTTGATCGCCTGGTTCGCCGCTTCGTCCCGCAAATACAAGGTCTTACCGTAGATGTCGGTCTCCATCCGCTCCGTGCTCTCCCCCCACGGCCGCGCCAACCGCCCGCGCGCCAAGGGAGACCACGGGATAACCCCGATCCCCTGGTCGATGCAAAGCGGCAGCATCTCCCGCTCCTCCTCCCGCTCGATCAGGTTGAGCTGGTCCTGCATTGAAACGAACCGGGCCCAGCCATGCTGGTCCGACGTCATCAGCATCTTCAAAAACTGCCACGCCGCCATCGACGAAGCCCCGATATAGCGGGCCTTCCCGGCTCGCACCACGTCGTTAAGTGCTTCCAGCGTCTCCTCAATCGGCGTTGCCGGATCGAACCGGTGGATCTGGTAGAGATCGACGTAGTCGGTGCAGAGCCGGCGCAGTGAGTTGTCGATCTCGGCCATGATCGCCTTGCGGCTGAGGCCATGGCCGTTCGGCCCCTTGCGCATCTCGCCATGCACCTTGGTGGCGATCACCAGCTCGTCGCGCGGCGCCAGTTCGAGCAGCACCTTGCCCACGATCTCCTCGCTCGAACCGAGTGAATAGACATTGGCCGTATCGTAGAAATTGATCCCGGCCTCCCACGCCGCACGCAGGATCGGACGGCTTTGCGCCTCGTCGAGCGTCCACTCGTGCGAGCCCTGCTTGGGGTTGCCGAACGACATGCAGCCCAGGCAAATCCGGCTGACTTCGAGGCCGCTATGGCCCAGGCGCGTGTACTGCATGGCAAGCACTCCATTGTTTGTGCTGGAGTTTAGCAGCGGCGGCGCGCGCCGGGGCAAGTTCTGTGCGGAAATCGTGCGCCGCCTTGGCGATAACGGCACCGCTGCGCTAGGCTGGCAGCATCAAGGAGGGGCCGTGAGATGCTGATCCGATCGCTCGCGATGGTGGCCCTGCTGTTGGCGCCGATCGCTGCGCCCTTCGCCGTCGCCGCTCCCGTCCAGGCGCAAAGCCAGCAACTTGCCGTGGCCGAGCTGATGCGCGCCACCGCGCTCGATGTCGTGTTCACCCAGTTCGGCGCTGCCATTGCCGCCTCGGCGCGGACCGAAGAGATCTCCAGCGACGAGATTTTCCTCAAGCACTGGGAAGCGACGGCGAATGCGGTGTTCGACGCCGGCGACCTGCATCGCCGCCTGGCCAAGGCGCTCGAGGGCAAATTCTCCGCCGACGAGCAGTCGGTGCTGGGAGAGTTCTTCCACTCCGAGTTCGGCCAGCGCATGACGACGCTGGAGCGCTCGGCGGCGCTGCTGGAGCCGGCGGCGCAGGTCGCGGCGATTGCCAAAGGGCAGCAGCTGGTGGCCGCCGCCTCGGTGATCCGGCAGACCCAGATCGACGCGCTGATGGAGCTGGTCTCGGCCGAAATCTCGGCTGCGATGGTCGGCCAGTCGGTGCGGGCGCTGCTGCTCGGGCTTTCGGTGTCGCACCAGCAGGGCGATATCGCGGTGCCGTGGCAGGAGATCGACACGCAGGTCGAGGCGATGATGCCGGGCCTGCTTGCCGATGTCGGCCGCACCCAGCGGGCGATGATGGCCTACGCCTATCGCGACCTCAGCGACGCCGACCTCGACACCTACATCGCTTTCCTCCGCACCCCGGCGGCGCAGAAGTTCTACGCCGTCGCGGCCTATGCGGTGGGCCGCATCATCGCCGACGGCATGTCGGCCTTCGGCGAGGCGTTTGCCGCGCGGATGCAGAGCGTCAACGTCTGACGCGCCAAGCGTGACTACTCGTTGCGTCGGCCGCCATCGATTGGCGCCAGCACGTCATCCATCTTCTTGATGACCTCGGTCATCTCGGTCTCCGGCGGATCGGGCGTGAACACCGGACGCGGCGTACCGGATGGGAAGGCGCCAAAGGTCTGGAAGAACTCGACCACGTCGTTCAGCACCGGCATGCGGAACCGCATCATGGCGCCGAGCGCGATGACCGGCTCGAGATGGCCGAAGCCCTGGTAGTATTTCTCGCTGACCCAGACACCTTGGTCGCGCAGCTTCTTGGCCAGCGCCTCGGAATTCTGCACTCGGACGATCGGGTCGCTGGTGCCGCTGGCGAGCAGCATCGGCGGTGCGTCGGCGGTGACGAGGTTCACCGGCTGGGTGCCCTCGGCGCTCGGCGCCGGGCCAAAGGTGTCGCGCACCTGGTCATACTCGAATGGGTAGAAATTGTACGGCCCGGAAATGCCGGCAATGGCCCGGATCGGCATGGTCACGTCGTACTCACGGCGGAATGAGGAATCGAGCCCGAGCATCACCGCATTGTAGGCTCCGGCCGAGTGACCGGCGAGAAAGAAGCGCTTCGGATCGCCGTCATAGAGAGCGATGTTGTCCTGGATCCAGCGCATCGCCTGCGCATTGTCCTCGAGGAATTCCGGGTACTTCACTTCCGGCCACAGCCGGTAGTCGGCGATGACGGTGACGAAGCCCGCCGCAGCCAGCGCCCGTCCGGCGAACTCGTATTCGAACTTGTCGCCGGCCCGCCAGCTGCCGCCATAGATGAACATCACCACCGGCGCGGTGCCTTCGATCTTGTCCGGCACGTAGATGTCGAGTTTCTTCCGCTGCCCGTCGGCATAGGGAACATCGGCGACCTTCTTCACGCCCTGATCCATCGCCTCGGCGATGTTGAAGGGCGAAAAGATCGTCACCTGCGCCAGCGTCGGCAGCACCGAGGCGACAAGCAGCGACAAAGCGAGGGCGAACCGCAGGGCGGTGCTGAAAATCCTGGTCATTCGGGGGCCTGGTCAGTTCCGGAGTCGTGCCGTCCTGATGGCGGAGGAACCTGAAGATTTTGTGACCAGTTCTAGCGATCAGGGCCTCAGATAGGCATAGCCCTCGGCCTGCAGCTGTGCGAGGCGGGTAACGCCGCCCTGATCGACACGGACAAAGCCCGGCAACAGGTCGGAAAGCTCCAGCTTCTGCGCTTCGAGTGTATTGCCGCAGGCCTCGAGCCCCACGCCCTGCCCGGCGGCTTTCGAGAGCTTGCGGGTGAGATCGGGATTTGCCGTGGACTGCCGGAACGCGTTGAGCGCCGGTCCGTGCACCACGAGCACGATGCTCACCTTGTCCGGCCCGCCCATCCCCTCGATGTGGTTGGCGATATTGCCGAGGACGAACGCCACCTTGTCCATGTCGCTGAGGTGATAGGCGACACGCGGCACGCTCGGAGCGGCCGCCCGCGCTTCGCCGTTGAATACCGCGGCGCCTGCAGCAGCCGCGGCGACGAGGCGCGCAACGAGGCCGCGCCGGCTGACCGGCTCATTGGGCAGCGAGGAGGGATTTGCCGGCATCATCGTACTCCAGCGGCAGGCAATTCTTGAGATCGGTCCGATAGAGCCAGAACACCTTGTCGTCGGTGCCGAAGGCCGCCTCGGCCGGCGGCTCGTCTTCCGATTCCGGATCCCAGGTGCGGGCGCCATAGGGAATCTCGACGGCAATCGAGTCCTTGTCGCGCAGCTTCACGTCGATCTGGCCACCATCGCAGTCGATGCCGCAGCCGAGCAGCTTGTTGCCCTCTTCGTCGAGCCCGCACGAGCCGGACACCTGGAACTGCTCGTCGACGCCGCGGAAGTTGACCCCTATCGACAGCACGTACTGCCGCCCGTAATCGGCATCCTCGGTGCTGTCGACCAGCAGCGTCATCGCGGTGACGTTCTGCGCGTCGTGCTGGCTCAGGTGCTTGGCGTCGTACTGGCGGGAGAAGCAGGCGAACACCCGATCCTTCTCCGGATCGCGGCCGAACAGCATCTCATCGTTCTGCGCCCCGGCGGCGAAAGCCGGACCGGATACGAGAACCAGGCTCAGGGCGAGACAGATGGTGCGCATGATCGACCTCCGCTCGCGAGGCTAATCCTCCGGCGATGAACCGGCAATGAAAGCCGCGCTACGACTTCAGCCGATACCCGGTGCGGAACATCCAGCTGACGATGGCAAGGCAGATGGCGAGGAAGCCGAGCGTCGCCGCGACGCTGACGGAAATGTCGACGTCGGCGATGCCGTAGAAGGCCCAGCGGAAGCCACTGATCAGGTAGACCACCGGATTGAACAGCGACACCGCCTGCCAGAACGGCGGCAGGACGCTCAGCGAATAGAAGGTGCCGCCGAGGAAGGTCAGCGGTGTGATGATCAGCAGCGGCACCGTCTGCAGCTGCTCCATCCCCTTGGCCCAGATGCCGATGATGAAGCCGACAAGGCTGAAGGTGACGGCGGTGAGCACCAGGAAGGCGATCATCCAGAACGGGTGATCGATGCGGATCGGCACGAAGAACCAGGCCGTCGCCAGCACCAAGACGCCGAGGATGATCGACTTGGTGGCCGCCGCGCCGACATAGCCGACCACCGTTTCGAACGACGACACCGGCGCCGAGAGCAGCTCGTAGATGGTGCCGAGGAATTTTGGGAAGTAGATGCCGAAGGAGCCGTTGGCCACCGACTGGGTCAGGATCATCAGCATGATCAGGCCCGGCAGGATAAACGCGCCGTAGCTCACCCCCTCGATCTCGGTGATGCGCGAGCCGATGGCGGCGCCGAACACCACGAAATAGAGCGAGGTCGAGATCACAGGCGAGATCAGCGACTGCAGCGGCGTGCGGAAGGTGCGCGCCATCTCGAACTTGTAGATGGCCTTGATCGCCTCGAAATTCATGACGCGTCCCTCACCAGGCTGACGAAGATGTCTTCGAGCGAACTCTCCCGCGTCTGCAGGTCTCGGAACCGCACCCCGGAGCTGCCGAGATCGGCAAGAAGCCCGCTGATGCCGCTCCGCTCGCCCTGCGCGTCATAGGTGTAGACGAGGCTCTCGCCGTCGGCGGCGAGCTCGAGCGCATAGGGCTTCAGCGCCTCCGGCAGAGCGTCGAGCTTCTCCTGCAGCGTCAGGGTCAGCTGCTTCTTGCCGAGCTTGCGCATCAGCTCGGCCTTCTCCTCGACCAGCACCAGCTCGCCATGCTGGATGATGCCGATGCGGTCGGCCATCTCCTCGGCCTCGGCGATGTAATGCGTGGTGAGGATAATGGTGGTGCCGGCGGCCCGCAGCCGGCGGATCATCGCCCACATGTCCTTGCGCAACTCGACGTCGACGCCGGCGGTCGGCTCGTCGAGGAACAGCACCTCAGGCTCGTGGCTCAGCGCCTTGGCGATCATCACCCGGCGCTTCATGCCGCCGGACAACTGCATGATCTTGCTGTCCTTCTTGTCCCACAGGCTGAGGTCGCGCAGCACCTTTTCGACGTGCGCCGGGTTCGGCTTCTTGCCGAACAGCCCGCGCGAGTGGCTGACCGTGGCCCAAACCGTCTCGAAGGCGTCCGTGGTGAGCTCCTGCGGCACGAGACCGATCATCTTTCGGCTCTCGCGATAGTCGCGGACGATATCGTGGCCGCCGACCGTCACCGTGCCGGCGGTCGGCGTGACGATGCCGCAGACGATGGAAATGAGCGTGGTCTTGCCCGCCCCGTTCGGCCCGAGCAGCGCCAGGATCTCGCCGCGCTCGATTTCGAGGCTGACCGACTTTAGCGCCTCGAAGCCCGTCGCATAAGTCTTCGACAGGTCGGCAATGGAAATGACTGCGTCCGGCATGCTCGCTCCCCCGAAGCTGCGAGCTACAGATATGGGACAGACCGCCCCCGCGTTCAACGAACTGTGAGGTAACTTCGTACTGCCCGGATGGGCAGGGGCGAACTCCCCCGGGAGGACCCGAGACAGCTGGCGGATCGTCGGTTAGCTTTGGGAGGCGAAGGAGAGCGAGATGTCCGCTACCGGCAACGCACCTGCTGAGATCCCGCTTGCGCCGATGGAGGCGCGCGCGGTGGATGAACTGCCCAGCGATGCGGGTTGGCAATTCGAGCCCAAATGGGACGGTTTTCGATGCATCGCAGTCAAACAGGGTGGCGCCGTCGCCTTGTTCGCCAAGTCTGGCAAGCCGCTGGGCCGGTACTTTCCCGACATAGTGGCGCTGCTCGAAGGGCTACCGGTGGATGACTTCGTGCTTGATGGCGAACTGACCATCCCCGTGGACGGCCAGCTGAGTTTCGATGCCCTGCAGATGCGGCTTCATCCCGCGGCCAGCCGCGTCCAGAAGCTCGCTACCGAACATCCCGCCGTCTACGTCCTCTTCGATCTGCTGCTGGCGCCGGGCGCAAAGCCGCTTGCCTCGCTGCCGCTGACGGACCGCCGTCAGGCTCTCGAGAGCTTCTTCGCCGGCGTTGAGCAGCAGGGCATCAAGCTTTCGCCCAGGACCACGGATCGGGAGGAAGCTGAACGCTGGCTTTCCGTCTCCGGCGGCGACGTCGACGGGGTGATCGCCAAGCGCCTCGACGCCCCCTATGCCGCCGGCGAGCGGGATATGCTGAAGATCAAGCGCATCCGCACCGCCGACTGCGTGGTCGGTGGCTTCCGCTACGGCACCGGCAGCAAGCTGGTCGGTTCGCTCCTGCTTGGGCTCTACGATGACGCCGGCAAGCTGAACCATGTCGGTTTCACCTCGGCCTTGGCTGCGGAGGATAAGCGGCAACTGACGGATCGGCTCGAGGCGCTGCGCGGCGGCGTTGGTTTCACGGGGCGTTCACCTGGCGGCCCGAGCCGCTGGTCGACGGCGCGGACGGAGCACTATGAAGCGTTGCGGCCCGAGCTTGTAGTTGAGGTTTCGTACGACCACGTGAGCGGGGAGCGGCTTCGTCACGGGACGCGGCTGTTGCGGTGGCGTCCGGACAAGCGTGCGGAGCAGTGCCGGCTGGAACAGCTTGGTGGCTAGCTGACAAAGCAAAACCCCGCCGGCTTTCGCGGGCGGGGTTTTGTTGTTCTAGTCGTTGAGAGAACGCAT